>JAZNEI010000051.1:0-13601 GCA_045588485.1 Bacteroidaceae bacterium | reverse complement strand
GAACTCGATAAACATTCTCTCTTCGAACGAGTATCTCACCCGTGTGAATCTGATGGACGCATCTAATCCCGACAGCGATACTCCTATGCACATAGGCAAGCGTGTGGCTGTAGTAGGTGGTGGTAACACTGCCATGGACTCGGTGCGCACAGCGCTTCGTCTGGGTGCCGAAAAGGCGATGATAATATATCGTCGCAGCGAGGCTGAGATGCCTGCCCGTCTCGAAGAGGTTAAGCACGCAAAAGAAGAGGGCGTAGAGTTCCTTACTCTGCATAATCCCATCGAGTATATTGCCGATGAGAAGGGTTGTGTAAAGCAAATTGTATTGCAAAAGATGGAGCTTGGTGAGCCTGATGCTTCGGGCCGCCGTTCACCTGTTCCTGTCGAGGGTGCCATCGAGACTATTGATATTGATATGGCGGTGGTGAGTGTGGGTGTTTCGCCCAATCCTCTTGTTCCCACATCGGTAGAGGGTCTTGAACTCGGACGTAAGAATACCATTGCTGTTAACGAGAAGATGCAGTCGTCAATTCCTACAATATTCGCCGGTGGCGACATTGTACGCGGTGGTGCTACTGTCATTCTTGCAATGGGCGACGGACGTAAGGCAGCAGCCTCTATGCACGAGATGCTGAGCAAGTAATCCTACTTTATATAAAGTTAAGTTCAAGCGCTGATGTTTTTCAAAATGTCAGCGCTTGAACTGTTTCTTCTCCTTTTGGAAAGTGTGCCGAAATTGTCTCTCAGTTTATTTTTGACGCAGCTTTTACTTGTCTGCAATCGCGGACAGAGGTGCTTGGAATCGGTTTTTCTGCAAAAAAACGAAAAAACGAAATAAAAATCCTTTTTTTTGCTTGTCGTGTTGTTTTAATGCTTATATTAGCCATAGCGAAAGAGTTGGCATCTGTATCACTTTGGCACTGTTTCGCTACTTTGAATAACAAAGTGAAACTAAATTATAGGACTTTAAAAACTGACTGAAAATGAAGACACGTCTTGAACACGATTCATTAGGCGAGATTCAAGTTCCCGCTGATGCTTATTATGGTGTGCAAACTTTGCGAGCCATTGAGAATTTTCACGAGATAAGCGGTATCACTATAAGCGATCACCCTTATTATGTAAAGGCGTTGGCACAGGTAAAATGGGCCGCTGCTCATGCTAATATGGAGCTTGGTACACTGGATGCTACAATTGGTAATGCCATTAAGGCTGCTTGTGAAGAGATTATCGGCGGTGCGCTGGTCGACCAGTTCCCCGTTGACCTTATTCAAGGTGGCGCGGGTACATCTACCAATATGAATATAAATGAGGTGGTGGCCAATCGTGCCCTTGAAATTTTGGGACACGAGAAAGGTGAATACCAGTATTGCCATCCTAACGACCATGTAAACCTTTCGCAGTCGACAAACGATGCTTATCCTACATCGTTCAAACTGTGTTTCATTTATCATAACGACGACCTTGTAGCCGAACTCGCAAAGCTCGTAGCTTCGTTCCGCGCAAAAGGTAAGGAGTTTGACGGTATTCTTAAGATGGGTCGTACTCAGTTGCAGGATGCTGTGCCTATGACTCTTGGACAGGAATTCGAGGCGTTTGCTGTTACATTGGAAGAGGAAATTGCACGTCTTAACGAGGCTGCAAAATTGTTCCTCGAGGTAAATATGGGTGCTACTGCCATCGGTACAGGTATCAACACCGAACCGGGATATGCAAAAGCCTGTGTAAAGGCTCTTGCCGATGTGACAGGTCGTGACTTTGTTCTTGCCGGCAATCTTGTTGAGGCTACTCCCGATGCCGGTTCATCGGTAATGTACTCGTCGGTTCTTAAACGTATGGCTGTTAAATTGTCGAAGATATGTAACGACCTGCGTCTATTGTCGAGTGGTCCTCGTTGCGGTCTTAACGAGATTAATCTGCCTCCTATGCAGCCGGGTTCAAGTATTATGCCGGGAAAGGTTAACCCTGTAATCCCCGAGGTGGTGAACCAGATTTGTTTCCGCGTAATTGGTAACGACCTTACTGTAACCTTTGCAGCCGAGGCAGGTCAGTTGCAGTTGAATGTGATGGAGCCTGTGCTTGTTCACACCATATTATCGTCTATAAGAATGCTGCTAAAGGGTATGGCTCGCCTAAGGACTCTTTGTGTCGATGGTATCACAGCCAACGAGGGACATTGCCGCGAATTGGTAATGGGCAGCATAGGTATTGTTACTGCTCTTAATCCTACATTGGGATATGAAAATTCGGCTAAGATTGCCAAGAGAGCACTTAAGGAGAATCGCAGTGTGTACGACCTTGTCCTCGAAGAGAAACTTCTTACAAAAGAGGAACTCGACGAGCTTCTGCGTCCCGAGAATATGATTGCTCCTCATAAGTTCTATGCAAAGAAATAGTGTACTTATATAATTGTAATATAATCTTGATTATTTAATAACGAAACGAAAATACTCTTTAAGTTATAGTAATTAAGTGTAAAGTTTAAACCTAACAAAACCTTTCGGCCTCGTCAGTAGTGATACTCGCGAGGTCTTTTTTTTGATTTTTCTTTACAAATTTGCGCTGTTTATAAAAAAGATTGTATATTTGCGCTTGTCCCAAAAAATAAATAAAAATGCGTCTGTATAAAATATTAATCTTTGCATTTCTGTGTATACTTGCTGCTTGTAACAGTGGCAGTAAAAAAGATATAGTTGCATTCGTTCCTGATATTCCTACATCGACACCGACAATTCCTGATAGTGTGAAATTTGATGCTGATGCTTTTCCTACACTCGTAGAGGTTGAGTATAAGGGAGATACTGTTTTGCTCTCTGATTTACCACAGGGTGTTGCTGTTGCTGTCAAAGGGGCCGATGTTGATATATACAATAATGTCGACGGGGTAGAGGTATTGCTTAAAGGTGCTACTCGTAATGGTTCGTTGCGCCTTACCTCAAATTCTCCTATACTTCTGTCTTTGAACTCGTTGGCTCTGTTTGCAGAATCAAAGAATGCTATTACTGTGGTTGCGCCTAAGGGGGTGTATTTGCGTGGAGTGGGCAAAGGAGCAAACTATGTGTTGGATGTCTGCAAGAGTGATGATGAGTATGTGGCAAAAAACTCGGCAGCCATACGTGTCGATGGCAATGTGATGCTCTTGGGCGGTAACCTTGCTGTGAAGGGTGGAAGAATGAGTGCCATCCACTGTTCGGGTAAGATGTTTTTCGATGATATGAATTTTGCGGTCGAGGCTGCCAAAGTAGATGCCATTGTTGCAGATAGTGGGATTGTGGTTGCCGGAGGTAACATTGCTGTTTCCGGTGCTCGCGATGCCTTTAAGTCGAAACGTGGTAATATGGTGGTGCTCGGTGGCGGTATAAATATCGACTGCTCGCAAGAGAAAGGCGATGGAGTGCAAGCACGTAATTTCTACCTCTACGGTGGTAATATCGAGATTAAGACATCGGGTGCTGCTGCACGTGGAGTAAACTCCAAAGGGGCAATATATCTTATGGATGGGGGGATTAATATCTCGACAAGCGGTGATGCTGTCTTTTCTCCTAAGAAGGCCGATTATACTTCGGCATCGTGCCTTAAGAGTGGTACACACACTTACATAAACAAAGCCTGTGTGGTACTCGATAATAGTGCAACGGGTGGAAAATGTATCAATTGCGACGGAATGATGCAGATTGATGGCGGTCTGCTCTCGATAAAAAATACCGGCGATGATATACAGCATCCTTTAGAGACCGAGGCACACTCATCGGCAAAAGGTGTAAAGTGTGATAGCTCAATGCTTATAAAGGGTGGAGTGATAGATATACGTGTGTTTGGCAAGGGTGAGCGTTGTGAGGGTCTTGAAGCTAAAGGGCGCATGATACTCGGCGGCAATGTGGCGATGAATATTTTTGCTTTTGACGATGCTATTAACGCAGGTGATGATTTGATTATAGAGGGTGGACGTATTTTTGCCTATTCTGTAGCCAATGATGGTATAGATGCAAACGCAAAACTCAGTATAAAAGGGGGAACAGTGATTGCAAATGGTACTCATGCTCCCGAACAAGGGGTAGATACCGATGGTGATTCTCGTTTCGACATAACAGGTGGAACTCTTATTGCCATTGGTGGCAGCATGGGTCCATCGCCTACACTCCCGCGTTCAAATGCAACGACACAGCCTCTTGTTGCTTGTACGGGTATTGAACTTGTACGTGGTCGGTATGTTGCATTGTGCAATGCCGAGGGTGCTGTTATAAATGCCTATATGTTGCCTCGCACTCTTGTTGGTGGTGCCGTTACCTTCTCGAGTCCCGCTATCGCTCTTGGGGAAAGCTACTCTGTGGTTATGTGTGATACAGTGACTGGTGCCCGTAATTTGGGCAACGGCCTTTTCGAAGGGGGTACTGTGACGGGAAAGAGCATTGCTTCGTGGGTGCAAGAGAAGTTAATGGCTCTTGTTTCGGCTAATGGTTCGGTCAGCTTTATTGATAAATTGGCTGCCGGCGATAATGGCGGTCGTCCTATGCCACCTCCCCCTCCTTTCGGTGGTGCCAATGGTGATAATGGCGGTCGTCCTATGCCTCCTCCACCTCCTTTCGGTGGTGTCAATGGCGATAATGGCGGTCGTCCTATGCCACCTCCCCCTCCTTTCGGTGGTGCCAATGGTGATAATAGCGGTCGTCCTATGCCACTTCCACCTCCTCATCATTTTGATAATGAAGGTTATGGCGAGAGCAATGTACCCGGTGGAGGTTGGGCTCCTATTCGTTAAGAGTGTTTTGAAATAATCTCTTTTAGCTCTTGCAGAGGGTGTGCTCCGCTTGCACGCCACAGGATATTGCCTCCTTTAAACAGTATGAAGGTGGGGACAGAGCGTATACCGTATGTGTCGGCTAATGTGCTGTTCTTGTCTATGTCTATCTTTATAATGCGGATGTTGTCACCCAACTGCTGCTTGAGTGTTTCCAGCACGGGGACCATTGTTTTGCATGGGCCGCACCATTGTGCAAAGAAATCTACAAGTACGAGCTTCTCGCCTGATATTATTTCACTAAATTTTTCCATTGTTCCTTATTTCTAAAGTGTTTATAAAAATGATAGGGTGTGTCCACGAAATGAGCACACCCTATATAAACAATATAAATATTATTTGGATTTTAAGAAGCAGTTTGGAAACTGTTTTAAATTTCTAAATAATTACTTTGCCTCCTCTTTGTAGCGGCTGTTAAGACCGTCGATAACCTCTTTGGTGATGTCGAGCGACTTGTTACCCAATAGGATGTTGTCGGCCATCTTGCTGAGGATAAGGTCGTATCCGTGTGTCTCGTTGTACTCGCTAAGGAAATTGTTTATCGAGTCGCGTAGTGTAAGGTTGTTCTTCTGCTCCTCGGCCGAAAGCTCATTTACAAGGCGCTGCTCGAGGCGTGCAAACTCCTCCTGGCTCTTTAAGATACGTGCCTGCTCCTCCTCGGCACGCTGACGTGTTGCATACACGTTGTTCTCTACTTTGCGCTGGAAATCCTCCATGTCGGCTTGAATGGCTTTTCCCTTTTCGCTTAGGGTCATACGCATATTCTCGCTTTTGCGAAGCATGTCGTTACGCAATTTTACCGAGAACTTGTAGTTGTTAAGAAGTGAATCAATGTCGACGTAAGCAACTTTTATACTTCCTTCTGCTGTAACTGCAGGAGCTGCCGCAGGAACTGCCTGGCTTGTCTGGTTGTTAGCGCACTGAGCAAAGAGAAGAATTGTTGCGGTTGCCGCTGCAATCGCTGTGAATTTAAATCTTTTCATAGTTTCTATTTGTTATTGTTTCTTTGTTTTGCTGCTCTCCGAGACGGCCATAGGGTTGGGACGACGTGCATCGCGGTCTTGCGATTGGGCGCATTTTATCCCTCTTTTGCGTAGACCTTTGTTTCCGCTGACATGGGTGTTCGGGAAACGGCCGTTCTTTTTTAAAATTATTGTTATGGATAATAAAGCAATACTTATTGCTATTATTATTGTTGTTAAAAGTAGTGTCTTAAACATTTTTACTCTTAAATAGCGATTAACGAAAAATAAATCGTTTTTTTATTCTTCAATCGCGCAGTTTGAATATCTTTGCAAAGATACTACTTTTATCTGCCATTTTGTCTATTAAGGTCGACAAAAAACATTAATTGATGCTTTTATCTGTCTTTTTTAATAGAATTTCACAAAGAATGGCGGCGAGTTAATAAATATTAACAATGCATAATATATACAGATTATGGAAAAATTGAATTTGAAACCGCAAATGGTTTTCGACTATTTTGCACAGATTTGTGAAATTCCTCACGCATCGAAGCATGAGGAGCAGATTTCTCGTTTTTTGCAGGAGTTTGGTAAGGGATTGGGTCTTGAAACTATTGCCGATGAGGTGGGTAACGTGCTCATTAAGAAACCTGCTACCCCGGGATACGAGGATAGAAAAACGATTATCTTGCAGGGACATATGGATATGGTGTGTGACAAACGCAAGGATGTCGAGCACGATTTTTCTAAAGATCCAATAAAATTGATTGTCGATGGTGAGTGGCTGCGTGCAGACGGAACGACCCTTGGAGCCGATAATGGTATAGGTGTAGCTGCAGGAATGGCTGTTCTTGCCGATAATACTATTAAGCATGGTCCCATTAACTGCCTCTTTACAATAGACGAGGAGACCGGATTGACCGGTGCTATGGCACTTGATGCAAATCTGTTGCAGGGTGATATTCTCATTAACCTCGACTCGGAGGATGAGGGCGAGATATTCATCGGTTGTGCCGGTGGTGTCTGCAATTATGCCGATTTTCGTTACATATACGAGCCTATAGCAGGTGACCTCTTCTTTATGAAAGCCGAGATTTCGCAACTGACGGGTGGTCACTCGGGTGATGATATAAACAAAGGACGTGCAAATGCCAATAAGCTGCTCAATCGTTTCTTGTGTCGTGTAGCCGATAAATATGAGTTCTATCTATGCGATATTGATGGTGGCAGTCTGCATAATGCCATTCCTCGCGACGCATGGGCTGTATTTGCAGTACAGTCTGAGGATAAAGAGAGCGTGCGTGTCGATTTTAATGTTTTTGCAGCCGAAGTGCAGGATGAATATAGCGTAACCGAGCCCGATATGAAATTTGTGCTCCAGAGCACCGAGCCTGTTAATCGTGCAATAGATTCTAAAACTACAAAAGGATTGTTGCAATCGCTGCACGCAGTGTTCAACGGTGTGTTTGCAATGAGTCAGGATGTACCGGGTCTTGTTGAGACATCGAGCAATCTTGCATCGGTTCGCCGAGTGAATAATGGTACAATTACAGTAACTACAAGCCAAAGAAGCTCTATCGAGTCGGCACGTGACAATGTGTCCGATTCTGTACGCATGGCATTTGAGCTTGCCGGAGCTACTGTTACGACAAAGGGACACTATCCAGGTTGGAAGCCTAATATGAATTCTGAGATAATGAAGGTGGCATGCGAGCAGTATACACGTCTGTTTGGCGGTGAGGCAAAGATAAAGGCTATACACGCCGGACTCGAGTGCGGACTCTTCCTCGAGAAAGCTCCCCATTTGGATATGATATCTTTCGGTCCTACAATGCGCGGTGTTCACTCGCCCGATGAGAAACTCAATATCCCATCAACCGAGCGTTTCTGGCAGCATCTGCTTGCTATCCTCGAAAATGTGCCTGCGAAATAATAAATTTTCAGTTTCTTCGTTATAGTAGTGTAAAAAAGCGAATATATACGAAGATTGTAATGAAAAAGATATTATACTCATTTATGCTATCGGTTCTCCTTGCTGCTTGTAGCGAGGAGGCCGATTTTTCCTCTAATCCGTCGCTGAGGCTCGAGTTCTCGTGCGATACAATTCTGTTCGATACTCTTTTTACCGATATAGGTTCGCCGACGGCATCGATGAAGGTGTATAATCGTAACAGCTCGTCGCTACGACTGAGCAGTGTGCGATTGGTGGATGGTACGTCGGGCTTCAGAATAAATGTAGACGGGCAGTTTGCCGATGTGGTGCGCGATATTGAGATTCGTAAAAAGGATAGTCTGTATCTGTTTGTCGAGGCTACACTCGAACGCAACGGGGCCGATGTACCTCTTATTATTAGCGATTCGTTGCAGTTTACTCTTGAAAGTGGTGTGCAGCAGTATGTTACTCTACTGGCATACGGCAGGGATGTTGAGTTCTTGCGTGGGGCGCTGTATAACGAAGATGCTAAGATTGCTGCAGGGCATTATATCGTGTACGATAGTATTGTTGTCGCTCAGGGGGCCACGCTTACAATTGAACCGGGGGCAACACTCTATTTTCACAAGGATGCACAGATGATTGTTCGCGGAACGGTGAGAGCCGAAGGTACTCGCAAGCAGCCGATACTCTTTCGAGGTGACCGCACCGATTATATGTTCAGCTATCTGCCGTACGACCGTATCCCCGGGCAGTGGGGCGGAATAACCATCGATTCCACAAGTAATGCTAATGTCTTTACTCATTGCGATATTCATAGTGCAGAGTATGGTATAAGGGTGGTAGAGGGCGACAGCCTTTTACAACGTCTGACCATTGAATCGTCGAGGATTGAGAACTTCGATGGGAATGCTCTTGAGACTACCATGGCACGTGTGGATGTGACAAACTCGCTCTTGGCAAATGCACGTGGGAACTGTGTAAAGGTGGTAGGTGGAAATGTGCGTTTCATTCATTGTACAATTGCCAATTTCTATGTATGGAAGCAGCGCGACGTGGCTCTTGCTCTGCATAACTCTATCGACGGCCGCCCGGCTCCATTGCGCGAGGCTCTGTTTGCTAACTGTATCATTGAAGGCTCGCGTGAAGATGAAATTGTGGGATATCTGCCCGATTTAGGCGATAGTGTGCCCAATTGTCGTAACTATCTTTTTGTATCGTCGCTTCTGAATACAGTTAACGATGGCGACAGCTGCTTTGTCGGCAATGTGTTCGACGATAAGGAAAAATCGCCTTTCGGTGCCGAACATTTCAGGCTTGTCGACCACTCGGTGTTTATGTATGATTTTCATTTGAGTGATAGCGCGTCGGCGCGTAGAGTGGCTTCAAAGGTGTATTCGGCTGCGGTGAAATACGACCTTGATGGTGTCGAACGTCCCGATTCTCTCGCCGATGCCGGCTGTTTCCAATATGTTCCTATGCCCGAAGAGGAGTAAGGCTTTTTAATCTGTTATAATGGTTACAAGAATGGGGCAGTGGTCCGAAACGGTCGGTGCCTCTATTACCTTGCCCGAAATTTTCCTTATTTTTTGAGCTTTGCTGTGTAATGTCGCAATGTAGTCTATAGTGACATTTGGGGCATCGGCTGGGAAAGTGGGCTGTTCTATCGGGGATATGATATCCCAGTTTGTAAACATTCTCTTGATGAACTGCGACTTTGGATTGTCGTTAAGGTCGCCGGCCATGATGAATGGTTTATTGGCGGTTTTTGCAATGCTGTCGATTATGGCAAGCGAGGCGAGGCGGTCCTCTTCGTTCAGTGACAGATGTGTGCAGGCAAAAAACAGACTTTTGTACTCGGCAATAAGCAGTGTGCGTCTCTCCTCGCGACCGGGAAGAGCTAAACGTTGCACTCCTATGGGACTCTCTTTGCTTAGAATGGCCAATCCATATTTTCCTCCATCGTACCTTATAGCCGAGGAGAAGTGGGCTTGCATATTGCACAGCGTGGCAAGTGTGTCGGCGATGAATATCCCTCTGCTGCGTCGCGTAACGCTGTCAACCTCCTGAATTGCTATTATATCGGCGTTGCTCTTCTTTATGATGTCGGCTGTACGTTGTATGTCAAGGATATTGTCCAATCCTCGGCAGTTTCTTATGTTGTAGCTCATAACGCGAAGAGTGTCCTGTGCAACAGCCTCTATACCTATAAGCATCAAGGCAAACAGTGTGACGATTGCTTTATTCATGGTGGTAGGGTAGATGGTTGATAATGGTGTAGGCGCGGTAGAGCTGCTCGACAAAAAGCAGACGTATCATCTGGTGCGAGAAGGTCATACGCGAGAGCGACAGCTTTTCGTTTGCAGCCGAATATACTTTTGGAGAGAATCCGTAAGGCCCTCCGACGACAAAAACCAGACGGCGAGTCGAGATGTTCTGTTTGTGCTCTATCCAAGAAGCAAACTCGGTACTGCGGAACTCTTTGCCTCCCTCGTCGAGAAGTACAATGTGGTCGCCCGATTCAAGTGACTTCAGGATAAGGTCGCCTTCT
The DNA here is from genome assembly GCA_045588485.1 of Bacteroidaceae bacterium. Lineage (GTDB taxonomy): Bacteria > Bacteroidota > Bacteroidia > Bacteroidales > Bacteroidaceae > HGM04593. Next base: position 3,354 of record JAZNEI010000051.1, on the reverse strand, counting down.
TGCTCTTTTTGCTGTGCTTCGCTTAGCTTGCGTGCGTTCTTGAGTTCGGGGATTACTTCGATGTCAAATTGTGTAAAGTGACTCAGCCGTTTTACATAATCGGCTATTCCTGCTGTTATATTATTGTCTACTGTGCGCCCGACAACTAAAAGGGTAATTCTCATATTCGATGTCGCTTTTATTTGTGATGCGAAGATAGGAAAAAAGTGTGATTGTGTTTGCTTCGGTGCTCATATTTATATATCTTCGCAGACAAATCAGATAATTTTAATAATTATAATTATGGATATTAAGGACGAACTTATTGAAAGACTTATCGACTTGTCGTTTGCCGAGGATATCGGTGATGGTGACCACACGACTCTATCTTCCATCCCTGCCGATGCGATGGGTAAGAATATGCTTCTTATAAAGGAGGATGGTGTTCTTGCCGGTGTTGATATGGCTCTGCGCATTTTTCATCGTTTCGACTCGACTCTGCAGGTCGAGGTGCTAATCGAAGATGGTGCCGAAGTAAAGAAAGGCGATATAGCGATGTATGTAACCGGAAGCGTCCGTTCGCTGTTGCAGACCGAGCGTCTTATGCTGAATGTAATGCAGCGTATGAGTGGTATTGCTACAATGACACGTCGTTATGTGCGTCAACTCGAGGGAACAAATACACGTGTGCTCGATACAAGAAAAACTACCCCGGGAATGCGTATAATGGAGAAAGAGGCTGTACGCATAGGCGGTGGTACCAACCATCGTATAGGACTTTTTGATATGATTCTTCTTAAGGATAATCACGTCGATTTTGCCGGTGGAATACAGAAGGCTATCTTGCGTGCGCAGGAGTATTGCAAGGAGAAAGGTAAGGACTTGAAGATTGAGATTGAGGTGCGCAGCCTCGATGAACTGCAGCAGGTGCTCGACCTTGGCGGTGTCCAGCGTATAATGTTCGATAACTTTACTCCCGAGGTAACACGTAAGGCTGTTGAGATGGTTGCAGGACGTTACGAGACCGAGTCATCGGGAGGTATTACGTTCGACACTCTGCGCGACTATGCTCTTTGTGGTGTTGATTTTATCTCGGTAGGTGCGCTTACCCACTCGGTAAAGGGGCTTGATATGAGTTTCAAGGCTGTTAAGTAATCAAATTGTACGATATTTAAAAAGTATATAATTCGAGGTGAACCCTCAAAAATCAGACAAAAGACTTTTGGGGGTTCACTTTAAATGTGTTAATATCGCAAGCAAATTATTAAGGTTTGAACTGCTTTTTTAGGAAAATTGAATTTTCTTGAAAAATAATTGCTTTAAAATTTGCAGGATTGAAAAAAGTACACTACCTTTGCAACGCAAAATAAGGGTTGAAGCACTTTTTCAACGGAAGTTTGGGTGAGTGGCTGAAACCAGCAGTTTGCTAAACTGCCGTACGGGTAACCGTACCGGGGGTTCGAATCCCCCAGCTTCCGCCACTGTTTTGCAAGAGAAATTTGGCGCTTTCGTCTAGTGGCTAGGACACATGCCTCTCACGCATGGAACACGGGTTCGATTCCCGTAGGCGCTACAAAAAAGCAAATATGGGAAAAAGATGGTGCTAGGGCACACGCCTCTCACTCATCGTCTTGTAACGAACACAGGTTCGATTCCCGTAGGCGCTACAAAAGCAGTAAAGGCTGAAAACTCTTACATAATAATATTTGGCGCTTTCGTCTAGTGGCTAGGACACATGCCTCTCACGCATGGAACACGGGTTCGATTCCCGTAGGCGCTACTTTGGTTAGGACCCTATGAGGTTCTAATTTTTTTTATATATATCTGTTGTTGACTAATCTCTTAATCTGTTGTGTTTCTAACAGTATTGAACTATCTTTGCGCTAAAGCGCAAAATAGACCGCATAAGTTTCCGAAATAAAACTAATAAATACTAAAAACAATAATTTATGTTGACAAAGCTGTTCGGTTTCAATCCTAAGGAGACTACTGTACGCACAGAGGTTATGGCAGGATTGACCACTTTCTTGACTATGGCCTATATTCTAGCTGTGAATCCCAATATCCTTAGCGAGACGGGAATGGATAAGGGGGCGCTGTTCACCACTACTGTGATAATGGCGGGTGTCTCTACTATATTTATGGGACTTTATGCAAAATTGCCGTTGGCTCTTGCACCCGGTATGGGATTGAATGCTTTCTTTGCATATACGGTGTGTATAGTGATGGGGTATTCGTGGCAGTTTGCGCTCACTGCGGTTTTCCTCGAGGGACTGTTGTTCATCTTGCTGACGGTAACTAATCTGCGCGAGAAGATTGTGGATGTTTTGCCCGATACATTGAAGAAGGCTATCAGTGCCGGTATAGGACTTTATATTGCTTTTATCGGACTGAAAAGTGCAAATATTATTATAGATAATCCTGCAACGCTTGTCAGCCTTGGCGATATTACTACAGGCTCGGCTCTGTTGGGTGTGATTGGTATTGCTGTTACATCTATCTTGCTTGTGAAGAATGTAAAAGGTGCATTGTTGTTCGGTATTCTTGCTACTACTCTGCTGGGTATTCCTCTTGGTGTGACTCAGTTTGATGGTGTTGTAAGTGTACCTCCCAGCATAGAACCTATATTAATGCAGTTTGAATGGAGCAATATCTTCACTAAGGATATGCTTGTAATTGTATTTACATTCCTTTTTGTCGACCTATTCGATTGTATAGGTACTGTGATTGGTGTCACAGAGCGTGCCGGTATGGTTAAGGATGGTAAGATTCCAAGATTGAAAGAGGTGTTTGTGGTCGATTCGGTGTCTACGGCTGTTGGTGCCATGATGGGTACAAGTACTGTGGCTGTATATGTCGAGAGTGCTGCCGGTGTCAATGAGGGTGGACGAAGCGGACTTACTGCGTTTACAACGGGTATCTTCTTCTTGTTGGCACTATTCTTGTCTCCTCTGTTCCTTGCAATTCCTGCTGCGGCTACTACTCCGGTACTTGTGCTGGTGGGATTGATGATGATGGCTTCGGTGCTGAATGTGAATTTCTCGGATTACTCCGAGTCTATCCCTGCATTTATCTGTATATTGTTTATGCCGCTTTGCTATAGTATCTCTGATGGTATTCTGCTTGGACACTTGTCATATATTTTTATAAATCTGCTTAGTGGTAAGTATAAGAAAGTGAGCATAGGTATGTGTATCCTTGCAGTTTTCTTCTTGCTGAAATTTATAGTATAACTACTAAAGCAAGCCCACTTTTTCATAAAATCATAAGGTTGTTCATTGGTGCGCCATAGGAAAATTAGTAGAAGCTGTTTAAATTTATATCGTCAAGTTTTTTATAGAGCAAAAATTGGATGTTTATTTATATTTTAAGGGC
>JAZNEI010000050.1:0-7000 GCA_045588485.1 Bacteroidaceae bacterium | reverse complement strand
GAGAGTCTGGCACAAACATCGATTTGGTAAGACTACTGCCAAAAGGCCCTTTCTTATAAAAAGCCAAGTCATCCAGTTTGCACCAACACCATCCTTCTGGCACCTCAAACGGCACGTTCTCATAATGGGGCGTATCGGAAGTTTTTGAAGATTTGGATTTCTTTATTTTACCCTCCTTCACCAATCGTTCCTTTTCCACACGGATACGTTCAAGCAACAACGATGCAGGCTCATCGTTGGAATCTTGCGGTACGAGTTTGCCATGAATAGCAAGGTCGAGTATCTTTTGACGTAGTTTCTTGGTATCCATGACTATTATTTTTTAGTTAGAAATAAATTGCAAAACTCATTAAGTTGCTTTTGCATTCGTTCTTGTGGTATAAGAATGCGTTTGTACTCAGCAATCATCGTAGGACTCATGCTACGACTCATTGCATATTCGACGACCACACGGTCTGCTTCAGGACACAAGATAATGCCTATAGAGGGATTTTCATTGGAACGCTTTACATCTCGGTCAAGTGCTTCCAAATAAAACTCCAATTGTCCAAGGTCTTTTGGGTGGAACTTGGTCTTCTTTAATTCTACAGCCACCAATGCCTGTAAGCCACGGTGATAGAAAAGCAAGTCTGCTTTATAGGTAGATGCACCGACTTTCAATTTGTATTCTTGTTCTACAAAAAGGAAATCTTTACCCAATTCCAATATAAACTGCTTCATGTGTTCTACCAAACCTTTCTTCAGTTTGGATTCACTATGTTTTTTCGGAAGGTCAAGAAAATCAACAAAAAGCGTATCCTTAAACATTATAGGTGCGTTAGGATATATCTCAAGCAAACCTTTAGACATATTGTTTTTACTACCCAATAGTGCTGTATATGTTTGATTAGAGATGCATCGTTGAAGTTCACGACTTGCTAAATGCTCTTTGTTGGCATAAAGTATATAGAACAGCCGTTCTTCATAGTTCTTGCATCGGCAAAGTATCTCTATATGATTAGTCAATGTGGTTAATTCCAATATTTTAGGCATTTGTCCAATTATTGGCTGAACAAATTGTGTAGGCACTGACTGCACAATTATAGAGGTTTCATGCGAAGGCAATAATGTTGTAGTTTCAATTTGTGCAGGCACTGACTGCACAAATTCCAAACTCAGATATTTTTGCACTGTTGTGTAGAATATTTCGGATGAGTATTCCTCATAAAACATTACCATATTGTAAATGCTTCTCTTACTATATCCCTTTAAGTCAGGACGCTGAGAACGGATATATTCGGAAAGTTGAGTTACCACTTTGCTTCCCCATTCTTCGCTTTTCAGTTTAGCCGAAACATAACCACCTACATGCCATGCAGTAAGAAGCAATTCCTCGTTTACAACTTTTGTTGCACGACTTTTATGTTGAAGAATAATGTCGATGACTTCTCCAAACTGTTGTTCTATCGGTATGACTATATTATTCTCCATATATTTAATCTTCTTCTATGTTTGCAAGCAATTTTTCCAATTCCGCTACGGCTCCGCTTATTGTTTGGCTCTTATCTTTAATATCAGCCATCAATTCAGCCAATGAGCGGTCATCCGCTTCTCCACCTTGTTTAATCCAAGTGATGTCAAGGCTGGTTTTATCACGCGAAGTTATTTCATCTATCGTATATTTACGCCAACGACCTTGTGGATTTGTTTCTGCATTATACGTTTCTTCACGAGTATTGATGTTTTCTGCATTGTAACAAGCTACGAAGTCGTCCAAATGATGGCGTTCCAACTTATTTGTTGCAAGCGTATGTTTTACATCTGTACGATAATCATAGAACCAAATATCCTTTGTCGGTTCCCCTTTTGTAAAGAACAGCACATTGGCTTTTACGCCTTGTGCATAGAAAATGCCTGTAGGCAGGCGCAGCACGGTATGCAGATTGAAGTCCTGCAATAATCGTTTGCGGATAGTTTCACCGGCACCGGCTTCAAACAATACATTATCAGGAAGCACAACGGCAGCACGACCGCCAGTTTTGAGCATAAGCATCATATGCTGAAGGAAGTTCAGCTGGTTATTCTTTGTTTCTACATAAAAGTCGGGGCGATTAATTTCTACCGAACCAGCAGGGCGTGTACCGAAAGGTGGGTTTGCAAGAATTACATCCACAAGTGTGGATGGCTCTTTTTCCAATGAATCTTCACAAGCGATTGGGCTACGGTCTGTACCTACTCCATGCAGATACAGATTCATAGATGCGAGAGTTACAACAAGTGGCGTATTATCTACACCGTGCAATGCACTATTGCGAAGAAAATCACGTTTTTCCTTATTCTCTGACTGGTCTTTCATATAATCGTAAGCTGTCAGCAAGAAACCACCTGTACCGCACGCAGGGTCGCACACTGTTTCGCCAATCTGTGGATTCACGCAATCTACCATTGCTTGAATAAGTGAGCGAGGAGTAAAATACTGACCGGCACCACTTTTCTTATCTTGACCATTCTTTTCCAAAATGCCCTCATAAATAGCACCTTTTACATCGCCGTCCATGATGAGCCATTGTTCTTCATCAATCATGGTGATAACCTTTTTCAAATAGACGGGCTTATCAATTTTATTTTGGGCTTTAGTATATATAGTTCCAATAAGGTTTTCCTGCTCACTGAGAAGTTTAAGAGTTGCCTCATATTGTTCTACCAGTTCTATTCCATCAAGACAATTAAGGTCTGTCCATTGGTAGCCTATAGGAATTGCAGATTCTTCTCCAAAGAGTTCTGTATTCTCTGCATCCATCTTCAAAAACAGAAGATAGGTAAGCTGTGTGATGTAATCTGTGAAACCAATTCCTTGTCCTGCAAGGGTTGTAGCGAGATTCCAAACTTTCTTGGTAAGCGTCTGCTCGGTTGAGATATTTGTTGCCATATTTATATCGTTATTATTCTTTGTCTATTATTAGCATATCGTCTAAACGTACTTTATAATGGTCATCTTCACTGACACAATAAAATGGATAATCCGATTTGTTTTCTTTTGACACGTCAATAAAACAATTCCATGAAGAAATCTTTGGTGGAGGACAGCCAGGATCCAAACATAGGATTTTTGTTATTGTTTCGTTAGAGTCCACTTCTACACCAATAGCAAGAAGTGCGTGTGCTCCTTCATTTTCATCTACATCTGGAAATGCGATGGATATAATTACAGGTGTATTGTCATGTATATAATCTGAAATCAATACAATTCTACTGTCATTGGTTCTAGGATTTTTACGTATTGCTTTTATTCCGAAAGAGGATTCATTGATTTCTTTCGCTAAGGTAGTATACGAATAGCCATCTCTAATCATACCTCTTTCGTTGAAAAATTGATATAGAAACTTACCTTTGTCAGTTCTTCTGTCTGGTCGATTATATACCTTTGTATCATCTTCTGCAAGTAATCCCTTGCACAACATGGCCATTACAAGAGAATAAATTGCACAAGCACCATCAAGGTCTCCTTGTCGTTTATGCAACTTTATCCACTTGTGAGTTTCATCAAGGGTGCATAAACCTTTATGATTTAACTTGACTGAATCTATTATATGTGTATCTGCCATATTCTTTATGCTGTTTTTCTATATACTACGAAATTGAATACGGATTGCAAGGCTTCATTTGCCTTTGCCATATTACCAAATGCTTTAATTAGCTGTATGCCTCGGTCTTGGTCATCTTCTCTCACATCCTTTACGGTACATGCACCATTACAAGCAATGTAATTTGCAATTTGAGCCATTATGTCACGTTGCTTGTCTGTCAGGTTGTAATTACGCTGATAATGTCCTACCCAAAGATTGAAATAACGACCAGCCGAACTGACTGCACTCTCCAATTTCTCTATTTGACTATAGGCAAAACGTACTAGTTGAATAATATTAGTCAAAGCATCAGCTTCTTCTTTCTTAGTAGAACGACGGACATCATTCGGTGAAACAATGGCATAAGAGTTCCAAAGTTGTTTAGCTGTGAAACGATTGTTTGCCATCTTTAATTTGTTTTCCAAATCTTTTAACATTGGATATGTAATTGCCTCACTACTATTATTGTAGATAATACGCAAAGCTTCAATGGTATCGCTGTGGTCACGGCAAAATTCCTCAAAAGCTTCAGTTGTATTCTTTGCCTCCTCTACTGAGAAGCCCTGTGAAATGAGTCTATCTTCTCCTGGCATTAAAGTCTCTACAAAGCCTTTAGCCAATATAAGGATGTATCTGCGTGCATCTGCATGATTGGATAACGCAGAAACCAAGCCTTTTCGTTCATTATTAGGATGATTGGTGTCAATAAATTCTGGCAAGCGTTGGTTTTCAAGTGCTTCGTAAATCCGTGTCGCAATATCTTTCATATCATCGTTTGCCAAACGGTTAAATTCTTCTCGCTGTTGCTTAGTAGCTTTATTGTAGATTCTTGATAATGTGGCAGCCAATCTTTTAAGATAATTATCAGGCAAGAAACCATGTGAGATACGCTCCAATAAGGTCTCTAAAGTTATCACCTCTGTGTCTGGACTATCTACTTGTGTAGGTATAGTATGCTCATGCTCTGTAACGCCCACAGCATCTACCAAGAAGAAACAGTCTTTACTAAAGGCGTTAGGAGTTACGTTTCGCAGTTGTTCGTCTCCGATGGTACGTACTCCACGTCCTTTCATCTGAGTATAAAGCGGAGCTGATTCCACATCACGCATGAACATCACCACTTCGAGTGGTTTGACATCGGTACCAGTGGCAACCAATGTGCAAGTTACAGCTATACGAAAATCCTTGTCATTTCTGAATTGGCGGATAAGTTCATTGCTATCACCTGCCGAATATGTTATTTTTTGTACAAAACGGTCGTCCTCACGTTCAAATACCTCCTTGGCAATCTTTACAATATTGGTTGCGTGAGCCTCATTGAGAGCAAAAATTAACGTCTTGGGTAAATAGTCAAAATTAGGCTCACGCTGAGGGTCATTGAACATATCCCGATATACAGCATCCTTATAAGTCTGTAAAATAAGTTTTATCTGAGCAGGGTTGATTATACTTCGATTCAGTTCTGTTTTGGTATAATTCTTTGTTTCTTTATTCAAAATATGCTCTACCTGTCCGGTGTAACATGTAACTCGTTTTAGTTTGTCACCTTCTCGAATTGCACCACCTTCTTCAGTTGCTTGGGTTTTGATACGGTATATACGATGGTCAACATTCACACCATCAACAATGCTTTGTTCCAATGTGTAGTTTACCACACGATTGTTATTGAAGAAAGCCATTGTTTCAGGTATTGGTGTTGCTGTCAATCCTATCAATTTTGCTGTATCAAAATATTCAAGTACTTTTCGCCAATTTCCATAAATGGAGCGATGGCACTCATCTATAATTATGAGGTCAAAGAAATCATGAGGAAGATTCGGATTCTCAGGTAATACAATTTCGCTTGTTGGATTATCTGTTTCATCATCGTCTGTATCTAAGATTTCTTCTCCTTTTAACAATGAAAACAAACGTTGGATAGTAGAAATTACCACATTGCTATCATTTGGAATTTTAGCAGATTTCAAGCGACTAACAGAATATATTGTATTGAATGCATCGCCATTCTCTGTTAAACGAAATGTGCCAAATTCTCCTTCTGCTTGTTTGCCAAGATTATTACGGTCAACCAAGAATAATACACGTCGCATAGGTGTAAAGGCTAACATTCTATATGAAGCCAAACAAGCCGTATAGGTCTTGCCAGCTCCTGTTGCTAACACCATAAGTGCCCTGTTCTGACCATTTCTAAAACTGCGTTCCAAACCCGAAATGGCTTCGTATTGACAAGTACGTAAACCTTTGGGATTTAGTGTTGGCAATCCAGAGAATGGGTCATCAATACCAAGCATTTCTACCAACTTCTTTGGTTTATGCATGGCAAATAACTCATGATAACAAGAATCTTTCTGTCTAAAATCACGGCAATAGTGTTGTTTGCCATTGGAGGTATATAAAAAGGGTACAGGTTTCTGATAAGCAGTATAATATGATGGCACTCCTCTTGCATATGATTCCACTTGGTCGCAAACGACATCTTTTTTGACATCCACTTCTTCTCGTTTTGCTTCCAATATAGCAACAGCCTTTCCGTTGATGAAAAGAAAATAATCAGCTTCCTTGTTTCCTTTCAACAAACTTTCCCTTACAGCTACGGCAGTACTATCAGCCTCAAATTCATCACGATTGATTACCTTCCAACCTGCTTCTGTCAGCCATTGGTCTATTTTTATTCTTGCTTTTTCTTCTGGCTTCATATGTAGTTCTTTATGCAGATAATTTTGTATTATCGGAAGTTTTATAGGTTGAAATATTGACATATTGCCTGCTAAAACATTACAGACGTTCCTCTTCGTCGGTAATTAGTTCTTTCAAATCCACTTTAAGTATCTTTGAAATCGCTAATAGAGTTTCCAAGTCTGGTTGATATCTATTGCAAGCATAACTATTGATAGTACTGAAACTTTTGCCAACTTGTTTTGCAAGCCAGGTTTGAGATATACCTTTTTGGTCAAGAATGTCCTTTATTCTATTCAATTTCATATTACCGCGAATTTTACTACAAAATTATATTAAATTTTGCTATAATACTCTTTTTGCTTTATGAAAAATGTTATTCCGCCCTATAATTTTACTGTTTTACTCATTTTACTCGTGCATAGAGAGTCGGTAATCCGATGCAATTATATTTGCATTGTCTTTACCCATCACATAGCAAATACATCCACCAAAGGATTTGCCCTTCTTGATTTTGCCTATCATCTGCACCTCCTTTCTTTGGCTTTGTAGTCGAAATGCACCGTCCTTTTGCTCGTTCATAAAAAAGTTGTACCTTTGTTCTATGATGAGTTGTACATCAATGCAAATCACGCAAGTATGTAGAAATCAGAACAGTTGCCAACTCATTACCTCGTTCTTGAACTTTCCGCATAAACTTTTTATTCTTAGCGGATTAT
>JAZNEI010000049.1:0-57133 GCA_045588485.1 Bacteroidaceae bacterium | reverse complement strand
TGTTAATAGTGTACATAAAAAGACAAGGTGTTAAGTTGTTACTTTAATTTTGTTTAAGTAGCCCTAATTGGTCTTAATTAGACTACATAGAAGACTACATGAGAAGAGTAGGATCTTCGAAAAATTAAAGTTTAGACGAGTATTTTACGGATAATCCGTACTTGCCTAACAACTTAACACCCTGTCAATCAATAGTTTTTGGAATACCTATTTATATATTCCGTAAAAAGGGCTACCCTTGCGGAGTGGATGCCTTTGATTATTATAATGTCATCATTACTGATTGAACATTCTAAGACAATTATCGTTGGGACGACGTATGCGCAGGATACGCGCCAACTCAGGAGCCATAATATTGGCAGGAGTCATTGTCTCTATCAACTGTGGTTGTACACCGGCACCCCATATAATCATAGGGAAGAATACCGAACTGCGACGCACCAGATTAGATGCCGATGCCACATCTTTGGCCATCTTCCATCCCGGCATAAGACGCAACCATATATCACCCGAGCAGTTGGCATTATAACCATTCTTCACATACTGCATCTCGGGACTCAGCAAACCACCCAAACGATAGATGGTAAACACATCCTCAACCCCCTCTAACGACTTAAGGAACTCTACTGCATGAGAGATAACATCCAACTTATCAATCTGCATTGTCTCTATAAGACGACGGTTCATATAAAGCTGAGTATTATGATAACCCTCGACATACTGTCCTTTACCGAATATGGCACCAAGATAGACATTCAGCAACGCTGAGATACGGTCGAGTTGCAAATATCCCGACGGCAGACGATACACTTCTTCATCTCCCTCGCCCTCGACAACGTACCCGGTAGATGCAAGTGAGATAAGCACATTCTCCAATCCTATACGGCTATCTATCTCATCGAGCAGCGCCGCAAGATTCAGGTCGAGACGGGTATATATATCCTGAACCTCGATAGGGCGATTCTCCATTGGCTCCGACTTATAATTACCGGCATAATATGTTATCGAAAGAAAATCGGGAATATCGTCGAGTCCCATATTACCCGAACGCAGACAGGCTATTGCCATATCATTCACTTCACTGTTGATGCAAGCACTTGTTTTGTATTCGCGCACATCACTTGTACCATTGAATGAATAGCTGAAAGCCTTTGGAGCTTTGTCACCGAAATTATCATATATTTCGGTGGGGAAAAATGGTTTCCAATCGGCTCCTTTACTACCAATCTTTTTATTTATATCGGCAGCCCAAGAGGGAAATTTTCCATAGTACGACGAACTGCACCAAAATCCAGTATCATCATTCTTCCATAGAACAACATCGGCAGCATGACCTCCTGCCATAACCGCAACATCGCAATCGGGAGCTATTGCGCACACCTGAGCCTTATTACGTGTGGCGCGTTTCATCTCATCGGGGAGAGTGAGCGACCTTAACTTGGACGGAGAGACCGATTTATTGGTATAAAGTCCCTTATAGCGGCTGTCATCGGTACAATTCACAAGACGAAGAGAGCCACGGTCGAGCCACTGTCCCGCTACAATACCGCTTACATACGGATAGGTACCCGACATCAGTGTAGCTGTTGCTGAAGCGCGGTCGATGTGTTCGTAGGCATAGTAAGCATTGGAATAGAGGCGGCCGCCATTCATAAGCCGCTTGAACCCCTTTTCGCCATAAAGTCCGTTGAACTCATAAAGAAAATCGCTACGAAGCTGGTCGACATTTATCGAGAGTACCAATCTGATATTACCATCACCCTTCTCCTTGGCAGTTACCGATAGAAGAGAGAGAAACAAAAACATTAACGTATATCCAATGCGCATATCTTATCTTTATATATGTAAAAAAGTGAACGAATAATAACCGTTACGGCACAAATGTAAATAGGTGTAGGGAAACTCTGTGGCAATATTGGAGAGAGTGCAATAAATAATACCGGCATTGCAACCTGAATCCACATAAAGGCCATTGATAACCCTTTGGTAATGCGATACAACAAAATAGGCAGAAGCACAAAAGGCAACGGATTAAGCCACAAGAGCAACCAATTGCAATCGACAGCAGGATGCTGCGAAAAAAGCACCATAAACAGGAGTATCGAGCCCGACAGTGCCTGCAACAGCATCAACAGCATATCCCACAACCAGAAGGTACGCTTCGAGCGACGCTCGCACAACATTACCATAAATGTAAAAAGCAGCAACAGCAACGATACATTAAAAGGTGTCAGATTATTTCTTTTTGACTCGCGTTGCTGCGGTAATAACAGTTCGTTCTGTGACTCAACAAGCCTCATTATTGAATCGCCATCTGCAACAGTGGCATCTGCAAATTCCTGCAAAAGAATGAACGGAGCAAACTGAGCACCACTACGACCCGCAATCTCATCGGCTGGAGCACCAAGCAACAAATCCATTCCAAACTGATACCAAGGATTATCCACCGTATGCCTATGTATAATATCCCTGAAAGTAAGCGTATCACCAACAGAAGACGCAGCATAGTTCACTATTCCACCCACAGCATCTATAATCTTATCTCGTGCTTTCGTAGTGCAGTTATTGAAAAGAAAACTATACCGATAGACACGGTTCTTAGGTAAAGCATTGGTTGCAAGAGCCTCAATTATCCTGTTCTTTTGCACAGAATCGAGTGCAAGCACCTGCTCGGTAACTCCCGAGCCACGCACCCCATACTCGGCTATAAAATATTGAAAATCGGTGCAACCCAACAGATAATCAGTCTCACCACAAACAAAACGCCATACGAAGTTCGGAGTATCGAAACTGAATAATCCATAGTTGAATACAACATCTACCCCTTTTGCCGGGTCGGTTATTCGTATTGCCGTATGTCCGAATAACTCATACACCTGTTCGCCCGGCGAACAGGTCAGAAGAGAAACCTTTCTTCTATCATCGGCAAATGCACATAATGGCAGAAAGAGTAAAAAAAGAACAATTTTCTTCATAAATCAAGTTTCATCAATCATCTATTTCTAATAAAAACCTTTCGGCCATCGACAATATATATACCACTACACGGTGTACAGTCGATACGGTTGCCATTGAGGTCGAAAACCGAGTGTAAGGTTATCGAGTCTGCATTTACAATATCAATGGAGGTAGTTTTTCCCTCGGGATAGCAGATGAGTTCTGTTCCGTCGGCATTATAAAGCACACCGTCAATAGAAGAGAAACAAGCATTACCCTCTTCTACAAAAATATCGGTAAGATTTTTACAGCCTACAAAGGGTGTAGGAACAGTACCCGAACGCAACTCAAAAAGGTTTATATCCACCCCCTTGGGGATTGCCGTAGAGAAAGAAAATATGTTATATAATGTAACTTCAACCTCCTTACGGCCTATTACGCCTTGACCATTGACAACCTCAATTGCAAGATGACCGGTACCGTCATACTCAATATTTATATCGAAAGCGGTTCCCGGTGCAATAGTGCAATTGGCATTATCGAGAGAATACTCGGTATTACCACCTATCTTCATCACAATATTCCCTGCTTTAGCAAGATAAATCTGAAACCCGCCCTTATAGCTCTCGCCAAGCGGCTCCTCACCCGTAGCTATAAGTCCCGAGCCCCATTGGTTATATGTACAACCATCGGTAAATAGTTTTAAACCCAGGCTCCATGCTTTTTTTGGAGGCAAAGAACTTTTCAGTTTATACACCTGCACTGTTCCGTCTCCTATTATTGACGTTTTTGCCGTCACATTACTGCCGACAAACCTCAGTGTTGCTGGAAGAGTTATAGAAGTTAGCGATGTAACACCATTGAAAAGAGCGTTTGCAAGTCCCACTATAGTGTACTCTTTATCTCCTATTGTAACATACGATGGAATCACCAGTTCTCCTGCTCCGGCAGCCATTATACTTGTTAGGGTAATTTCGCTGTTTTCGGTCCCGTAACCAAATACCCAATCTTCAATTACGAGACCTTTGTGAAAAACCGCTGTAAAGACTCCATCCTCGACTGCATACATTTTAAACTCGGGTTCTGTACTCACAACACGGTCGTAACGGTCTTTCCAGCATACAAACTGCGCAGTACCTATTGGCTTTGCTATTAACTTCATCGACATTCCCGAAGCCACCGAAATGCCACTTCCTGTATTCTCGCCAATCTGTCCGTCAAGTTCCATAGTTGCCTTACCCCACTCTTCATTATTCGATTTTATAGTTACAAGTGAAGCCGTCTCGGGATACTCTGTTATATTAAGCACTATTTCGTAAATCATACGGTTGGCATCTGCCTTGGCAGGATAGGCCTTTGTCTTGCTGTCATATCCCTCTTTCCATGCACCGTCGAATCTTATGCGCATATGTGTAATTCCAAGAGGAATATCATACGGCAGAAGAACATTTATCGTACCCTGCGACACAGCTGCATTTTGCGCTCCCTTTGTGCCAAGCACCTTTACAAGCTCGTCCTCATCGTCAAAATCGCCATCGGCATTAATATCTATATAGGCCGATAGACAGCAATATTTGAGACCATTGCTTGTGGGGTCGTTCCACTTTATATCGAAACTGCTGCCACGCGCAACATTAACTATACCGGGAAGAACATTGAACAACTTTGACGGACACTCCGATGCCTCGTACAATCGCACCTCGTCCTTATTGTATCGTTTTATTGAAATATACTCGGCATACTGTGCAAAACTCTTGATATCGCCCATATCGGCAAGGTCCTCGGCCGGTACACCCCACTTGTTTACCACAAACTCGGCTGTAAATTTAGCAGCCTCTTTACCATAATAGGTGTAAGGATTCTCGTTGCTGACAGCATTGCCTTTTTCATCAACCCAGCGATAGAAATCGTATCCGGCATTTGCTTGTGCCGACATTGTTACAGGGTCGATACCGGTAATAGAAAGCCCCTCGCTACCCTCGATAGATACTGTACCATTGCCGTCTGTACCAACTGTTACCTCACGTGGTTCGGTAATTTTCTCACGGATAGCCACCTTGAATGTCAATACAGTCTTATCCGAAAGTGTTGCCACAGCTTTTACTGCACCGATTGTTGCATCGGCAGGAAGCTGCACTGTATTGTTGTTGACAACAAGCTGTTCATTGCCGCTTACACCCAGGTCGGCATTAAGGTCAATCCACAACGACTCGAGCGAGACACCCTCTTTAAATTCTCTGATGGGAAGTCGATACTCCTCGCCACGGTAGGCCTCATCTACCACAACATCCGAGGCATCACGTGTTACCCCGTAAGGGAAGTAATACGTTGCACTACCCTTTCCAAGCACACCGAAATAGTTTGCAAAGGTCGCACGAGCTGTCTCAACAGGATTTTCGCCCGAAACTGCATCGTCATATATATAATCGGTAAAGTTCAATGTCCAAGGACGTTCAAAAGCAGTAAACCATCCTCCCGAGGGGGCATTTCCATTGTTTTCGAAAAACATTTTCCAACGCTGATAGTGATAATCCTTTATCAACCCTGCCCAGCATCTGTTGGAATAGTCGTGCAGGTTACTATCTGTTTTCGACCAGACTGTAATCTGAGTACGAGCATTCCACTCCATCCAATTTTTATCGGTAACGGTTGTTCCATCGGCCTCATCGGTTACATCACGTGCCATTGTAGTCCAACGACCCAATGTAAAATTGGTGTCGGTCGACAACATCTTATCCACGTCAAGCATCAATTGCAGGAAGAGTTTATATAGACGCTCATACTCGGCAGTATCGCGTTTATTATATGCATTCTTTATTTCTGGCAAAAGATAATAGGCAAAATCGACCATAGACTGACGCACCACATCCACCACATCGTAACTGTAATTAGCCTCGGAAATATGCGGTACACCTGTCAGCGACAGCAACAGGTCGGCAGCATGCAGCACATCCTGCACATCCCAATAGATTGCCGACTTACTCCAGCTCGACACACTGTTAACAGTCCAAGCCGGACGAGCCAAAATTACAGGCTCGGTAGTACCCTGCTGACCATCAACAGTACAGTTGTGTACCGAGTTAAGCAATTTTACCCACGCAGTGTATGCATCCTTCGAGTCTATGCCGTAACGATTATAAGCATACATGCGTAACCACTCTTCGGGTGTCGGTTCCTCGGCTCTCCAAGGGAGTTCGAAAAGCATATCATAGAGCATTGGATTGGTTTCGATTCCCTCGGGGGTAGCACCAACACCTCGCATATTGCCCTTTTTCAGAGCCGCATAATATCCACTGATAGTTTTTGCCACACGTCCGTGCAAGCCTGTACGTCCACCAAAATTATGCAGCATACAATAGATAAAATCGTGTCCAGCATAGTGGTTGCCACTCCAATTCGGATTACCGTCCGAGAAAAGGTCGAGAGCTACAAAGCGGTCGGGATTCTCGACAGGTACCGACGCAAATGCCGTTGCATTGGGCAGATTCTGCCAATATTGAACCACCCATTTCGGCTTTTCTATTCCGAGCGCAGCAAGTTCTTCGGCTGTCATGGCATAGTCGTCCATTGCCTTCATTACACCATTGTACACAGCCTTTATGCTAACCTGCCCTGTAGGTACACCACCCTCGTGAAATGGGTCCATACTATAAAACTCAGATGTTCCCATAAGATTCTTGAGATGACGATAATAGAGTTCGGACATATAACCGAAATTCTTGGTATCGGCGGGGCTGAGGATGTCTGGACGGGTATATCCACCGGCCCACATACCCGATTCTATTATATTCCAAGTCGGTTTTTTGCTTCTCATACTATTGGGCACCATTCCACTGTATCCCGGAAGCACCGGCTTCATCCCATACTCCCGAATGGCAGTAAGAATCAGACGGCAAAGATTACCTTGACGCTCATACCACCAATCGGGATTACCTTTCATACCTGCACCTGTACCACCCCAGCCTTCGAGGTTATTCATCGCAAACCAAGCCATAAAACCGGGACCGGCAACAAACTCATTTATCTCGGCCTTTGTATAGCCGATTTCGGTAAGGACATCCCTCCACACTGTTTCAAGACCGACAAGCACCAACGGCATATTTATTCCGTGCAGAGCCATCCAATCGACCTCTTGCTGCCAACGCTCCCAGGTCCAAAATGCCATAGAATAGGAGAATGTACAGTAATTGAGGTAATAACGGTAGTCAGCACTACACTTATGAAGCTCGTCATTCGCCGGTAAAGGCAGTTTCAAAGTCGATAAATCGGCTCTCATACAGTTCCATGTCAGATTCACATGCGCATAGTGATTGAGATACCAGTTTATTCCGGTTGTCACAGCCAATATACTATTACCCTTAACACAAGGCTTACCGTCTCGGCTCGTAATTATAAACAGGTCGCAGCCATCGCTCGAAAGCCCATCATCTACCACCGTAACAAATAATTCTGACGCACCCTTACCACCGATACGGTCGAGCATATCACTCACAGCCTTAGGATTCAACATTTCCTGTGCAACCGATGCAGACACGAAGAACAGCATCAGCAAAGCCCCTAAAACACCTTTTCTCATATTATAAAATATAAAGTATTTATATTAAGATGCAAAAATAGATAAAAATAATGGAAAGCCAAGCATATTCATCCAATAAAGAAGGTACTCAAAAGCCAATGCCGGCATGTTTTATAAAAATGCAAAATAGCACATTAACAGACAACTGCTTATTTTTACAGTGAAAATATCGTAAAAACAAATAATTTGAGCTATCTTTGCGAGGATTTTCAAAAAATGATATTTTGTATCTTATAATTGACATCGGCAACAACAGCACAAAATATTTTCTCTTCGGTCAGGAGAGCATAATACTACACGGCAGACGTTCAGGCGGCAGTTTCGATTTTATACGCGAATATGCCGACCAATATAATGTTGATGGAATCATCGTCTCATCGGTAGTCACTATAGACAATGATGCAAGAGAGCAAATAAACAGCGCCTGTCAGCATGTTGTATGGTTCGACAACAGCACCCCGATGCCTATTAAGATAGACTATCGCACACCCGGGACTCTTGGTTCCGACAGGTTAGCTGCAGCCATTGGAGCAATGAAACAGGCCCCCGGGCGCAATATACTTGTTATTGATGCCGGTAGCGCCATTACCATTGACCTAGTCGACGGCAAAGGTCATTTTCTTGGAGGAAATATCTCTCCGGGAGTAAAGATGCGCCTCACCGCACTGCACAAGCAGACAAGCCGCCTGCCACAAGTAGAAAAAGAGGGTGATATTCCCAAATTCGGCTACGACACCGAGACAGCCATCCGCAGCGGTGTAATACGCGGTATCTGTCACGAAATTGACGGCTACATTTCCGAAATAAAGGAAGTTTTTCCCGATGTTTTGGTTTTTTTAACGGGTGGCGACGAAAAAATATTGATTGATAAGATAAAAAGTCCCATCTTTGCAGACAAATTCTTAGTAGCAAAGGGGCTTAAACATATTTTAAAAGAGAATATAAGCTGAATATGGCAATAAATAATAAAAGACTACTATCGTTACTCTCGGTCTTTATGATGGCTGTGGCGCTGTTTGCCGACAATGGTGTAAACTCGCCATATTCCCGTTTCGGCCTTGGAACACTGAGCGACCAGAATCTGGCAATAAACCGTCAGATGGGAGGATTGGGCTATGCACTTCGCGATACCAAGTTCATAAACCTGCTCAATCCAGCATCACTTGCACAGGCCGATACTTTGACGATGCTTTTCGAGGCAGGATTCTCATTGCAGAATGTCAATTTCAAGGAGAACGGACAAAAGATAAATGCCCACAACGGCAGTTTCGACTACATTGCAATGAAATACCGTATCCGTAACGGTTTGGGAATGAGCTTTGGTGTTCTCCCCTACTCCAATGTCGGATACTCGTTCAGCAGCCGTAACATAAATGTAGACAGCGAGGTTGGCAACAACACATCAAGCACCAACAGTTACAGCGGAACAGGCGGTATATATCAGCCTTTTGTAGCGCTGGGTTGGTCGCCCATTCCCAATCTTGCAGTTGGTGTCAGTGCTTCATATATATACGGTGATATATCACACAAAGTAGGCTCTACATTCGACGATACCTCAATACGCAACAGAGCGCGATACTACAACATCGACGTTTCAAGCTACAAAGTAGACCTCGGTGCACAGTATGATATGGTACTCGGCAAGGGACATGGTCTGACATTAGGACTTGTTTATTCATTGGGACACGACCTCAATGCCGATGCACAAGTAATTGAGCAGACGCTACAGAATGGTAGCATTCAGGTTAGCGATACATCGTTTATTGCAAACGGATTCAGCCTGCCCCACACTTTCGGTTTCGGTGCCCTTTACAATTTGAAGAACCATTGGAAATTTGGATTCGATTATACCTACCAAACATGGAGTACCTCTGATTTCTTTGGCGAGGATAAAGGTCTCGACCGCAGTAAGATTTCATTAGGTATGGAGTATTCGCCCAACAAGATATCAAGAAACATTCTAAAGAGAATGTATTATCGCGCAGGAGTATATTATGCCCAGCCCTATACCGAGGTCAACGGTAATAAAGGATGTGACGAATTTGGTGTAAGTGCCGGTTTCTCAATACCTTTTGCCAACAAATACAACATGCGAATGTCTATGATTCACATATCGGGACAAGTAATTCGCATGGAGCCGAAGAGTTCGGGAATGATAGCAGAGACTTGTTTGAGAATAAACCTCGGAATAACATTCAACGAGGGTTGGTTTGCAAAGATGAAAGTAGAATAATATAATACAGAAGAGAAAAATGAAAAAAAGAATTTTATCAATTTTGTTTGCTGCGGCAGCCATTGGTGCCTCGGCGCAGATTAACGGTATCGACAACAACAACCGCTTCGGTGTTGGCGAGGACAGTATCAACTGTATCCAATTAATCAGTAATTGTAACGTAAATGTCAAGAACAGCAGTTTCGAGACAGCTTATACAGCATGGAAAGAGCTTTTCACAAAGTATCCTGTTGCACGTGTAGATACATACACAAACGGTGTAAAGATTCTTAAGGGTCTTATTGCAAAAGAGCAGGACGAGCAGAAGAAGCTCGACTACATCAACGAGCTTATGGCAGTGTATGACCAGCAGATTAAATACATGGACAAACTGCAGGAGATTACAAAGAGTAAGCTCTCGGTAGGTAACACACTTGGAAAGAAGGCTCTCGATTACATCCGTTTTGTTCCCAAAGCATCACTCGACGAGGCATACAAAATGTTGCGCGAGTCGGTAACAGCCGAGAAGGGCGAGTCGGAGTATATCGTTACACAGAACCTTATGAAGATTTCGGCTCAGAAGTACAAGAAAGACCCCGCAGGTCACGGCGAGCAGGTTATTCAGGACTACCTCGACGCATCGGTTTATATCGTTGACGTACTCGACAAGTACAACGAGCGTATCGAGTACTACAACAACCGCTACAAGGAGCTTATGGACCCCAAGGACAGTGTACGCGCAGACGGTTACGGCAAGATGATCGACGCAGCACGTATTGCACGTAGCAATATCGACGGTTATTTCATCAACAGCGGTGCAGCATCTTGCGACGACCTCGAGAAAATCTACGCTCCTAAAATCGAGGAGAACAAAGGTAATATCGAGTATCTCAACAAAGTTATTGCACTTATGAGTATGCTGAAGTGTACAAATCAGGATGCATACCTTGCAGCATCAGAGTATGCTCTTGCCATTGAGCCTACATCTAAGGCTGCCATGGGTTGCGGTTACCGTTACTTCAAGAAGGGCGAGATAGAGAAAGCAATGGAGCTTTTCAACCAGGCTATCGAGCTTGAGACCAGTGCCACCAACAAGGCCGATATGTGCTATAAGGTAGGTGCTATCTACCTCAGCATCAAGCAGCCCGCAAAGGCACGTGAGTATGCACGTAAGGCAATTGCCTTGAACTCTAAGTTTGGCGATCCCTATATCCTTATTGCACAGTGCTACGCATCGGCCCCCAACTGGAACGACGATAAAGTCCTCAACGGTTGTGCCTACTACGCAGCCATCGACAAGCTGAACCGTGCAAAGGCAGTAGACCCCACAGTTAAAGACCAGGCAAACAAGCTCATTTCACAGTACTCAAACTACACACCTCCCACCGACGAGCTTTTCATGAGAGGTTACAGCAAGGGTAAGAGCATAACCATTGGCGGCTGGATAAATGAGACAACAACAATCCGCTAAAAAAAGCAACAAAAACCACAGTACAACTATCGCTTTCACCGCGATAGTTGTACTATTTTTTCTTTTCTCGTGCAGCGAAGAGAAGAAAATCACCGTCACAGACAATGGCGAATCGGACTCCATTGCCTTCATGAGCACATACGGTGTAAACACCCTTATAAGCGACTCGGGACGCATAAGCTACAAGGTCGAGGCCGAAGAGTGGCTGATGTACGACAAGCGCAACCCATCGTATTGGGCCTTCGAAAAAGGCATATACCTTGAGCAATACGATGACAGTATGAATATCGAGACCACCCTGCGCAGCGACACAGCCTACTATTACGATAAACTTGGGCTTTGGCAACTGTTTGGCAATGTACAGGTACATACAATAAAGAACGAACGAATCTTTACCAGCAAGCTCTTTTGGAGCAGCGAAACCGAACGCATATATTCCGATGCCCCCATAAGGATAGAGCAAGACGACCAAGTTACCGAAGGAATAGGATTCACATCGAATCAGAACCTTACAGTATGGGAGATACTGAATACTACAGGAATCTACCCCATTGAGGATTTTAAATAACTATGATAACAACCATACTTTTACTTATAGTAGTAATACTTTTCTCGGCCCTGTTTTCGGGAATGGAGATAGCGTTTGTTGCGTCCAACAAGCTATTGATGGGCATAGACATGAACAACCGCACCATTACCTCCTTTGCCATAGACAGGTTTTATTCAAACAGCAACAACTTTGTATCGAGTCTGCTAGTAGGAAACAATATCGTTCTTGTCATATATGGTATGCTTATGGCAAAGCTATTGAATGCAACCATCCTATCGGGTATCACCGACTCTACAGGTCTTCGTCTTTTCCTCGAGACATTGATATCAACGATAATAATAATCTTTACAGGAGAGTTTGTACCCAAAGCCATCTTCCGTATAAACCCGAACGGAGCACTCAAACGCTTTGCGCTTATAATGTATCCGATATACATACTGCTCTACCCTCTCGCACGCTTTACCACCTGGCTATCCTGTCTTGTGCTACGTATTTTCAACATACGTATCAACAAAGAGGCACGCGATAACACATTCAGCAAGACCGAGTTGAATAACCTCATCCAAAGCAGTATTGATAATGCAAAGATGGAAGCGGAGGAGATTGACAACGATGTAAGAATATTCCAGAATGTACTCGACTTCTCCGACATAAAAGTACGCGACTGTTTTGTTCCTCGCACCGAGATATACGCACTCGAAGTAACAGCCACACTCGAAGAACTTAAATCTATGTTCATCGAGTCGGGACACTCAAAGATTATTGTATACAAAGACAACATTGACAATATCATCGGCTACATACACTCCTCGGAACTTTTCCGCAGCAGCGAACATTGGCAGCAACGCATCTGCAAGATGCCCATTGTCCCCGAGACACTATCGGCACAGAAACTCTTGCGCACACTTATGCAGCAGAAGAAATCTCTTGCAGTGGTTGTCGATGAGTTCGGTGGAACATCGGGCATTATATCGCTCGAAGACCTTCTCGAAGAGATTATCGGTGAGATAGAGGACGAGCACGACAATACCAACCACACAGCTAAGTCTCTTGGCAATAACGAGTATATGCTTTCGGGCCGCCTCGAGGTCGAGCGCATAAACGAGATGTTTGGTCTTGATATTCCTGAATCGGATGAGTATCAGACTCTTGGAGGGTATATTCTTTCGCACCACCAACGTTTCCCTCAACTTAACGAGACAATAACAATAGGTAACTACAGCATACAGACAATTAAGCAACGAAGTATGAGGATAGATTTAGTAAAACTAAAAGTCATAGAGGAGAAAAAAGAATAAAATTTTTAATAGAATTAGAGTGTTGGGAATTTCCCAACACTCTAATTTATAGACAATACTTAGATTGGGACTAACACTCTTCATATTCAAGAAAAAAGAAATATGAATAAAAGTCTAACATATAGTTGCAAATATGAGCGATTCTGATTTGTTTTATACATAAAAGATGCACCTTTAAGAGAAAAACAGTAATAAACAGCCATAAAAAGTACAACTTTTTCACATTAATATACCTAAAAATCAAAAGCAATTTTGTATCTTTGCCGCGTTTGATTGTAAACTAAAAATTTAAAACATAAAACGACTATGGCAACATTACAGAATCTGCGCAATGCCGGCCCCCTACTTTTAATCTTTGTGGGTATTGCGCTATTAGCATTCATCGCAGGCGATGCATTGAGAATATTCCAATCGCCTCAGGGTGCACAGGCAGTAGGTAGCATTAACGGAGAAGAGGTTTCAGCAGCCGAATTCCAAGAACTCTATGAGGAGTACTCAACAGTAATGCAGTATGTAAGAGGTGGTGCTCCTATGAGTGATGCAGAGCAGAACCAGCTTAAGGATCAGGTATGGGGCGAGTATCTCCAGAACAAGATTATCAAAAAAGAGGCAGACAAGATTGGTCTTACAGTATCCGATGCCGAGATTTTGGCTATCGTTTCAGAAGGTAAGCTTCCTTTATTGCAGCAGACTCCTTTCCGCAACACACAAGGACAGTTCGACATTGACATCCTCAATGGTTTCCTTGCTGATTATGACAAAAACAAGGATAACTTCGAGTTTGTTCAGCAGATGAAGCCCACATACGACTACTGGCGTTTCATCGAGAAGACAATCAAAGCCAACCTTTTAGCCGAGAAATATCAAGCACTTATCACAAACTCATTTATCTCGAACCCCCTAGTAGCCGAGAACAGCTTCAACGCAAGCAACGTAACCTACAATGCCGAGATTAAGGCATTCCCCTACTCTGCTATTGCCGATTCTACAGTGAACGTAGGCGACAAAGAGTTGAAGGCAGCATACGAGAGCGAGAAGCAGCTCTACAAGGAGCGTGAGCAGAGCCGCGACATCAAGTATGTAAGCGTTACAGTAGTACCCAGCAAGCAGGACCACGATGCACTGCGCAACGAACTTGCCGAGCAGGTAAATACACTCTCACAGGAGAGCGACTATGCAAGCATCGTACGTGCAGCAGGCAGCGACGTTCCCTACAGCGAGCTTGCATGGGCAAAGACCAGCTTCCCCGAGGAGGTTCGTCTGCGTCTCGACTCAGTTAAGGTTAACGAGGTAGTAGGTCCCATCTACAACCCCACAGACAACAGCTACACAGTATTCAAGAGCCTTGGCAAGACGACTGTTGCCGACTCTGTACTCTACCGTGTACTTCCCGTAGTTGCTGAAACTCCCGAAAAGAGTACAGCACTTGCCGACAGTCTTTTGAATGTACTTAAGAAAGGTGGTAACTTCAAAGAGATTGCAGCAAAGTATGGTCAGGAGAATAACGATTCATTGTGGCTCACATCGGCTATGTACGAGGGCGCTCCCATTCAAGGAAACGATTTGACACTCATTAGTTCAATTCTCAATGGCAAAAAAGGCGAGTACAAAATTCTTTCTCTGGATAATGGTGCAACCATGATTTATCAGGTTATTGCAACAAAGAATCCTGTCGAGAAATATAATGCAGCTGTAATCAAGCGCACCGTAGAATTCAGCAGCGAAACATACGCCGACGCATATAACAAGTTCAGCCAGTATGTAGCATCTTGCAAAAACATCGAGGACCTTGAGAAGAACGTAGAAGACTACGACGGCTATCGCGTACTTACACAGAATCGTCTGTTTAACACCTCGCACAATATTGCACAGATTTCAGATACTCGCAAAGCTATCCGTTGGATATTCAACGAGGCAAATGTTGGTGACGTATCACCTCTTTACGAGTGTGGCGACAATAACACACTCCTTGTTGTAGCACTCACAGGCATCAACGAGAAGGGCTTCACCTCAATGGACAAGCTTGGTTTCATCATTCGTGCAAAGGCTATCAAGGATAAGAAGGCCGATAAGATTATGAACGACATCAAGGGTAAGAACTTCGACGAGCTTGCAAATGTAGCAGGTGTCAAGTCAGACGTTGCCGAGCGCATCAGCTTTGCCTCTCCCACATTCGTTAAATCAATCTCTGCAAACGAGCCCGCCATCAGTTCAGCTGTTACAAAGTTGCAGCCCGGCGAGGTAAGCGCACCAATCAAGGGCGACAACGGTGTTTACGTTATCAAGCTGCTGTCGGTTAATAAGGGTGGTCGCGAGTTCAATGCCGAGACCGAGCAGGCAACACTAAAGTCAATTGGTCGTCGCAATGCAGGCATTTTCTTCAACGACCTTTACGAGAAGGCAAATGTTGAGGACAACAGATACCTTTATTTCTAATTAATAGAGAGACATTCTAAAGCTACAAAATCGTCAAGAAAAAAAATCTTGACGATTTTTTTATTTTTTATGTTACATTTCACACATAGTTACGTTTTATAGATAGAAAGAGACACGACAAAGGAAAAAGATGAGCGAAGAGAACCTCATAAATGTATTTACAACCCTCAGAAACAAGTTTCTGAGTATGGCATCGTACCTGCTCTCCAACGACAGCGATGCCGATGATGCACTTCAAGAGGCCTTCTGCCGTCTATGGCCACGGCGTGACAAGATAACCTCACAAGAGGAAGCCGAAGCGCTCGCCACCACCACACTGCGTAATTTATGTATCGACAACTTGCGCAAACGTAAGATAAACACCATACCAATAGAAGAGCAACACGACAGACAAGACGACACCCCGGACTGGAGCGAGGAACACTTCCGAGAGATAGAAGCAATAATAGAAAAAGAGCTGACACCACTGCAAAAAGAGTTACTTCACAGCAAAGAATACAATGGAGAGAAAATAGAAGATATCGCACGGCGATTGAATATGGAACCGGCAGCAGCAAGAATGCAACTATCGAGAGCCCGAAAAAAAATAAGAGAATATTACCAAAGGAGGATACAAGAATGAGCAACGACAACAAAAAATACAGAAGTATCGGCAACACCCAGAAGCGGTGGTTACAGCTGATAGAGCGCTACTTCGATGCCAGCATCACCGATGCCGAGGAGCAACAGCTCAAGCAGTTCCTTGCCAGCCCCTACTCCAACTCTCCACAATACGACGAGATAAAAGCAGTGATGGGATTCCTAAGTATAGGCAAACGGTATAACAGCCGTCCAAAGAAGCAACAAACGACCAGAACAAACAGTGTGCTAAAATGGAGCGTAGCAGCCGTTGCCATTGGAATCTTCGGTACAGCCACAATACAACTAAACAACAACGACATTTGTGTAGCATATATCGACGGCAAGAAATACACCGAAGAAGCCATAGTACTTGCACAGATGCAAAACACAATGCAACGAATGAGCTACGGCATAGAGGAACATTCATTAGAGCATCAGCTTGGCGATATGTTCCGCACGATGATTAACCACGAGAACGAGAATCAATAAACTTAAGCCCTATGAGATATTTTCTTACCATAATTCTTTCACTACTGTGCTTGATAGGTGCAAATGCCCAAAAAGGACTCGAAGTATCGAACCTCTTCGAAGCAAAAGGCAAATGGAGACTGAAATTCACAGCTACACACTTATCGGGTCGCGCACTAAAGCCCTACAACCTTACCCTGTTCCGTAGTATAACCACCGGTGATAGCCGATTATACGAAGAGATAGAGCAAGCAGTGAATAAAGATGCGCAAAAGACCATTGACAAAGAGTGCGGATATATCGATGGTCGACTATACTACGGATTCTTCCTATTCGAGCCAAAAGAGAAAAAGAACCGCTACCTCTTCTACCGTAACAATTCACTGCGAAGCAACGAGCCCAACGAAGTAACTATAGTATATATGGAGGGTTACGCTACCCTTAAAGAGCTAAAAGAGATGTTCCGATAATCAAATAACAAATAACATAGATAATTATGAAGAAGATTTTAACCTCGGCACTAATGCTGTGCTCAGCCCTATTTGCAACAGCACAAACAACAACTACTACAACCGGTAACGATAGTACAGTTATAATCCGTAAGCCCAATGAGGTGCGCATAACCGAAGGTCGCGGATACATAAATGTAGAAGTACACGGTCGAGAGGGCAACGATGCCTACCTCTACACCATACGCAAAGGCTCTAACACATCGATAATGAGCGAGAAAAACAAAAATTGGGACTTTAAGATTCCCTTTATCGACAAGAAGAAAGAAGCGAGTACTAATCCACGATACCGAAGAGCAAGATTCTCTTTTAACATAATCAATGGATTACAGTTCGGCATGGGTCTTGTCAGCGCCACCTCACAGGCACCGGGAATGGATATTGATATGAGTAATGGCGGATTCGAGTTCTTCCTCAACAATCTTGCAATGTGGGAGTACCGTCCTACAAAGAACACCTCGCTTACTATGGGTTTTGGAGTCGATTGGCGTAACTACCGTATGAAAGGCAAAACGCGATTCATAAAAGAAGGAAGCAATATTGGCTTAGGCTCATACCCTGAGAATGCCGACATAAACTTCTCACGTCTTAAGGTATTCAGCCTTACCCTTGACCTGATGTTACGTCAACGCCTCTTTGGTCACGTATCGATAGCAGCCGGTCCCGTTGTCAACTTCAACACAAGCGGAACACTGAAAACACGCTATACTCTTGTTGATGGCGAGAACAGAGAGGGAGTAAAAGAAAAAAGCAGCAACATACACCAAAAGGCAGTAACAGTAGATTTTAAGGGTGAGCTAAAGATTAACCCTATCGCATTCTACATAAAATACTCACCAATGAATGTCCTCGACACCAATTACGGCCCCAAATTCCGCAGTCTTTCGGCAGGAGCAATGATTACACTATAACTATTACTGTCCGATAAAATAGAATAATCCCAAGAAGTGCTATTGACGAAGCTGATATTGCCACTTTTACCTCAAAAATACTAACAAACGAGCGAGAAATATGAAGTTCATTTCAATATTTTTCAAAGCGAGTGCAGTCTATTTTCGAGGTTTACCTCAAAAATACTAAAGCAAGCCTACCTTTTCATAAAATCATAAGGTTGTTCATTGGTGCGCCATAGGAAAATTAGTAAAATGGTAGATATTTTTTGGATTAAGTGCGAGGATATTTGAGCGAAGCGAGTTCCGCAGCACCCAAAAAACATCGTGAGCATTTTACGTTAAGATTTTCCGTGCGCAGAGCCTTTTGCCTACTTTTCGTCGGCACGAAAAGTAGGATAAAAATAACAATGAAAGGCTGAATTTAGCAAACAAGACTAAATGAGAGACTGAAAAAGTTTTACCGGACACCAATAAAACTGATTCTTAAAACAAGTGAGTGTGAATCATATAAATTGATTCACACTCATTGATTCTGCAACTATTATTTATTATTGCAATTTACCTTTCAGTACTATATCTTTAATTATGGGTGTCTGATGTGCATAGGGCATAAAAGCCAACGATGGCAGCGGCTTTGTAATATAGAAATTGGCTACCTTGCCCTTTGTGATGGAGCCGTAGTCTTTGCTTTCGCCCATTGCGCATGCGCTGTTCAGGGTGGCTGCGTTAAGAGCCTCGGCAGGAGTCATTTTCATCTTTATGCTTGCCAATGATGTAACGAAACGCATATTCCCCGATGGCGCAGTACCCGGGTTGTAGTCCGATGCGAGTGCAACGGCAAGTCCTGCATCAATCATCTTACGAGCCGGTGGATAATCTATTCCCAAGAAGAATGCGCATCCGGGGAGCATTGTGGGTATTGTGTTGCTGCCTTTGAGTACCTCTATCTGCTCGTCGCCCATCGACTCGAGGTGGTCTACCGATAGGGCATCGTATTTTACTCCAACCTCAACACCGCCCGAGACGGCAAGTTCATTGGCATGTATTTTGGCACGCAGACCATATTTTTCTCCCTGTTCAATAATCCTTGCTGTCTCCTCAGGGGTGAAGAAACCTCGGTCGCAGAAGACATCCACAAAATCGGCAAGACCTTCGGCTGCCACTGCGGGAATCATATCGTTGCATACGTGCTCGACATAATCGCTCTGTCTGCCCTTGAAGGCTCGGCCTACGGCGTGTGCTCCCAGAAATGTGGTGCGAACTTCAAGCGGTGCGCTCTCTCTTATGCGTCGTATCACACGCAGAATCTTCAGTTCGTCTTCGAGCGTGAGACCATAACCCGATTTTATCTCGACAAGGCCTGTACCCATTGCAACAATCTCATTGATGCGTTCCATTGCCTGACGGTAGAGCTCCTCTTCGGATGTCTCGTGCAGACGGTCGGCCGAGTTAAGTATGCCGCCACCGTTGGCTGCAATCTGTTCGTAGGAAAGTCCGTTTATCTTATCAAGAAATTCTCTCTCGCGACTACCTGCATAGACAATATGTGTGTGCGAGTCGCAGAACGAGGGGAACAGCCATCCTCCATTGGCATCGATTGTGTCGCAGCAGATGTCTGTCGGCAACTCTGACATAGGGCCATACTCCTTTATGCGTGTACCGTCGGTGAGCAGCCACGCATTGTCAAGTGTGCCAATGCTTTTCATGGCATCGCCTGCTACACATCTGCGTCCACTCTCATCTATTCCTACAATGGTACCTATGTTCTTAACGAGCAGGCTCATAGTCGTTTAGGAATTTTACCGATAGGGCTATATAGGGATACATAACAGTGTCGTTATCGACAAAGGGGACAATCTTGCGGTAGGCGCTGTGTATTGCTTCGATGCTTGCCGATGATTTAAGCGGACGACGGAACTCCAATGCCTGTGCTGCATTCATCAACTCGATGGCAAGGATACGCTCGGTGTTTTGTACTACCTTGAACAGTTTGGTAGCAGCATTGGAACCCATACTGACGTGGTCCTCCTGTCCCTGTGACGAGGGAATAGAGTCGCACGATGCGGGCCAGCAAAGTCCTTTCGATTGGCTGACGATTGACGCTGCTGTATATTGAGGAATCATAAAGCCGCTGTTGAGTCCGGGGTTAACCACAAGGAAGTGAGGCAGTCCTCTTACACCCGATATTATTCTGTATACGCGACGCTCCGAGATATTTCCAAGCTCGGCCATTGCAATAGCCAAAAAGTCCATTGCGAGAGCTATGGGTTGTCCGTGGAAATTACCTGCCGAGATTACCTCGTCGCTGTCGGGGAATATCGTGGGGTTATCGGTTGCCGAGTTAATCTCGGTCTCCAATACGTTTGCAACATAGGCAAGAGTGTCTTTCGATGCTCCGTGCACCTGTGGAATACAGCGGAAAGAGTAGGGGTCTTGTACGTGCTTTTTGGGCTGTTTAATAATTTCGCTGCCGCATAGAATCTCGCGTACGGCTTTTGCTGTCTCAATCTGTCCGCTGTGTGGACGGATGGCGTGAACATTATGCTCGAATGGCTCAATGCGTCCGTCAAAAGCATCAATAGACATTGCACCGATATAATCGGCCCATCGGCTCAAACGTCTTGCATTTATGATGGAATATACACCGTATGCCGACATGAATTGTGTTCCGTTGAGCAGTGCCAGACCCTCCTTTGAACACAGGGTGATAGGCTCCCAACCCATTCGTTGCATCATTGTTGCTCCATCGACATTTTCGCCATTAATCTCAACCTCACCCAATCCAATGAGGGGCAGGCACATGTGTGCAAGAGGCGAGAGGTCGCCCGATGCTCCAAGCGAGCCTTGCTCATATACAACGGGGATTATGTTGTTGTTGAACATATCCACGAGGCGCTCAACGGTTATAAGCTGCACACCCGAATGACCGTATGATAGCGACTGTACCTTCAGAAGAAGCATGAGACGTGCAATCTCCGACGGCACACGCTGGCCTGTACCGCAGGCGTGCGACATCATAAGATTTTTTTGCAGTTGCGAAAGATTCTCTTTATCTACCGAAATATTGCATAGCGAACCGAATCCGGTTGTCACACCGTAGATGGGATTCTGTGTATCCTCCATCTTCTTGTCGAGATACTCGCGGCAGTGGTTAATACGTTGCTTGGCATCGTCGCTAAGCATCAGTTTGTACCCTTTGGTCAAAATCTCCTCAACTCGGGCGATGGTGAGGTGTTCGGCACTTATATAATGTATCATAGTCGCTGTTTTTTATTTATTTTCATTAAAAACTTTATCAATCAAACTGCTGTCGGCAATGTTGGGCAGTGTAATCTGCAATAGGGGAGTGCGTTCCATCTGTCGTTTGATGGCAAAGATTGCCCCCTCGTTACGCGCCCAACTGCGTCGTGCAATACCGTTGTTGACATCCCATAGCAGCATCTCCTCGATGTGTCGTGCCGAGTCGCAGCTGCCATCAATAACCATTCCGAAGCCTCCGTTCATTACCTCGCCCCAGCCTACACCGCCACCATTGTGGATAGATACCCAGGTGGCACCACGGAACGAGTCGCCGATGACGTTGTGTACAGCCATATCAGCGCAGAACTGCGAACCATCATATATGTTCGATGTTTCGCGGTAGGGCGAGTCGGTTCCCGATACATCGTGGTGGTCGCGTCCAAGCACCACTGGTGCCGAAATTTCGCCCTTTGCTATTGCCTCGTTGAATGCGAGGGCTATGCGTGTGCGGCCCTCAGAGTCGGCATATAGGATGCGTGCCTGCGAACCGACAACAAGCTTGTTTTGTTTGGCCTCACGTATCCAATGCAGGTTATCCTCAAGCTGTCCGCGAATCTCTTCGGGAGCCTCTTCGAGCATTTTTTCGAGTACCTCGGCTGCAAGACGGTCGGTTGTCTCAAGGTCTTTTTCGTTGCCCGAGGTACATACCCAACGGAAGGGACCGAATCCATAATCGAAGAACATCGGACCCATAATATCCTGCACGTAAGATGGGTAGCGGAATGTGCCATCTGCTTTCATTATGTCGGCACCTGCGCGTGACGATTCAAGCAGGAAGGCATTGCCATAGTCGAAGAAATACATACCTCTTTCGGTCAGTCGGTTTATTGCTGCCACATGACGGCGCAACGATTCCTGAACACATTCGTGGAAGCGTTCGGGTTCTTCGGCCATCATACGGTTCGACTCCTCGTAGCTGTAACCGACAGGATAGTATCCTCCGGCCCAAGGGTTATGTAGCGAGGTCTGGTCCGAACCGAGGTCTACATTCATCTCCTCATCGGCAAGGCGCTCCCAAAGGTCGACTACGTTGCCAACGTATGCAAACGATACTACCTCTTTATTTGCTACAGCCTCTTTGATACGGGGGATAAGTTTATCGAGCGAGCTGTGCAGTTCGTCTACCCAGCCTTGATTATAGCGCTTTTCTGCTGCTGCAATGTTAATCTCGGCGGTAACACTCACAACTCCCGATATATTGCCTGCTTTGGGCTGTGCTCCCGACATTCCACCAAGTCCTGCCGTTACAAAAAGCATTCCTCGAAGGTCGTTCTGTCCGGGCTTCATGCGTTTGCGTGCTGCATTCATCACAGTGATTGTGGTGCCGTGAACAATGCCCTGCGGACCTATATACATATAAGAGCCGGCTGTCATTTGGCCATACTGCGACACACCCATTGCATTGAAACGCTCCCAATCGTCTTGTGACGAGTGGTTGGGTATTACCATTCCGTTGGTTACGATAACGCGAGGTGCATCCTTGTGCGAGGGAAACAATCCCAACGGGTGTCCCGAGTACATTACAAGTGTCTGTTCGTCGGTCATCTCGGCAAGATATTTCATTGCAAGGCGATACTGTGCCCAATTTTGGAACACTGCACCGTTGCCACCGTATGTGATAAGCTCGTGCGGATGTTGTGCTACAGCTTTGTCGAGGTTATTCTGTATCATAAGCATTATGGCTGCTGCCTGTTTGCTGCGTGCAGGATACTCCTCAATGGGACGGGCATACATGGGATAGTCGGGGCGCAGACGGTACATATATATACGGCCATACTGCTTTAGCTCATCGAGAAATTCGGGTGCGAGTTCGGCATGATGCTTTGCAGGGAAGTATCGCAGTGCATTTGCAAGAGCCAGCTTCTTTTCGCTGTCGTTTAGAATGTCTTTTCTCTTAGGGGCATGGTTCGCAGTCGTGTCGTATGCTCTCTTTGGCGGCAGAATATCGGGGATACCTGCCAGTATCTCTTTCTGAAAATCGGTCATAACTTTTATATTGTTTTAATTGTGTTCTATTGCGAGTACTGAAGTTGATTATCGGTTAATCTTATCCTCGACAATGGCCAAAATCTCCTGCTCGGCCTTTTGTGCAAGCTGTTGTATCTCCTCGGCCTCTCTAACAAGGGCCTCGGCTGTTTCGCGGTCTTTCAGTCCTGCGGCATTTATCTTTACATTAAGACAGGCACCCATCACTGCCGAACGTGCGGCAAGAGCGCCTACTCCTGCATCGGATACCGAATTGGGGTTACCCTCTTCGGCCATTGCCTTTACTATCTCGAATACCTTATATGTTGTCTGCATTGTACGCAGAGGTACCTGTGTGGCATATAGTGTTGCCACCTGCATTGCGCGTGAGCGCTCGGCTTTCTCCTCGGGCGTGTTTTTGGGCATTGCAAAGACGGCCATTATCTTATTGAAGGCTGCTGTATCTTCATCGACAAGGGCAAGCAGGTCGTTCATTACATTTACACCTTTTTCGGCCCATTGCGAGAAGAATTCCCAACGGTCGTCCCAGCCTGCTTTGTGCGATGACAGATTGGCAACCATTGCGCCCAATGCTGCACCAAGAGCGCCCATATATGCCGAGATTGAACCACCACCGGGCGCAGGCGATTCGCTTGCAGTCTCTTCGGCAAAGGCTGCGCAGGTCATATCCACCAATTTATTAGCACCCTTCTGCTCCTCGGCCTCAAGAATATATTCCACAACCTTTTCCTCGGGCTTGAACTCTTTAAGGTTTGATAGTCCCATTGTCTCAATGGCTATGCGTACAAGTTCTCTTTCGGGGACACCGGTCGAACGGTGCTGTTTATGCAGAAAATAGCGTCCTGCATCTACAAGAGCTTTTTTGGGTACAAGGCCTACAATCTCGGTTCCCGTTACGCGCACTCCTCGTGAGTCGGCAGCACGGCACACCTCGTCAAAAGCAATGTGCAGGGGTGTAACCGACAGATTGGTCATATTCATAGAGACCTGTGCTATCCCGTACTCCTGAATATACCATCCTATAGCCTTGCACTCTTTCAGCGAACCGGAAATCATTATGGGTTCGCCATTCTCGTCTTTTATTATCTTGCCGACGATGGGATTACCCTCGCGGCGGGGACGACCTTTCTCGCGCACGTCAAAGGCTATGGCATTGGCTCGGCGTGTCGATGTTGTGTTAAGGTTGTAGTTCACTGCAATAAGAAAATCGCGTGCGCCGACTGCCGTAGCACCTGTACGTGCAATCCCTTCGTCGTAGGGGCGTGCGCCAAAATCGGGCTGTTTATCCTCATTCGCCATCTTCTCGGGTAGCCCTTCGTACTCTCCTTCGCGGCACACTGCAAGATTGCGGCGCTCGGGCTTGAATGCCGCAGCCTCGTAGCAATAGGTGGGAACCTTAAGTTCCTCGGCCACTC
Source organism: Bacteroidaceae bacterium (assembly GCA_045588485.1). GTDB lineage: Bacteria > Bacteroidota > Bacteroidia > Bacteroidales > Bacteroidaceae > HGM04593. Next base: position 32,461 of record JAZNEI010000049.1, on the reverse strand, counting down.
TCTTGGCAAGGGTACGTGCAAGCTCGGCACACTCCTCCATTGTTATACCCGAAACAGGGATAAGCGGACATACGTCGCAAGCACCCATGCGCGGATGCGCTCCCTTGTGCTGGCGCATATCAATAAGCTCGGTAGCACGTTTTATAGAGGCAACAGCTGCATCCATCACAGCCTCCGGCTCACCCACAAAGGTGACTACTGTGCGGTTGGTTGCTTCGCCCGGGTCTACATCCAAAAGCTTTACACCCTTGATGCTTTCAATGGCATCTGTTATCTGCTTGATAGTCTTGGTGTTGCGTCCCTCCGAGAAGTTGGGAACGCACTCAATGATTCTCTTTTGCATAGTATAATGTAGGTTTGTTCTATCTGTATAATTATACAAATGTATATATATTTTTTGGAACAAAGCGCTATACCTCTCTTTTTTTTAGAGAAGGAAAAGAACATCATTGTTAATATATATATCTTTTATATGTCTCTATCCTATTTTTATAAAAACGTGTATTGGGGTTGCAAAAGTGCAGATATATTACATTTGCAGATATACAATAATTTTATTTGAGGAAAACCTTGAATATATATTTTGCAGCAAGTAGCACTCTTTTGTAAATCTAAAACTTCAGTTGTAGGAAGCAACGTTATATTCGCGTTGTCGCTTTAAAATATTTAAGCAAGTTTAATATATTTCGCTCGTTTGTTATATATTTGCAGAAACTAAATCTATATATTATGGAAGATATTGTTCCTTATGCACTATTGTGCTTTACATCTTTTTTCACTTTGACAAATCCATTAGGTACAATGCCGGTGTTCTTAACAATGACCAATGGTTTAAGTGAAAAGCAACGGCAGCATATTGTCAAACGGGCAACAATTGTTTCGTTTATAATATTAATATCGTTTACTCTTTTTGGACAGTTTGTCTTTAAGTTCTTTGGAATATCCACAAATGGATTTAGAATCGCAGCGGGATTCATTATCCTAAAAATAGGCTACGATATGATTCAGGCTCGTTACAGCAATGCAAAATTAAAAGATAACGAGATTAAAGCATACGTGAATGATATATCCATCACCCCCTTGTCTATCCCGATGCTCTGTGGTCCCGGCGCTATTGCCAATGGAATTATTCTTATGTCCGATGCTAAAACTATTGAGATGAAAGTGACACTGATATTAACGATAGCGGTCGTTTATCTCTTATCCTATATCATATTACGCTTGTCTACCCGTTTGGTCAAGTTTATGGGAGAAACGGGTAACAATGTGATGATGAGGCTTATGGGGCTTATATTGATGGTTATTGCAGTAGAGTGTTTCGTAGGAGGAGTGAAACCAATCTTGATAGATATTATACAGATGAGCAAATAAAAAATTAGAGCGTCAACCATAGTTGACGCTCTAATTTTTAGTACTCGAAGCGGGACTTGAACCCGCACGGCGTTTAAATGCCAAAGGATTTTAAGTCCTTCGTGTCTACCGATTCCACCATTCGAGCAACCTTAAAAGTTACCGCCGAAGCCGGAGTCCTTTACCATTGCAACAACGATAACAGCTGCAAAGATAAGGCTTTTTGCGTTAATTTCAAAAAAGATTCCTTATTAAATTGAAAAAACATTGCTTTTGAATATAAATTGAATATAGAGAGATTCTTTCTGCTGTTTATTGTAACTGCTTGTTGAATAGTTTATTACGGCTGTATTTGTGCTGTCGGTGTAGATTAGTTCTGTATTGTTATAAAGGTACCTGCTGTGTGAACACGGTAACGCCAGAGTATGCGCGACTTACCTTCTATTGGTATTCCTCCGCAGTTTAGGTCGTAGACACATTCGCAGTTGGGACAGCTGGCAAGTCCCACATCGTCTATTTGCAGGCGGTAACGTGCCATGTCGCAGTTGGGGCAGGCGAGATCGTAGGCCCATATTCTGCCATCTTCCATCGATGGTGTGCCAATAATAAGTCCGCCAAGGCCATAGTAGAACCTTTGTCGTGCTTCGCTCTCGGTAAGATGCTTGGTGTGTGCAACGCCTTGTGCATCGGTTACCTCGTACGAGGTAGAGCTTTTCCTTCTTACCGTTATAAACTGACCGTAGCTGCTTGCTTGGTTAAAGGGGTGGAACGACGCATCGCAGGTGAAGAATACCGAGTAGCCCGAGTAGGGCGATTCTGTCTCGCACGATAAAGTGGTTAAAGCAATGATTAACATTGCAAATATTCTTTTCATATTCTCTTTTTCTTGTTGTATAAGAAACGCAAGGTTGCAGAGTTTATTGTATCCTATCTTATGCTGCATCCTTGCGTTAACTGTTTTTAGAGCTTTTTTGCTTATGTGTCTATCGTCCAAGCAGATGCTTCTCGGCAGCGTCGATGCGCGAGAAGTCCATACTGCTGTAGATGCTGTTCATAAGCTCTGTTATATGCTCATTGCATAGGTTGCCGATGCTGCCTTCGTGTGTGTGGCGTATATTTTTGTCGGCATGGAATGTGCCCGCTTCAATCTCGAGTCCCACCTTCTTATATGCATCGCGGAAGGGCATCCCTTCGGCAGCGAGGCGGTTTACCTCCTCGACACTGAACATTGGGTCGTAGCGACTATCGTCAAGAATATGTTCGTTTACCTCGATGCGCTCAATTATGTAGTTTGCCATGCGCAGACAATCTTTAAGCTCCTCGAATGCAGGTAGGAAAACCTCTTTTATCATTTGCAGGTCGCGGAAATATCCCACGGGCAGGTTGTTCATTATCAGTATGATGTCTGTAGGAAGGGCTTGCAGACGGTTGCACTTTGCACGCAGCAGTTCGAATACGTCGGGGTTCTTCTTGTGTGGCATAATGCTGCTGCCGGTAGTGCATTCTGCCGGTAATTTCACAAAACCGAAATTCTGCGAGTTGAACATGCAGGCATCGAAGGCCATCTTTGCCAATGTGCCGGCAACGCTGGCGAGGGCATACGCTACATTACGTTCGCACTTACCGCGTCCCATCTGTGCATATACTACGTTGTAGTTCATTGTGTCGAATGCAAGCAGATTGGTTGTCATTGTACGGTCGAGGGGGAATGACGAGCCGTATCCTGCAGCCGAGCCTAAGGGGTTGCGGTTGCACATACGGTAGGCTGCCTGAAGAAAGAGCATATCATCGGCAAGGCTCTCGGCATATGCTCCGAACCAAAGGCCAAAAGATGAGGGCATTGCTACTTGCAGATGGGTGTATCCCGGCATCAGCACCTCTTTGTGACGATTACTCTGTGCTATGAGGCTGTCGAACAGTTGTTTAACGGCATCGCATACAAGGCGCAGCTCGTTGCGTGTGAACAGCTTCAGGTCGAGCAGTACTTGGTCGTTGCGCGAACGTCCGCTGTGTATCTTTTTGCCGGTGTCGCCAAGCTTGCGGGTGAGCATTAGTTCTACTTGTGAGTGTACATCTTCTACTCCCTCTTCGATTACGAAATCACCAATTTCGGCAAGGGCGTATATTTCGCGCAACTCTTTGTGCAGCTCTTCGGTCTCATCTTTTGTGAGCATTCCTATCGTCTGCAACATGGCGCTGTGGGCTATCGAACCTAAAATATCGTAACGGGCCAACAGCAGGTCAAGCTCACGATCCTTGCCTACTGTGAAGCGCTCTATCTCGGGGCTTACAGTGCTATTCTTCTCCCAAAGTTTCTTTGCCATAATTCTTTCTGTGCTATAATGTTATGTAGCTATGATGTTTGAAATGCCTGCAAACCCGTTGTATGGGGTCTGCAGGCAGTTATGTCACGTCTGTTTAGAGGGCACTCTTAATATTGAATCATTGCCAATGTGTCGGCAATCTTTTCGAGTCCTTCCTTAAGCGGCTTTTCTATCATTCCGCGCAGCATAAAGTTTACCTCGGCTTTTGCTACAACACGCATTTTGGATGCCTCGTTGCCGTCGGGTATAATCTGTATCCACATATTGACAGGAATTGGCGAACCTACAGCCTCGAACTTTATGCATTTGGGCACTTCGCGCTCTACCACTCTTATGGTTACCTTGCCAATGGGCGGAATATCTAAAGTAGCCTGGTCGTGGTCGAATGTGAACTCCTTGACCTTGTCCTCGGGTAGTCTGCCTTGTAAGGCCTCAAGGTTGTTCAAGTCCTCTAATTTGGCATATACGCGCTCTTGTGAGTAGGGTATCTGCTTTACGCTGCTTTCGTATTGGGGCATAAATTACTCTGTTGAAGTGTTACTTAAGGTCGTTTCTCCACTCCGAGGGGTTGGCACGCCACTCCTTTAGTGTAGGCATAACATCTTCGGTGATGTAACCTGTTGTCTTTGCTGCCTCAAGTACCGACTCATAATCGGTAAGAGTGATGAGTTTTACACCTGCTTGTGCAAATGCCTCCTCGGCAACGCTGAATCCGTATGTGAACGATGCAACCATACCGATAACCTCTACTCCTGCTGCGCGAAGAGCTTCAACAGCTCTGAGGCTGCTGAGACCTGTAGAAACGAGGTCCTCAACAACGATAACCTTTGCACCGGGCTGAATGTCACCCTCAATCTGGTTGCCCAGACCATGGTCTTTTGCTTTGGGACGCACATATACGAAAGGCTTTCCAAGCTCCTCGGCAACAAGGGCACCCTGTGCAATGGCACCTGTGGCAACACCTGCTACGGTGTCAGCCTCGGGGAACTCCTCAAGGATAAGGTTGGCAAGACCCAGCTTGACACGTGTACGAAGCTCGGGGAACGAGAGAGTCTTGCGGTTGTCGCAGTAGAAAGGTGATTTCCATCCCGAGGCCCATGTGAAAGGCTGCTCGGGTTGTAACTTGACTGCCTTAATCTTAAGCAGCTCGGCTGCCATAATAACTTTAGATTTGTTTGACATTTTATTGTGGGTTTTAAGTTATACAATCTTGTTTATTGTGCGAATATACATCTATTTTGTGTAAAATAACCGGCTCGGCAACAAAAACATGAAAAATTTATTTTGTCTGGGTGTAACCCTCTTGCTTCAGTATTTCAATTACTCTTTGTTTAAAGTCGCCTTGAATAAGAATTTCACCATCCTTTATCGAGCCTCCAACACCGCAACGGGTCTTAAGCATGCGGCCAAGCTCCTTCATATCTTCGTCGCTACCGATAAAATTTCTTACGATGGTTACGGTCTTTCCGCCACGGTGGTTTTTCTCTATGCTCACACGCAGTTTCTGCTGCTGTTTGGGGAGTGTTTCGGACTCTTCCTGTTCGTCGGTCGTGTACTTGAAGTCGGGGTTGGTCGAATAGACTACATTCAGTCTTGATTTCCAATCGTTGTTTGCCATATTTTAAAAGTTGTTTAACTTTGTTCTTGTAATTACTTGATATCTACCGAGCCACCATTTTTCTCTACCAATGACCTGATTTCGAGAGCTTCGGACATCGAGAGGCGCTCGGCAAATGTAGATGGCAGGTTGGTAAGAATCTTTTCACTCTCTTCCTTTGTAAATCCTAATGTGTTGCAGAACAGCTCTTTTAACTGCTCGTCATTGCCATTTGTGCTGCGTAGCGCCAATGCGTAGCCACCATTACCTTCAATTATAAATCTGTCTTTCTTAGGCGCATCCTCCACTATCGGCTCTGTCTCACCTGTTTGTATCTTTTCTTGTGGTTGTGTTGTTTGTGCCGGTGCTTTTTCTTGTGACTTAATATCGTTGACAGTGGGGTTTACAGGTGCCACGCTATTAGCGTTATTACTCTCTTTGGCTGATGCAGGTATTGTTGCAGGGTTCTCGGCATTCTCTATTCTCTCTCTCTTTGTCTCTTTTGCTAAGATATATCCGTAATGATATAGCATAGGGGCAACGATGAATGTACTCGTTGTAAACACCATAGTTGTCATTATTATATGTACAAATGTATTGTCCGGCTCATATTCCTCTCCATGTTTTACAAAGAAAAAGATGCATAATGTTGCCAGAAAAAGAAAATCTACGATAAAACTGATGATGATGCAAAATAACATATACCCCAATGTACTCAGAAGATATCTGTTTTGTAGTATTATGCCCTGTTTGATTCTCTCGTTGAATGATATTCCCGATGTCAGAATAAAATGTGTAAAGGGTATGTAGAGATATATTGTAGCAAAAAATAATATAATCAGAACAGAATATATTATCATATTTTCGGGGATTATTTCTATGGCAGCGGAGAAACAGATGGCAAATGCAATTGTGGCAATTGAAAATATCAGGCCGGTAAGAGTAGATATTATATAATACCCAATAGTGCATCCTGCCAACTCTTTAAGAAAAGAACCGTTGATTGTAACAATCTTTTTACTCTTTATGTATCGTAAGAATATAGCATAATAAGATAATATAATTAATAACCCTATTATCCCGGCAAAAGGTAGTGCATGGGAATTATTATCGGATTTTGCAATAAAATAGTAAAGAGGAGCAATCAGCAGAATATATATTATCAGCAGACTAAAAAAGTTCTGTATTTGAAACTGTAAAGCGGCCTTGTAACGCCCCATGAGTGTGCGCTCTTTGAATGGAGATAAATAGTTGCTCATATTCTTTGTTGTATAATTCGAGAAGGTTTCTCATTCATTATTGCGAAATTACAATATTTTTATAGAAAAAAATATCTTTTGCCATAAAATATCTCAAATCCTCTGTTTTTGTGTATCCTTTGCATAATTCGCATACAAATTTTTCTTATTCACAAAATAAGGTTAATTTTGCTACGTTATTATATAGCGCGTATACGCGATTGTAAAATGGATACACAATATAAAATAGAGAGAGTGCCCGAGCCTACCTTACGACGATTGCCGTGGTATTTGTCGGTGTGCCGTCTGCTTAAGACACGTGGCGAGACTTACGTCTCTTCGACCCGTCTCTCGAAAGAGACGAATATAGTGGCTTCACAGATAGCTAAGGACCTGTCGTGCGTGAATGTAGTGGGGCGCACCCGTGTGGGTTATGATATTGATAATCTGCTCGAGGTGCTCGAGTCCTTTCTCGGGTTCAACACTTGCCATAAGGCTTTTCTGTTCGGTGCGGGACGCTTGGGTGGTGCGCTGCTCAAAGATTCGGGGTTGCAACAGTTTGGCCTCGAGGTGGTTGCAGCCTTCGATAATAATCCGCGTGTGGTGGGGCATAGCGTCTCGGGGATTCCCGTCTACCACATAAGCGAGATTGGAGCAAAGATGCGCAGGCACAATGTGAAGATAGGCATACTTACGGTGCCCATCGAGAGTGCGCAAGAGGTAGCCGACCGAATGGTCGTATGGGGAATAAAGGCTATATGGAATTTCACTCCTTTGCGCATACGTGTCCCCGACGATATTGTGGTACAGAATACATCGCTGTATGCCCATTTGTCACTAATGTTCAACCGTCTCGACTCTCTAGAACAAGAAGGATGGGACGATAATATACAAAAAGTATGAAAATAATAGCAGTTGGTAAAAACTATGCCGCACACGCAATAGAATTTGATGGTACGGGAGAGAAACCGCAGGAACCTATTATCTTTTTTAAACCCGATTCTGCAATTTTGAAGAACGGAAAGCATTTTTATCTTCCCGATTGGATGGGGCGGATAGACTATGAGGCCGAGATAGTGGTGCGTATCAATCAGTTGGGACGCAGTATTCCCGAGCGCTTCGCACACCGCTACTATGATGCTATAACCGTTGGAGTCGACTTTACCGCACGCGATATGCAGCGTAAGGCCATAGTCGAGGGTGCTCCATGGGCACTATCGAAAGGCTTCGACTGTTCGGCAGTGCTGGGCGAGTTTGTTCCGGTCGAGAGTTATGATATCAATAATATAGATTTTTCTCTAACAATAGACGATACCGTTGTACAGAGTGCGAATACAGCGCAGATGCTCTTCTCGGTCGACGAGATTATAGCATACGTCAGCCGTTTCTGTACTCTAAAGACGGGTGACCTTATATTCACAGGAACACCGGCGGGCGTTGCTCCTGTAAAGATAGGCAATCATTTGAGAGGTTACATAGGGCAAGATAAAGTGCTCGAATTCCGTGTACGCTGATGGGTTTTTCAAGAATAATATTTACAATAATGATGGCGGTGTTTGCTTTTGTTGCAAATGCCCAGTTCATCAATGTCGATTGGAAAGCATTTGAACGCGATACACTGTTGCCGCGCTATGCGACAATGGTTGAACTGCCCGACGACTATGTGATGTATGACTATAAGGCTGTTATAGAGTATCCCGAGTTTGTACCTATGACATCTGCCGAGGTTGCACACTATCGCCTGGATGCACTACGCGATTCGTTACCGACCTTTCCTGTTGTAGAGGCAAGAGTCGGCGTTTCGGCTAAGCACGGTCAGCTTGATGTTTGCTTTGTCCCAATTATATATTCCGATGGACGTTTTATGCGTATTAATTCATTTAAGTTGGTTATCAATCGCACACTGAATCTTCCTTCGGCAATGTCGCGCCTTAATGCCCGTGCCGATGCTCAGCTTCGTTATGCCGATAGTTCGGTACTTGCTTCGGGACGTTGGGTAAGAATTGCTGTCGAGGAGAGTGGGGTGCATAAAATAACCACTGCCGAACTGAAACGTATGGGATTCAAGAACCCCGATAAGGTGCGTCTTTTCGGTTACGGAGGCCGCATACTCCCCGAGAAGAATATTCATCTTTTGCCCGATGACCTGAAAGAGATTCCTCTGTGGCGCGAGAATGGCTATATGCTCTTCTTTGCCAACGGTACTATACGTTGGGAATACAGCAATGGTCGTTTTATTCACCGGCAGAATGTATTCTCGCAATATTCATACTATTTTCTCAATGAGGATGATGCCGAACCGTTGCCTTTCCCTAAACAGCAATTGCAGGCAACAACCGATAAGGTCTACGACACTTATCCCGATTATGTGCTCTATGAAAAAGAGGCAAAGACACTCGCTACATACGGCCGTATACTTCTCGATGGGTACGATTATGCATCGGGACGTTCGGTGAGCTATAAATTCAGTCTCGACGGAGTAGTTGAGGGGCAGCGTGCCAATGTAGATATCTCCTTTGGAAGCAATGCTACATTATCGAGTCGTGTGGCGGTAGAGGTCAACGGTACACAACTCGGTTCATTGAGCATATCGCAGGCAGGAAGCACCGACCACGGACGTATCTCTAATATGTCCTTCGTGGCTCAGTCGGGATTTACACCCAATACAACAGTAACGCTTACCCATACAGTATCTGATGCAGGACTATCGGGTCACCTCGATTATCTGCGCCTGAATTTTATGCGCACTCTTGCCTTGCGTGGCTCTTATTGCGAGTTCCGCGGTAATGCCTCATCGGGCAATGCCACATTCCGAATATCACAGGCAACAACCGATACCCGTGTGTGGTGTGTTACCGACCAGTCGGCAACGGTAGAGTTGGAATCGCAATTGGTCGATGGTGCTCTCACTGTAGTTGCCCCGGCTTCGTATAACGAGCAACTTGTGGCAGTAAATGTAAAAGGGAATTTTCCGGCAGTAAAGGTTGTTGGTGAGGTACCCAATCAGAATCTGCACGCTCTCGGCAAAACCGATATGATTATCATAGTACCATCGAACGGTAATTTCTTGCAGGCTGCCAACCGCTTGGCCGAGGCGCATCGTAATTATAACGGCATCACAGTCGAGGTGGTCACAGCGCAGCAAGTCTACAACGAATTCTCTTCGGGAACACCCGATGCGACAGCCTATCGCCGTCTTATGAAGATGCTCTACGACCGCGCCGACGGTAGCGAGAATGCTCCAAAATATCTATTGCTCTTCGGCGACGGATTAACCGATAACCGGTTGATAACCTACCCTCGTATGAGTGGCGATAATCTTCTGCTTACGTATCAGTCCGAGAACTCGGTGAGCGCAGTGCGTTCGTATGTGCTCGAAGATTACTATGCCCTGCTTGATGATGACGAAGGTAGCGATTTTATGCGCGACAAGATAGATATCTCGGTAGGTCGTATACCTGTACAGAATGTAACAGATGCCTCTGCTGTAGTTGATAAACTTGTATCCTACATCGAGAACCGTAATCCCGGTGCCTGGCAGAATGTTGTGGTGCTTATGGGTGACGATGGCGACAAGACTATGCCCAACCAGCATATGATAGATGCCGAGGAGGTCGCCACACATATAGCCGAGAATAATCCTGCATTTATGTTGCATCGAATTTATTGGGACGATTTTCCTATGGAGGTTCTCTCTACAGGTAACAGTTATCCGATGGCAACACAGGCCATATACGACCGTCTCGACGAGGGCGCACTCATTGTGAACTACTCGGGACATGGCAGTGCCAATCTGCTGTCGCACGAGCAGGTGTGGAAGGCTTCTGATATGTCGGCTTTGACTTCTCCTCATGTGCCTTTCTGGGTGACGGCATCGTGTGATATCGGTCCGTTTGATATGGGTGATGGTTCGCTTGCCGAGTCGGCGATGCTTAATCCAAAGGGTGGCGCAATAGGACTTCTTACTAGCACTCGTACTGTTCTGCAAAGCTATAATGCCATAATAAACCAGGCATTTATGAAGACTCTTCTCGCCCCCGATTCCAACGGTGATTATCCTACGGTGGGCGATGCTATGCGTATAGCAAAATGTGCAATCATTGCCAACGGCAGTGACTTATCCGAGAATAAATTGGAATATGTGCTTATTGGTGACCCTGCACTGCAATTGCAGATTCCTCGTTACAGGGTGGTGGTCGACAGATTTAACGGGCAAGAGCCCGCTAACATCGGAACGGTGCAGGCCGGCGGAACAGTGCTTGTCGAAGGTTATGTGGCAAGACCCGATGGTTCAGTGGCAACCGACTTTACAGGAATCATACAACCCACACTGTTCGATTGTGTCGAGAATGTGACTACACGCGATAATACAGGTCTTGGCAAGTTCGAGTATGTTGCCTATCCCAACCGTCTGTTTGCAGGTAGCGACTCGGTTACGGCAGGACGCTTCAAACTGAAGATTCCTGTTCCCATGGATATAAGTTATCGTGACGAGGAGGGTATGCTCAACCTCTTTGCCATCGACACTCTTGGAATATCGGCGCAAGGATATTACAATAACTTTACGGTGGGAGGAACAGCTCCCTCATCGGGCAACGACGGTAAAGGACCACAGATAAAGATGTATCTGAATACTCCCGATTTTATTGATGGTGATGAGGTTAACTCGGCTCCTTGTCTATTTGTAGAACTTTTCGATGAGAACGGAATAAATACAGTGGGTACAGGCATAGGACACGATATTATGGCAATAGTGGATAACAATAAATTCCACACATATAATCTCAATAGCGTATATGTTCCCTCAGTAGGCGATTATCGCAGTGGAACAATTGAGTATCCTCTCTCGCAGTTGGACGAGGGCGAACATACTCTGCTGTTACGTGCGTGGGACCTTTTCAATAACTCATCTACCGATACGCTGACATTTGTCGTTGTTCCCGGTCTCGCCCCCGACTTTATCGATATAACCGTTACTCCCAATCCTGTGCAATATGGACAGAAAGCAACATTTGTTCTTACGCACAACCGTCCGCATGGCGAGCTTGACGTAACAATAGAACTTTTTAATTTTCAAGGAGTAAAATTGTGGCAGTATAGCGAATGTATGCCCAGTACAGGTACGCAGTGTGTGGTCGATTGGGATGTTACAACTTCGGATGGTAGGCCGATGCCAACCGGGGTCTATATCTATCGTGCACGCCTATCGTCCGAAGAGGGTAGCGAGCAGACAAAAACAGAAAAAATAATAATCCTGAACAATAAATAACGAGAATAGGAGTTTATATAGAACAAAATAACGACAAAGTAACATGATGAAGAATAGAACACTGCTTATAATACTTGGACTGGTACTTATGCTGCCGGTTTTTGCGCAGAAAGAACAGTTTAATCCTGTCAATACAGGTGTCACATCGTTGTCTATTGCCCCCGATGCACGTGCAGGAGCGATGGGTGATATCGGTGTTGCCACCGAAGCCGACGTTAACTCGCAATATTGGAATCCGGCAAAATATCCATTTAATATTGCTCGTGCAGGACTTTCAATGTCTTATACTCCCTGGTTGCGTCAGCTGGTGGCTGATATCGACCTTGCCTACCTTGCAGGTTTCTACCGCATAGGCGACTACTCGGCAATAAGCGGTTCGCTTACTTACTTCTCTCTTGGCGAGGTAATAGCCGAAGAGTATACAATCAAACCATACGAGTTTGCGTTGGATGTTGCATATTCGCGTATGCTCTCCGAGACCTTTTCGGCTGCTGTTGCATTGCGTTTCATTTACAGCGACCTGCAGTACGACTATGCCGAGGATATGGAGCCCGGTTCGGCATTTGCGGCCGACCTTGCCCTCTACTATAATAACTATATAATGTTAGGTAACCGCGAGTGTATGCTGGGTCTTGGACTCAATGCGTCGAATATAGGTAGTAAAATTTCGTATGATGGAGGAAACACAAATGAGTTTATTCCTACAAATTTACGTTTGGGTGCATCTATTCTTATCCCCATTGACGAGTACAACACAATCACTTTCAGTGCCGACCTTAATAAACTAATGGTACCCACTCGTCCTACATACGCACAGTTCCTCGAAGAAGAGGGATACGACCCCGATGATAATTCTAAATACTCCGAGTACCAAGGTTGGTTGGAGTCTACCGGTTATAACGATATATCCTCTATCTCGGGTATATTCAAATCTTTTGGCGATGCTCCCGGTGGATTCAGCGAGGAACTTAAAGAGATATATGGTGGTGTCGGTGTAGAGTATTGCTATAACCAGCAGTTCTCGCTGCGAGGCGGTTACCACTATGAAAATGAGTATAAGGGTAACAGAAAGTATTTTACTCTTGGTGCCGGTTTCAAAATGAGTGTATTCTCGTTGGATGCAGCCTATCTTATATCTACAGCACAGAGCAATCCTCTCGACCAGACATTGCGTTTCTCGCTCTCTTTTGATATGGATGGATTGAGGGATATTTTCGGACGTTAATAGGTCTTTGAATTATGATACGTGTAGGATTTGGAATAGATGTCCATCGTTTTGTCGAGGGACGCGATTTGTGGATTGGAGGTATTAAGATTCCATACGAGTTGGGTCTCGATGGTCACTCCGATGCCGATGTACTCATTCATGCAATATGTGATGCTCTTTTGGGGGCAGCTAATCTGCGTGACATTGGCTATCAGTTTCCCGATACGTCTGGAGAGTTTAAGAATATCGACAGCAAGATTCTGCTTCGTCGTACGAATGAACTTCTGAAGGAGAAGGGTTATAATATAGGTAATATAGATGCTACGGTGGCTGCGCAGGCTCCTAAACTCAATCCGCACATTCCCACGATGCAGAAGGTGATGGCCGAGGTGCTTCAAATAGACCCCGACCAACTCTCGATAAAGGCTACTACTACCGAGAAATTGGGCTTTGAGGGACGTAAAGAGGGTATAACTGCATACGCCACTGTGCTTATTGAAAAGTAACCATCTGTTAGCAATGTCTGTTATAAACAAAAAGATAGTACGTATGGCCGCAATGTTTCTTGCGGCCATACTCTTTGTCTCTTGCGCAACGCTGTCTACAACCGGAGTCGGACGCATAAAGCGATACGAGGTGGTGAGCAAACGTCTGCCGCAGGAGTTTGATGGTTGCCGTATTGCGTTCATTTCGGATATCCATTATCCAAGCAAATTTACTCGTAAAAGATTGGCAAAGGTGGTGCGTGAATTGCGTGAACTCGAACCGCAGTTGCTGCTTCTCGGTGGCGATTATGTGACATCCAACGATTATGTCGATGAACTATTCGACTCTTTGGCAACGGTAAAAAGTGAATATGGAACATTTGCGGTACTTGGTAATCATGAGTTCAGGCGTACAGATGTGATAAAAGAGGCAATGCATCGCCGCGGAATAAGATTGCTGAGTGATGAGGCCTGTGCGCTGACCTCCGACAGCTCGTTTTATATTGCAGGGGTGGCCAATCCATTCAAGATAGATTCCACTACAGTGTCGCCAACCGTTGCTGTTCCCGATAGTGCATACACTATTCTCCTTGTGCACACCCCCGATTATGCTCAGACTGTTGGTGCCCCTGCCGATATTGTTCTCTCGGGGCACACGCATGGCGGACAGGTCAGTCTCTTTGGATTGTACACACCTGTAAAGAATACACGTTACGGCACCCGTTTCTTGCGAGGAATGAACAGAACCGATAGCGGTGTATCTGTGATTACTACAAACGGTGTAGGTACATCACGCCGTAAAATACGATTCTGTGTCCCCAGTGAGATTGTGCTTGTAATATTGAGACGCGACGAGTAAATTATCAAGAAGCACCTGTGAATAGTTGCTTTTAAGGGTAAAAATACTATTTTTGTATTTTCAATAGATAAAATAAGCAAGGCAGATGGCAAAATATGATATTTTTATAAGTCTCTCCCAAAAAGACTTCGATGAGGTAAATGAATTTGTGAATATGCTAAAACGGCATATCCCATCGCTCTTATGTTCCTATGATGCAACGAAAGAGGAATCCGATGATGTTGTAAAAAAGAGAATAGAAGAGTCGGCATGTGTACTTTATGCGCAGTCAGAAGAGTCAAACAAATTGCCGAGGATTATGCAGGAGGTTACCTATGCCAAAAGCATCGGTAAACAGGTGGTACCTCTATTGCTCAAAGGGGCGAAGATGAGAGGCTGGTATATGTTTAAGTATGGCAGTCTCAATTTTGTCGATTCGACAAATTCTGTTGCCGTAGAGGGATTGATAAATGAACTGCGTGGTTGGATTGGCGAGGTTGCCGATAATGCTGCGGAAGAGACGGCCGAGTTTCCTGATACAGAAGTATCTGTTGAAATAGACGAGCTTATTGAATCGGGTGATTCTGAAGAGGTAGCCGATGCAGTTGATAACACACAAAAAACAGTCAAAGATGTTGTAGAGAATAATGTGGTGTATGAACCTGACGATTCTTCGCTATGTGAGATGTTCAGTTATGAGGTGTTTGCCGATGAACCTCTTCCCGAGGAGGCTGATATGGATGAACCTCTTGCTGATGATACTTTTGAAGAACAAAATGACGATGAAGTATTGCTGCCCGAAAAATATGGAACTTCAAGAAAAATCATGGCTCATGCAGACACCGTAACTGATACAACTGATAGTAGGGTGGCAGAAGAGCCTGCTGTCTCTGTAGATATTCCCGAGGAACAGACCGAAAATAAAGAAAAACAGGGCTCGATATCTTTCTTAATAATGATTGTAATATTAACGATGGGCATTCTGTGGGCATTTAGTGGCCGAGAAAATTATGATATTCAAAGAAACTACTCTCAAGGTTTTGCCGCTGTCAAGAAAGATGGTAAATGGGGCTATATTAATAAGAGCAAGAAACTTATTGTACCGTTGAAGTACGACTCGGCAGACGACTACACTAACGGCTATGCAGTTGTAGGCTTGAAAGGCAAGTGGGGCTATGTCAATTCTGTGGGCAAAGAGATTGTTCCAATACAATACGAAGAGGCTCTGCCATTTGTTAATGATAGAGGGTGTGTGAAACTGAATGGAAAGTTTGGCTTTGTAGATACTTTCGGAAGGATTATTGTCTTTCCTAAATACGATAATCCAATATCATTTATAGATGATTATGCCTCGGTTGTGATTGGTGGAAAGTGGGGTGTTATAGATAAGAACGGAAAGGAGATTGTCTCTTTGAACTATGATGATGTCGGTCGCTTTTGCAACGGAGTAGTTAAAGTTAAGAAGGCTGGCAAATTTGGGCTTATCGGCATAGATGGAACCATTGTTACCGGTCCGATATACGACAAGGTCAGAGACCTTTCTGAAGATTGCGCAGCTGTGCAAAAGAATGGTAAATGGGGATTCGTAGATAATAAAGGAAATACTATTGTCTATCCTAAATATGCCAAAGTTGAAGATTTCGTAAACTCTCGTGCAGCAGTAATGTCGGATGGTAAATGGGGATTTGTAGATAATAGCGGCAAGGAGGTTATTCCGCTTAGGTACGACTCGGTTAACTCTTTTACAACTACTCCCTATACGGGGACATTTACAGTTGTCATCCAAGATGGTAAACAAATTCTTATAGATAAAAATGGTGCTCCAATTAAAATGTAATTATCTTGATGAGCAGTATATACGTCGCTGCCTGCAGTTGGCAAGATGCGGACGTGGCAGTACATCGCCCAATCCGATGGTAGGTGCTGTTATTGTTTGTGATAATCGTATTATTGGCGAAGGATATCATATACGTGCAGGTGAACCACATGCCGAGGTGAATGCGGTTCGTTCGGTAAAAGAATCTGACAGAAAACTGCTTAAAAAATCTACTATTTATGTCTCTCTCGAACCTTGTTCACACTATGGGAAAACTCCTCCTTGTTGCGACCTTATAATCTCTTGCGGAATACCCCGTGTGGTCATTGCTGCAACAGATATTAATGCACAAGTAAACGGTGCAGGCATTGCGCGGATGAGGGCAGCAGGTATAGAGGTCGTGTCGGGAGTGCTTGCCGAAGAGGGCTATCTGTTGAACGAATCGTTCTTTACACTGCATAAGTGCAGCCGTCCTTATATTACTCTCAAATGGGCCGAAACAGCCGATGGATTCATAGATAAACGGCGTAATACGGCCTCGGATGGCGAACCACTCGCAATCTCTACTCCCGAGTCTCTTGTGGCGATGCATCGGCTCAGAGCCGGGTGCGATGCAATACTGGTGGGCTCGCGAACTGCGCTGCTCGACAACCCGTCGCTGACGGTGCGTCATTGGTGCGGACGTAATCCGTTGCGTTTGGTGATAGATAGAAAAAACTCGCTACCAAGTGAGCTGCGAATATTTGACGGTACGGTTCCTACGTTGCTCTTTACATATCTGCCAAAAGAAGGTAAATATGGTAAAAATGTCGAACAGATAGAGCTGCTTGAGAATGGGAGTGTTTTGTCTCAGGTGATGTCGCATCTTGCCCAAAGAAAGATAAACAGTCTGCTTGTCGAGGGTGGGGCAGAGCTTCTTACAGCTTTTATTGATGCCAACCTGTGGGATGCCATAAGGGTAGAGCGCAACCCCTCTCTTTCAATCGGCGAAGGAGTGGCGGCTCCCGAGGTTCCATACGACGCGAGTAGTGCTGTCGAGTACTGCTCGGGCAATGAAATTTATCTATATGCCCATAAAAAAAGCTAAATTATTATAAATAACACGCAAGTTTGTCGTACTAACCAAAAAATGTTGCTAATTTTGCAGGTTGTAATTTAAAAGCAATTAATTAGCAAAAGATATGAGAAAACTGCTGGCAATATATTTGGCAATCTGTTCGACTGCTTTTTTGTGTACATCCTGTTTTGATGACGAAGAGGATAGTGTAGTAACCTATCCCTTTGCGGCATTGACATCTTTTTCCATTGGTTCGTTCAATGTATATACTGACGCGGTTACAAGTGAGGGAAAGGATACTGTGCTATCAAAAAAGATTCCGGGTAGTTATTACCCCTTCATTATCGACCAAAAAAGACTCGAGGTCTATAACCCCGATTCATTGCCTATGGGTGCCGATGTTACTAAACTTACAACCGGAGTAACATGTGATGGAATAGCCTATTTCTATACCGATAGCACCGACACCTATGAGCTTGCGTCGTCATCCGATTCAATTGATTTCAGCACTCCTCGCAAACTGCTTGTCGCATCTACAAATGGTGTTACTCTGCAGGCTTATACTGTTAAAGTGAATGTGCATACTCAGAATCCCGAGGAGATGTATTGGCAACAGCTTGATGCTGCTCCCGTAGCAACTCCTACACGAGTGCTTCTTTCGGATGGAAAAGTTATTCTGTTTGGCCGCAACGATGCAGGTGCTCCTGTCATGAGTACATACGATAATGCAAATGGCTGGATGGCAGCAACAGAACTCTCTGTTGCAGGACTTGATGTAGAGAACGTGCAACTGTTTGCCGGAACTCTGTACGCATCGGATGGAACAGTATTGTATGCCTCAAAGAATGGCGTAGAGTGGAGTACGGCAGATGCTTCTGTCGCTCTGTTGTTTGCTGCAACCGAAGATAAACTGTGGGCGGTAACGGCTACCGATAGCATAGCATACAGCGTAGATGGAGTCAACTTCAATGCAGTGCAGCCGCTTGCCGACAGTTTTCCGGTGAAGAACATCTCGGTAGAGCAGTATCCTTTGACAACAAATCCTGCAATTCAGCGCACTGTAGTTGTCGGTTATTCTGCCGATGTAAATTCACGTCCACAAGTGTGGTCGTTGCTCTCTACCGAAAAATCCTGGGTACATTATCAGCCATTGGGTGATGGCACATACGATTGTCCTGCACTCAAACCGTTGGCAGTTGTGCGTTACGATAACTCCCTTTATGCATTTGGCGGCAAAGGTGTGGTGGCCGATGAGGTTGTCATGCCGTTCGAAACAATATACTCATCGCCCGATAATGGGCTTACCTGGAAAGCGTTGCCAAAAGTGAAACTTCCCGAGGCTCTCAAAGATACCGATGCACCATTTACTTCGTTTGTCGATGCCGAGAACCATTTGTGGATAGTTATGGGTGGCGCAACTCCTACAGTGTGGCGTGGACGAATAAACCGTTTGGCCTACTGATACCAATCATTAGCGACTTTATGCGATGAGGCTGTTTGTATGCAAA
Source organism: Bacteroidaceae bacterium (assembly GCA_045588485.1). Lineage (GTDB taxonomy): Bacteria > Bacteroidota > Bacteroidia > Bacteroidales > Bacteroidaceae > HGM04593. Next base: position 13,772 of record JAZNEI010000049.1, on the reverse strand, counting down.
ATAGGATTGTTGCTGTTGGGTGCTTTTTTGTGCCCGATAACGTTTTTGCATGCCGAGGAACTTGAGTATCGTTACGAGATTGGGGGCATGACAGGAGGCTGCTTCTATCTTGGCGATGCAAACTACACAGCTCTGTTTAAGAATCTGAATCTGATGGGAGGAGTGCTGTGGCGATACAATCTGAATCCCCGTATGGCAGTAAAAGCCAACCTTGCTGTGGCAGGAATATCGGGCGATACATACGATGGCGAGAATAAATTCCCCGGCGGAAATACCGAATTCTCGCGTACATTGTACGATTTGGGCGCACAGTTCGAGTATAACTTCTTTGCATACGGCGAAGGAATAGGGTATAAGCGCACGCACCGCCTTGCTCCATATATTTTCGGAGGGTTGGGATTTACATTCGCTCCCGAACCCAAAGACAATGTATTTACAGCAAACATACCTGTCGGAGTAGGTGTAAAATACAAATTTGCACCGCGTTTAAATGTCGGCTGCGAAATGTCGTTCCGTTTTACACTCAGTGATAAACTGGATGTTACGGATGCCAATCTGCCGCAACTCGACGACCCGTACGGAATAAAGAGTGACGGACTAAAAAACAAAGATAGTTACGCCTTTTTTGCCATTTTTTTGACATACGACCTATCGCCTAAATACAGACGATGCAATAATTGATACAAGACTATGGAATACAATGAGATTATAGACAAAAATAATGTCCCCCGACATATTGCCATAATAATGGATGGTAACGGACGTTGGGCACAACAGCGCGGCCTCGAACGTAGTGAAGGACATCAGGCCGGTGCCGCAACAGTGCGCAAATTGGTCGAAAATGCACTGAAAATAGGTGTACGATACCTCACATTATATACCTTCTCAACCGAGAACTGGAACCGTCCGCAGGCCGAGGTAGCCGCGCTTATGGTGCTTCTGTTCGAGAGTGTCGAGGAGGAGATTTTTATGAAAAACAATGTGGGTTTCCGTGTTGTAGGCGACCTCTCGAAACTGCCCGATAAGGTACGTGAGCGTCTCCACGCATGTGAAGAGCGTACAAAAAACAACGATGCAATGACAATGGTGCTTGCACTGAGCTATTCATCGAAGTGGGAGATTACCGAGGCTGTTCGCACCATTGCGCGTCGTGTGCAAGAGGGCAATCTATCGTTAGAGGATATTGACGATACGACAATATCCGAGGCACTCACAACTAACTTTATGCCCGACCCCGACCTCCTTATCAGAACAGGTAAAGAGCAACGCCTGAGCAATTTCCTTTTGTGGCAGTGTGCCTACTCCGAGTTCTATTTTACCGAGGTCCTATGGCCCGATTTTGACAATAATGAATTGTGTAAGGCTGTATATGAGTATCAGCAGCGTCAGCGCCGATACGGAAAAACAGGTGAACAGGTTATCGAAGAAAATAAAAAATGATAAAACTGCAAGAGATGATATATAATCCACAAAGAATCCTAAAGGTAAAGAGCCTTACACGTGTGGCTTCGTTGCTGCTGTTGCTTCTGTTTGGTGCAACCGAACTTTTTGCACAGGCAAACAAGGTGGTCAATCCCACGATACTTTACTCGGGTACTCCTCGAAAATATGTGATTGGAGGTATAAACGTCACAGGTATCGAGAATCAGGAACCATACGTAATAATCGGTCTTTCCAACCTCTCGGTAGGCGATGAAATTACTGTTCCGGGTGAGGCTATCACAGCGGCTGTAAAGAGATATTGGCAGTTCGGTCTGTTCTCGGACGTAAGTATCACTGCCGATAGTATTGTCGGTTCAAAAATTTACCTTGGAATACATCTGAAACAGAGTCCCCGTGTATCGCAGATTAATATCAACGGCGTAAAAAAGAGTGAGCGCGAGGATATCGAGTCGCAAATAGGCCTTTTCAAAGGCAACCAGATAACCCCCGATATGGTAAGTCGCGCCAAACGTATCATCGAGCGTTATTTCGAGGCCAAGGGTTACAAGAATGCCGAAGTTAATATCCTACAGCGTCCCGATGTAAATTCCGATAATCAGATGATTGTCGATGTCAATATCGATAAGAAAGAGAAGATTAAGGTCAACAAAATACATATCAGCGGCTTAGAGGCACTCCCCGACAAGAAGGTGCGCTATGCAATGAAGAAAACACGCGAAAAGACCACTTTCAAAAATTTCTTCCACACATTCCTGCGTTCAAAGAAATTTACAAAGGAACGTTACGACGAGGATAAGGAGAATATTATCTCGCTTTATAACGAACATGGATACCGCGATGCTATTATTGTGTCGGACAGTGTAGTGCCTATTGATGATAAGAGCGTAGATATCTACTTGAATCTCGAAGAGGGTAACAAATACTATCTTAGAGATATTAATTGGGTGGGTAACAGCGTCTATTCTACAGCACAACTGAACTACCTGTTGGGTATGAAGGCCGGTGACGTTTATAACCAGAAACAACTTGACGAACGTCTGAACACCGACGAGGATGCGGTGCAGAAGATGTACTACAATCAGGGATATGTGTTCCTGCGAATGGTACCCATTGAGATGAGTGTCGATAATGACTCGGTCGACCTTGAGATTCGTATGCAGGAGGGTTCGCAGGCTACAATCGACCGTGTTAAGATTAGCGGTAACGATCGTCTGTACGAAGAGGTGGTTCGTCGTGAGTTGCGTACACTGCCCGGTAACCTCTTCTCAATGGCAGCTGTCGAGCGCTCCTATCGCGAGATTGCACAGATGGGACATTTCGACCCCGAGAAGGTTAATCCCAACATTGTGCCAAATGAGCAGAAAGGAACAGTTGATATCGATTGGCAGCTTGTCTCAAAGAGCAGCGACCAGATTGAGGTGTCGGCCGGATGGGGACAGACGGGCGTGATAGGTAAACTCTCGCTTAAATTTACCAACTTCTCTATGCGCAATCTATTCCGCAAGGATGGTAACCGCCGAGGCATAATACCTCAGGGTGATGGTCAAACGCTTACCATAAGTGCCCAGTCGAACGGACAGTATTATCAATCGTACAGCGTTTCATTCTTCGACCCATGGTTCGGACGTAAACGTCCCAACTCTTTCTCGGTATCGGCATTTATGTCGGTACAGACCGACGTGGCAAGCAGTTACTACAACTCGGCCTATTACAACAACTATTATAACTATCTCTATGGCTATGGTAACTACAATAATTATGGTTATGGATATAATAATATGTCGTCGTACTACGACCCCGATAAATATATAAAGATGTATGGATTGTCAATCGGATGGGGACGACGTTTGCGTTGGCCCGATGATTACTTCCAATTCTCGGCCGAGCTGAACTACCAGCTTTACTCGTTGAAAGATTGGCAGTACTTCCTCATCACCGATGGACATTGTAATAATATCAACCTTACATTGTCGTTATCGCGTAATTCGGTCGATAACCCGTTGTATCCACGTCACGGTTCCGAGTTCTCGCTTTCGGCATCATTCACTCCTCCCTATTCGGCATTCGATGGAAAGGATTATGCCAATCTGGCCAAGAATCCCAAGAGCTCGACCTATAAGCAAGAGCTTCGCGAGAAACACAAATGGATAGAGTATTACAAGATAAAGTTCCGCAGCAAGACATACACCTCACTTACCGAGGGCAAGTATAACCTTGTGCTTATGACACGTGCCGACTTCGGTATTCTTGGAAGCTATGACAAGAACAAGAAGTCACCTTTCGAGACATTCTATATGGGTGGTGACGGAATGAGTGGTTACTCATATAACTATGCCACAGATATGATTGCTCTGCGTGGATACGATAATGGTAGTCTTACCCCATACGGCTACGAGGGTTATGCTTACACTCGTTTGGGTATGGAGTTGCGCTTCCCATTTATGTTGCAGACATCGACAAATATTTACGGTCTTGCATTTGTCGAGGGCGGTAATACCTGGACCGAAGCAAGCAAGTTTAATCTGTTCGACCTGAAACGCAGTGCCGGTGTTGGTGTGCGTATCTATCTGCAGATGATTGGTCTCATTGGTATCGATTGGGCTTATGGTTTCGACAAACTATTCGGTTCATCGCAGTATAGCGGCAGTCAGTTCCACTTTATTTTGGGACAGGAGTTCTAACAGAGTATTAACCGGTATCCGGTGGATGCCATAAAAGTTATTGTTATGAAGAAATTTTTGCTGATGACAATCCTTTCGTGCTTCGTTGCCATCGGGGCACAGGCACAGAAGTATGCGCTCATAGATATGGAGTATATATTGAAAAATATACCTGCATACGAGCGTGCAAATGAGCAACTCAACCAGCAGTCGAAACGTTGGCAAGGTGAGATAGATGTTCTTGTCGAGCAGGCACAGACACTCTATAAAAAATATCAGAGCGAGTCGATGTTCCTCAGCGACGAACAACGTACACAGCGTGAGGAGGAGATTCTTGCTACCGAGAAGAAAGCCAGTGAGCTGAAACGTCTATATTTTGGTGCCGAAGGTGAACTTTACAAGAAACACGAGAGTCTGATTGCGCCTATACAGGATGAGATATATAATGCAGTAAAGGATATATGCGAGACAAAAGGATACTCTATGGTTATCGACAGAGCATCGGCATCGAGTATAATATATGCCTCGCCAAAGATAGATATAAGCAATGAGGTCCTATCTAAACTTGGGTATTCCAATTAATTGTGCTATCTTTGAAATAAATTTCGAAGATTTTGGCACTCGCTGCAAAATATTCAAGCAAGCTTGGCTTTATTTCGCTCGTTTGTTGCTATCTTTGCAGGCCGATAACGCAATACAACAAGAAGCTAATAATTTAAATATAAAGAAAGATGAAAAAGTTTTTGATTCTTATGTTGATGATGGCTCCTTTGAGCCTCATTGCTCAGACACAGAAGTTTGGTTATGTAAATGCCAATGCAATTATGCAGATAATGCCCGAGTTTACAAAGGCTCAGGCCGATTTAAAGACATTGGAGAAACAGTACTCGGATGAGCTTGAGCGTCTTCGTACCGAGCTTGAGAAGAAGGGTGTTCAGTTCGAGCAGCTCAAGGATTCACTTCCCCAGAATATACTTCAGCGTCGTTATACCGAGCTTCAGGAGCTTAACACACGTCTCGAACAGTATTATCAAGAGAGCGTTCAGAATCTCAAGCAGGCCGAGCAGACCAAGATTGTAGAGGTGAGCAAGGTACTCTCTGATGCTATTCAGCGTGTAGGTCGTGACGGCGGATATGTATGCGTATTTGATATAGCAGGCGGTGTGCCTTATATCAGCGAGACTCTCTGCGAGGATGTGACCGAGAAGGTTAAGGCTGTGTTGGGAATAACCGGCTCGGCTGCTCAACAGAAGAAGTAACAGACTTCTATCGGATATAAATGAGAGGGTAGCCCTGAGTGGCTTCCCTCTTATATATTTTAAAGTTACAACATAGAAATAACTTCTAAGAAAATGCGAAAATTATTATTACTCCTACTTCTCTTTCCTCTTGCATCGGTTGCACAGATACGTTTCGGCTATCTGAACTACAAGGAGGCCCGACAGCAAGTTCCACAATATAAAGAGGCACAGGCACATTATGATGAACTTGTGAAGCGTTGCGAACAAGAACTTGTACGTAACGAGGAAGAGCTTACACGTAACTATGTGGCGTTTCTTGACGGACAACGCGATTTTCCCGAACCGATATTACGTAAGCGTCAGAAAGAGGTGCAAGACCTTGTCGATCGCAGTATTATTTTTCGCGACCAGGTAAAGAAGTGGCTTGTACATGCCCACGACTCACTGTTTGCTCCTGTCAATGCCATTGTAGACGATGCCATTGCACGTGTGTGTATGCATAATGAACTCGCTTATGTTATAGATACCGAAAAATCGGGCTATCTGTTTGTTAACCCTGCTATGGGATTCGATGTGACAAAAGCAGTGATAAACACTATATTAAGAAGCGGTGAACCTCAGACTATTCAAGCAACAGACAGTCGCTTGTTTCTTATTAAGGATACTGTTCCCAATGATTCGATAACAAAAGTGTCGACCGATGAGCAGGAGATAATAGAGGAAGAGGGTAACAACGATGGCGAGAACGAAGCAGCAGAGGGTGCTTTTCATTAAATAAGATGCTATTATCATGTCTGCAATAATGCAACTGCCCTATGAGCCGGGACCTATCGGAGTGTTCGATTCGGGTTACGGAGGACTTACAATCTATAGCGAGATAAAGAGGCTTATGCCCGAGTACGATTACCTCTACCTGGGTGACAATGCGCGTGCTCCTTATGGAACACGTTCGTTTGATGTGGTCTATGAGTTTACACGTCAGGCGGTAGAGTTCCTTTTTAAGCAGGGTTGTCATTTGGTTATTCTCGCATGTAATACGGCTTCGGCAAAAGCATTACGCAATATACAGCAGCTCGACCTTCCGGCTCTTGACCCCAAACGTCGCGTACTTGGAATTATTCGTCCCACAGTCGAGAGTATAGGCAGTGTGACAAAAAGTCGTCACGTTGGTGTGCTGGCTACCGAGGGTACAATAAAGTCGATGTCTTATCCGCTTGAGATTAAAAAACTCTTCCCCGATATTCAGGTGTCTGGAAAGGCCTGTCCTATGTGGGCTTCTTTGGTCGAGGCTAACGAACATCTTACTCCCGGTGCCGACTATTTTGTAAAAAGGGATGTAGAGGCACTACTCGAACGAGACCCTATGATAGACACCGTTATACTCGGCTGTACCCACTATCCGTTGCTGTATGATAAGGTGCGCAACTTTGTTCCGTCGGGTGTCAACGTACTTACACAGGGCGAGGCAGTAGCTGTCTCACTTAAAGATTACCTTAGCAGGCACACCGATATAGAGGCGTTATGTACAAAGGGTGGTGAAACAATATTCTACACAACAGAGTCGGCCGAGAAGTTCAGACAGCAGGCATCACGTTTTTTGAACCATCCGGTGCGTGCCAACAGAATATCATTGGTATAAATTATAAAGAATAAAAAGGTAGCTTTTGCTACCTTTTTATTCTTTATAACCACCGTTGAGTATTTTCTTTGTGAGCATCTTTACAGGGGCTGCAACCGCAATGAGTCCTACCGCAACCACTGTGGCAAAGACGAGTGTGATATCCGAGAAATGAACGTCCACAGGATAACTGTCTACTACAAGGTTATTTCCCGAACCGCTTAATGCAAGCAGTCCCCAATGTTCTTGTGCAAGACAAATGGCTACCCCGGTGACAATTCCTATAATGGCACCTATAGATGAAATAAGAATCCCTTCGCTTACAAAAACATTAATGATGAGTCTGTCGCTTGCACCTAAACTACGCAGCGTAGAGACATCCTTGCGTTTCTCAAGGATGAGCATCGAAAGGGAACCGATGATATTGAAGCAGGCAACCAAAAGTATGAAAGTAAGGAATATGTATGATATGAATTTTTCAATCTCCATAATCCTGAATATATCCTCCTGCTGTTGGTGACGGTCTTTTATCTCGTATCCGTTACCCATAATCTCAGCAATCGACTCTTTAGCTGTTTTAAGGTTGCTGCCGGGGTTAAGGCGCAACTCCAAACTGCTTACCTGCGATGCTTCACGTGCGAATAACTTGCGGGCGAAAGCGATTGAGGATATTATATAATTCTCGTCATACTCGGCCTGATTGACAACAAAAATGAACCCCGATGCTTGCAGATGTGCCCTGTTGAAGTTGGCCGCAGGATTTGTAAGACTTACTCTCTTTCCTCGACGTGGTGCAAATATCTCATAAGGGTGCACAAAAGATATTCCACTATTGAGGGTTGTAACAAGCCCTGCACCCGGAATGGCATAGTCGGCAACGCTATCGGACAGAACCGAGGAGCCGTTGCCGATAAATGTCTCTTTTATATTAGTGAGTTCGGTATAGTTCTCTTCGACTCCTTTTAATGTGACCATTGCCTGACGGCCGCCATATTGTACCATTGCTTTCTCTTCGATACACTGTGTTACAATACTTATCTGTGGCAGCTCCTTTAGTTGCGACAACATTATACTGTCGGCTGTAAAGACCTTGCCTTGCTTCGCTGTAATTTTTATATCGGGATTGAATGCTGTCGATTGCAACTCTACAAGCCTGCCGAATCCATTAAAAACCGATAGGGTACATACCATAGCCAAGGTCGCTAGTGCAACACCCGCTATTGAAACGCCTGATATAATGTTTATTACCTGATGGCTTTTCTTTGATAGCAGGTATCTCTTGGCTATGTATAGTGGCAGATTCATTGATGCAGCCTCTTAGTCTTTCAGCAGTTGGTCTATGTGTTCGATGTAATCGAGCGAGTCGTCCTGATAGAAGCGAAGCTCGGGGATGATGCGAAGCTGGTGTCTTACACGGTTACCAAGTTCAAAGCGTATCGCTTTTGTGTTGTTGGTAAGATGCTCGATAATCTCGGCAGCCTTTTCCGAAGGAAAAACGCTAAGATAGGCTTTTGCTATGCCAAGGTCGGGGCTTACACGTACAACACTCACCGAAACCATAACACCACGCATCTCTTTTGTCATTCTAAGGAATATATCACTTAGCTCCTTTTGTATAAGGCGCGAAATTTTGTTCTGTCTTGTGCTATCCATATTACTGTATTTTTTTTCTTATTATCGTTAATCCGTCGCGTAAGGGGAGTATCACCTCCTCTACACGTTCATCTGCGCGAACATAGTCGTTGAATGCCCTTACTCCGTTTGTCTGTGCATCTTTATAAGCCGGGTCTATTACGTGCCCATCCCAAAGGGTGTTGTCGGCAAGAATCCATCCGCCTTCGTTCAGATGCTCCAATGCCATTTCGTAATAGGCTATATACTCACGTTTATTGCCATCGATGAATGCAAGGTCGAACTTTAATCCCATCTGTGGCACTCTCTCAAGAGCGCTGCCTATCGTGAATATAATTTTGTCGGCTACGGGCGAGCCTTCAATCCATCGGCGGGTAAAGTCCTCAAGCTCGTCATCCACCTCAAAAGTGTAGAGTTTGCCATCCTCTTCAAGCCCCTCGGCCATGCATATAGCCGAATATCCTGTATATGTGCCAATCTCAAGTATATTTTTAGGGCGAATCATCTTCACCAACAGCTTTAGCAAGCGCCCCTGTACGTGTCCCGATGCCATGTGAGGGTTCAGAATCTCAATGTTGGTGGCGCGGTACAGACGGTACAGATAGTCGCCCTCGGGAGTGCTGTGTGCGGCAATATAATCGTCGAGTCTTTCGTCTATGCTCATCATTATTCAATTATGCTGCGAAGATACGCAAAAAAAAGCAATTTCATTGAAAGAAATATGAATAGCTTCCTCTTTTTCAAAATTCAAGTACTATTTTTGCACTGTTGTTGATGAAAATAAGGCCTCTCTTTAAAGAAAAAGATTGTTATGTGTGCAAAAAAGACGAACACTCCTCTCGAACGCTATCGTGTATATCTAAGGCTCGAAAAGGGCCTTTCTCAGCATACCCTGGAGGCATATATGAGCGATGTCTCTAAATTTGCAGACTATATTGCCGAAACCGGTGGAGACCTTATTTCTGTAGAGTTAGAGCAGTTGCGCACATATATTGCCACTCTTGTCGATTTGGGCATACATCCTCGTACGCAGGCGAGGCTTATCTCGTCGTTGCGTTCTCTTTATGGCTTTTTAAAAATGGACGGATACATAGAAATCAATCCTACAGAGCTTCTTGAATCGCCCAAATTGCCGACCCATCTTCCCGATGTGTTGACGCTTGACGAAATAGACAGAGTTTTAGATTCAATAGACCTTACGCAACTCGAAGGACAGCGCAACCGTGCCATGATAGAGGTTCTTTATAGCTGCGGACTGCGAGTCTCCGAACTATGCAATCTTAAAATATCCGACCTCTACCTTGACGAAGAGTTTATCCGTGTTACGGGAAAGGGTGATAAGCAGCGCCTTGTTCCGATATCTCCACGTGCCATTACCGAACTCAACTACTATTTCAACGACCGCGACCGCATCGAGATAAAGCCGGGATACGAGGATATTGTCTTTGTGAGCGAGAGGCGGCGCAAACCTCTGTCCCGAATCACTGTGTTTCATATTGTAAAGGAGCTTGTTTCAATGGCAGGCATCAAGAAAAATGTCAGTCCTCATACTTTCAGACACTCTTTTGCCACGCATCTTCTTGAAGGGGGTGCCAACCTGCGCATAATACAGGCAATGTTGGGGCACGAAAGTATCGCGACTACCGAAATTTATGCACACATCGACCGTAAACGCCTTCGGGAAGAGATATTCGAACATCATCCTCGCAATAAACGCTCTGTAAATAGGAAATAAAAACATTTTTTTGCATACTTATATGGTTTGTGATGATGTTTATATTGATATTTTTCTTAACTTTGCAAAAATTTTGCGCACAGGTGCGCTTAAACGTGGCGAAACTATTAATTAAATACTGAAATGTTGAAAAAATTATCTCTTTTGTTCACTGTCGTAACAGTGATGCTTTTAAGTTCATGTAGCTCAAAAATGAAAGAGTTACAGTCGAATTATTTTACAGTGACACCGCGTGTCCTTGAGGTTGTTGGTACTCAGGTACCTGTTACCATTGATGGCCGTTTCCCCCAGAAGTTCTTTAACAAAAAGTCAGTTCTGACAATTACTCCTGTACTCAAGTATGAGGGTGGTCAGGCAACAGCCGAGTCGGTTACATTCCAGGGCGAGAAGGTACAGGGTAACAACCGTGCTGTATCTTATGAGAATGGTGCCAACTTTACAATGAAGATGAACTTTGACTATGTTCCCGAGATGGCAAAGTCGGCTCTTTATCTTAACTTTACAGTTACAAAGGGCAACAAGAGTTATACACTTCCCGAGATAAAAGTTGCCGATGGCTGTATCGCTACTTCTCAGCTCTATCGTTCTACAGTAACATCTGCTAATACTGCTGTTGGTGAGGATGCTTTCCAGCGTGTAATCAAACAGGCGCAGCAGGCTAACATTATGTTCCTTATCCAGCAGACAAATCTTCGTAACAGCGAGATTAACAGTGAGGCAATAAAGGCACTTCGCGATTCAATGAAGGCTGTTGCAGCAGATACCGAGAACAAAGTGCTTGATAATGTCGAGGTTTCGGCATACGCTTCACCCGATGGCGGTATGTCACTTAATACCGATGTTGCTACAGGTCGTGAGAAGAATACCGCTAAGTTTGTCGAGAGACAGCTTATGAAGAAGGCTAAGCTCGAGGGTAACCTTGATACCGAGTATACAGCCGAGGACTGGGAAGGCTTCCAGGAGCTTGTTTCACAGTCTAATCTTGCCGATAAGGAGATTATCCTTCGTGTACTCTCTATGTACAACGACCCCGAGGAGCGCGAGCAGCAGATTAAGAATATCTCAAGCGTATACAGCGACCTTGCAGATGTAATTCTTCCCCAGTTGCGTCGTGCACGTATCACTTTGAACTATCAGCTCATCGGCCGCAGCGACGACGAGATTATGGAGCAGTTCGCAAGCGATGCTCGTGTACTCAGCCTCGAGGAGATTCTTTATGCAGCTGTTGTAGCCGAGGAGCCTGCAAAGCAGGAAGAGATTTACAAGACTGCAGCGAAGTTCTATCCCAATGACTATCGCGCATACAACAACCTTGCAATGTTGGCATACAACAAGGGCGACTATGCAAATGCCGCAAGCTACCTCAAGAAAGCAGCTTCTTTGGCACCCAATGCTCCCGAGGTGAATGTTAACCTTGGTTATCTTGCACTTCTCGAAGGTAACGTAGCAGATGCCGAGACATATATGGCTAAGGGCTCTGCCGCTAAGGTTGGTAATGAGGCTCTTGGTAACCTCTACATTGCTCAGGGACAGTATGTACGTGCAGCATCTATGTTCGAGGGTGAGGCAAGCAATAGCGCAGCGTTGGCACAGCTTCTTAACAAGGACTACAGCACAGCCAAGAATACTCTTGCAGCAATCAAGAATCCCGATGCTACTACATATTATATCACAGCGGTACTTGGTGCCCGCACCGACAATGCATCACTTTTGTATGACGGACTCAGAAAGTCAATCAAGCTCGACCCCTCTATGGCGGCTAAGGCTTTGGGCGACCTCGAGTTCTCTAAGTATGTAGCAAGCGACGCTTTCCAGTCAATCATCAAGTAAGCATACTCCAACGTGGAGGAGAGAAACTTTAAGAGACAGCTCTCAATCCTTGCACTCACACGAGTACGAGGGTTGGGAGCTGCCGCTGTCTGTAATATCCTGCGTGCTGTAGAGGAACCGGAACTTCTGTTCGAGAATCTTGACTCTCTGGACGAGATAATACCCGATGCAGGTCCCGAGCTTCGTGCGGCGCTTGCATCTCCCGAGCCAATGCAGCTCGCCAAGGCCGAACTGCAATTTATAAATGAAAAAGGTATAAAGGCCATCTGTATCGGCGATGAGGAGTACCCCTATCGCCTTAGTGAGTGTAGCGATGCACCACCTGTGATATACACATTGGGAAATGTCAACCTTAATGCACCACATATAGTCTCTATTGTTGGTACACGTCGCGCAACCGAGTATGGTAAGGACTTGTGCAACAGTCTTGTGGCTGATTTGTCGAGATTGCTTCCCGATACACTTATTGTGAGTGGACTGGCATACGGCATAGATGTATGCGCCCATCGTGCAGCGCTGAAAAACGGTTTGCCAACAATCGGTGTACTTGCGCACGGACTCGACAGGATATATCCGGCTTCGCATCGAAGCGTTGCCAAAGAGATGCTTGCTAATGGAGGGCTTCTTACCGAGTTTATGAGCAGGACAGAACCTTACAAACATAATTTCTTGCAGCGTAACCGTATTGTCGCCGGCCTTGCCGATGCAACAGTGGTTGTAGAGTCGCCATCACACGGAGGTTCCTTGGTAACGGCCTCTATTGCGCAAAGTTATGCTCGAGATTGTTTTGCTTTCCCGGGTAGGGTAAACGACCAATATTCCATCGGTTGCAACGAACTCATAGCGCGTAGTTCTGCGGCACTGATTACTTCGGCATACGACCTTGTCGAAGCAATGAACTGGGGTAGTGCGATAAAAGGTAATGTGTCACAAGAGCAGGAACTTTTCCCGCAACTGAGTGCTTTGGAGCAGCAACTGCTCGACCTGCTGCGAGAGCACAATGACGGTCTTCAGATAAATCAGATAGTAATAGCACTTGACATTCCTGTAAGTAAGGTTATGCCGGTGCTGTTTGAGTTAGAGATGAAGAATCTTGTTCGTGCAGTAGCCGGTGGCTGTTATCGTGCCATAGTATAGACGTTTATCGGAGATTTCTCGTTATATTAGCAGCCTGCAATAAATTATTGCAGGCTCTTCTGTTATTTTAGCACCCCGTAAATTCGCAATCATAAAAAATATCATTATCTTCGCATTGTGAAGTTACGAAAAAGGTCTAAATTATTGAGAATGAATAACGACCTTTTGGTTGAATATGTATTGGGTTACGAATTAGCAATATACAGAGTGTTTTGGTCTTCTGCGTTTTGCATAACTTCAAATAACTCTTTCTGTATCGCAAAGGTACTTATATTCTCTCATTTTACAAAAAACTCCCAAAGAAAAATTCCGTTCCGCCCGCATTTTTGGTAAAGCCATTGTTGGCAGTCCGATAAGTGTAACCTGAATGAATCCAGACAAACACCCATCGGACTTATGGTACAACCGAAACAAATATCTCCGTTTGCTGATGGTATGAGGACATACCGTTAGCAGGCGGAGATTCTTGTTTTTAT
>JAZNEI010000048.1:0-9125 GCA_045588485.1 Bacteroidaceae bacterium | reverse complement strand
ACATAGTGAGCATTTTACGTTAAGATTTTCAGTGCGCAGAGCCTTTTGCCTACTTTTCGTCGGCACGAAAAGTAGGAGAAAAAGAACAATGAAAGGCTGAATTTAGCAAACAAGACTAAATGAGAGACTGAAAAAGTTTTATCGGACAGTAATAATTTTATTCATTAATCACTATTGATTTTCTTCGGACACCATCAATTAATAAACGACGTGAGAACAACAAAGTTCCACGTCGTTTATTAATGTATTAAATACCAAGTTATTTAATAACACCAAGTTCCTTACCTACCTTAATAAAGGCTGCAATCGCACGGTCGAGGTGCTCTGTCTCGTGTCCTGCCGAAAGCTGCACTCGTATACGAGCCTGTCCCTTGGGAACAACGGGATAATAGAAACCTGTTACAAAGATACCTTCTTCGGCCATTTTAGAGGCAAACACCTGAGAGAGCTTTGCATCGTAGAGCATCACAGCACATATAGCCGATTGGGTAGGCTTAATGTCGAAGCCCGCAGCCATCATCTTATCGCGGAAGTAGTTTACATTAGCCTGCAATTTATCGTGAAGAGCATCGCTCTCGCCAAGCATCTTGAACATCTCGATAGATGCACCAACTACCGAAGGAGGCAACGAATTTGAGAAGAGATAGGGACGCGAACGCTGACGAAGCATATCTATAATCTCTTTACGTCCTGTTGTAAAGCCACCGACTGCACCTCCGAACGCCTTTCCCAGTGTACCTGTAAAGATATCGATGCGTCCGTAGCAATCGAACTGCTCGGCAACACCGTGACCTGTAGCACCAACCACACCTGCCGAATGACTCTCGTCGACCATTACAAGAGCATCATACTTCTCGGCAAGGTCACAAATCTTATCCATAGGAGCAACATTACCGTCCATAGAGAATACGCCGTCGGTAACGATGATGCGGAAACGCTGTGCCTGTGCCTCCTGCAAACAACGTTCGAGGTCGGCCATATCGGCATTTGCATAACGATAGCGTTGAGCTTTGCATAGACGCACACCGTCAATGATAGATGCATGATTCAGAGAATCGGAGATAATGGCATCCTCGGCTGTAAACAGAGGCTCGAACACACCACCATTAGCGTCGAAGCAGGCCGCATAAAGAATAGTATCGTCTGTTTTAAAGTAGTCGGCAATAGCCTTTTCCAACACCTTATGTTGGTCTTGAGTACCGCAGATAAAACGTACCGATGACATACCGAAGCCACGCTCCCTCATAGCCTCCTCGGCTGCTTTGATTAAACGAGGATTGTTTGCCAATCCAAGATAGTTATTCGCACAGAAATTAAGCGCCTTAGAACCATCCTCAAGAGTAATCTCGGCCGCCTGCTGCGAAGCAATATTACGCTCTCTCTTGTAAAGACCCGCCTCATCTATTGCAGCGAGTTCATTTTGTAGATACTGTTGAAATTTTCCGTACATAGTTATATTATAATTTATAGGTTATTTATAAATCCATTCATTCAATTTGCGAATATACTCTTTTTCAAAAAAAGTAGAGTATTTTTTCACATAAAAAAACAATGTTTTTATAATGTTACATATAATTAAAAAATTATTCAAAAAAATGCTAAAAGGGATATAAATAAAGAAAAAATAGATGTATCTTCGCAAAGACTATATTTAATTTAAATATACAAACTAAAAGACTTACGAATTTAAAACTCTGATACCAAATGAAAAATGTTCTTATTATCGGTTCAACCGGTCAAATCGGTTCCGAGCTTACAATGACATTACGCAAACAGATTCCCGACGGGAACATAGTAGCAGGTTACATTCGCGGAGCAGAGCCTAAAGGTGAACTTCTTGAGAGCGGTCCATCAGCCGTAGCAAATGTTTGCGATGCAGCACAACTCGCCGAAGTTGTTTCTAAATATAAGATAGATACTATCTACAATCTTGCAGCGCTTTTGTCGGCCGTAGCCGAAGCTAAGCCATTGCTTGCTTGGGACATTCAGATGAATGGACTTATCAATATTCTTGAAATTGCGCGTGAGAAGAAATGCGCTGTGTTTACTCCAAGCTCAATAGGTTCGTTCGGACCCAACACGCCTCGCATCAACACCCCTCAGGACACAATACAGCGTCCCCGCACCATGTATGGTGTAACAAAAGTTGCGACAGAGTTGCTCAGCGACTATTATTTCACAAAATATGGTGTCGATACACGTGCTGTACGCTTCCCCGGACTTATCTCCAACGTAACACTTCCCGGTGGCGGTACTACCGACTATGCAGTGGAAATTTACTACGCCGCAGTAAAGGGCGAGGATTTTGCCTGTCCCATCAAGGCCGGAACATTTATGGATATGATGTATATGCCCGATGCTCTTAAGGCAGCAATAGACATTATGAATGCCGACCCCTCGCGTCTTGTACACCGCAATGCTTTTAATGTAGCCTCCATGAGTTTCGACCCCGAGATTATCAAGAATGCCATCCTAAAGTATATTCCCGACTTTAAGATGCATTATGTCGACGACCCCGTACGCCAGGCTATCGCCGAGTCGTGGCCCGACAAGATGGACGACAGCTGCGCACGCGAAGAGTGGGATTGGGCTCCTACATACGACCTCGACAGCATGACTGTTGATATGATTAAGGTTCTACGCGAACGCTACGGAAAGTAAACAATTATTTCTTTATACAAACAACAAGGACTAACCAGTGCAGGTTAGTCCTTGTTGTTTGTATGCTATTATTTACTTTTTAATCGTAGCCGAAATTTCGAGCATACGCTCTATAGGCAATTTTGCTTTCTCGCGCAACTGCTCATCGAGTTCTACAAAGGGCCACTCGTATTTAAGACAGTTGTAAAGTTTTTCAAGAGTATTCAGACGCATATAGGCACACTCGTTGCAGGCGCAGCTGCCACTCATGGGAGGCACAGGAATAAAAGTCTTGTCGGGACAGCGTTTCTGCATCTCATGCAATATACCACTCTCGGTTGCTACAATAAATGTATTACATTCATCCTTCTGTGCAAAAGAGAGTATCGCCGCCGTAGAACCTACATAATCGGCAAGAGCAAGCACACTATTCTTACACTCGGGGTGTGCAAGCACTTTGGC
Source organism: Bacteroidaceae bacterium (assembly GCA_045588485.1). GTDB lineage: Bacteria > Bacteroidota > Bacteroidia > Bacteroidales > Bacteroidaceae > HGM04593. Next base: position 6,023 of record JAZNEI010000048.1, on the reverse strand, counting down.
ATCGGGATTGGCTGCCTTAAGCTCTACAATCTTCTCAACAGAGAACTGTTCGTGTACGTGGCAGCCACCGTCCCACAGAAGCATATTGCGCCCCGTCACGGCATTCAGGTAACCACCCAAGTTCTTATCGGGCGCAAAGATAATCTTTGCATCTGCAGGCATACTATCGACAATCTCGCGAGCATTGGACGATGTAACTACAATATCGGTGTGCGCCTTTACCGCCGCCGAGGTATTTACGTATGCAAGAACCTTGTACCCGGGATGTTCCTCTTTGAATTTTGCAAGTTCGTCGGCCGGACAACTGTCGGCAAGTGAACATCCTGCATTAAGGTCGGGCAAAAGCACTTTCTTATCGGGACAAAGAATCTTATTTGTCTCGGCCATAAAATGAACACCGCACATTACAATAATGTCGGCAGTAGTCTTTGCCGCCTGCTGCGCAAGAGCAAGACTGTCACCAACAAAATCTGCTACATCCTGAATCTCGTTACGAGTGTAATAGTGTCCCATTATTACAGCGTTCTTCTCGGCACACAAACGACGTATCTCTTTTTTAAGGTCAATTCCGGATGGGATTGGTTCATCCACATAACCTTTTTCAATCCATTCACGCTTTATCATAAGTCTATCATTTTAATCATTTGTATTTGTCGCAAAGTTAGTGATTTTCTTGTACAACAATTCTTCTCATTCTCTTTTTTTACAGGTTCATCGAAAAATGTACTCCACAACCACCACCCTGCAATGCAAAAGGAGCAATCGACATATTATGTTCACGCGCATAAGGCGATGTAAACAGAATCGCACTTGCAGTACCTATTGCGGCACCGGCAAAAACATCCCACATATCATGCTGCTTGCAAAAGACACGTCCCCAGCCCACATACGCGGCCACAGCGTATGCCGGTGCTCCCCACTTCCAGCCGTAACGTTGCTGTAAGAACGATGCCCCCACAAAAGCCACACCGGTGTGATTCGATGGAAAAGAGTGATTGTCACTCCCGTCGGGCCGACGTTTCTTCACCGTATACTTCAGCAGATAGGTGGTTGCAACCGTTACTGCCCCTGATTCGAGATGCTGCAACAGTCCCTTGTAATCGCCTTTGGCAAGCGACACGACTCCACCCGTTGCCGATGGCAGAAACATCAGTATATCGGTAGATTTCTCCACAGCACTGCGACTCTGCGCACAAATGTAAGCAGGCAAGATTATAAGCAGAAATAATGTATAAATTATTCTCTTCATCATAAATGAATGCAATTCTCTGCAAAGGTATAACAATTAATGAAAAAAGAGTTATTCATTGATGTAACTTTAAAAAAGCAACATGAAAACAAGCCGATGTCATCAGCATCGGCTTGTTTTCATATAAAGCTAAAGATAACAATTCTTTGCCCACAGATGTCTCACGACAGCACTTCAAGGTTGGATAATACCTTAGGGCATCTATTTAAAATTTACTTACATTACTTATGGTTACTCACTATGTAAAAGAAAGCATTATGACAAAATTCGCATTAATTTGCGATGCTTTATCCACATTGCAAAATTACATCATATGTAAAAACAAAAAAATCGTCATATATAATTAATTTAATTGCAAAAGAGTAGCAACATATAGGTAAAATATGTAATTTTATACAGTAATCGAACAGAAGACCTTAACTACAAATAACAACAAATAACTATAATAATACAGACAATTAACACTATATAGCTATTGTCCAATCCTTTCATGATTGTTAATTTTGCAAAGCAAAATTTTCGTCGGCACATAAGATTTGAAGAAACAAGCTGTTGAACAGTGCCACAAAACAGACCAAAAAAAAGACTCTTAAGGATGAAACTATCTGAGCTGAAAAACGGAGAGACCGCTGTAATAGTTCGACTGTCGGGACACGGTGGTTTCCGTAAACGCATAATGGAAATGGGGTTCATAAGAGGCGAGAAAGTAAAATCGGTTCTCGACTCTCCGATGCACGACCCTGTAAAATATCACGTAATGGGATACGATGTCTCGTTGCGTCGCAACGAGGCTGCAATGATTGAGGTGCTCCCCGAAGAGGAGGCACGCAAAGAGCTTACCCCCGTACATTCGTTCGGCTGTATGTCGGCATGCGAGAACTGTAATAGCAGCCTCGGATGCAACTGCATCTATCGCCCAGCATCGACAGAGCGTAAGAATGTCATTGAAGTAGCACTTGTGGGCAACCCTAACAGTGGCAAGACCTCGCTGTTCAATGCCCTCTCGGGCAGCAGCGAGCATGTCGGCAATTACAGCGGAGTGACAGTAGATGCAAAAACAGGTAATCTCAACTATAAAGGCTACCGCATAAACCTCACCGACCTCCCGGGAACCTACTCGATATCTGCCTATTCGCCCGAAGAGCGTTTCGTACGCCGTCACCTGTTCGAGAAGCAACCCGACGTAATAATAAATGCAGTGGTAGCATCTAACCTCGAGCGCAATCTTTATCTTACCACCGAGCTTATTGACATGAACCTGCGCACAGTGGTAGCACTAAATATGTTCGACGAATTAGAGGCAAGCGGTGCCAAGATAGACTACCGCCATTTGGGCGGTATGATGGGTATACCCATGATTCCAACTGTAGCCAAGGCATCCAAGGGACTCGACCGCCTGCTCGACACCGTCATCGAACTTTTCGAGGGCGAGAACAAGACCATACGACATATACATATCAACTATGGCAACACCATAGAGACCGAGATAGCCCCTCTGTCGCAAGAGCTTCACAAAGCCGAGGACCTTCCGCAACAGTTCCCCGTACGTTATTGGGCACTCAAACTGCTTGAGCAGGACAAAGAGGCTATAGCGCTTCTAAAAAATTGCAAAGGATTGCAACATTGGAACGAGATTGCCAAAACAGCAGCAAAAAAGGTACACACACGCCTGAAAGTAGATGTTGAAACAGCACTTAGCGACGCTAAATATGGTTTCATAAACGGAGCATTACAGGAGACATTCACCCCCGGCGACAAAGATACACAGCGTAAGACTCGCCGCATCGACCGCTTAGTGGCAAACAAATGGTTGGGCTTTCCCCTTTTTCTTTTGCTCATGTGGCTGATGTTCACAGCTGTATTCTATTTGGGAGCCTATCCTCAAGATTGGATAGATACCGCATTCGGTTGGTTGGGCGACCGTGTCACCGAACTTATGCCCATCGGCGCTCTGCAAGACCTTATCGTCAACGGTATTATAGGCGGCGTGGGAAGTGTAGCCGTATTCCTTCCACAAATTCTGATATTATACCTTTTCATATCACTTATGGAAGACTCGGGCTATATGGCACGTGCCGCATTCATCATGGACCGTATAATGCACAAGATGGGTCTGCACGGAAAATCGTTCATCCCCATGCTTATGGGCTTCGGCTGTAACGTACCTGCAATAATAGCCACTCGTACCATAGAGAGCCACAGCAGTCGCATAATAACGATACTCATAACCCCCTTTATGTCGTGCAGCGCACGTCTGCCCGTACTTATTCTGTTTGCAGGCACGTTCTTTCCCCAATATGCTCCTACAGTACTCATAGGACTTTACATATTAGGAATATTGGTAGCAGCCGCAACAGCTCGTCTGCTCAGAAAGACAAAGTTCAAGGAGGATGAGACACCTTTTGTCATGGAGCTTCCCCCCTACCGTATGCCAAGCATAATAACCACTCTGCGGCATATGTGGGAGAAGTGCGAACAGTATCTGCGCAAGATTGGTACCGTAATCCTGGCAGCCACCGTTATTATATGGTTCCTCAGTTACTACCCACGCCCCGATAGTGAACCAATAGTAACCGAGGATACAACCACCGTAAACAGCTACGAGGGTTCATACATTGGAATGATTGGTAAGGCTGTGGAACCGGTGATGCAACCTTTGGGACTCAACTGGCGTGCCACAATAGGTATCATTACAAGTATACCGGCAAAAGAACTTGTTGTGAGCACATTGGGAGTATTATACAGCAGTGATAACGAAGAGAGTCTGCAAGAGACACTTGTAACATCAGGCGACTTTACACCACGCTCGGCAGCATCGTTCCTTGTGTTCATACTGCTATTCTTCCCATGCATAGCAACCGTTGCCGCCATTGCCGATGAGACACGCAGCCGCCGCTGGGCTATATTCTCGGTAATATACAACACCGCAGTAGCGTGGTTGCTTGCATTCCTGGTCTATCAGATAGGAGGACTTTTCTAAACAACTTATAAACTATAAAACAAAACAAGAATTATGAATAAAACAATATACACACGAAGAATGAAGCTCGCGCAACTTATTGCCGACAACAACGAGCTTCTATCACTGCTTCAGCGCCTTAATATAAAATTAGGGTTCGGCGAAGCTACGGTCGAGGATATTTGCCGACGATACAACCTATCGACCGAACTCTTTCTTATGATATGCAATATCTACTCGTTCCGCGACTATGAGCCACAGACCGACATTCTTACAAAAGAAGATATTACGCACATCACCAATTACCTTCAGGCATCGCACAAATACTACAAGCAGGTCTGTTTCCCCTCGATACACGACAAGATTCACTCCCTTGTAAGTACCCTTGACGATGTCAGCCGCCACCTAATAGATAAGTTCTACGACGACTACGACTGCGAGGTACGCAACCACTTCAAATACGAAGAGAGCATCGTATTTCCCTATATCGAGTCGCTGTTGGCAGGCACACAGCCAAAAGACGAGAAATACACCATCTCGAAGTTCGAGAAGAGCCACAGTTACATAGGTGAAAAATTAAACGACCTTAAGAACATCATTATAAAGTATCTTCCCGAAGAGTCGTGCTCGCCATTGCATTTCGAGATTTTAAAGGAGATATACATTACCGAGAGCGACCTGCAAAAACATTCGCTGATAGAGAACAGGCTGCTTGTCTCACTTGTAGAAAAATTGGAAAAGAACAATGAGTAGACAAAAGAAACAGACAATAGTGCTTATCGAGCCTTCGGAGATTATTTCTGCAGGGTTCAAGCAGATTGTAGACAAAAGCCACGAATTCGAGGTCACAAATACACTGCCCGACCCCGGGTTCTACAACGCGACGCAGATGAAGTGCGATATTATTGTCATAAACCCGACAGTAATAAACTATAACGAGCGTTTCGACATACGTTCATATTTCTGTACAGCCGGTGAGAACACCTGTATAGTAGCACTCACAAGCAACAGCATCGAGGAGAGGGTCATCCGTCAGTACGATGGCTGCATAAACATATACGACCCGGCAGCACGTATCATACAGAAGTTGCAGAGTGCAATAGAGGAGACACTGCAAAATCCCAAAGGAGAGCACAACGAACTCTCGTCACGCGAACGTGACATTCTTGTGGCAGTAGCCAAAGGCAAGACAAACAAAGAGATTGCCGACGAGTTCAACCTCTCGGTATATACCGTAATATCGCATCGTCGCAACATTTCGCGCAAACTTGGAATCAACAGTATCCCGGGACTAACGGTATATGCCATTATGAACAAGCTGGTAGATATTTCCGACTTTAATTAAGGAACTGTTTTAATTTATATCGTTAAGTTTTTTATAGGTCAAAAATAGTTTTGAGGGCGCGGAGCGGGCTACATAACCGAGAAAAAGAGAAAAACAGCCATTTTTGAACATAAAAGACAACGAAAGAGCAGCTTCCAATATAATAAAACATTACTGTCCGATAAAAATAGAATAATCCAAAGAAGTGCTATTGACGAAGCTAATATTGCCACTTTTACAACAAAAATACTAACAAACGAGCGAGAAATATGAAGTTCACTTCAATATTTTTCAAAGCGAGTGCAGTCTATTTTCGAGGTTTACCTCAAAAATACTAAAACAAGCCCACCTTTTCATAAAATCATAAGGTTGTTCATTGGTGCGCCATAGGAAAATTAGTAAAATGGTAGATATTTTTTGGATTAAGTGCGAGGATGTTTGAGCGAAGCGAGTTCCGCAGCACCCAAAAAACATCGTGAGCATTTTACGTT
>JAZNEI010000047.1:0-29190 GCA_045588485.1 Bacteroidaceae bacterium | reverse complement strand
CATCGTGAGCATTTTACGTTAAGATTTTCCGTGCGCAGAGCCTTTTGCCTACTTTTCGTCGGCACGAAAAGTAGGAGAAAAAGAACAATGAAAGGCTGAATTTAGCAAACAAGCCTAAATGAGAGACTGAAAAAGTTTTACAGGACACCGATATTATTAAATATTGGTGTCCGGTAAAACGTAACGAATCTATTAAATGCTCTTTTGTAAAATAAAGTAGAAAAAATGACAAAAATACTTGCTTATATGTAAATTATGCTTTACATTTGTAGCGGTGATATGAATAATCTTGGGTTGCGCAGTCATTTGCCGGCTCCGATTGTGCTACCCGATATATTGTTAACCGTTAAAAAATAAGATTATGAAAAATGTATTTTTGTTACCCAACAGATGTAAAATCTGGGGTAAGATTATTTTTATTCTCTCGGCCCTTTTTGGTCTTTACATCCTTTTTATCGAGGAGTCTTATCTGGTGATATTGGAGTTTGATTATTTGCAGGCTCTGAAGAATAATATTGCCATAATAGGCTCTCTGGTGGGACTTTCGCTTGTGGCATTCTCGCGTGAGCCAGTCGAGGATGAGTTTGTAATGTCGCTCCGTGCCGATGCACTGATAAAGGCTCTCGCTGTCGATTGTGTACTTATTGTGCTGTGTGCGCTCTTTATCTATGGTTCGATTTATTTCTATTATCTCTCCTTCTCGCAGTATATTGTGCTGCTGTTGTATATTTTTATTTTCCGATATAATATGTATAAACACCTCGGTAGCAATGAAGAATAGTATAAGAGTAGAGAGGGCTGTTGTGGATATTTCGCAACAACAGCTTGCCGATGCGGTAGGGGTGAGCCGCCAGACAATAAATGCCATTGAGAAGGGGCGCTTCGTCCCCTCGACGGTGCTTGCTCTAAAAATAGCACGGTATTTTAACAAGAGGGTAGATGATATTTTTCTCCTCGACGACGAGGATTGATGGTGTATGTTGCTGCGTCAAAAAACATTGACGCAGCAACTGTTCTTATAATGTAAAAAGCAGATTCGCATCAATGTCCATCTGCGCTATGCTGTATCCGCAGCTCGCAACGGTGTCTATATTTGCAAAATCATTTTCTACTTTGTTGCTATACATATTGTTTGGAGTGAAAAAACCGGCTATAAAGCCAAGTATCGAGGCTGCTACCAACCAATAGGGCGATATAAGGCGGAGTCTTCTCTTTTCTTGAAGATAGGGACGGCAGGGCAGTGGCAATATTGAAGCCTCGCTGCTGTCGCGCTCCTCTTTTAAGAGGGTTATTAATTTTTGTGTCTCCTCCTCTTTCTCTAATTCTTTTAGTTTATCGTCTATCATAATTCTGAAATTATATTTTGTACTTCTTCATTTTTTCTCTAATGTTCTCAAGGGCGTGGAAAAGACGCGATTTTACAGTCCCCTCGGGGCATTCTACAATTCGGGCAACATCGGCTGTCGGTAACTCTTCGATATAACGCAATATAAATACCTCGCGTTGTGCAGTGGGCAGTGTCTCTATTGCTTTGTGCAGCATAAGGTTTATATATTCGCGGTCTATTGTCTGTGGTTGTTCTGTTGTAGGTTCCTCGCCGGCAATCTGCTCTTGGGCGAGGCGTTCTTCTGTCTGTCGGTGGCGATACTCGTTCTTGCAGATGTTATATGCTGCACCATAGAGCCACGTTCCGAAATTATCGACTTTATATCTGTGTCGTCCTGCATAGATGCGTGTGAAGAGGTCGTGTGTGAGGTCTTTTGCCTCCTCAATGTCACATCCCAACATTCTTGTGAAAAAACCGCACAGCCTGCGGCTGTGACGGTTGTATAGTATGTCGAATGCATTGTTCTCGCCCTTTGCCACCTGTTGCATCAGGTATTCGTCGGTTGGGGTGTTATTAGTCGAGTTGTTGTTCATAGTAGAGTTTATCTTCGTCAGACAATATTGTATTACTCTCTATAATTCCTTTTAGCAATTTGTGCAGTCGGTTGTATTGTTGCATATTGCCTGCTTTTTTATAATGGTCGAGAAGAGATGCGAACACAGTGATGTAATTCATCTTTATGCGCTCATAAACAGGGAAGCTATACTCAAAGTCCTCGCGAAGATAGTCGAGCAGATAATTCTCCTCGAAATTACGTCTTTTGGCTGCAATATTGTCGTATCTCTTTTCGCTGTAGCGCGACACTAAACCTTCGGAGTACAGTTTGTCGGTGAACGATGGCATAGGACTTGTCGAAGAGAAGAATACAGGGCGGTTGCTGTGCTTTATGATGTGCATAAACATCTTATTGGCATCGTTTGTGTCATCTATCATAGGAATATTCAGTCTCTTACACAGATGTTCGCGGTACTCCTTTACATATAATAATGGACTGCACACCGGTATAATGTTGCCAAAAAGCCCTTTGACATTCTGTAATATAAGATAGGAGTAGATAGAGAGGTCGCCCGAACCTATGATAATGCTCCACTCGGGAAGGCCCGACAGTTCGTTGTAGAAGTGGTTGAGCATAGAGGTAGGGTAGTCGCTGCTGCGGTACCAGCGGTTGCATATCTCTTTTATCAGGCTCTCCTCCTCGGGATGTTTCATCAGAAGATAGGCAATGTAATTGTCGTAAAACTCCACACGGTCGAGGTTGTTCTTTACGACTGATAACAGCTTATCCGATATTTTCTCGCAGTCGGGGTGCAAAGGGCCTTTTATCCACATCTCCATAATATAGCGTGTTGGGCTGTCGGGTAATTTCTCGGTCAATAGTTTAAATGCATGATTACGCTTCTTAATCAGCGACTCGTCGGTATTTTCTTCGTTCATGGTGGCTGCATAGTGTAGTGCTGCCAGCCAATTCTGCCAACTCTCTTCGTTGCTTGTGTCGGTCATCACCTTCTGTTCCCATAGTTTGCTTTGTTCTATATACCACTCTAATGGCATCTGTACTTTTACTATTCCCTCTATCTTCTGGGGTGTATTATCGCCTGTCTGATTTTGTGCCATTGTAATAGTGCTGCATAGAATAAATAGTGCTGCAAAAATCTTTCTCATTACTTTTTTATTTGTTTGATTATACGAATGTGAATATTGAGACGCGTTTCAAACATACAGACACACAAAAAATCCCGAGGTTCAAAATTCTCGGGATTTTTTGTGTTTTTATTGTTCGCACTTCATTGCGCGTAGGGACGATTTTCAATCGCCCGAATAACCATGATTAACAAGAAATCAATGATTCATCAATAACTCATCGCTTTTAAACGAAAATAGAAACCAATGGCAACAGCAATGAGAAATACTCCTGCTGCACCATAAAACCATCGGCTTTTGGTGCGCCCAAAGTATTTTACTATGGGGGCAGCGTTCCTCGATGCAAAGAACCACTCCCAATCGAGCAGCGCCGCTAATAGAACTACTATGCCGCCGATAAGGAATATAGTTTGCAGGATGTAGTGTATAATCATTCTTTATTCGGCATCTTCCATTGTCCATCCTTGGGCACGGAGTTGCATCTCTACTCCGTCACGTGTAATCATAGCCTTGCCCATGCTCTCAGACACAATATGTCCTATCACGTGAACATCTTTCATTGCTGCAACTTTTTCGTGGTCGGCAATAGGTACTGTAAACAATATTTCGTAATCCTCGCCGCCGTTCAGTGCGCAGGTCATAACATTCATATTCAGTTCTTCGGCCATAATCGCAGTCTGATAGTCTATGGGTATACGCTCCTCGTATATGCGGCATCCTACGGCGCTTTGCTTGCATATATGCATAAGCTCAGATGATAGTCCGTCAGATATATCAATCATTGCTGTGGGGCAGATGTTCTCTTCGCGCAGACGCTCTATAATATCGCGGCGTGCCTCGGGCTTCAGTTGACGCTCAAGGATATACTCTTTTCCTGCAAAATCGGGTTGTATATCCTTTCCGGCTGTGGCAATTTTCTCGCGCTCAAGAAGCTGTAGGCCCATATATGCTGCACCTAAATTGCCGCTTACGCAAATAAGGTCGGTCTCTTTTGCAGTGCTACGCTTCAAAGCTGTGCCTTTGGGCGCTGTTCCTATAACTGTTATGCTTATGGCAAGTCCGGTGAGCGATGCCGATGTGTCTCCACCTACAATGTCGACACCGTGTTGCGCACAAGCCAGCTTTACTCCTTCATAAAAATCCTCTACATCCTCGATACAGAATTTCTTGCTTAGGGCAAGTGATACTGTAATCTGCTTGGGGGTACCGTTCATCGCATATATGTCCGAGAAATTCACCATTGCAGCTTTGTAACCAAGATGTCTCAGAGGGAAATAGGTGAGGTCGAAATGTATACCCTCCATCAATAGGTCGGTGCTTACGAGTACCTCCTCGTTGTTCGAGTATTGCAGTATGGCTGCGTCGTCGCCGACTCCTGTTACGGTCTCTTTATTGACAATCTTGATGTCCGATGTCAGACGCTCTATAAGTCCAAATTCACCTACAGTAGAAATTTCGGTTCTTTTGTCGGTATTCATATCAGAAACTGTTTTTGTTTTTATATAAAGCGGTGTGCCAATCGTAAATTGACACACCCTTTTTATGCGATTCTACCTATTAGGCTCTGTTTACAATCTCGCGGAAGATGGTTGTCATACGGGGTTGAGCCTCGTCGGCTGCCTTCTGAACCTCTTCGTGGCTAACCTCTACCACAACACCCTCGATGCCAAGGTCGGTAATTACCGAAATTCCGAATACTCGGATACCGCAGTGACGTGCAACAATAACCTCGGGGACGGTAGACATTCCTACAGCGTCACCACCCATGCGATGGAACATTACATACTCGGCAGGAGTCTCGAATGTGGGACCCTGTGTGCCAAGATATACACCCTCGACAACGCGGATACCCTTCTCGGCTGCAATCTCCTTGGCCATTGCTATAAGCTCGGGGCTATATGTCTTGCTCATATCGGGGAAACGGTCGCCGTAGGGGATATTCTTTCCGCGCAAAGGATGCTCGGGGAAAGTGTTGATGTGGTCGGTGATAATCATAAGGTCGCCGATAAGGAAATCGGGGTTCATACCACCTGCTGCATTCGATACAAAAAGTGTCTTAATGCCAAGCTCGCGCATTACACGAACAGGGAAGGTAACCTCCTTCATTGAGTAACCCTCGTAATAGTGGAAACGTCCCTGCATTGCCATAATCTCTTTGTTACCCAGCTTTCCGAAGATGAGCTTGCCCGAGTGACCCTCTACTGTCGATAGGGGAAAATTGGGAATATCCTCGTATTTAATCTCGTATTTGTCGGTAATCTCATTTACTAAACTGCCGAGTCCTGTACCAAGAATGATGGCTGTCTCGGGGTGAGTTGTCATTTTTGCCTTTAGAAATTCGGCTGTCTCTTGAATCTTCTGTAACATAATCGTATTGTTTTATTTAATAGTTATTCATTCTTTATTAACGATTTTACTTTTTCACTTACCAATTTATCGAACTCCTCTCTCTTGTCGTCGAGAAAATCCACTACTATCGGCAGTGCGTATATGCTCTCTTTTATCTCTTGTGGTAAAGATGGTAGCGACGTTAACCGTGCTGCATCTTTTTCTGTGGTTATTATTAGTTTTTTGCCATCTATTCTACTGAATCTCTCTGCAACCTCTTTAATCTCCCCTTCGCTGAAATTGTGATGGTCGGCATACTGTTTCAGTATTACCGATGCTCCACGACGTTCAAGCTCGGCTTTCAGCGGTGCCGGCTTTGCTATTCCTGTAAGCAGTAGAATATTGCATCCGCTTTCTATCTTGCATCCGTTTTTAACTGCTTCGGGGAAAAGCGGATAGGGGCTGCCGTATTTCATTGTAGAAAAGAACAGTGGTGTCCCTTTTTTTGTTTGCAGCATCTTATAGCATAGTTCTTTGCGTTCATTGCTCATCTCCTGTGGGCATTTTGTGACAATAATTATATCGGCACGCTCTATACCTGCCACAGATTCTCGTAATCGGCCAATAGGCAAAAGTGTGTCGCGCCATACGGGGCGGTTGTTGTCGATGAGCAGAATATTAAGTCCTGCTTTTACGTAACGGTGCTGATAGGCATCATCCAACAGGATAACCTGCGGAGGATTATCTTCTTTTAAAAGCTGCTCTATGCCGTGAACACGTCTCTCGTCTACTGCAACGGTAACATCTTTGAATTTATTCTTAATCTGAAAAGGCTCGTCGCCAATCAATTGCATTGCTGTCAATGGTGTCGCCCTATGGTATCCGCGACTTTTGCGTCCGTATCCACGACTAAGTACTGCCACCTTATAATCTTTCTTTAATAAATGTATAAGGTATTCGGTATGTGGAGTCTTTCCTGTGCCGCCAACGGTTATGTTGCCTACACATATTATAGGATGCGCGAAAGAGGTACTTTTGAGCCATCCGTATTCGAAAGCCCTGTTACGTGCCGAAGTCACCCAATGATAGGGGTTTATGGCATCCAATATCCTATACAAAATTGCTCTTTCAGACATCGCTCTTACATTTCTTCGCGAATTTAGTTAAAACTTCGTAAGTGACACAATATTTTCCTTTTTCTTTCGTATTTTTTAGTGTCCTCACTACAAAGATTCCAATATTTTAAGATGTTTTTGCATTTTAACGAAAGGTTTTTGCTTAAATGTTTACGATATTGAAAAAAATAACTTATTTTTGCCCGAGATTGTCGTGCAATTTATGGTTTTTTATACTTTGCCGTCATATTATGGGTGCCTATAGATTAAGGAAAGATGCTCGAGTGGCTGAAGAGGCACGCCTGGAAAGCGTGTATACGTCAAAAGCGTATCGGGGGTTCGAATCCCCCTCTTTCCGCACGAAAAAGAGAAAAATATTAATGTTAACTTAAATAATCAATTCCTAAAAAATTACACACATGAAAAAGATTTTTGCAATCGTTGCAATGTTGGGTATGTTCACATTCGGTGCTACCCAGGTAATGGCTCAGGATGCTGCTGCACCCGAGGCACAGACAGAACAAGTAGTGGATTCTGCAGCTGCAGAGGCTCCCGCTGAGGAGGTTGCTGAGGCTCCTGAGGCTCCTGCTGCTCCCGTTGAGGAGGTTGAGTCTGAGGGTTTCCACAAGACTCTTAAGACTAAGTTCATCGAGGGTGATGCTTCGTTTATGTCTCTCGTAGCAATCGCTATGGTTATCGGTCTCGCATTCTGTATCGAGCGTATTATCTATTTGAGCCTTGCTCAGGTTAACACCAAGAAGCTTATGAACGCTATCGGTGCTGCTCTTGAGAAGGGTGATCTTGAGAAGGCTAAGACAGTTTGCCGCGAGACTCCCGGTCCCGTTGCTTCTATCTGCTATCAGGGTCTTCTCCGTGCAAACGACGGCCTCGACGTAGTTGAGCGTTCGGTTGTTTCTTACGGTAGTGTTAAGGCCGGTGAGCTCGAGAAGGGTTGCTCATGGATTACTCTTTTCATCGCTATGGCCCCCTCTCTCGGATTCTTGGGTACTGTGATTGGTATGATTATGTCATTCGACCAGATTCAGGCTGCAGGTGATATCTCTCCGACTGTTGTTGCCGGTGGTATGAAGGTGGCTCTTATCACAACCGTGTATGGTATTATCGTAGCTCTTGTACTTCAGATTTTCTACAACTTCATTCTTGGTATGATCGAGTCTATTACCGCAGATATGGAGGATTCTTCAATCGTGCTTCTTGACTTGCTTACAAAGTACAATCTTAAGAAGTAATGTTTAACAGCTTAAATTAAAATATTAACTATGAAAGCTGGATCTGCTGTAAAAATTGCAAAAGTGTCGTTTTACATACTCATGGTAGTGACTGTTGTCGTTCTTGGCATGTTCTACTTTGTAGGCTATGATAATACGACTATGGTTGCAGCCGGGCCTGCTACCGATCCTGAAAACCTCGATTTGTTGATGTATTGGATGTATGCCCTGCTTGCTGTAAGCGTTGTATGTGTGCTGTTCTCTACTGGAAAGCAGTTTGCTACAATGCTTAAGTCAGAGCCTAAGGCCGCTCTTAAAGGTGTGCTTTATCTCGTATTGCTTGTAGCTCTCTTTGGTGTTGCATATTCAATTTCAAGTGATGAGCCCGTAGCAAACAATGGTAAGATGGAGACAGACACTTTGATTCTTAAGGGAACAGATGTTTGTATCTACGTACAATATGTACTATTATTGGTTTCTACTTTGTGTACAGTTGTTGCGTTGACAGGTGTTACTAAAGTAGTGAATAAAGTAAAAGCATAAAAAATGGCAAAAGGAAAAAGAAAAGTTCCGGGATTGAACGGAAGTTCTATGGCGGATATCTCGTTCATAATGCTCATCTTCTTCCTTGTGACGACATCAATGAACAGTGATGCCGGTTTGCACGTACGCCTCCCGAACCCTCCCGATGAAAATATCGAGCAGGATCCTCCCAAGGTTAAACAGCGTAACACAATGGTTGTTACCGTGAATATGTATAACCAGATTCTTGCTAAGGTGGGTAACAGTGAGTCGAAAGAGGTGCAGATAGGCGACCTTCGTCAGATGGCCAAGGATTTTATCGAGAACCGCGATAACGATATTAAATTGCCCGAGTTACATGCTGTAGAGCTGCCTGCACCCTTCGGTGTTCAGAATATTACAAAGAATCACGTAATATCTTTTGTTACCGACCGTGCTACAGACTACGACCTGTATTTCCAGATTGAGAATGAGTTGTACGGTGCGTATAACGAGTTGCGCGACGAGCTTGCACACAAGACATTCGGTTACGGATACAAACAGTGTAGCGAGGATCAGCAGCTTGCTATCCGTCAGTATTACAAGTGTATGATTTCTGAGGCTGAGCCTAAGAACTACGGAAACAATTAAACATAATTACCATGAGTAAGTTTCAGAATAAAGGAAAGTCGGAATTGCCCGAATTGAATACCTCGTCTCTCCCCGACTTGATATTCTCTATCCTCTTCTTCTTTATGATTGTAACATCAATGCGTGAAGAGACATTGAAGGTAGAGTTCAAGGCACCTCAGGGAACCGAGATTGAGAAACTTGAGCGTAAATCGCTTGCTTCCAATATCTATATTGGTAAGCCCCAGCGTGAGTATCGCGCCAAGTTTGGTACAGGAAGCTGTATTCAGGTAAACGATAAGTTTATTGACGTTTCGTATATCGGTCAGTTTGTACAGGACGAGCGTGGTAATCTTGCTGAGCGTGACAAACCCTTTATGAAGATTGTCCTCAAGAGCGACTTGAATACCAAGATGGGTATTATTACAGACGTGAAGATGGAGCTTCGTAAAGCATACGCTTTGTCACTTGTTTACCAGGCTACACAACGCTAATAGAGATATTAGAGTTATATATAAGAAAAAATGAGACACCGAAAAGTGTCTCATTTTTTCTTATATGGTAGTGTCGATTTTATTTCATCTAACTGTTTTGCGCTCGGAAAAACAAGTATGTTGGTATTTTCTTTCGATTACCAGGCGGTTTCTAATCGCCCGGATTCTAACTATTTACTTGCTTTTTGTATATGTGGCAAACGTGTAGTTATATGCGTGCTTCTCGTCCTTCTCGTGTGGCTCGCTGTGCGTTAGTAGCCACTCGTTGCCAATAGTGGGGAAGAATGCATCTGCCTCGGCAGGGGTGTCGTCGACCTCGGTGAGTTCAAGAACCTCGGCGTAAGGCAGGGCAAAGCGATAAAGCATCTCGCCGCCTATGATATATACAACCTCCTCAGCACTACAGCTTTGTAGTGCCTCTTCGAGTGAAGCAAACTGTTCGGCACCGTGAAATACTCCTCCCTTGCGCGAAAGAACTATGTTGCGACGGTTGGGCAGTGCTCCTTTAGGAAGCGAACGGAATGTGTTGCTGCCCATAATTATAGTGTGTCCTGTAGTAAGCTCCTTGAATCGCTTAAGGTCGTTTGGTAACCAATAAATCAGTTTATTACCATTTCCTATTGCGCCGTTCTTTGCTACGGCGGCTATCATTGCTATTCTCATAATCTTGGCTGCTTATACTGCTTATACTGCAACAACGCCTTTAATATGGGGGTGCGCTGTGTAATTTTCGAGGCTGAAGTCCTCGAATTTGAATGAGAAAATATCTTTTATGTCGGGGTTGATCTTCATCTGTGGCAATGCGTATGGTTCGCGTGTGAGCTGTAACTTTGCCTGCTCTATGTGGTTGATATACAGGTGTGCATCGCCTAAAGTGTGGATAAATTCACCTGCCTTAAGTCCTGTTACCTGGGCAACCATCTGAAGCAGAAGAGCGTATGATGCAATGTTGAATGGTACGCCTAAGAAACAGTCGGCGCTGCGTTGGTAGAGCTGAAGGCTCAGTTTACCATCGGCAACGTAGAACTGGAACATTGCGTGGCAGGGGGGCAGATTCATATTTTTTATGTCGGCAACGTTCCACGAATTTACTATTATTCGTCGGCTGTCGGGGTTGTGCTTTATCGTCTCAATAACCTCGCTTATCTGGTCGATGTGGCCTCCGTCGTAGTCGGGCCACGAACGCCACTGGTAACCGTATATGTGTCCCAGGTCGCCATTCTCATCGGCCCACTCGTTCCATATTCTCACTCCGTTATCTTGCAGGTATTTTACATTTGTATCGCCGTTCAAGAACCACAAAAGTTCGTGAATAATTGATTTCAGGTGTAACTTCTTTGTTGTCAGACAGGGGAAACCATCTTCGAGGTTGAAGCGCATCTGGTGTCCGAATACACTTATGGTTCCGGTTCCGGTGCGGTCGTCTTTTCGTGTACCCTCGTTAAGTATTCTTTCGAGTAGTGATAGATATTGTTTCATTATTCTGCAAATTTTTATGAGAACACAAAAGTAACTATTTTTTGCTCAAGATTCAATAAAAATCTCTTCACTTTGTCTTACTATTTGTGGCGAACTGTTAAAAAATATTTTATTATTGCCTCTCGATGGCGCTTGTGCCGAATTAAATGCGAATATATTATATTCGTAAGCGGTATTTTTTGTATCTTCGCGCTGAATTATACCCTATTCGTTTGGGGGCGATTAAGTTTATTCGGGAATGGAATTGAATGCAGAATTTATAAAGCGTACCAAGCAACTGTTTGGCGAGGAGAGATTCGATACTTTCGTGTCGGCTCTATCGTCTGCGCCTGTTGTCAGTGTTCGTTATAACAGGGCTAAGATTGCACTTCCCGATAGCGTTGATGCTGTTCCCTGGGCTTCAGATGCTGCCTATCTTGGCGAGCGTCCTCTCTTTACGGGTGACCCTCTGTTTCACTCAGGGTGTTATTATGTGCAGGAGGCATCGTCGATGTTCGTCGAACAGGCTGTAAGACAGTATGTCGATGCTCCGGTACGTCTCCTCGACCTCTGTGCAGCACCAGGAGGAAAGAGTACTCATCTGCTCTCGTTGTTGCCCGAGGGGAGTCTCCTTGTCTCGAACGAGCCTATGCCATTGCGTGCACAGGTGCTTGCCGAGAATGTTATAAAATGGGGTAATTCATCGGCTGTGGTCACTCGCAATATGCCGGCCGATTTTGCGCCTTTGCGTAATTTCTTCGATATGATTGTTGTCGATGCCCCCTGTTCGGGCGAGGGAATGTTCAGAAAGGACGATTTTGCAGTAGAGCAGTGGAGCGTGGGCAATGTGATGCAGTGTACTGCCCGTCAGCGCGAAATTTTGCGTGATGTGTGGGATGCGCTCCGTCCGGGTGGACTGTTGGTCTACAGCACTTGTACATTCAATCGCGAAGAGGATGAGGATTGCGTGGCTTGGATAGCCGAGGAACTGGGTGCCGAGGTGCTGCCGATAGAGATAAAGTCTGATTGGGGTATAACAGGCAACCTTACCGATAAAGAACATCCTGTTTACCGCTTTATCCCGGGATTTACAAAAGGTGAAGGCTTCTTTATGGCACTTCTGCGAAAAGATGGTGATGGAGTGGTGCAGCAACCCCGTTCGGCTAAACTCTCTTTTTGCCCTGCTAAGAGTAAGGCGCTTGTCGAGGATTGGGTAAAAGACTCGGCTTCTTTCGACTTTTTGTTGCAGGATAACGGCATCGTTGCCACTCCTAAGAGACATACGGCAGCCATAGTGCTTCTGCAATCGCGTTTGAAAGTATTGCACGCTGCGCTTCCTATTGCCCTATTGAAGAATAACAAACCTTTACCCTGCCATGCTTTGGCGATGAGCACATCGTTGAACCCCGAGGCATTCTGTCGCATAGAACTGTCGCGAGAGCAGGCACTAGCCTATCTGCACCGCGACTCGTTGACGTTGCCAGATGCGCCAATCGGGTTGATACTGCTTACATACTCGGGTATTCCGATAGGTTTTGTTAAGAATGTGGGAAATAGAGCAAATAATATGTATCCGACCGAGTGGCGCATACGCAAGAACCCTATGGAGTTATAATTATAATTATAGATATGAAAAAGTTAATGACAATGCTTTTGCTGCTTGTCGCAGCACAGATGTATGCTCAGTTTCAGGAGCCTGTAACAGTAAAGCATACGCTTAAAGTAGATGGTACCGAGGCACTGCTTACCTTTACCGCCTCGATAGACGATGGTTGGCATCTCTACTCGACCGACCTTGCCGAAGGCGGTCCCACATCTGCCACTCTTAATCTCGACAAGATTGAGGGTGCCGAACTCGTTGGAAAACTGACACCCGGTGCAGGGGCTATTGAGAAATTCGACCCTATGTTCGAGATGCAGGTGAAATATTTCGAACTTGCCGCTACATTCACACAGAAGATAAAGATAACTGCTCCCGAATATAAAATCGAGGGTTATCTGCAGTATGGTGCATGTAATGACGAGAACTGTCTTCCTCCCACAAACTATGAGTTTACCCTCAAAGGTACAGCCGATGTAAAGGCTGCTGCCCCTGTCAAGGCCGAACCTAAGAAAGAGAATGTAAAGAAAGAGGAGGCTAAGAAAGAGGAAGCTAAGAAAGAAGAATTGCCTGCTGCCGCTGTGGATATGACACCCCTACAACCTGCACAGGAGATGACAGAGAGTGCCGATGTTGATATCAACCAATTGTGGACTCCGGTTATAGATAAGCTCAAGGTTTATGAAGAGACAACCGACCGTTCGTTGCTTATGATTTTTCTGCTTGGATTCGGTGGTGGTCTTGTGGCACTGCTTACGCCTTGTGTCTGGCCAATCATCCCTATGACAATGAGCTTCTTCCTAAAGCGAACAAAGAGCCGTCGCCAATCGCTTTCCGAGGCTGTTACATACGGAATTTCTATCATAGTCATCTATTTGGCATTGGGACTTATCGTAACCATGCTCTTTGGCGCAAGTGCTCTTAACGCGCTATCTACAAATGCTGTATTTAATATCATCTTCTGCTTGTTGCTGGTGCTTTTCGGTGCATCGTTCTTGGGAGGATTCGAACTTACTCTCCCCTCATCATGGGTAAACAAGGTAGATGAGAAAGCAAGCAACACAACAGGTTTGCTCAGTATCTTCTTTATGGCGTTTACTCTTGCTCTTGTATCATTCTCTTGTACAGGTCCAATTATAGGCTTCCTGCTTGTTGAGATGGGTACTCAGGGCGAGTTCTTCGGCCCGGCTGTGGGTATGTTCGGCTTTGCTCTTGCTCTTGCTTTGCCTTTCACACTGTTTGCCATCTTCCCTACACTGCTTAAGCAGGCACCCCGTTCGGGCGGTTGGATGAATACAGTAAAGGTTGTGCTTGGCTTCGTTGAACTTGCATTTGCATTAAAGTTCTTCTCGGTTGCCGACCTTGCATACGGTTGGAGATTGCTCGACCGCGAGGTATTCCTTGCTCTTTGGATTGTCCTCTTTGCATGCTTGGGCCTTTATCTGTTGAATATCATTCGTTTCCCACACGACGACGAGGGCGAGACAAAGACTTCGGTACCCCGTTTCTTCTTGGCGCTTTTCTCATTGGCATTTGCTGTGTATATGATTCCCGGTCTGTGGGGAGCACCTTGTAAGGCCATCAGTGCTTTCGCACCTCCTATGTGGACACAGGATTTCAGCCTTAACAAAAATGTTATACATCCCGTAAGCTACGACTACGAAGAGGGTATGCGCATTGCAAAGGAGCAGGGCAAGCCTGTATTGCTCGACTTTACAGGACACGGTTGCGTGAACTGTCGCGAGATGGAGGCTGCTGTATGGACCGACGACCGTGTGATTGATATACTTCAGCAGAAATATGTGCTTATCTCGCTTTATGTAGATGATAAGACACCTCTTCCCGAGATAATGACTGTTGAGGAACAGGGACAGCAAAAGAAACTGCGTACAATCGGTGATAAGTGGAGTTATCTGCAGCGCGTGAAATTCGGCGCAAATGCTCAGCCTTTCTACGTTCCGGTAGATAATGAGGGTAATCCTTTGAATGGCTCATACGGACACAAGAAGAGTGTCGATGAATATTTGAACTTCCTAAACGAAGGACTTAAGAACTATAAAAAGTAAGAAACTTTCTTGAATGGTGGCACCTGCTTGGGTGCTACCTATTTGGCTTCTCGACCTTTTAATGAGATAATTGTGATGAACGAGACAAAACTGCTTAGA
Source organism: Bacteroidaceae bacterium (assembly GCA_045588485.1). Taxonomy (GTDB): domain Bacteria; phylum Bacteroidota; class Bacteroidia; order Bacteroidales; family Bacteroidaceae; genus HGM04593. The sequence goes on along the minus strand of JAZNEI010000047.1, from coordinate 14,642 downwards.
CCTTTTATCTGCCATCGTGCAGACAAAATATCGGAATATGCAAATAACACCGAAGCTATACAAAGTAAAGTGTTGCGTCGGTTGGTAGATAGTGCCGCATCTACAGAGTGGGGCGTAAAGCACCGTTATGGCGAAGTTCGTCGTTACAGCGACTTTGTTTCGCGTGTAGGTGTGCAGGATTATGAGACGCTGAAGGGCTACATCGACCGTATGCGTCACGGTGAGAGGGATATTCTTTGGAAAGGGGCTTGCCGATGGTATGCAAAATCATCGGGAACAACCAACGACAAGAGTAAGTTCATTCCTGTTACAGCCGATGGTCTTAAGAGTGTACACTACAAGGGTGGATTCGATGTGGTGGCACTGTATCTGCGTAATAATCCGCAAAGCCGTTTCTTCTCGGGTAAAGGACTTATTTTGGGTGGCAGTCATGCAAGTAACTATAATCTGCCGAACAGTCTTGTGGGTGACCTCAGTGCTATTCTCATCGAGAATGTTAACCCGCTTGTGAATTTTCTTCGTGTTCCCGAAAAACCAATAGCTCTGCTGAGTGATTTCGAGGAGAAGATGGATAAGATAGCACGTGCCACACAGAATGTAAATGTGACGAATCTATCGGGTGTACCTTCGTGGATGATGGCTGTCTTGAAGCATCTGCTTGATATTACAGGAAAGAAGAGCATTGATGAGATATGGCCCAATATCGAGGTGTTTTTCCACGGCGGTGTTGCCTTTACTCCTTATCGCGAACAGTACAAGCAACTTATCCTTAAACCCGATATGCACTATATGGAGACATACAATGCAAGCGAGGGCTTCTTCGGCATACAGAGCGACCCGTCCGACCCGTCAATGTTGCTTATGATAGATTACGATATCTTCTACGAATTTATCCCAATGGACGAGTTTGGTAAACCCAATCCTACTGTCCTGCCTTTGTGGGAGGTGGAGACTGGTAAGAACTATGCAATGCTCATAAGTACATCTTGCGGACTGTGGCGTTATCTCATAGGCGATACAGTGCGTTTTACAAGCAAAGAGCCTTACAAATTCATCATAAGTGGTCGAACAAAACATTTCATAAATGCGTTTGGAGAAGAGCTGATTGTGGATAATGCCGAGCAGGGCCTTAAGGCTGCTTGCCTTGCAACAGGAGCACAGGTCGCCGAATATACAGCTGCCCCTGTGTTTATGGATTCCGATGCACGCTGCCGTCACCAATGGCTCATCGAGTTCTCGCAGCCTCCCTGTTCGTTAGAGAAGTTTACCGAGGTACTCGATAATACCCTACAGCAGATAAATTCCGATTACGAGGCTAAGCGTTATAAGGATATTACACTTCAGCAATTGCAGATAGTAGTGGCCCGTAGCGGACTTTTCAGCGAGTGGCTTAAGAGCAAAGGTAAATTGGGCGGTCAGCATAAGGTGCCGCGTTTGAGCAACAGCCGTCAGTATATCGATGAACTAATGTCAATGAACAATCTATGACAAGACTCTCCAAGAATAAGATATTGCTTCCCTTCGTGGTTCTTCTTGCCGCATGTGCAAGTATGGGAACCCCCGATGGCGGTCCCTTTGATGAGGAACCGCCCATTTTGGTGTCGAGTGACCCGGGAGTGCGAGCAAAGAATGTCAATAAAAAGAAGATAACTCTTGAGTTTAATGAGAATATTAAGCTCGAGAATGCTTTTGAGAAGGTGGTAATCTCGCCTCCACAGATAGAGATGCCCGAGATTAAGGCTAATGCCCATAAAATAACTGTCGAGCTGTTCGACTCACTGCTGCCTGCCACCACATATACAATAAACTTCAACGACGCGGTTGTAGATAACAACGAGGGTAATCCTCTCGAGAACTTCTCGTTCATATTCTCAACAGGTGACAATGTGGATACACTCGGTGTATCGGGCACTGTACTTAATGCCGAGGACCTTGAACCAATCAAGGGAATATTGGTCGGACTACACAAGGCAGGGGACGATTCGGCTTTCTATAAACGTCCGTTCGAACGTGTATCGCGCACCGATAGCCGAGGACGTTTTAATATCGCAGGTCTTGCTCCCGGTGAGTATAATGTATATGCTCTTGCCGATGCCAATCAGAACTATCTGTACGACCAGAAAAGCGAGAAGATAGCCTTTCTTGGCTCTACTGTTAAACCTTATGCAGTACCGGCTGTTCGTCCCGATACAGTGTGGATCGACTCATTGACGATAGACACCATAAGGCACATCCCTTACACCCGTCTTATGCCCGACGACCTTGTGTTGCAGGCTTTCAATGAACCTTTCTACTCGCAATATCTGAAAAAAAGTCAGCGTCTCGAACACAATCGCTTTACGCTCTTTTTTGCTGATAGTAACGACTCTTTACCTAAACTCAGGGGATTAGATTTTGACTCTGATGATGCTTTCATTGTCGAACCATCAATTGAGAAAGATACTATCAATTATTGGATAAAAGATAGCATAATATATCATAGAGATACTCTGACACTTGAGGTTTGCTATTATGTACCCGATTCTTTAGGTTTAATGGTGCAACGCAATGATACAGTGACATTAGTTCCCAAGAAATCGCGTGAGAGAATTCTAAAAGAGGAGCAAGAGGCATTTGAAAAGGCCGAAAAAGCATTCTTGAAGGCAGCCAAACGAAGAAAGGACTATGACGAGAATAATCCTCCTAAATATGTTCCGCCTGCACCTGTGTTGAAGATAAAGTCGCATAATTCATCGTCGATGGATATTGATGTTCCCTACAGCATATCGTTTGCCGAGCCTCTGCAAAGCATAGATACTGCTGCAATACACGTTTCAAAGGCTATAAATGACTCTACATTTGTGCCTATTCCCTATCTCTTCCGTGCAAGTGATAATGAGCATCGTAGATATATGATTTATGCCGAGTGGCGACCCGAAGAGAAATATAAGGTCGAGATTGATTCGGCGGCTTTTGTAGGGCTTTATGGCGCAGCATCCGAAGAATTCAGTGAGAACATATCGTTCCGTTCACTCGACAGCTATGCAGTGCTTAATCTTGCTATAAAGGGTGTTGGAGACGGTGCTATCGTACAACTACTCAGAAGCGATGGCGGTGTACTCACATCGCAGATAACCGAGCAGGGACGATGCACATTCTATTTTGTTCGCCCTGCAAAGTATTATCTGCGTATCATTATTGATAAGAATGGCAATGGCGTGTGGGATACAGGTGAGTATGCAACAGGAGTACAACCCGAACAGGTCTATTATTATCCTCACGCCCTCGACCTTAAGGCGCTTTTCGAGTATGATCAGGACGATTGGGATATCTTGATGCCGCTAAATGAGCAGAAACCTTTGGATATAACAAAGCAAAAACCCGACCGCGAACGCAAGAAACGCAATCGAAATGCTGAACGTAAATTTAAATAGTATGAAACTGATACAAAAATTACTGTTAATATCATTGGCTCTTCTTATGTTCTTGCCTCTTGTAGCGCAGAATATAAAGCAGACACCCGCATTTCGTTCGGGCGAGACACTGAAATGTAATTTTTATTTTAATTGGAAGTTCATTTGGGTTAAGGCCGGTGGTGCTTCGCTAATCATACGCGATACAATATTTAACGGGCAGCATGCTCAATATATGTCGTTGCTGAGTACTACAAACAGCACTGCCGATGCATTCTTTCCAATGCGCGATACCTTGACGACAATATTTACAAAGGATTTACGTCCCTTGTATTTCCGTAAGGCATCGGCTGAGGGTAAACACTACTACCTTAATCAAGTGTGGTACAGCTATGGCAATGATGGTAGAGTAAAAGTTGCACAATATTTTCGTCGTAATCAAGAGAAGCCAAGATACAAAGAGGAGGTCTTTAATGGCATGGTATATGATATGATGAGTCTGTTAGCATACGCACGTACTCTTGATTTTGGTTCTCTCAAGAAGGGGCAAAGGCTTACGTTCCCCGTTGCTACCGGAAAGCGTATAACAAATCAGCATCTTATTTATAGAGGAAAGCAACGTACAAAATCGGATGATGGTCATGATTATGATTGCCTGATAGTATCACTCGTCGAGGAAAGAGACGGAAAGGAGCGCGAGATTGTCAATTTCCACGTTACCAATGACGATAATCATCTGCCAATCTTGCTCGACCTTGTGTTGAACTTCGGCTCGGCTAAGGCACGAATATCGCATAAGAGTGGATTACTCTATCCGCTTACCTCGGTGCGCGACTAATTAAATAGGCTATAATAATCAGACAGCTTCTCTTACAAGGGGGAAGCTGTCTGATTATTGTTTGCTATTCGGGCGATTTCAAATCGCCCCTACACGCAAAGGTTCTTAGCTTGTTACCTTTCTTTCTCTCCAACTTTTGTATAAACTTTCTATTTCGTTCATAGATATTCCAAGAGTGCTGAGGCTGCCGAAAAACTCGGGTAGCTCTTCCTTTAAGAAAATCTCCCTACGCAGTTCCTTTATGCGCTCTATGGCTCCCTGTGCGACAAAATAGCCTATTCCACGTTTGTTGTATATAATCTCCTGGCTTTGAAGCTGGTCATAAGAGCGCACGACGGTATTAGCGTTTACCTCCACCGTGGCGGCATATTCGCGCACCGAGGGGATGCGCTCATCCTCGTTGAAGGTGCCTTGAAGAATCTCGTCGCGCAACCGGTCGGCAATCTGTTGATATATAGATTTTGTCTCTTTGAATTTCATAATCTTATTTCGTTTGCAAAGTTAGTACTTTTTATATAATTGCCAACTTCTTGAAATTCTTAAGACTGTTACGCCATACATAGTAGTTGAGTATCGATAGTGCCACGGTTGTAACACTAATAAGCAGGCTATCCGCAATGTTTATCCCACAATAGTCTATAATAACCATGGCAAGCAGAAACATTACTACAATAATCACTAACATTATTAATGAGCCGATAAACCAATTATGACCCCTGCAGCGGATGTTTACGTAGCAGTTATATATTGTAATTCCGAATAGCAGTACATAGACAGTTGTTCTCCATCCTCCCTTGAATATAAAGATATTGAAATAAAGGGGTGCGATGCTCTGTCTGAACTCTTCGGGCTTATCTAACAATGCAACAATGGGGTAGTGCAGACACTCCAATATTATGTAGGCAGTCAAAAACATCACTGCTGTTCCTACTGTGTAGAGTAGTACCTGTGATGTCAACTTCTCGCTGTTCGTTGCTGGCAGCATAAAGTATTTTGCGCCGTTACTTTCAATAATATTGAATATCGTGGCCGAAAAAACGATTATCATTGTCGTCTGGGTGCTATCGAAAAAGTCGATGCAATAGTTGCAGTATTCGTTGTATGTAGCATCCGTCAAGAGTCCGTATGCGAAGGGTAGTGCCATCACAATAGTAAATGTCCTAAGAAGCGATATAATTCTATCACGCTCCATCACAAACTCATATCTACATAGCTGCCAAACGCGGCAGATACTGAATTTATCCATATTATTCATAGTCCTGTTTTTTTAGTGAGCGCCGTATGTTATATGAAACCCTTTTACACCCTTTGTAATCCTCACCTGTATAAAGCGGTCGGCCTCGGGGTCCTCGCCTTCGGGGGCTTGGCTGCCGTTACCCCACGAATTATGGTATAGGTACTCTGTAATCTCGCCTAATTGTGGGTTCTTTTTATCGCGCAGTATTGTTCCCTTCTGCCACCCGTAGCTCAGTCCTCTCTGCTTCTGCGAAAGGGAGTCGAGTTGCCGGTAAAATTCCTCTGACGGGTGTTCGTCAAACTTGTATGTAGAAACAGTGGTGAAATCGCCTAATATTCCGCCATCGTGGTAGTCTTTTTCCGAAAGGTGACTGTATTGTGGAAAATCGGCTCCGGTTATTCTCTCTAATCGCTCCTCGTCTATTACAATTACCCTGCGGCCTCCACCTTGTGTATATAATAAAAATAGAATTACATATACAGCCAATAGTGCAACGGTAGGTTTCCACAGCTTTGCTTCGCGCTCTATAATTTGTATGCGGCAGTACTTTCGCCACACGAGCCACATAAACAGCGCCGCGAGTGTGTAGAAAACTATCATAGCTATAACTTCTGCTGTGTTCTCGCTAAACCATAAATCGCAAAGAAGCACAACAAATAGAAATGGCATCGGTGCAGACAATATTACAATGCTTATATTCTTTAAAAATCTCTGCCTGCGCCAATGTGTAGCACCCAGAAAACAGATGCTGTAGAGTAATAGAGTTAATCCTGTTATGGCAAGAAGTGATTGATTGATGCCTGATATTTGGTGCCAGGTGCTCTCGAAGAGTAATGTAGCGTAAGAGAAGAATATCGCAGGCGCTCCCATCAAAGTCAGTAGCAAGCAGTAAGAGAGCATACCCAATAGATTAGCTGCTAATATTACTGCGTATGCTCCTATTGTGGTTATAAGAAGCTGTGCCGCAAATTTTTCGCTGTTCTTGGCAGGTATCATTATATGATTGGTTCTCTCCTCCTTTGTTGCTGTACTACCCATCAACATTGATGCTGCCATAATAAGCAACAGTAGAGTTATCATCGTACCACCCACCCCAATGCTTAACTCGATATTATACGTTATAAGGTGCTCCATTGTGTATGGTCTCTTCTCGTAGCAACAGTATGCTGCGAAAAGGTAGGGTATCTGCATTGCAATAACGCTTATAAGCGTGTATATAATGTAGCTGCTGCGTTCGGTTATTGCATAGTATCTTAGTAGCCATCCGATACGCTTGATACTGAATTTGTTAATACTTTCATTCATAGTCGTTGCCTTCTACTTGTTGAATATTGCTGCTATCTTCTCTCGTTTGGCAAGAGTGGCATTGAATAGTAGCTCTAAGTTTATATTGCTATCTTCGCCCCCTTTGTTGGCACGTAAAAGGCTGTTACCGCCTATCGAGGGTTGGCTGTAGATTACATTGTCATTCTCTTTAGCCTCTCCCTCTCCAAAATATAGCCTCTCGTTAATGAGTGTGGTAGATGCATCGAGTAGCACGTGCTTGTCGTCGATGATTATCACGTGGTCGAGCAGACTGTCGATGTCGCGCACCTGGTGAGTCGATATAATAACCGACTTTTCCTCGCTCATTCCCATTGCTATTGCCTTGCGGAACTGACTTTTAGATGGAATGTCAAGACCGTCGCTTGGTTCGTCCATCACAAGCAGGCTGGTGTTTGTGGCAAGAGCAAAGCAGATGAACGCTTTTTTCTTCTGTCCCATAGAAAGCTCACCGAATTTTATGTCGGCAGGCATCTCAAAGACCTCTAAACAGCTGTTAAGCTGCTCGTGACTGAATTTGGGATAGAATGGGGCTGTAATATTTACATATTGTTTAAGGCTTATGTCGGGCAAATCAAACTCCTCGGGGACGATGAAAACCTCGCTCAGTGTGCTCGGATGGCGTTCGTGAACATCTGTGCCATTGAAACAGACTTTTCCACTCTGTGGGTGCAGTAGTCCTGTCATCAGGTAGAGTAGTGTGGTCTTTCCTGTACCGTTCTTTCCTAAGAGACCAAATACTTCGCCGGTGCCAATATTAAGAGAAAAGTTGTCGTAGATGGGGCTTTTCTTCTTGTAACTGAATGATAAATCTTTAATCTCAATCATAATCCTTTATTTATTAAATTGTTATATTCTTGCTTCTTTTTGCTTCTTCTACCGAATTGCTGCTTGAAACTATTATGATATTAACTTAAACTGCTTGTCTTGTTTTAGTGTATTAGTTAAATAGTACACCGCAAAAGTAATGCAATTAAAATTACTGTGCAATAGTTTGGCCTTTTTTTTGTGGGTATTATAGGAGTTTTTATCACTGCATTATCCCAACGTTAGCAGTCGTGAGCAGTAGGGGCGATTGAAAATCGCCCGCCACACATGCAATGGGCTATTAATGCCTTATTTTTACGTTAGCAGTCGCGGACACTTCGGGCGATTGAAAATCGCCCGCCACACATGCAATGGGCTATTAATGCCTTATTTTTACGTTAGCAGTCGCGGGCACTTCGGGCGATTGAAAATCGCCCCTACACGTAATTGGTTATTACTGCCTTATTTTTACGTTAGCAGTCGCGAGCAGTAGGGGCGATTTGTAATCGCCCGCCACACATGCAATTGGTTATCAGTGCATTATTTTTACGTTAGCAGTCGCGGACACTTCGGGCGATTGAAAATGCCCCTACACGTAATTGGTTATCACTGCATTATTTTTACGTTAGCAGTCGCGAGCAGTAGGGGCGATTTGTAATCGCCCGCCACATATGCAATTGGTTATTACTGCCTTATCTTTACGTTAGCAGTCGCGAGCAGTAGGGGCGATTTGTAATCGTCCGCCACACATGCAATTGGTTATCAGTGCATTATTTTTACGTTAGCAGTCGCGGACACTTGTGCAATTAGCCTTTGCCCAACTACCTTTCGCTCGGTAAAACGAGCAGGCTTTTGTTTTCTCTCACTTACTCGGTAGTTCCTTATAGTCTGTGATTCAGTTTTATCTAAATGGCTTTATAACTACATCACCCTATAAAACATACAAAAAAGCAGGCTTCACAATTGTGAAGCCTGCTGAATTATATCATGGTTGGAATCCTATTAATCAGCCCAATCCATCTTTGACATACGTACGTAGCTTGCGTAACGCTTCTTAGCCATACCCTCAGCAGCGTCGAACAACTCCTGTGCCTCTGTGGGGAACTGCTTAGAAAGCGATGCGTAACGTACCTCGCCCTGCAAGAACTCCTGGAACTTATCCCACTGGGGCTCCTTGCTATCGAGTGTGAAGGGGTTCTTGCCCTCTTCCTCGAGTGCGGGGTTGTAACGCCACAAGTGCCAGTAACCGCACTCAACGGCTGCTGCCTGCTCGGCCTGTGCCTTACCCATACCCTTGCGGATACCGTGGTTGATACAGGGAGCGTAAGCAATTACGAGTGAAGGACCGGGATATGCCTCAGCCTCGCGGATAGCCTTCAAGCACTGGTCGTAGCTTGCACCCATTGCAATCTGTGCAACGTAAACATAACCGTAGGTTGTTGCGATAAGACCAAGGTCTTTCTTGCGGATGCGCTTACCCGATGCAGCGAACTTAGCGATAGCACCAAGAGGAGTAGCCTTAGATGCCTGACCACCGGTGTTCGAGTAAACCTCGGTATCGAGAACGAGGAGGTTGATATCCTGACCCGATGCAATTACGTGGTCAAGACCGCCGTAACCGATGTCGTAAGAAGCACCGTCACCACCTATAATCCACTGTGAACGTTTAACGATGTACTGCTTAATCTTGAGAACCTCCTTGCACTTGTCGCAGTCGCAAGCCTCGCAAGCTGCGATGATAGCGGGAGCAATCTCCTTTGTTACATCCGAGCTGTTGCTGTTATCGAGCCACTTCTGAGCAAGTGCCTTAAGCTCGTCGCTGCAGCACTCGCAGCTCTGCATCTCGGTGAAGAGACGTGCCAGACGCTCGCGAATCTTGTTGTCGGCAAGCTTCATACCAAGACCAAACTCGCAGAAGTCCTCGAACAATGAGTTAGCCCAAGCGGGACCGTTACCGTTCTCGTCCTTTGTATAAGGAGTAGAGGGAACAGATGCCGAGTAGATTGATGAACAACCTGTTGCGTTTGCTACAAGCTGGTGGTCACCGAACAACTGGCTAACGAGCTTAACATAAGGTGTCTCACCGCAACCCGAACATGCACCAGAGAACTCGAACAGAGGAGTAGCGAACTGAGAGTTCTTGGGATTGCTCTTGATGTCAACAAGGCGCTGCTTTGTCTTAACGTTCTTAACGCAGTAATCCCAGTTTGCAGCCTCGGGTTTCTCCTGCTCGAAGGGAACCATCTCAAGAGCCTTGCCAAGCTTGGGATTGCCGGGACATACGTCAACACAGTTACCGCAACCCAGACAGTCCATAACACCAACCTGAATGCGGAACTGCATACCCTTGAGAGCTGCGGGAGCCTTCATCTCGAGCTTAGCAGCGTCAAGACCTGCTGCCTCCTGCTCATCCATTACGAAGGGACGGATACAAGCGTGAGGACAAACGTATGAACAACGGTTACACTGGATACAGTTCTCGGCATTCCACTTGGGAACGAATGCGCTTACACCGCGCTTCTCGTAAGCCGATGTACCGCAAGGCCATGTACCATCCATTATGGGTGCAAAAGCCGATACGGGGAGGCTGCCACCGTCCTGTGCGTTGATAGGACGAACAACGTTTGTGATGAACTCAGGCTCATCACGTACGATGGGTGCATCGTCAGCAAGGTTAGCCCAAGAAGCATCTATAGTAAGCTGCTTGTACTCACCACCACGGTCAACTGCTGCATTGTTCTTGTCGACAATGTCCTGACCCTTCTTTCCGTAAGACTTAACGATGAACTTCTTCATCTGCTCAATAGCGAGGTCTACAGGAATAACGCCTGTGATGCGGAAGAATGCGCTCTGAAGAATTGTGTTTGTGCGGTTGCCCAAGCCAATCTCGCGTGCAATCTTAGTAGCGTTGATATAGTAAACAGTGATGTCGTTCTGTGCGAAATATCTCTTAATCTTGTTGGGGAGGTTGTTGATAAGTTCCTCACCGTCCCATACAGTGTTCAAAAGGAATGTACCGCCCTTCTGCAAACCGCGGATTACATCGTACATACGCAGATAAGCCTGAACGTGGCAAGCAACAAAGTTAGGAGTATTTACAAGGTATGTGCTGCGGATGGGCTTGTCACCGAAACGCAAGTGTGAGCAGGTGAAACCTCCCGACTTCTTAGAGTCGTAAGAGAAGTATGCCTGACAGTGCTTGTCGGTGTTCTCTCCGATAATCTTGATAGAGTTCTTGTTTGCACCTACTGTACCGTCTGCACCAAGACCATAGAACTTAGCCTCGAACATGCCGTCAACAACTGCAATCTCCTCCTTCTTGGGAAGTGATGTAAATGTTACGTCATCTACAATACCCAATGTGAAGTGGTTCTTGGGAGTGGGAAGAGCAAGATTCTCGTAAACCGACATAATCATTGCGGGAGTTGTATCGTTTGAACCGATACCGAAGCGGCCGCCTACGATTACGGGGTTGATAGCCTTAAGCTCGTCGTGAGAAGCAAATGCCTCAACAACATCAAGATAGAGAGGCTCGCCGTTGCTTCCGGGCTCCTTTGTACGGTCGAGTACTGCAATGCGCTTTACGCTCTTGGGCATAACTGCTGCAAGATACTTCAGTGAGAAAGGACGATAGAGGTGAACAGATACCATACCAACCTTCTCGCCACGAGCTGCCATATAGTCGATAGCCTCTTTAGCAGCCTCGGTAGCCGAACCCATAACGATGATTACGCGCTCTGCATCCTCGGCACCATAGTATGTGAAGGGAGCATAGTTGCGGCCTGTGATAGCCGAAATCTCGCGCATGTACTCGGCAACAATTTCGGGAACTGCGTCGTAGTAGGGGTTAACACCCTCTTTGTGAGTAAAGAATGTCTCGGGGTTCTCGGCTGTACCACGTGTGTTGGGGTTCGAGGGGCTGAGCGCTCTGTCGCGGAATGCCTGGATGCTGTCCCAATCTACCAAGTGAGCGATATCTTCCTGCTCGAGCATCTCGATTTTCTGAATCTCGTGTGAGGTTCTGAAACCGTCGAAGAAGTTAAGGAAAGGAATACGGCTCTTGATTGTAGACAAGTGTGCAACTGCTGCAAGGTCCATTACCTCCTGAACAGAACCCTCGCAAAGCATCGCGTAACCTGTCTGGCGGCAAGCCATTACGTCCATGTGGTCACCGAAGATACATAGTGAGCTACCTGCGATAGAACGTGCCGATACGTGAAGAACGCTGGGAAGAAGCTCACCGGCAATCTTGTACATATTGGGAATCATCAACAGAAGACCCTGTGATGCAGTGAACGATGTTGTCAGAGCACCAGCCTGCAATGAACCGTGAAGTGCACCTGCTGCACCTCCCTCCGACTGCATCTCCTGAACCAATACAGTCTCGCCAAAGAGGTTCTTACGACCCTGCGCTGCCCATTCGTCAACATACTCAGCCATTGTAGATGAGGGTGTGATAGGGTAGATGGCTGCTACCTCGGAAAACATATAGGCAATGTGAGCTGCTGCCTGATTTCCGTCACAAGTGATGAATTTCTTTGCTTTTGTCATAATGCGATTAATTTATGAATTGTATTCTAAACTATTCCGTTTGAACTGTTTTGCTATTTTGTGATTACTCTTGGTATAGCCACAAAATAACATGCGTCTCTTTGTGCAGAGACACTATTGACGTGCAAATTTACAAAATAAATCGGATATATTGGCTTTATAAGCGCGAAAATGAGTACTTTTGTGATATTTTTTATTATGAGTAAACTCGGATATATATTTTTCTTTGTTTTCATCTTCTGTGTTGCACTTTTGCAGGCGCAGAAACCGGCATCTTTGCCTAAATATGAATACCGCGCAGTGTGGATGACAACAATCGAGAATCTCGATTGGCCGCGTACGCAGATAAAGAGACAGTCGGATATTGCAATTCAGAAACGTGAACTTACTGTTTTGCTCGATTCACTTAAGACGCTTAATGTGAATTGTGTGATGTTACAGACACGTGTAAGAGGTGACGTGCTTTATCCTTCTAAAATAGAACCTTTTTCTAAGGTACTGACCGGTGTTTCGGGAGGCGACCCGGGTTACGACCCGTTGGCTTTTGCTATCGACGAGTGCCACAAGCGTGGAATGCAGCTTCATGCTTGGATTGTGACACTGCCGTTAGGAAAAATAAAACATGTTGCTTCGCATCGTGGTAAGGCTCTGAACAAGCGTCTCCCACAACTTTGTCGTGTCTTTAACGGCGATTGGTACATGGAGCCGGGTGAACCGGGTACGGCGGCCTATCTTGCGCGTCTGGCTGTCGAGATGGTGACAAACTACGAGCTTGATGGAATTCATCTCGATTATATACGTTACCCCGACCATTCAGCAAAATACCCCGATGGTTATCTTTATCGTAAGTATGGTGCAGGCCTCTCGCGTGCCGATTGGCGACGTTCGAATATTACACGTATAATGCGTGAGGTTTATAATAAGGTTAAGGAGGTGAAACCGTGGGTTCGTGTGACTTGTGCACCTTTGGGAAAACACGACGACCTTACTGCATACTCTTCTCGTGGTTACAATGCCTATCGTACAGTTTATCAGGAACCTCAAGAGTGGATGCGCGAGGGGATAGTCGATGCTCTTTTCCCGATGATATATTTCTCGGGTAACGACTTTTTTCCATTTATGCGCGATTGGGAAGAGAATTCACACGGTCGTCATGTTGTGCCGGGAATAGGAACGTATCGCCTTTTGCCCGAGTATGGCGATTGGAAATCGCTTGAGGTGGGACGACAGATTGTAACTTCGCGCAGTTCGGGAACAGATGGTACCATTATGTTCCGTATGCGTCATCTGCTCGATAATATAAAAGGTTTCTATTATATATATAGAAGCATATATCCGATACCGGCATTGGTTCCACCGTTGACGTGGCATGCAAAAGGTGCTCCTGCTGTGCCTGAGAACTTCTCGGGAGTGCGTCGAGGCGATACGCTTCATCTGAGTTGGAATAGGGTAGAACCTAAGGATGGTATGCCTGCACTCTACTATAATCTGTATGCGAGTGACCGTCCTGTAGATATCTCAAATCCCCGTAATCTTATGGGTGCAATGTTGCGCGACAATAACTATAGTTGGGTAGGCTCTAAATTGGCTACAATGTACTGGGCCTTGACTGCTGTTGATGCTTATGGCATAGAGAGTGAGGTGGTACGTTGGGAAGAGGCCGGACACGAGCAACAACTATTTCGTGACGAGTTCCTTTTGCCTGAACCATCGACCTGGGGTATGCGTCTTGTTCTGCGCGATGCTGTGGGTGCTGTGCTTTATAATGGCAGGTACCGTACTCGCGTCGGGGTGCGCGGATTTCCTCCCGGATGTTATATGTTCGAGGTGGTTTCTCGCGACGGTTATGTTGTTGAAAGATTCCCGTTTGTCCGATAAAATAAGGGCAATTATATACAAAATTACAAAATATGTAAAGATTCATTCCGAATGAAAGATTGTTCATCTCGAAAGAGTGTCATCTTGAGCGTATGTGAGAGAACTGATATATTCTTTATTTAGATTTCTCCTCCCGCGTATATGGTCGTCGAAATGACAGTCTTGTGTAAATTGCTATATAATTACCAAAATAAATATTAAGAACTATATCATAAGCATTAAAGGCGGCCAAAATCGGCCGCCTTTAATGCTTATAGTGAGTGTGTTATTACCAACCCTTTGAACCCCACAAATCTCCAAACTCCTTCTGCTCGGGAGCATCGAACTTATCTGTATTACCACCAATCTCGATTGATGTTGCGAGAATTTGGTTCTCAACGCTCATATCAAGCACAGATGTTACAGGTGCAATATACTGCTTCTTCATAATCTATTTTGTTTTTATATTCTTACTTTCTTAAAAAACGTTGTTACTTAACGTAAACTTTGCTTCCGTTTACAATGTAGATACCACGTGTGGGGTTCTCTACACGGCGGCCGCTAAGGTCGTAGTAAACAGGTGCTGCAATGCTGTTGTCGATGTCCTCGATGCTTGTTGTACCCTCGCGCTCGATGT
>JAZNEI010000046.1:0-7188 GCA_045588485.1 Bacteroidaceae bacterium | reverse complement strand
CTTCATGAAAAAAGTGAAGATATTTTGCGGGGCTTATATAAATCTGCTTCTTTTGTGGTGCAGCCAATTGTCTTTAAGCAAACTGGGCACTATATAAAATATCAGGAAGAATTACTTAAAGTTGTATCTTCTGATGAACTTGTAATTGTTGAAAACTTTATGAATTTGAAAAATGGCGGAACGGTAGATTTCAGTTTGATGTCTGAAACTTTGTTTGATTGGGCACAAAAGTGGATTTCAGATAATAATTGAGTAAATTCCAATAGGTCGAACAGTTAGGAAAATAAGAATTTGATGGAGAAATCTTTATGAAATCATTTGAAAATATTATCCCAAGAGATTTTCAAGGAGGAGTGCTTGTTCTTAAAGACGGTCAAGTTGTTTTTAAATATTGTCAAGGTAATGCTGACCATAGCACAAACACTCCCTTCACAACACATACTACAATTACATTAGCTTCGCTGTCTAAGCAATTTGTCGCAGCAGCCATTTTCCTTCAGATAGAACTGGGAAAACTTTCTTTAGATGACACAATCGACCAGTACTTTCCTCAATATCCCCAAGGAAAGAATATTACAATTTGTCATCTGTTACATCATTCAAGTGGTATTCCCGATTATATCAGTGATAGAATTATCCCTGACGCAATCCAAAAATATGAATCAGAGCACGGAATAGCACCAACTGATGTTATCGAGTTTAATAAATGCATTGTTTCTGAATGTCGCCCTGTTAGTCTTTCAGAATGCTTTGACCTAATTGGTGAATTACCGTTGTATTTTAAGCCAGGCTCAGATGGCAGATACAGCAATACCAATTATTTTTTACTTGGTTACATTTTAGAAATAGTATCCAACAAGTCTTTTTCAGATGTAATGAGTGATATATTTATGCTCTTTGGGTTGAAATATACACACATGAATGGGCGTGACGCAGATGCTTGTGGATATGTCAAACATGATGATATAATTTTTTCCTGTGGCAGACCTTCCATGGATAGTGGTGATAGCAGCGTTGTTTCTTCGCTAACAGATTTAGGACTTTGGTGCAAGGCTATACTAAATGCCGATATATTGTCTGTTAACAGTTGGAAGGAATGTCTGAATTTTAACCCAAATCCTTATGGATGTGGTTTATGGCAGTTCGATAATGGTTGGTTTGGACATGATGGAGGATTGCCAGGATTGAGACATTGGCAAAGGTTGAATTTTAAGAATAAAGTGGCAATCATTCTCCTCTCTAATGTCGTTATGGAGGAACCGCCCTTTCTTGCCCAATTGATGGAATACTTAATTCGCTAAATTCGAATTTAATGAACGGTATGTAGAACATAGCGGAACAAGGCAACAAGTACTTGACAACTAATCTCATTCCCGTATTTTTCTTCCAACGAGAAAAAATGATTACCTTTGTCAGTGCAATGATAGAAAAAACAAGCGTTCTTTGTGGCTGTTGTAGGGTATGTGCAAGAGATTAAAGATGCTGTTTCTACCAACTTTCCCTTCCATAAAAAGGCAACGGATAGGTAGCATTTCTTTCTCTAATACCCACCATATACGGCTATTTCTGTCGAAATTAGAAATATGGCGGGATAACACAAAAATGGTATAAGTACCAACCACTTATCATATTTTGCCCTCATTCTGCCATTTTTACGCAAGTTCTCACTATATTTGAGGTAAACCTCGAATATATTCTGCGCTCGCTGTGAAAAATATTCAAGCAAGCTTGATATTTCTCGCTCGTTTGTCACTATATTTGCGGTAAACTGCGAATAGAGGCTGTACGCCGAAAGAACTATTCAAACAAACTTGATGTTTCTTGCTCGTATGTTTATACATTTACCTATCAGCGAATATTTTTCGGCCAAAAGCCTATTCTATTTTATATTATGAAAAGTAAATTCACTCTAACGCTATTGCTTGCATTTTTATTTACGTTCTCAAATGCGGCAACATTTCCGACAATCAGCAGTTCCAATAACAACACTTGGTACCTTATACTGTTTCTAAACGGAGGTAATGCTTTTACAGCAACCACCGATGGAGCAAGAATAACCACAAGTGCAGCCATCGGCTCCGATGAACAATTGTGGAAGATAACCGGCGACCATACAAACGGATACTCTTTTACAAACAAAAAGGGTTACACCCTTTATAGCACCTCAACAGGAAAGAATGGTCAGGTTTACGCATCGAAAAGCCCAAGCGGCACAACAAGATTCCTTATAACAGAGACGAATAACACGTCGTACAGCGGCAATTTTGAATTACAGCCGGTTGGCGGCAGTGGTGTATCAATGAACCTCGAGGGTGGACCAAACGAGAATAGAGGAGTATGCCTATGGACAAGTACAGACATCAACAATATTGTTGAGTTTATCGAAGAGAAAGAATTTAGGTCGGGTGGGAAAATTTCCATAATACCATACCCCTCGCAAATAAGCATCACAGCCGAAGGAGCATTGCCACTATCGGCAATCAGCCATATAACCTACCCTGATGCCGAAATAAAAAAGCACGTTGAGGAGTTTGTGCAACAGCTTAGCGTAACATCAGGTATAAAGCTGACAGTAAAGGAGAGTACAGGCAACACTCAAGCGGGAGAGATTAGCCTGGTAACCGACGAATCAGTCCCGAATGAAGGCTACCGGCTCAATGTCAATAGTAACAGCATAGAGATTAAGGCCTCGGGCAGTGCAGGATTCTTCTATGCGCTACAGACGCTTAAGCAGTTACTGCCACGCGACTTTTTCGGGAACACGCTTAACAACAGTGCCGATTGGAGCATACCCTATGTAAGCATCATCGACAAGCCAGAATATGGTCATAGAGGTTTTATGCTCGACATTGCACGTCACTTTTTCGACAAGGAAGAGGTGAAACGCGTAATAGACATTATGGCACTATACAAGATGAACCGTCTGCATTGGCATCTTACCGACGACCAAGGTTGGCGTATAGAGATACCCGAATACCCATTACTAACAGAGGTTGGTTCTATACGTTCAGGTTCGTTCAGCAACCCCGGCGATGGAGTTAAATTCTTTGACGACACAGAGTATGGCCGCGGAATGTGGTACTCGCAAGACGACCTTCGCGAGATTGTCAATTATGCCGCAGAGCGCAATATCGACATTATGCCCGAGATTGACCTTCCCGGCCATATGGTAGCAGCAGTCACCGCTTACCCGGAATTCAGCTGCGACCCGACAAAAAAATATTCAGTACGTTTAGACAGCGGTATTTCCGAAGATGTACTTAACGTCGGCAAAGACGAAGTTATCGATTTTTTAAAATGTGTACTCGACAATGTTGCCAAGATTTTCCCTTTCCCCTATATTCATATTGGAGGAGACGAATGTCCTACCAAACAGTGGCAAACAAACGAAGATTGCTTGCGCAGGGTACAAGAAGAAGGACTGAGCGGTGTTAATCAATTACAATCGTGGCTGGTTGAGGAACTTGGGACATACCTTAAAGAGAAGCACAATAAAGATATTGTAGTATGGGACGAATTGCTTTCTCATTGGAACAGCAACAACAAGGTCAAGCCCATAATAATGGCGTGGAATAGTATCGACAAGAGCAGAGAGGCTGCAAACAAAGGATTTAAAAGTATTCTATCGCCCTATTCGCACGTGTACATCGATTTTATGCAGGTTCCGGTAGATAAGACCATTATCGACGAGCCATATTACGGAGGTTGGGGCGACAATCACGTAAATACAATAGAAGAGGTATATTCACTCAATCCCATTGCCTCGTTAGCCGGTAAAGAGGAGTTCTGTATGGGCGTGCAAGGAAATATGTGGACTGAAACCTGTAACAACAAAGAGGAACTTGAATATCAGATGTTGCCTCGTCTGTTGGCACTATCGGAGACAGGCTGGCTACCCGTAGCAGAAAAAAAATGGCACTCATTCTACAATCGCCTACAGACACACGACGAGATTCTCGACGCCTTAGGATACACTTACGCAAAACATTATATTCTGCCCAAAGAGCTTAACAACGAGGAGAAAAACCTTATCGAGGCTCAAGAGATTATAGAAAAAAGCATCAGAGGCGGAGTTGGTTATCCGGAGGCAGCCGTTTACGATGCCCTACAGGAGGCTATCCATAGTAAAGATGCCGACAAAATAGCCACTGCTATAAAAGCATTTAAAGAAGCTGATATTATACAGCCTGAGCCTGGGAAAATATATCAAATAATATCAGCATCGACCTACTACAAGAAACAGTTTGCAGGCTCATCTATGTATGTTGCCGATGATGGTGTACGCATACACTATACACCGCAAACAGAGCCCGAAGAACTTTGGAGATTCGAGAAGAGCGATAAAGGATTCAAACTAAGGAATATATTGAACGATAAGGTTATTCAGATGCCTGCGTACAACAGTGCAGTAACAATGTCCGAAAGTAACGGAACATCACTTCGCATAGACAAGGCCACTGTTGCAAATTCGTCGTACAATTACATTCCCGGAGTCGTTACAATATCTGCTGTCGATGGTTACAGCGCCTCAGCAACCGGAGATATCAAGCGTATAAACGCCGAACTATCCGGTAGGATTTTTGCAAAGAACGAAGCGACATTATGCTACCCATCAACCTGGTATATAGTCGAAGTAAACGACTTTAAAGTTCAGCTACAAGGACTTTGCAACAAGTGCGAAAGAATTCTGCTCACTGTAACGCCTGGAGAATTGGGAGCCACCACAACAGAGGCCCTGAAGTTTGTAGAGAACAGCATTCTGAACCCTGCAAAAGCCGAAATTGAGAAGAATGAAATTATCGATGAAGAGAAGTACAACGTATACCTTGCGCTATACAATCAATATCTTCTAATGCCACGCACAAGCATTGTCGATGCTATAAGCGAGCATTACTACTATTACATAAGGAACGCCTACCCCGACTTTACCTCATACTATGCAGCATACAACAGCAGTAACAAGAGAGTAGAGCCCAAGCAGAAAGGTAATGGTGATAACTTCTTGTGGAGGATAGAGAAAAACGACGACGGTACAGTATGCATCTACAACAAAGAGAATAACGAATGCGCCTATATAAGCAGTGATGCTTCGGACCAGACAGTAATGGTTGGAAAGGAGTACCACTGGACACTTCAGGAACTTACAGTCGATACCGGAGACAGCGGAATATGCATTATAAGCAAAGACGGGGGGAATAGCTGGTACACGAACCCCGGAGCCTGGCAATATGTACTTACCAAGCCTTTCTGGGGAGGCTGTATTTGGAGTTTTGAGAAGAGCGCCATTGCTACAGGAACTGCAGTAAATGATATTATAGAGGAGATTGACTGCAATGATACGCATCTGCTATACGACCTTCAAGGACGAAGAGTAAAAGATGCGACAAGTGGTATATATATTAACGCTAAGGGCGAAAAGATTTTTATACGTTAAGAAAGTAGCACACAATGCTCTCTATACTTATTCCCACAAAGGATTACAATTGTTGCAGGCTTGTTACAAGCCTGCATAAACAAGGCGAAGAACTTGACACTCCCTTTGAGATACTCATTGCCGAGGACGGTTCATCGCCAAAGGGTATTATGCTGAACAAGCAACTTGCCCTTCTACCCAATTGCCGCATAATAATAATTGAGAAGAATATGGGCAGAGCCTCCGTGCGTAATTTGTTAGCAAAAGAGGCACAATACCCCAACATACTATTCATAGACAGCGATGCAATAGTAGAGAAGGATAATTTCCTTAAAAAGTACTGCGAAGCCCTATCGTGCAACGATGTTGTATGCGGCGGACTCTACCACGCGCAAGAGCAACCTACAAACGACTGTTCGTTACGCTACCGTTACGAAAAGAGAGCCGACAAGAGACGGTCGGCAGCACAACGCAGTCTTTCTCCATACGACAATTTCACCACATTTAACTTCGCCATACGCCGCGAGGTATTTCTATCTACACTATTCAACGAGAAGATAACCCGCTACGGATACGAGGACACCCTGTTCGGGCATAATCTGCGTGACAAAGGAATAAAAATAAAGCACATCGATAATGCCCTGCTGCACACAGGATTAGAGAGCAACAGCGTCTATCTTGGGAAAATAGAGGAGAGCATAAGGACACTTATAGAGATTCGCGACGAGATTAACGAAACTCCACTGTTGAGAGCCGCCGGGAAACTCGAAAAGGCACACTGCACAAGAGTAGTATCAGGATTATGGGAAATAACAAATAAAACCCTAAAAAAGAACCTGTTAGGGGAAAGGCCTTCTCTGATGATATTAAACATCTATAAGTTGGGATTCTTTTGTTATCTTATAGCAAAATCGCAAAAATAGACTACTCGGCACCAACTATTTTGCAAAATCCACAAAAATTACGTAAAGAAAAACTAATTTTGCAAAATGAAATTGCCACAGAGCAAATGACACTGTTTAAATTACAAAAAACAAAAATAAAATGAGCGAGATTAACGAAACTGAAAAGAGCGAGAAAAAGAGTATCAGTTTTATTGAGCAAGCAATTGTAAACGACTTGCAAGATGGTAAGAACGGAGGAAGACTGCAGACACGTTTCCCGCCCGAACCTAACGGTTATCTGCATATAGGACACGCCAAAGCTATACATATGGACTTTGGAATGGCACAAAAATATAACGGAATATGCAATTTGCGTTTCGACGATACCAACCCCAGCAAAGAGGAGACCGAGTATGTAGAATCCATAATGGAAGATATTAAATGGCTGGGATTCCAATGGGAGAATGTATACTATGCATCAGACTATTTTCAGCAGCTATGGGACTTTGCAGTCAGACTGATTAAAGAGGGTAAAGCATATATAGACGAACAGTCGTCCGAAGAGATTGCCAAACAGAAAGGTACACCTACGCAAGCAGGAACAAACAGCCCTTATCGCGACCGTCCCATAGAAGAGAACCTCGACCTATTCTACAAGATGAATAGCGGAGAGATTCCCGAAGGTTCTATGGTTCTACGCGCCAAAATAGATATGGCACACTCCAATATGCATTTCCGCGACCCAATCATATATCGTGTGGTAATGCACCCGCATCATCGTACAGGTACCACCTGGAAAGCTTATCCTATGTACGACTTTGCACACGGACAGAGTGATTTCTTCGAGGGCGTAACACACTCATTGTGTACACTTGAATTTGTGCCCCAAGT
>JAZNEI010000045.1:0-5585 GCA_045588485.1 Bacteroidaceae bacterium | reverse complement strand
TTTTTTGGATTAAGTGCGAGGATGTTTGAGCGAAGCGAGTTCCGCAGCACCCAAAAAACATCGTGAGCATTTTACGTTAAGATTTTCCGTGCGCAGAGCCTTTTGCCTACTTTTCGTCGGCACGAAAAGTAGGAGAAAAATAACAATGAAAGGCTGAATTTAGCAAACAAGCCTAAATGAGAGACTGAAAAAGTTTTACCGTACACCAATAATAAATAAATGCGTTCAGCAGCCGGAAATACTGTTACAACTCCACAAGTACTCGCAGATTAAGCTGTCGTCCTGTGAGGTAGTTAGGAACTGCAAAATTGTTGTTATATATGTCGCTGACCCAATAGTAGGAGTTTACATTATTTATGTCGAGCAGGTTGAATGCATCAATACCCAACCAGATATTCTTGATATACTGATACAACCCGGTACGGTAGATATACTCGGTGTTATCCAACAGACGGTAGGACATTCCAATATCCACACGCTTGTAGGCAGGAGCGCGGAAGGTCTGTTTCTCACGTCCCGTGTGAGGCGGTCCGAATGGCAGTCCGTCGGCATATACACCGCGCAGGCTCATCTTCCAACGCTTGGTACCCGGGAAAAAGTCGGTAAAGAATATCGAGGCGTTGAATGTCTGGTCGGTGGGGCGGGGAAGCCAATCGCCTCCGTTGATTTTCTCCTTTGTATCCATGATAGAGAATGTAATCCACGAGTCGGTACCGGGAACAAACTCTCCGAACAGTTTCATGTCCAGTCCTGTTGCATAGCCTCGGGCGCAATTCTCGCCATAGTAGACGATGCGTACATTATCGACATTATAAGGGATTATGTTGTCGAGCTTTTTGTAGTATGCCTCGGCTGTGAACTTAAAAGGTCGGTCGAACATCTTGAACATATAATCGCAGCCTAAGACAAAATGTAACGAGCGCTGCGATTTTATATTCTTGTTAAGCACAACAGTTGTTATCCCTTCGGTAGTGACTGTGTCGCGCAGCTCCTTAAAGAAAGGTACCTGATAATATAGTCCCGTTGCAAAGCGCAGTGTCATCTTGTCGTTGAACTTTGGGATAAGTCCCACCGAGGCGCGTGGCGATACAAGAAACTCGTCGTTCCAATCCCAATGCGACAAGCGCACACCGGCATTCAGCGATACTACTCCCAGCGAGCTGTTGAACTTATATGTATCCTGTACGTAGGCTTTTATGTGGTTGCTGCTTGTTGTGGTGCGAGAACGCAGGCTGTATATCGGCATAAGTGAGTTGCCCGTATGAGGAATGTTGTATCCTGCCGAGTCGCGCATCTCCCACTCGCGCTGATTGTCTTTGATGTGCTCACCTTTCCACTGCACACCCCATCTGAGGTCGTGCGATTTTATAAAGTGTGTACCACTAAGTGAGAGTGTTCGTACATCTGCTTCAAGGTAGTTGCGTGCATGCTCCATATATCGTCCCACGCTCATGTTCTCGTCGGCATTTATATCGTCTATCCAATATTCGCCGATAATGTCGTATGTCTCCTCCTCGTTTGTGTTGAATACCGAGCCTTGCAGCGACAGACGGTTATATTCGTCGATGGTGTAGTTGAGCGATAGCGACCCGAAGAGGGTGTTGAAATGGTCCTTCTCCCATCCTGCAAAATAGACCTTAAACTCTTTGGCATTCTCCATTGTGCCGAATGATGTGCTGCGGTCGGTAGGTGTAAACTCGTATTGGTTGCGAGAGATATTACCGATGAAACTGAGGCTCAACTTCTGGGTGGGTCGCCACTCGAAGAATGTCTGATAGTCTATGAATTCGGGGTTATACTCGCCTTTTGTGTCGAGTGTACCCAATAGATAGCGGTTGCTTTTGTATCGTACCGAATTCGAGAAACTGTATTTGTTATTTCCTACAGCGGCATATATGCTTGCCCCCAAAAGGCTTGCCGATACACTGCTCTCGAACGACTTCGGACGACGGTAAGTGATATCGAGCACCGACGACATCTTGTCGCCATATTTTGCCTCGTAACCACCTGTCGAGAAAGCAATTGAACCAACCATGTCGGGATTCAGGAAGCTGAGGCCCTCTTGCTGTCCGGCACGTATGAGCAGCGGGCGGTAAATCTCTATCCCGTTAACATATACGCTGTTCTCGTCGAAGTTTCCACCGCGAACATTATATTGTGAGCTAAGCTCGTTGTGCGAACTTACGCCAGCCTGTGCCGATATTATCGACTCTACACCATTGCCGCTTGCATCGGGCAGCAGCCGCATCTGCTCGGGCATTTCAATCTTTTGTGTTCCACCCATCTGACGCTCTTTGTCTACAATCTCAACACCGTCGAGGGTGTAGTCCATTGTCGGCAGCGTTACGTTCAGGGTTACGGTGTCTTTGGGGTTGCGCAGCGTACGTTTACGTGTCTGATAGCCCAGCATAGAGTAGCTTATTACAAGGCTGTCGCTGCTTGCACAGCTGAAAATGTAGTTGCCTTTAAGGTCGGTGACAGTGCCTGCTGCCTGTCCCTCTACCTTTACATTGGCAATCTCAATGGGTTGCTGCTTGTCGTCGGTTACCCGTCCCTTTATTGTTACCCTCTGCGCCTGCACCGATAGGGTGATAATCGTCAGCAGTAGAAATACTATTATAGTGCGTAGCTTATTCATTCTTTATTTTATAATACGTGCGTGCGTTACTATACTTAAACGCTAAAAAATGAAGAAACGTATATCGGATGCGTATTTTTTATTTGTTCTGCTTTTTATTTTAAATAAATGCTTCACTTTGTTAAATATCAATTTTGTTGTTCCGTTTTTTTTTTTTTTCTTTGCATAATATTGGGGTAATGTATCTTGTATAATAGTATCTATTGCAAAGAACTTGATTTTTAACTAACTATATTATTTTATGAAAAAATTATTTACGACTTTAGTTTTGTGCGGGTTGTTGGCTCCAACAGCCACAATGGCACAGTTTCAGCTAAAAGATGAAGCTCCTGCCAATCCCGACAATGTACCGGCTGCCGTGCATCCTATTCCTCACGAGCGTCAGTTGAAATGGCAAGAGACCGAGTTCTATGCTTTCTTCCACTATGGAATGAACACCTTTACAGGCCTGGAGTGGGGCTTCGGAAACGAGCCCGAATCGAAATACGCTCCAAAGGCTATGCCTAATCCCGAACAGTGGGTTACAGCTGTGAAAGCAGCCGGAATGAATGGCGGTATTGCTGTGGTAAAGCATCACGACGGTTTCTGCTTGTGGCCAACAGCTACTACCGAGCACAGCATCAAAAATGCAGGTAATGACAATGGTCGCAATGCCAATATCCCTAAATTGTATGCCGAGGCCAGCCGCAAGCACAATATGAAATATGGTTTCTACATATCTCCTTGGGACCGTAACTCGGCACACTATGGTAAGGATACATACGTTACCGAGGTGTTCCTGAAACAGTGTGAGGAGTTGGCCGAGTATGGCGATGACCAGTTCGAGATGTGGTTCGATGGAGCACGTGGTGGTGACGGTTACTATGGTGGTGAAGGCGGTACACGCGAAATTGATGCCGAGATCTATTACGATACTCCCAACCTTCGTACACGTGTTCACAAGATTGCACCTAACTGCGTACTTTGGGGCGTAGGTGGCGAGGCTCGTTGGATTGGTAACGAGTCGGGTTATGCCGGTGAGACAAACTGGGCAATGACCGATTATATGTCCGAGACTGTTGTACGCGAAGAGGGTGATATCAACGGTTGGTTCTGGAATCCCGGTGAGAGCGACGCCAAGGCTACAAGCGCAGGTTGGTTCTGGCATCAGGGCGAGAGTATGAAGAGTGCCGAGCGTCTTTTCCAGATGTATCTTGAGACAGTGGGACGCAATGCAACTCTTATTCTCAACTGTCCTCCCAATCAATATGGAGTACTTCCCGATAATACAGTGTCTGAGTTAAAGAAACTTGGTAAAATGTTACACGAGCGTCTGGCTGTGCCTGTATATGGCCTTGATGCAAGTACCGAGGCTACCGATTTTGCAAAAAGCGCAAAAATCGAGGTGAGCGAGACACGTACAGGCGGACACTACGAGGCTGCTAATCTTACCGATGGTAACAAAGAGACATATTGGGGTACAAACGATGATAATCTAACAGCAACAATAACACTCTCTTGGGATACTCCTCAGGTTATACGTTATCTGGTTATGCAGGAGCCCGTTGCTTTGGGTCAGCGTATCAAAGACTTTAAGATAGAATACAGCGCAGATGGTGAGTCGTGGACAGAGCTTGCTCCTGCTATGCAGACAACAACTGTCGGCTACAAGCGCATTATTCCTTTGAACGGAAAGACAAGCGAGAGCTACGGCAATGGCTACAACGCAAAGAAACTGCGTGTAACAATCCTTGACAGCCGCGCTTGTCCTCTGCTATCAAATCTGAACGTATATTGATAAACATCGACACAATAATTAAAAAGAAAAATTATGAAAAAGAATATATTATTTTCAGCAGCGTTGATGTTTTTAGGCCTTACATCTTCAGCGCAAACAGCTATAACATTCGACAGCGATGATTATAAGACTATAAGTGTTTACGACCAGTGGGAGGAGAGCCCTTTCCGTACAGGTGTCCTCGAAGGAAATGCAGGAGTTACTGAAAATCCCGACACTTCGGTCGATGATGTGATTGGTATGGCACCAAACTCTACAAACAAGGTTGTGGCTCTGCAACGCAGTCGTTTCGGTAGTAATGCGTTTGGTGTCAGAATAGACCTTAAAGAGCCTATTCGTGTAACAAAGGAGTATCAGTACATTCATGTAATGGCCTACCTCAAAGATAAACCTGTTGACAGTCGTATGATGGTCATGGGCTTAGGTAAAAGAATTGAGGATAGTTGGAACTGGCAGACAGGAGAAGAAGAACAATTTTGGGCTTGGACAACCAACGATGTAAAGGCAAAAGAGGGCTGGCAGGATATTGTAGTGAAGTTTAAGGGCTTTTCTTATTCAAAAGAAGAAAATGCGAATAGTGGAATTGATATTTACTCTTTGGTTATTGTTCCTGATTTACGTTCGCCTCATGCCGACAAGAACGATTGGGTTGCATATTTTGATGAAATTGTGGTAGATAACAATCCCGATAAACGATTCTCGACAGAAAAGTATTCTTTGTCATTTGCCGAGAATGCAACTGCTACACGTACAGACCGTGTTTTGCATAGTGTAGGCCTCAATAACTATTCATCGACTACAAAAAGCAAGATGGTGTATAGTAACAACATTCTCGATAATGTATTCTCGGCAACACCGGGTGAAACGGTGCAGCCTAAATTCAATTATTCAGGCGCATGGATGAGCGGATACGTGTATGTCGATTGGGGTAATGACGGTGTTTTCAAAGGTACATTGAATACCAACGGAACTCCGGCCGATGACAGTGATGTGGTAAGTCACAATGCTGTAATGATAGACAATGTGTGGTACAAGAGTAACGGAACAACTGTTTCCGATGGTAATACAATTGCGGCAGGCGTTCCCAATTTTACTATACCGGCAGATACTCCTGTTGGTTTCTATCGTATGCGTTACAAGGTCGATTGGAATAGTATCGACCCGGCAGGC
>JAZNEI010000044.1:0-6444 GCA_045588485.1 Bacteroidaceae bacterium | reverse complement strand
TTGGGTGCTGCGGAACTCGCTTCGCTCAAACATCCTCGCACTTAATCCAAAAAACATCTACCATTTTACTAATTTTCATACGGCGCACCAATGAACAACCTTATGATTTTATGAAAAAGTGGGCTTGCTTTAGTATTTTTGTTGTAAACCTCGAAAATATACTGCACTCGCTTTGAAAAATATTGAAGTGAACTTCATATTTCTCGCTCGTTTGTTAGTATTTTTGAGGTAAACCTCGAAGATAATTCTGCACTCGCTTAGAAAAATATTAAAGCAAGCTTTATATTTCTCGCTCGTTTGTTAGTATTTTTGTTGTAAAAGTGGCAATATTAGCTCCGTCAATAGCACTTTTGGGGATTATTCTTTTTTTATCGGACAGTAATAGTTTAAAATTAATGCGAAGCAGAGTAATTCCGCTTCGCATTAATTCAATATAGTATTACTGAGGTTTGTTTATCCCTCGATAATCTCGAATACTTTATCAATAGCAGCTCTTATGCCCTCGGGGTTTTTACCTCCCGCCTGTGCAAAGTGAGCCTGACCGCCGCCACCGCCTTGCATAAGCTTGGCAGCCTGTCCTACTATCTTACCGGCGTTGATGCCCTGCTCGATGAGGTCGGCCGATGCTGATATTGTAAGCTGAGGCTTGTCGTTATGTACACTACCTATTACAATGAGCATATTCTCGGTGTACTCGCCACGCAACATAAATACAATGTCCTTTACTGTTGCAGGTGCCAAAGGCAGGATTGTGCTGATATAACGCATTCCATTTTTCTCCTTTATATCCTGTTGCAGCCTCTCTTTTACCATTGCAGCCTTCTCCTTTGCATACTCCTCAATCTCCTTCTTTAGCTCGGCATTCTCGGCTATTGATTTTATTATTGTAGCCTTAAGGTTGGGTACGTTGTTGAAGAGTGCGTGAATCTCTTTCATAAGGTCTTGTACTTTCTGCAGATGATTCTCGAGTGCCTCGCCGGTGATAGCCTCGATACGGCGTACACCTGCGGCTACCGAGCTTTCGCTTACAATCTTAACCATTCCAATCTCTCCTGTCGATGCAGCGTGTGTTCCACCGCAGAACTCGATAGAGGTTCCGAACTGAACTACGCGCACGTGGTCGCCGTACTTCTCGCCAAAGAGGGCGATGGCACCCAATTTCTTGGCCTCCTCGATAGGGATGTTACGATGGTCGGTAAGAGGTATATTCTCTCTGATACGTGCATTCACAATGCGCTCTACACGTGCAATCTCCTCGTCTGTAACCTTCTGGAAGTGCGAGAAGTCGAAACGGATAGCCTCGGGAGTTACCAATGAACCTTTCTGCTCGACGTGTGTGCCAAGAACCTCGCGCAGTGCTTGGTCGAGCAGGTGGGTACAAGAGTGGTTGGCTGCACAAGCGATGCGTTTCTTTACATTAACCTGTGCGCTGAATGTGGCAGCAGGGTCGGCAGGGAGTGTCTTTGTTATGTGAATGGGAAGGTTGTTCTCTTTCTTGGTGTCAAGTATCTCGATGCGTTCATCGCCGCATACGAGCAATCCTGTGTCGCCCACCTGACCACCACTCTCGGCATAGAAAGGAGTCTCTTTCAGTACAATCTGGTACAGAGTCTGATTCTTCTGCTTTGTCTGACGGTAACGTAGGATGGTTGTCTCGTAGCTTGTGTTGTCATAGCCCACGAATGTGCAGTCGCCCTCGCTCACTGTTACCCAGTCGCCATTCTCAACTGCGGCAGCGTTGCGTGCGCGTGTTTTTTGCTTCAGCATCTCCTCGTCGAACTGCTGCATGTTTACAGCAAGGTCGTTCTCGCGCAGGATAAGCTGTGTAAGGTCGATGGGGAATCCGTATGTGTCGTACAGTGTAAATGCCTCTACTCCGCTAATCTCGTTGTTACCAGCAGCCTTTGCTGTTGCGATAATCTTGTCGAGCATCTGCATACCTGTAGCAAGAGTTCTAAGGAACGACTCCTCCTCCTCTTTGATAACCTTTGTTATAAGCTCCTGCTGCTGTTTCAACTCGGGATAAGCGTCGCCCATATTCTCTATGAGTGTGGGGACAAGCTTATACATAAATGCCTGCTTCTGTCCCAAGAAGGTGTAGCCGTAGCGCACGGCACGACGCAAGATGCGGCGGATAACATATCCGGCCTTTGCGTTCGAGGGTAGCTGACCGTCGGTTATTGAGAATGATATTGTACGGATGTGGTCGGCAATTACGCGCATTGCAATGTCTACCTGTGCATCATCGCCATACTCTTTGCCCGAGATAGCACCTATGGCCTTTATGATAGGCTGGAATACGTCGGTGTCGTAGTTCGAACGCTTGCCTTGAAGTGCCATACAGAGACGCTCGAAGCCCATACCGGTGTCGATAACCTTTGCAGGAAGCTCCTCGAGGTGTCCGTCTGCCATACGGTTGTACTGCATGAATACAAGGTTCCATATCTCAATTACCTGAGGGTGCGAACCGTTTACAAGGTCGCGTCCGGGAACGGCTGCACGCTCCTCATCGCTTCGTATGTCGATGTGAATCTCGCTGCAAGGACCGCAAGGACCGGTGTCGCCCATCTCCCAAAAGTTATCCTTTAGGTTGCCGTTGAGTATTCTCTCGGCAGGCAGGTGCTTTTCCCAAATTGCAGCAGCTTCGTTGTCGCGCTCAAGACCCTCGCTTGCAGCGCCCTCAAATACTGTTACATAAAGACGGTCGGGGTCAAGCTTAATAACCTCGGTAAGATACTCCCAAGCCCAGTCGATAGCCTCTTTCTTAAAATAGTCGCCGAAAGACCAGTTGCCAAGCATTTCGAACATTGTATGATGGTAGGTATCATGACCTACCTCTTCGAGGTCGTTGTGCTTACCGCTTACACGCAGACACTTCTGCGAGTCGGCTACGCGCTTACTCTTTGCAGGGCTGTTGCCCAAGATAATATCCTTGAACTGGTTCATTCCTGCATTGGTGAACATAAGTGTGGGGTCGTCTTTTACAACCATAGGAGCCGAGGGCACAATAAGGTGTCCCTTCTGCTCGAAGAATCTTTTGAACGATTCACGTATCTCTTTAGATGTGAGCATATTGTAAAATGTTTTTAAATTAGCATGTTAATATTTCTGCGGTCCTAAACTCTTAATATCTGTTATAATGGCACCGCTTTTTGTTCATTTAGCTTGCAAAGATAGCTTACTTTTGTTATTTTTGCAACCTAAAAGCGTGCTAAAATGGGGCAAAGCAGGCAAACAATCTTTGCTCTTGTCTGCTTGTGGTTTTACTGCGTTATCAAATTAGAGAAGAATGCGTAAGGTCTATTATATATTTAATCCGACAACCCGTACATACGATAGGGTGTACCCTAATCTCGCTCAGCGCTTCCTGACAATCTTGCGTCGGGTGCTGTTATGTGTCATTTTCGGCGGATTGTCGTTTCTTATGTTCTATCTGCTCATCGAGACCCCTTCGATGAAAGATGTTCAGGCCGAGAACTCCCGTCTTTTGGCGCAATACAATATTCTTTCGCAAAGGCTCGACAATGCATTAGAGGTGCTACAGGATATTCAGCAGCGCGACGATAATATGTACCGCGCATTGCTTGGTTCCGAGCCGGTCTCCGAGGCTGCACGTAATGCCGGTTACGGTGGTACCAACCGCTACAACGAACTGATGGACCTTGATAACTCGCAGCTTGTGGTGCAAACAACGCAGAAGATGGATATGCTTGCCAAGCAGCTTTATATACAGACAAAATCGTTCGACGAGATAGTAAAGACAAGCCGCGAACAAGAGCAGCGTCTGCGCTCCCTACCTGCCATACAGCCCATTGCCAACCGCGACCTCAAACGCACCGCATCGGGTTACGGCTATCGCATCGACCCCATCTACAATGTGCGTAAGTTTCACCAGGGAATGGACTTCTCATGCGACGTAGGTACACCCGTCTATGCTACTGCCGATGGTGTAATAACTCTTGCAAAGTGGAAGCAAGGCTACGGATGGACGGTAGAGATAGACCACGGTTTCAATTATGTCACACGTTACGCCCATCTAAAAGAGTTCAAGGTGAAACGTGGTCAGCGAGTGGTACGCGGCGAGCAGATAGCACTTAGCGGCAACACAGGAAAGAGCTCGGGACCTCACTTGCACTACGAGGTGATAGAGAAAGGTCGTCCCGTCAACCCCATCAACTTCTATTTTATGGACCTCGATGCCGAGGGGTACGACGAGATGCTGCGTATGGCCGAGAACCACGGTAAAATATATGACTAAGAAGCTGTTTGAATTTATATCGCCAATTTTTTATAGAGCAAAAATAGGATGTTTATTTATTTTTTAAGGGCGCATAGCGGGCTATGTAACCGAGAAAAGAAAGAAACAGACATTTCTGAATATAAAAAACGGCGAAACATTCGGCTTCTATAAGAAAATCTTTTTAGAAATTCAAACAACTTCTAAATATGGCGCTTAACAAAAATAAGAATCACAAACTCTACTATTCGATAAAAGAGGTCGCTACCGAGATTGGGGTAAACGAATCGACACTCCGCTATTGGGAGAGCGAATTTCCACAGATAAACCCCAAGAAAGGCGGTAACAACGTGCGCCAATATACCCGTGAGGATATCGAAACGGTGCGTATGGTGCACCATCTTGTCAAAGAGCGCGGAATGACGCTTGACGGTGCACGTCGTTTTCTGAAAAAAGATGGTAACATCGAGATAGCCCAAACAAATAGTGAGGTAATAGACCGACTGCGTGCCATCCGCAAAGAGCTTGTCGATATTAGAACAGCGCTCGAGTTCCTGTAAGGATGTTTTAGGAACGACCTACGCTATAAAATTTTGCCCCTTTGGGTTGATTATGTGCGTGTAGGGGCGATTTCTAATCGCCCGCAATCATTGCGAAAAATTAAAACACTAACCGTCGGAATAAGTTATATGCACAATACCACATTTGCAATAATATTAGCAGCAGGCGTGAGCCTGCTGCTAATATTATCTATCTATGCTAATTACTTTATATATACTTTCTTGCCATTGACAATGTAAATACCACGAGTGAGATTTTCGCTTTCGGTTATGCGCTGACCTTTAAGGTTGTAAACCTCATTCTTTTCAAGGTCTAATGTTACAGCGTTTATACCGGTGGTATCAACCTCGAATCTACCCTCTATTACAATATCCTCGGCGGGCATTGTGGCAGGAACACCAATCCAACCGGTGAAGATATAACCCTCTTTTTCGGGAGGAGTGGGAAGTTCTATTTCGGCACCATACTCAACGGTCATTGTCTCGTATACCTCACCATCGACCATAAATGTTACGGTGTAACTGTTAATAGAGAAACTACCCTCAATAACAATATCGTTTGCAGGCATAGTTTCGGGAATCTCGCTCCATCCACTGAAAGTGTGGCCCTCTTTGGTTGGCTCTGCAATAGTTGGAATAGCAGTTTTTGTTCTATTATTTCGTCAGTCGTTTATCTCCGTTGCCGGATGCAGTTTTCAGCCAAGCCGATGAATAAGAAAAGGTTTTGGAGTTGTTTACTCTCCAACGGAGGAAGAAACTGCTCCAAACGGTTTACCGCTTGACCTTTTCTTATTCAAATGAGGTTTGGCTACCTTTGCATCCGACAATAGGGAATAAAAGATTGACGTTATTATCAATTCAACTTTCACAAAAGTATTTTATGGGCTGTTAATGCCTCTATTCGGGATTTTCTATTACATTTGCAAAATGAATGCTACATTAGTTGTTGTAAATTAGGTTTATGAAAAAAATATCATAATATGAGACACTTTATTCTATCCATGTTTTTTATTTTAAACTCTTGGATTGTGTTTGCACAAGGAGTCAATAATACCACAACTCTGGTAGGTTCTTGGATTGGTAAACTCTCTGTCGGACCTAGGGAATTAAATATTGGACTCAATATAGAACAGCAAGAAGGATATGTAGTTTGTACTCTTGACAGCCCCGACCAAGGTGTAAAAGGAATTGGGTGCTACAAAAACCTCCTTACCGACGAGGCTATTAAGGTTACTGTGTCTGCTATCGGAGCTTCGTATGAAGCAGAGTTAATCAATGGTGAACTTGTTGGAACCTTCTCTCAAAGCGGTCTAAAACTCCCGCTAACGCTTAAAAGAGGTGAGTATAAGCCCCTAAGGCCCCAAACACCTGCAGCACCTCTTGCTTACACAACAGAGGAGGTATCATTTACAAATGAAATCGAGGATGCCCAGCTATCTGGAACACTAACATATCCTGTAAATTATGAAGGATACAAGAGAGGAACTATTCCTGTTGTCCTGATGATTTCTGGAAGTGGTGACCAGAATCGTGATGAGGAACTCTTTGACCACAAACCTTTCCTGGTTATAGCAGATTTTCTTGCCAAAAATGGAGTGGCATCACTTAGATATGATGACAGAGGTGTGGGTAAATCGACAGGTCCCA
>JAZNEI010000043.1:0-4578 GCA_045588485.1 Bacteroidaceae bacterium | reverse complement strand
TTGCTTTCGTGGGTCGCCGTGTTGCTTCCCGAAAGCGAGTGCAAAGGTACAGCTTTTTTTTTACTTACCAAACTTTTTCGCAACTTTTTTTAAAAAATTTTTCAGAGAAAGAAAAACTTCAAAAAAATCATCGCTCAAAATGTCAAGGTCGCTAGTATCTTAAACACTCCGCTGAGTGCCGAAAGCGGATACAAAGTAACGGCAAAAAATTGAACCTACCAAATATTTTAAGCAAAATAATCGAAGAATTTTGTTTAAAAATTCTTCGATTATTGATAATCAACATTTTAAATACAAAATATTTTTTCGCTACATTCACCACATATACGCACTACAGCTACTTTGATAGGATATTTTCGAGTTGTTGAGCCGTAAGTCCTATTCTAAGTTTACCCCCCATCGCCACCGTAATATTACCTGTTTCTTCCGAAACAACTATTGCTATTGCATCGGTAAGTTCGGAAACGCCTTTTGCCGAACGATGCCTAAGTCCCAATTTTTTAGGGATATTAAGGTCGTGCGAAACAGGAAGAATGCAAGCTGCCGACGAGATTCGCCCTTTTTGAATAAGCATTGCTCCGTCATGAAGCGGTGCATTTTTGAAAAATATAGTCTCTATAAGGCGTTGACTGACCTCTGCATCCACTTTTTCACCGGTCTGGGCATACTCGGCAAGACTTTCGTTGCGCTCAATTACTATAAGTGCGCCCAATTTCTGCTGACTCATGCTCATACAGGCCATGACAATAGGCAGATATACAGTATCACCACTCTCTTTATTATCATCTTTTGAGAAAAGTTCCGAAATATATCGAAAATGTCTGTGCGAACCGAGCGTTTTAAAGAAACGACGAATCTCTTCTTGGAATATTACAATGAACGCCAACACTCCAACGCTCATCATTTGGTCGAAGATAGAACCAAGAAGTTTCATTTCGAGCACACGAGAGACAAAGACCCATATCAGAACAAAAACCAGAATACCAGAAAAGACATTCTGAGAACCAGAGTCCTTCATCAAACGATAGAAATAGTATAGAAGCGTTGCCACAAGCAACACATCAATTATATCTTTTAAAGAGATTTCGAAAAACATATATTATATATAATAGGTAAAATACTTTTCAGGCTTTTAATGCCATACACAATCGGACTGCCTCTACAGCAGCTGCAACATCGTGGACGCGGATAATATGCGCCCCATTTATGATTGCAGCCGTATTAAGCACTGTCGTTCCATTTAGAGCCTCAGCAGGTGAGACACCCAAAAGTTTAGTTATCATCGACTTGCGAGAAATGCCAACCAAAAGCGGTGCATCAAGAAGAGCAAACTCGCCAAGATGAGACAACATATAATAGTTCTGCTGTATAGTCTTGCCAAAGCCGAAGCCGGGGTCTACTATCACATCGGCAACACCTCTTTGACGCAGTTGCCACATTTTTTTCGACAATGACGTAAGTACATCGGGCATAAAATCGGCA
Source organism: Bacteroidaceae bacterium (assembly GCA_045588485.1). GTDB lineage: Bacteria > Bacteroidota > Bacteroidia > Bacteroidales > Bacteroidaceae > HGM04593. Next base: position 3,096 of record JAZNEI010000043.1, on the reverse strand, counting down.
TACACGGGTTCGTCACCTGCCGCGCCGATTGAGTGAGTGAGTACATAGGGAATCCGAAGTTCGGCCACAGTGTCAAGCATTTTTTCATCTAATTCAAATCCCGACACATCATTTATTATAGCCACATTATGATTACGCACACACTCACTCGCCACTTTTGCTCTGAATGTATCCACCGAAACAACAGCCTGCGGAAAATGCTTATCAAGCAAATTGAGAGCTGTGTCTAAGCGAGCAAGTTCTTCATCCTCACTGACATATTCACCACCTGGTCGTGTCGAGCAGCCTCCAATATCCAGAATATCAGCACCGCCTTCAATCATTTCCGCAGCACGCTGCAACAGAGAATCGCCAAACGCAACACGCGACTCTTCATAAAAAGAATCGGGCGTAACATTCAATATTCCCATTACCCGTGGGACATCAAGCATCATCAGATGCCCACGCACATTTATCGAATAAATTTCGCTCATACTGTGCAAACTTACACAATTATTTCCGTTTTTTGATAAGTTTGCATATAAATAATAGACAAAATAATTTGATAAAAAGACAAAAATATACGACCAACGGACATTTATCTTTTGTTTATTAAAAGGGCATAAAAAAACGCAAAAGAGGTATTACATTCCGCTATTTAAATTATCTTTGCAATATATTTGTATTAATATACCATTAACATTTCTCTGATGCAAACAACCAATTACATTGTAGCAGGACACGGATTTAAAGTCATACATTCTGAGAAAGAGATAGACTGTCTGTTACCATCGTATTCAACATTCAAGACCGACAAGGAGATTGTTCCTATTTTCACGTTAACAATAGATGATAAGATGATACCTTGTTGGCAAGGAGAACGCATAGGCTATTTTCCTTGTAACGCTGCTAATTTCGAAGTGTATCGCAATGGTGAGCTAGCCTACCAGATTTTAATTTCCAACGAGCAAAATATTCCTTGTGCTTTTATCACAAGTGATGAGATGATGAAAAACATTGTTATCACTACTCGCGGCAACGACACAATGCGTTCTTTTGGTCTGAACAATGCAATAATGTTGGCATACACATATACTTCATCCGAGTATAAAACACTACTCATGCACTCATCGGTTGTAGAGAATGGAGGTCGCGGATTTATGTTCTTAGGAGCAAGCGGACGAGGGAAAAGCACTCATAGCGACTTATGGGTTAAGCATATAGAGGGTAGCACACTCATCAACGACGATAATCCGGTAGTGCGCATCGACAGCGACGGCACACCAATAGTTTATGGCTCACCCTGGAGTGGGAAACGACCAATATACAAGAACGTACACTACCCTATCGGCGGCTTTGCAGCTATCGAGCAGAATCCTGATAACATTATAAAGCGCGAGTCTATTCCATCTGCTTTTGGCACATTATTAAGTTCATGCTCAACAATGAAATTCGACAAGCGGGTACACATTAATATTTGTAGCACAATAACAAAAATACTTGAAAAGCTACCTGTGTACACTCTAAGTTGTCGCCCCGACGAAGAGGCTGCAATACTATCGAACAACACTTTAAAGAGTTAAGAGTTGTGGATATACGCAAAGTAAGAGTAGATAACGATATTTTTCTGAGCAAGGTAAGAGATATGCTCAGAAGCGGCGAACACCAAAGAGTCACTTTTGTTGTCCGCGGCAACAGCATGAACCCCTTTTTGGTTTGCGGACGCGACAAAGTAGTACTTATCCCCCCACAGCAGCCCACAATCGGACAAGTTGTTTTGGCCGAGATTAAGCCCAAGATATATGCACTGCACCGTATAATAAAGATTGATGGCGACATTATAACCATGCGTGGCGATGGCAATTTGTTATCGAAAAAAGAGGTTTTTAGAGCCGAAAACATCGTTGGAACCGCCGAAGCATTCATACGTAAAGAGAGAAGAGTTGAGACAAGCAGTAGAGAATGGCGCTTATACTCTGCCATCTGGTATTTGCTACGCCCCATTCGTCGCCTGATATTATCGTTCTATAGAAGATACATTTTAAAACTATATTAATATTATGAGAGTAAAACAAGGGATAGAATTGCAGAATGTATGCAATGAGTACCTGCTTATTCCTGCAGGAATAGAGAATGTCGATTTCAGTAAAATAATAAGCCTCAATCCTACAGCAGCTTATCTGTGGGAGAATATTTCAGAAATGGAGTCATTCAATACCGATACTCTTGTCGAGCTACTTCTTAAGGAGTATGACGTTGAAGAGACGATTGCACGCGAGGACTGCGAGCTTATTATCGAAAGATGGATTGAGACCGGTCTTATAGAAGAGTAAACCTCATACCTATAACAGATAGCAGCGAGGGTAACAAATGTTATTTTGTTACCCTCGCTGCTATTATATTAGTTCAAGTGATTCGTAATTCCAAAAAGTTTAAAACACACCAAGGGATATAATACACAAAAGGCAGCGTGCCAATAAAAGCACGCTGCCCGAAATATTAGGAATTAAGTTTGTTTACTTAACAAGAACCTTTTTACCATTGATGATGTAAACACCCTTAACGGCATTCTTAACACGGCGACCGTTTACGTCGTAGATAACCTGCTCGCCATCCTCGGCATTTACATTACCGATACCGCTGAGTGTACCGTCAACTGTAAATAAGAACTTAGCGCCCTCAAATACCTCGCCGGTCTCTGCATTGGTAAACATATAATTAGGTATTGCCAATGTATAAACTCCGGCATCGTAAATTCCGCTTATCAGCTCAAATTTAACAACATTACCCTCTATTGAGAAGTGTGCCTCATTTGCACTACCATTATCACCCGAAATATTATATGTATCGATTCCGGGACGCAATAGATCGCAAGATACTGCGTGACTGAAGGTAACTGTTATGGTAGTAAGACTGCTTACTGTGCTACCATCGGCGGGGTCAACGCTTACAACACCAAACTCAACGGGCTCAACGGGTGCGGGAGCCTCAGCCTCCTCAAGTACCCAAGTTGCAGCAGCTGTGATAGGAGCGTCGCAGAAGGGATAGTCAACGCCACCAACGTTCTCTACCTTGAAGTAGCCGTTAGCGCACTTGATATAGAACTCGCCCTCGTTC
>JAZNEI010000042.1:0-6626 GCA_045588485.1 Bacteroidaceae bacterium | reverse complement strand
CTATGGCGCACCAATGAACAACCTTATGATTTTATGAAAAAGTGGGCTTGCTTTAGTATTTTTGAGGTAAACCTCGAAAATAGACTGCACTCGCTTTGAAAAATATTGAAGTGAACTTCATATTTCTCGCTCGTTTGTTAGTATTTTTGAGGTAAAAGTGGCAATATTAGCTTCGTCAATAGCACTTCTTGGGATTATTCTATTTTTATCGTACAATAATAATAAATTATATTGTCTCAGCAAAAATCAGAATTATAGTGCTCGCAGTTCACTAATCACCGCTTGTGGGTCGGAAGCCTTAAAGACTGCATTTCCTGCAACCAACACATCCGAGCCGGCATCGGCAAGCAACTTTCCTGTCTCGACATTCACGCCACCATCTACCTCTATAAGCGCCTTTGAGCCTGATGCATCAATGAGTTCACGAAGTTCTCGCACCTTATCGACAGTGTGAGGGATGAATTTCTGACCACCGAATCCGGGGTTTACGCTCATGAGCAGTACAAGGTCAAGGTCGGCAATTATATCCTTTAACATAACAACAGGAGTCGACGGGTTCAAGGTTACACCTGCCATCATACCCTCATCCTTAATCTTCATAATAGCACGATGCAGATGAGTCTCGGCCTCGTAGTGAATATTCATAACGCGAGCACCAAGCGCCTTCACCGCATCGAGGTAATTCATTGGATTCAGTACCATAAGATGCACGTCAAGAGGTTTGTTGCACAGTTTAGCCACATACTGCAGCACAGGAGGTCCGAATGATATATTGGGTACAAAGTTTCCATCCATTATATCAATGTGTAACCAATCGGCAGCACTTGCATTAATCATATCAAGGTCTGCCTGCAGATTTCCGAAATTTGCCGACAACAACGACGGCGACACCATTTGGCTCATAATTTGAAACTGTTTTGTGTTATTTGCTTTTGCGAAGATAATGCAAAGCCACAGCAAAAACAAAACATTCCGAAATAAAAAAACTGTTGGCAGCACTTTTGTGCTGCCAACTTGCTTTATATTCGAGACCTTTCGGTCGGTTTTTCGCTTCTTATTTCTTCAAAGATGCATCAGCCTGTGACTGAGGAAGCATCTCCTCTGCAAACATATAAGCGCCGGTCTTGGGTGACTTAACCATCTTGATAACCTTTACGAACTTCTCCTTGTCACCTGTCTGGAGAGTTGCGACTGCTTTCTTAGCCATTTCTTATTACTTTATTTCTTTGTGAACGGTTACTTTCTTCAAATAGGGGTTGTACTTCTTCAACTCCAAACGCTCTGTTGTATTCTTACGATTCTTCGTAGTTATATAACGAGACATTCCGGGAACACCACTATTCTTCTGCTCTGTGCATTCAAGAATTACCTGAACGCGGTTTCCTTTAACCTTCTTAGCCATATTACTTACCTCCTTAAACTTTAGTCGAGTACTTTAATCTCTTCCCATGCAACATTGCCCTTGCTTACTGCATCTTTGAGCGCTGCATCGAGACCTACTCGGTTAATGATTTTCAACCCCGCTGCACTCACGCGCAACTGAATCCAACAATTCTCTTCTACATAGAAGAACTTCTTGGTAAACAAGTTCACATTAAAAAGACGCTTTGTTCTTCTCTTTGAGTGTGATACATTGTTACCCACCATGGCTTTCTTACCGGTGATTTGACAAATTTTAGACATCTCTATATATTTTTTGTTTTTATTCTTACGTGCTTACCTAAAACAGCGTGCAAAGATATAAATTTTGTCTATATCTTGCAAACAAATTAGCATTTATTTTATTTAATAGGCCGTTAAATCTCTTTCAGCAACAAAGATAGTACTTTTTTTGATGCTGTGCAAATATTGCTCTCCCTACCCTTGTCTCCTATCGAAAGTAGTTTTGTAACAACCTTTTCTCCGACAGCTATGGCAACCCATACGGTTCCTACCGGTTTACCAGGAACTGCACCTCCGGGACCTGCAATACCCGACGTTGCCACTGCACAGTCGCTGTTCGTTACACGTTTTACTCCGCGTGCCATTGCCTCGACAGTAGCTTCACTCACTGCTCCATCACTATCGAGAACTGTTTGTGGAACACCAAGAAGATTCACTTTTACCTCATTCGAGTAGGCAACCACCGCGCCCTTAAAAATATCGGAACTACCTGCTATAGATGTTATAGCTGTCGCCACTGTTCCTCCCGTACAACTCTCGGCAGTAGAGAGGGTAAGACCTTTGGAACGCAGACGTGCATTCAATTCACGTGCAAGAAGTTGAAGTTCACCATCCATACTTACCTTATAATATTGTTCGAGAGAATGCCGGCATATCCATTGCGCAGAAATCGCCCTCGAGGTATTTATGATACCCGACAATACCAATCATAGCAGCATTATCGGTAGTAAAGCCAAATTTAGGAATAAAAATCTCCCATCCGTAACGTTTGGCATAGTCGTAAAACGCCTGACGCAAAGCCGTATTTGCCGATACACCGCCCGAGAGCGCCACTCTTTTAATCTTCAACTGCTTGGTAGCCTTGTAGAGTTTATCCATAAGTATATCTACGACGGTAGCCTCAAACGAAGCTGCAAGATCGTTTATATGTTTCTCGATGTAATCGGGTTCATCGGCAACAAGTTTACGCAAAGTATAAAGGAAAGAGGTCTTTAACCCACTGAAACTGTAGTCGAGTCCCGGAATATGCGGTTTACTGAAAGTATACGCCTTAGGATTACCTTCGCGAGCCAAGCGGTCTATTATGGGGCCACCGGGATAACCGAGTCCCATAACCTTTGCACATTTATCCATAGCCTCGCCTGCCGCATCGTCGATAGTCTGCCCAACAATCTCCATATCGCGATAACTATCCACCTTTACAATCTGCGAGTTTCCTCCCGAAACCATAAGACAAAGGAAAGGATATTCGGGTGCTTTATGCTCCACACCATCCTCCTTAATAAAATGGGCCATAATGTGCCCTTGCAGATGGTTGACCTCGACCATAGGAATCCCCAGCGAAGCTGCAAGTCCTTTGGCAAACGATACACCCACAAGCAACGACCCCATAAGGCCGGGCCCACGTGTAAAAGCAATAGCCGACAGTTGCTCTTTGTCGACACCCGCACGTTTAAGCGCAGCGTCCACTACAGGAACAATATTAAGTTCGTGCGCACGCGAAGCAAGCTCGGGCACCACTCCACCATACTGTTCGTGCACCGCCTGACTTGCCGTAACGTTAGAGAGCACCGTATCGCCGCGCATCACCGCCGCCGAAGTGTCGTCGCACGACGACTCTATAGCCAATATATATATATTCTCTTTTTTCTCGTCCATAAAACTGTTAGAAAACATTTCAACTGCGAAGATACAACATTATTTCATTTTAAACGGCAAAAAACAGAAAAACAACTTATCTGCTATATACCAAATTTCGCCAATCCAATAAGCAAACAGTGCGATTGGATATTTCCAATCGCACTGTTTGCTTATTCAGTAGTACTTTACACTACATAGTCGACTTATTTAACAAGGTACTTAGAGCCATTGACAATTACTATACCCGATTCGGGAAGTCTATCAAGTTTCTGTCCTTGCAGGTTATATATACCCTTACATGCATTATTCACAGTCACATTCTCAATTGCTGTATCCTCGTCCAATTTAATATTAGGATTTTCAACAATATACATTACCGAGCCGTGGTCGTCCCAAGTCCAGTTGCGAACAGCTGTCAGAGCTTCATTGGTAACAATACATGCGAAATAAGTTGAATTATCGCTATAGTTGCCACCGGCATGAAAACTAAAAGTTCCATCACCATTGTCTCTTATCATATCCAATGCAGCCTTTTCGGCTGTAAACTTATAATCTCTGCCTTCACGGGTAACATACTCTTGCTTTGCCGGCTGATACAAGTAGTATTTCCCGTCTTCTTGGATAATCTGCCAAACAACGGTCATATCAAAAGGGCTCACCTCCTCTTTATAAATATTTACTACCGCCTGATTTGATGGTAGATTATTATAAGACGAGTTTGTCATACCACGCAGACTCAGATAGGTATCTGTTATAGTTGTGTTCCACGCATAATATCCCTCGCCGCTCTTGGCCTTGATGTGATAAGCTGCATCGTTATTCAGTTCATTAAGCGAAGTTATCTGGCGGTAGCCTTCAATCTTTTTATACACAACTGTAATCACATTGCTCTGGGTATCCAACGACACCTCTGCTATATAACCTGCAATAGTGATAGCTGTAACATCCCCTACATTAAAGAACTGACTTGCGTCGATAACATCGCCCGATTTATACTCTTTACCACCATACACAATACCACCTTCGCCTTCGACACCTGTAACGCTTACAGTGTACTGATAAGACTGCTGCATATCACCCGAGATATTCACAGTGCTACCACGCATATATTCTGCGGGGATAGTATATGTGCCATCAGCTGCGATTGCTGTATTGGGGATATATACCTCAATCCAATTAGGATTACCATTCTGGTCGAGCTGCTCTGCTGCATTCACATTGTAACCATATTTCAATGTAAATCCATTCTGAACAAAGCCCGGAGCAGGAATAATCTTAACTTTCAAAGGCTGTCCGTAAGCTGTAGTATAATTCTGCAAGGGTGACTCATCCGAAGCCAACACGATATCGCCATTGAGCTGTGATGCATTTACACTTACCTTGTCGCCGTGTACGTCGAGCATAATATCTACGATACCACCGCCGTTAGCAATAAGGGCATCATCGCCGGCAGGGTCAATGCTGTTCCAATCGACCTTATAACGCATACGATAGAAGCCTACAGGAGTATTCTCGGGCACTGTAAATTTGGGAACACCCGCACCGATTGTATTACCATTAGAGGTTGTAGTACCATCGCTCTTATACCATGCATCACCTATCTGCACCGCATTATGGCTCACTACATCGCTCTCTTCGGCAGGAGTACCGTTGTCGTTCAATGTTCCTTTGAAAACACCGTCATTACCCCAGTCGACATATACATATCCGCTCATCCATGCGCCTGTATAGTTGAACTTAGGCTGCACCTGCTCACCCGGAGTTGCCGAGAACACACCACTCATAACATTGTTACTATAGACCATCTTAGGCTGGGCAGCCGATGAGTAGTTGTTAAGACCAACTTTGTTCAGGACACGGTCGGTGCGTGTAGCGGGAGCATTCTCGGGAAAAGACAAAGCATACTTCTCTGTCGTAAAACGTTTGTTGGGATTGTCATCGACTACAATCTCGTCGAAATATGCTACCCAATCGCTCTTGTCAGCGTGGGGCGAACGCAAGTCGGGCACAATCACCAACGAATAGATATCGATTCCGCTATTCTCGTTCTCCTCCTTTGAATAAGAGAAACCCTTGAATTTCACTACGATATCCTGCCAGCCCTCTTTTGCCTTAACATCGTTGATAGTCCAAGCCCAGAACTGCTCTTCCTCACCTGTCTGCCAGTTCCAGCTCTCCTCAAGTCTTTTACCCAAACCAATAACCATCATACGACTGTCGGCAGGTTTATCCTTGAGGTATGTCATTACGTGTATGTATTGATACTCCTTTGTCACGCGAATAGGCTCTTTAAGATCTATTCTCACGCCAAAAGTATTACTGCCATAGCGACTGCGTTGCAAAGCAACCACCTTACCTGTAGAGTTGGGAGCAACGCCAATAACCTCGTCTACCGATAAATCGGGATTTTCGGTAACTGCGGCATTTCCATTGAGTACACCGGTGCGGAAAGGACTCTCTTCCCACTGGTCGTATACACTTATAGCTTTATAATCATCGCTATCGAATGTTATAGCTGTTTGCGCTGTAGATGCAAGACTAAAAAACATCAACGCAGCTGAAAATAATATATTCTTTTTCATAAGTTTTCTTTATTAATTATTGTGTCGATGTTTATCAATATACATTCAGATTAGAGAGCAAAGGACAAGCGCGGCTGTCAAGGATTGTTATGCGCAGTTTCTTTGCATTATAACCGCTGCCATAACTTTCACTTGTCTTTCCATTCAAAGGAATAATACGCTTGTAGCCGACAGTTGTTGTCTGCATAGCCGGACAGAGTTCTGTCCACGATTCACCGTCGGAGCTGTATTCTATCTTGAAGTCCTTTATTCGCTGTCCCAAGAAAACAGGCTCCTGCATAACCAAATAACGAATTACCTGAGGAGTATCCCAAGAGAGTGTAATTGTTGCAGTGAGATTATCATCGTTTGTGCCCCAATAGGTCTCTTTGTTGCCATCGGTGAGATTGGCAACCTCATATTTTCCGCCGGTACGTGTCTCGCTCACCTCAATTGTCGCACTCTTTGCAAAATCTGTAGCTTCTGTGCTCTCATCAAGACCATACACAGGCACTGCCAGACGCTCGTGCAACATCTTGCCCAGTTTCACCAATTCGTTGACAGTATTGTCGGGGAGCACACCATACTGGTTGGGAGGACAGTTGAGAATAAGTGTCGCGTTGCGGCCTACAGTCTCCAGATACATCTGGAACAGGCGCTCGGCACTCTTCATAGTCTCTCCATTGTGCCAGAACCAACCGGCACTCGTAGCCTTGGCATCGCTTTCACCGGGATTCCAGAACCAACCGTTGATATCACCTT
>JAZNEI010000041.1:0-7378 GCA_045588485.1 Bacteroidaceae bacterium | reverse complement strand
GGCGGTATTTCGTTTTGCTTATCTGCTTTTGCTAAACAACTACACACAATTATATGGCTGTCAGGCTTTTTATTGGCTCCAAAATGGTGTTAGTTGCTTTATTTTGCGTAATTTTGCAGTAAATTAAGTATCTCTTACATAGAGAGCAATCTTTTTGCTAAACATCTTCACTTCTTACAAATCCTTTAATATCTGAGCGTTTGCTCTATCGACTACGGCATTATCCAATGATGCCAAATAGATTTGTGTTGTCATTTCTGAATCGTGTCCCATTCCTTCGCTTATGATTGAAATTGGAATATTCTTGCTCTTGGCAATGCTTGCCCACGAATGACGGGCAACATACAGGGTTAAGGGTATGGATAACCCAACCATTTTCGCTATCTCTTTAAGCGACTTATTGGTACGATAAAGCATATTCTTATATTGATTTCTATCGTATGGATATTTGAGGATAGGCAATAGATACTGACTGCTATAATCAGTCTTGTACTTCTCCACTATCTCCTGCATACACTTTTCCCAACGGATAAAGAGTTGTTGCCCGGTCTTGCGTCTGCGGTAGGAAAGAATGCCATTGGATAGGTCTTTCTTCTTGAGATATGCCATATCAATGAATGACATTCCACGAGTGTAGAACGAGAATAAGAACATATCACGGGCAAAGTTCAATGATGGTTGCAATGACAGGTCGAGGTTCTTAATATGCTTGATTGCCTTTAATGGGATTGCTCGCTTGACCGTTTTATCAATAGCCGTATAAACGTGTTTGAAGGGATTTCGATTGGTGGTCAAATCCTTTTCAACTGCACGATTATATACAGCTCGGAGTATTCGCATATAGAATGAGGTGCTGTTCTTTGTCAGTCCTTTGTTACGCAAATAAGCCTCATACATCAGCATTAAATCGGAATCAATATCTTCCAATAGCACATCTTTATCCTCTCTAAACTGCATAAAACTTTTAAGAGTGCAGCGATAGGTTTCCGATGTTCGTTGCTTACCCATCTGTTGAAGTTGAGCAATAACACCCTGCATAAAATTGAACAACGATTGCTCATTGGCTTGCTTTTGAAATGTATCAATAATATCATCGGCTGTATATTTTACTCGCTTATTCTCTAATTGGTTGATGATGAATTGTAGTCGCTTAATATCCCAATCAATTCGTTCCTCAATGGATTGTAGATAGTGCTGTTGGCTGCTATTAGTGGCGATTACAGCATTGTTATCCTCATTCCATTCGTGCATAAAGAGTCGGTAATCCGTCTTTAATTGACGGATTACACGATTCTGAATGATTTGATAATAGATTGTTCCCTCCTTATTCTCATTTGTCGAGGGTCGAAACTTTACCTTGATACTTGCCATAGGCTCACGGTTTTGATTTTTTGTTTGGGTTATCCTTTGGCTCTTGCTTCTCCTTGATGGACTTGGCTTTGCTTTCCTGTTCCTTTGCCGCTTGCTCTTTTAGGCGTGCTTGCTCGGTGAGGGCTACTTGTTTGCGGACAGCCTCTTCGTAGGTCTCTACATCTTCTCGCATCTGCTCAATCTTTTGGTTATCTCTGTTGAGTTCGAAGATATCCTCCAATGTGGCGATTTGTTCTGCTGAAGCATCGCCTTTCATTTTAATGTAACGATATTTGAGGTCGTTATCAATGCGGTCTTGGTTGGGCTTCTCTGATATAATTATCCAAGTAAATAGCCCCAAAATCAAAGCTGTTTCTATCACAATAGTCCAACAGACAAACGGTGTTTCAAAACCAATTCTATGGTGTTTGAAATTATGAACGCCATCCTCAATGGTTGTTTTCAGCTTCTGAACAAGTGTCTTAACTTCATCTGTTTTTTGCTCTTGGCTGGTCTTAATCTCATTCAATGAATTTAAGATTTCCGTTGATATTCGGGTATTAACCATTGCAGATTTTGTAGCCTTGAAATTATCATTTAGGATATTCAGGTGTTCAACAACCGCAGAAGCAAACTTCTTGATTTTAGCTTCTGTGTATTCAACACCTTGCTTATTGTTCTCGTTGATGAGAACTTTTAAATCTTGTACTAACTTATCATTAGCACCGTTATCATTCACCGAACTGCTATCGCTTTGCTTAGATTTTTGCAATTCGATTATACCAGCTTCGATTCTTTCCATGCATCCATAGATGCCTTCCATAAACGACTCATTGTCGTTGTGGTTAAAGTTTTTATTACTCATATCAATGTTGTTTTAAGTGTGAAAAAATTGTTTGTTTAGAATCTTATTCCTTGATTCTTTTTCTTCTTGTCCTTCTTCTTTTTCTGCCAAGAAGGTACTTGCTCATCCTCTGGTGGAGCATCCGATGGAGTCAATAAACCTAATCCATTGCCCTCAATAAGGTTATCCGTAACACTATAATTTTGCTCTGCTTCTTGCCTTATCGGTCGCTGTTTAGGCTCTATTTCGGCCTGCTTTTTCGGCATATCCCAACTTAATTGAGCGTTAAGTTTTGAATAGCTGAACTGTCTGCTCACATCGGAAGCCTTGAAAGTGTAACCGTCTTTGGTAAAACTCAATCCCTCATTTTTACCCGTTCTTCGGTTAATCTTGAAGGTCATACCTATGCCTTGCTTTTGCAGTTGGCTACCCAAATCCCACCATGTCCGACTCCGTTTCAATGCAGCCTTAACAGCATTATGAATCTCGTACTTCACCCGTTCAGGATCGTGGAGTTTCTGCACATTGGTCTTGCTCTTATCCTCCGCGTAGGTCAATCCGTATTTGTCTTTTAGTTTCTTTGTTGCAATCTCGTTTCGCTTAAAATCGTTCTGCGAGGAGATTACTTTACCATCGTAGTTGATGCGATTATAGACCAAATGACAATGCGGATTGTCGGTGTTATGATGCCTTACCAAGATGAATTGGGTGTTCTTAATGCCCATCAGTTCCATATACTCCAAAGCGATTTTGGCCATAAACTCATCGGTTAATCGTGGTGCATCTTCGGGCTTAAAACTAAGTGCAATGTGTCCTAACGGTTGCTTAATCTTCGGATTTAAGAGGCGTTGACAGTTGAAACTATCAATCATCTCCTTGTTTGTTCCGAGCAAAACACCGTCAGATGCAATGATTTCGGCATTGTCTTTACCCATCACATAGCGTATGCATCCGCCAAAGGATTTTCCCTTCTTGATTTTACCTATCATCTGCACCTCCTTTCTTCGGCTTTATAGCCGCTCATTATCGACTTGAGTTTTTCAAGAACTTCCATCACTATATTCTTTGTGCGATAGAATCCCGTCTGATGCGACAGCTTCGTCAGCTGATTAAGGTTGTTCGCCATACCTGTAAGGTTGCGGATTATGGCTGCATCCTCAGCCGAATGTTTGGCGACTATTCGGGCATCAAAAGCCGCATCTCTTATGTACTCGGCAAGTGTACGATTGGCATTCTTGCTTCGGTGGCGTAGCTTCTCATAGTCGGGCTTCGAGAACTTCACCGTTACCGATTTTGTGAGGCGCTTCAGAGTGCTGACCTGTGGTCTGCCTCTGGGCTTTGATTTGTTTGTTTTCTTATTATTCTTCATCGCGATTTTTTCTTGGTTATTGATTTTCAATTTAGCTTTTCACAATCTGCGACCATCGGGAGCGGATTGCCTCCACCTTCAGGGTGGAGCGAGGTTTTCGGGTGCAATGGCGGACCCGCCGACATTTTTCGGCATCCCGAAAGATAACCTCGCTACACCCCAAGACTGAGGTCTTGTTGCGTCCACCGTCATTGACGGTTTTCGATTGCAGAGAGTGCCTTTTTCAGTCGCTGATAATGGTACCGTGAGCGGTATATCGGTTGCTTCCATTATTCCGTGCTTCCGACCTCTCGCACTCTCGGATTCTTGCTTTATCGCAGGCTATCCGTCAGGTCAGCACTACAATTTTCTCCACTGCTCAAAGTCGGCATCGTAGGTGTCGAGGTGTTGTCGGGCGATGTTCTCAAGCAAGCCTGAAACACTCATCTTGCGACCTCCGAGTTTGCGAACATAATCTTCAAGTCTATCCCTTACCTCGCAACTGACAAATACAGGTTTACGGTCGATAATGACGGGTACTTTTAGATAAGCATTGCGGTACTCCTCCAACGAGAGCTTGCGTTGCTTGCTACTCACTCTGCGTTGGATAGGTGGCGGCTCCTCTGTAATGATTGAAACATCCATAACGGATTGTGGCTCGGCTACTGCCTCCTCATCGATTACAGAGTCGGCAATACGATTCTTGGGCGTAAAATCCTGCAATGCCATTTCAACACTCTTTTTAACTTCGGCATCTCTCGCTGCCGATGGCGATACGCTCGGACTCATAATTTCAGTCAAAGCGTCTTTTTCAATTGATTCGGTCTTTTTCATATTTGCAATTTTTTTGGTTATCACTCAGGTCTCTGTGCGCACATTGACCAATTGTTGTGAGCAAAATAAATGTGTATAATTCGGGGAGTGAAACGAATGGATTGCATTAGGCAATTAAGTATAGTTCTGCTCATTAGGAAGGTGAACGAACGGTGACGAATGCCCAATTCTTCCAATATTTGGGGTTGGGAAGAAATCAGGAACAAAAGCTTAATTTGGAGCAATTAAGACCTTAATTTCGATGGAGGACATACGGATTACCGAGACTTCGGGAGTCGGTATGTCTGCCATCCTGTTATGGCTGATTAGAGGCTGTCCGTTTCGGCTGTTTGGGGAAAAAGTTTGGCAGACGGATAAGCATCGGTCTGATAAACGTCAATGCTACGGACAAGATCCGAAACGGGCAGTCGCTTTAATAGGAAACTCAGTGTGTAGGTGTGATGACTATACCTAATATATAAGTATAACCATTGGAATAGGCGGTTAAAGTGCCACGAACTGTGCCATATACTGCAACAGACCAGATGAGTCATTGAAGTGTAACAACTCTTATATTTCTTTGCACTCAATACGCAATGATATGTCACACTACGACACGTATAGACACCACCATTGCAGTGTGATTTTTACTGCTTTTATTTGCAGTACGAACAACGAAAAAATGTGTAACTATAAATATTGACAACAATGAACATCATCAGTTTTGAAGAGAGAACCTTTGAGGGAATTGCTGCCAAGTTTGAGTACTTCGTGCAGCGAGTGGATAATCTTTGTCGCCGACACGGTGAGAAGAAAATTGACGAGTGGATGGATAACCACGATGTATGCCGAAAGCTGCGTATCAGTCCGAGGACATTGCAGACACTCCGTGATAACGGGACGCTTGCATTCAGCAAGATTGGCAACAAGACATACTATCGTCCTGAGGATGTTGAACGTATTATCAAAATTGTGGAGGATAGACGCAAGGAAGCCAAATGGCGAGGTCGAACCATTTGACCAAGTGAAATGAATGAGCTAACAACAAATAATACTTAGAGCCTATGAACAATGAAATCAGAGAGAAAGACCATGAGTGGGTAAAGATGTTCCACTCAAGCATCGACAGGCTATTGATGTCAATTGAGAAGATGTTTGAAAGCCGACAGCCGCGTGCGTTCAACGATGAACTGCTGACCGACAAGGAGGTCGCTCATATTTTGAAAGTGAGCCGAAGAACACTCCAGGATTATCGTAACAACGGCATCTTGTCCTACATACAGGTAGGTGGTAAAATTCTCTATCGCACTTCCGATGTACAGCGGACAATAATGAGTGGATTCAAGGAGGCGTATAGGTTACGGGATAGTGGATAATCGTTCCTTTGTCATAAATGGTTGCTTTTAATTGCTTATTCTATACCATAGGTTTAGTTTAGACGAATAAAAGCAACCGTATTTATTGTGCTTATCAAGAAAAACAGTATCTTTGCGGTTGAATTTAATCGTTTATTATAAACTATGAGTTTAGAATATCAAAGTAAATTAAACCAACTGCTTGTGTCAGGCAAGAAGAATGGACTCTTTTTCTCTGATTGGTTAAGGAAAAATGGTTATTCAGATCAGTTGATAAGAAAGTATCGACAATCTGGATGGCTTGCGACTTTAGATAAAGGGGTTATGTATCGTACAGGAGATTCATTATCTTCATTCGCAGCATTGTCTTGTTATAATGAACAGTTAAATAAAAAGGCGAGAGTGGCTGCACATTCTGCATTGGAACTTTTCGGCTTTAATCATTATGTTCCGATGGGAAAGCCCTTACTTATGGTAGCCCATCATAATTCCAATATACCCAAATGGATGACAAGTGATTCTTTTGACAAGAATTTCAAGCCATTTAGCACTAAAATGATTGATACCCCCCAAACAAGTACCTTACAGATAGAGGGTGTTGATGTTTTAGTATCTTCTCCAGAACAAGCTTTTATGGAATGCTTGCTTTTGGCTCCACAACAATATAATTACATGGACTTATACTATATAATGGAGCAATTAACCTCATTGCGTGCTGATGTGGTGCAAACACTGCTTGAACATATAAAAAATCAGCGAATAAAAAGAGTTTTCCTATATATGGCCGAAAAAGCAGGGCATTATTGGTTCGACATGCTGAATATAGACAGAATAAATCTCGGCACATCCAAGCAGCAATTAGTAGAGAACGGAATATATATAAAGAAGTATAGAATTACAATACCTAAAGAATTGAACGAATATGAATGATATATACAAAAAACAAGTAGCCCTTTTGATACGCATTATGCCTTCAGTTTATCGTATCAAGGATTTTGCGGTTCACGGGGGAACAGCCATCAATCTGTTTCATAAGAATATGCCTCGTTACTCTGTGGATATTGACTTGACCTACATTCCAATACAGGAAAGAGAAGAGAGTTTGAAAACCATTAACGAACATCTAAAAACTCTTAAAGCTAATATAGAGAAGTCTGTTCCTGGCATTAAAGTCGTTCCGAAGTATGATGTTTGGAAATTGCAATGCACACTCAACGGAGCAACTGTTAAGATTGAGGTAAATGGCACGAAGAGAGGTCTAATCGGAGTGATTGAAGAAAAAATGTTGTGTGACAAGGCTCAACAAGAATTCAGTATGGCATGTAAAGCTCGTACTGTGTCATATTCACAATTATATGGTGGTAAGATAACTGCTGCATTGAGTCGCCAGCATCCACGAGATTTGTTTGATTGCAAGTATATGGAAATTTCATCTTTCGACGATGTGAAAGATGGTTTTATGTTATGCCTACTCGGTAGCGACAAACCCATTATTGAATCTTTGCAACCCAATAGCATTGACCAAGCTGACGCTTTAGAAAAGCAATTCAATGGAATGTCTGATGTCGAATTTAGTTATGCAGACTACGAAGAAGCGAGAACAACTCTGATTGCACAAGTCAATGCTGCATTAACAGAGGCAGATAAAGACTTTATTTTGTCATTTGA
>JAZNEI010000040.1:0-38702 GCA_045588485.1 Bacteroidaceae bacterium | reverse complement strand
TTTACGTTAAGATTTTCAGTGCGCAGAGCCTTTTGCCTACTTTTCGTCGGCACGAAAAGTAGGAGAAAAAGAACAATGAAAGGCTGAATTTAGCAAACAAGCCTAAATGAGAGACTGAAAAAGTTTTACCGGACACCAATATTTTTTTTTAAACTCTTTACCCTATTTGACAAGTTTTTCGGGCGATTATAAATCGCGTTAAAAGAAAGTACATACACCTATTTTCCTTTTACTATTCGCTTAATCTCGTTGAGTTTGTTAAGCGCCTCAATAGGGGTAAGATTGTTTATATCAATGCCAAGAATCTCATCGCGGACACCTGCCAAAATTGGGTCGTCAAGCTGGAAGAAACTAAGCTGAACACCCTCGCGGCTTTCTGCTATCTCGTTTGTGGGAACAGATTTAATATCTCCTCTACTACTTGATGCCTCTAACTTTGCAAGAATCTGTTCACTGCGTTTAACGATACTTTTGGGCATACCTGCTAATTTGGCAACGTGAATACCGAATGAGTGTTCACTTCCACCGGGCATAAGCTTACGTAGAAATATTACTCTACCGTCAATCTCTTTTACCGATACATTAAAGTTCTTTATACGCGCGAAACTCTTCTCCATTTCATTGAGTTCGTGATAGTGAGTTGCAAAAAGGGTGCGTGCCCTACCCTTCTGCGACTCGTGTATATGCTCTACTATTGCCCACGCGATAGACATTCCATCGTAGGTAGATGTTCCGCGACCAAGCTCATCGAAAAGCACAAGGCTTCGCGACGACAGATTGTTAAGAATATTCGCAGCCTCGGTCATCTCGACCATAAATGTTGACTCTCCGGCAGATATATTATCGCTTGCACCAACACGTGTAAATATTTTGTCAACTATTCCTATTGTGGCACTATCGGCAGGAACAAAGCATCCTATCTGTGCAAGAAGTGTTATGAGCGCAGTCTGTCGAAGCAATGCCGACTTACCGGCCATATTCGGACCTGTTACAATTATAATCTGCTGCTTATCGCTATCGAGATAAAGGTCGTTGGGAATATAAGACTCGCCCACAGCCATCTGACGCTCGATAACAGGATGGCGACCTTGCTTAATGTCAAGAATATCATCCTCGCTTATCTGCGGACGTATATATTTATAGGCACGTGAGATATTCGCAAACGACAATAGTACATCCAATCGGGCAAGATGCGATGCGTTAATCTGAATAGAGTTTATATACTCGGCAAGCGAAGAGACAAGCTCGCTGTATATACTGTTCTCGAGCGATAGGATTTTCTCCTCGGCACCAAGAATTTTCTCTTCATACTGCTTAAGTTCTTGGGTGATATAACGCTCGGCATTTACCAGAGTCTGCTTGCGTATCCACTCATCCGGTACATTATCTTTGTAAGTATTTCTTACCTCGATATAATATCCAAATACATTATTAAAAGAGATTTTAAGGCTTGGAATACCTGTGCGCTCACTCTCGCGCTGCTGCAACTGCATGAGGTAATCCTTGCCGTTATATGCTATTGCTCTTAATTCATCGAGCTGAGAATTTATTCCTGAAGCAATTACACCACCTTTATTCAGTAGAAGTGGTGGTTCGGGAACAATCTCACGGGCTATTCTGTCGCGTATATCGGCACAACAGTCGAGCTGTGCTCCAATTTGTTTAAGCACGCTGTTCGATGATGCTTCACAGGCATTTTTTATAGGTTCAACAGCTTGCAGTGCCAATTTAAGTTGAACTAGTTCACGTGGTGATACACGCCCTGCAGCAACTTTTGAAATTATGCGCTCAAGATCGCCAATCTGTCTTAAATTTTCATCTATAATATCTCGGAATTCAGGTTCCCTGAAATAGTACTCTACAATATCAAGACGCTTCTCTATTGGCTTTTTGTCTTTCAAAGGAAATACCATCCAACGCTTTAACAGACGGGCACCCATTGCCGTTACAGTGCGGTCGACAACCGAGAGAAGTGATGAACCACCCTCGTGCATAGAACCAAGAAGTTCGAGGCTGCGAATTGTGAATTTATCAAGACGTACATAACGCTCCTCCTCGATACGCGAGATATTGCGTATATGCGAAATTTGTGTGTGCAACGTAACGCTAAGATAATGAAGCACAGCACCTGCAGCAATTACACCACTGCGAAGATGCGATATTCCGAAGCCTTTGAGGTTCTTTGTCTCGAAATGTTTTGTAAGTTTTTCGTGTGCAAACTCATCGGTAAATACCCAATCGTCAAGTTCGAAAGTAAGATGCTTACTGCCGAAACACTCCTCGAAACGGCTTTTCATACCACGCTCGTAAAGCACCTCTTTCGGTCGGAAATTTATAAGCAGTTTATCTATATAATCGAATGTACCCTCGGCAGTAAGAAACTCTCCTGTAGAAATATCAAGAAAAGCTATTCCACACATAGGCTTTCCGAAATGTACGGCAGCAAGGAAATTGTTCTCTTTATAGTCGAGTACATTATCGTTTATAGAGACACCCGGCGTAACAAGCTCTGTTATACCACGTTTCACAAGTTTCTTGGTAAGTTTCGGGTCTTCGAGCTGGTCGCATATAGCAACACGCTTACCGGCGCGTATGAGCTTGGGCAGATATGTATCGAGAGCGTGGAAAGGAAAGCCTGCCATTTCGATAGGTGCAAAAGCCTCGGTCTTACCATTTGAACGCTTGGTAAGAGTAATTCCCAAAATCTCCGACGCAAGAATAGCATCGTCACAATATGTCTCATAAAAATCACCGCAACGGAACAGCATTATCGCATCGGGATGTTTTGCCTTCAGGTCGTAAAACTGCCGCATCATAGGTGTCATTGCTACCTCTTTCTCTGCCATAAAAATATACTCGAAAATAATTACGCGAAGATAGCACTATTTTTCCAAACATATTGTTTATACAATTCAGAAGTTGTCAACATAAGAGAGAAAAATGAATCTTTAATTCGATAAATCTCTATTTTCCTTGAAGTGTTACTTTTTTTATATACTTTTGCAAGTTCTTATACAAAGTATAAGGTTCACAGAATAGAAAGAATTTAAAAACTTAAGAATATTATGGGATACAATTTCAACGGAATTGAAAAAAAGTGGCAACAGCGATGGAAAGAGAACAAGACCTATCGCGTTACCGAGAACAGTGAGAAAGAGAAATTTTATGTACTAAATATGTTCCCCTATCCATCGGGAGCCGGACTTCACGTAGGACACCCGCTGGGATATATAGCATCGGATATTTTCGCACGTTTCAAACGTCTACAGGGATATAATGTACTTAATCCTATGGGCTACGATGCATACGGATTGCCTGCCGAGCAGTATGCCATTCAGACAGGACAGCACCCTGCAATAACAACCGAGCAGAATATTGCAAGATACCGCGAGCAGCTCGACAAGATTGGTTTCTGTTTCGATTGGGACCGCGAGATTCGCACCTGCGAACCCGAGTACTATCATTGGACACAGTGGGCATTCATAAAGATGTTCAACCACTACTACGATAACAAAGCAAAGTGCTGCAAGCCTATCAGCGAACTTGTAGAAACACTATCGAAAGAGGGTAGTGCAAACATTGATGCAGCCTGCACCGAGGAACTTAATATAACAGCCGACGAGTGGAACGCAATGGACGAAAAGGCACAGCAAGAGACACTCATGAACTGGCGTATTGCATTCCTCAGTGAGACAATGGTTAACTGGTGTCCTATGCTTGGTACAGTACTTGCTAACGACGAGGTTGTCGATGGAGTATCGGAGCGTGGCGGTTACCCTGTTGTACAGAAGAAGATGAAACAGTGGTGTCTGCGTGTATCAGCCTACGCACAGCGTCTGCTCGACGGACTCGACAAAATAGAGTGGAGCGACTCTATAAAGGAGACACAGCGTAACTGGATAGGTCGTAGCGAGGGTACCGAAATGCAGTTCCGCATAAAGGATAGTGACATTGAGTTTACTATCTTCACAACACGTGCCGACACAATATTCGGTGTGACATTCATGGTGCTTGCTCCCGAGAGTGAACTTGTTGCGAAACTAACTACCGAGGCACAGAAAGAAGAGGTAGAGGCATATATCGACCGCACCAAGAAACGTACCGAACGCGAGCGTATGATAGACCGTAAGGTAACCGGTGTATTCACCGGCTCGTATGCAATAAACCCCATCACAGGTGAGGAGATTCCCGTATGGGTAAGCGACTATGTACTCTCGGGTTACGGAACAGGAGCTATCATGGCTGTTCCTGCACACGATAGCCGCGACTACGCATTTGCAAAGCATTTCGGCATCGAGATACGTCCTCTTATCGAGGGTTGCGATGTTAGCGAAGAGAGTTTCGACGCTAAAGAGGGTATAATGACAAACTCACCCACAGCAGCTTTTGCCGACTGCAAACTGAACCTCAACGGACTTAATGTAAAAGAGGCCATTGCAGCAACAAAAGCCTTTGTCACCGAGAATAATCTTGGTCGTGTAAAGGTCAACTACCGTCTGCGCGATGCCATCTTCAGCCGTCAGCGTTATTGGGGTGAACCTTTCCCCATCTACTACAAAAACGGAACACCCTACACTGTACCTGAAGAGTATCTGCCCATTGAGCTTCCCGAAGTTGAGAAATTCCTTCCCACCGAGAGTGGCGAGCCTCCATTGGGTCACGCAAAAATTTGGGCTTGGGATACTATAAACAACTGCATCACCAATAAGAAGAATATCGATAACGAAACAATATTCCCTCTCGAACTTAATACAATGCCTGGATTTGCAGGTTCAAGTGCCTACTATTTGCGTTACATGGACCCCCGCAACC
Source organism: Bacteroidaceae bacterium (assembly GCA_045588485.1). Lineage (GTDB taxonomy): Bacteria > Bacteroidota > Bacteroidia > Bacteroidales > Bacteroidaceae > HGM04593. The sequence goes on along the minus strand of JAZNEI010000040.1, from coordinate 33,890 downwards.
ACACTGCACTTGTATCGCCCGAGGCCGATAAATATTGGCAGAATGTCGACCTTTATGTAGGTGGAACAGAACACGCTACAGGACACCTCATCTACTCGCGTTTCTGGAATATGTTCCTCTTCGACCTTGGAATAAGCGTTAAGGAAGAGCCTTTCCAAAAGCTTGTTAATCAGGGTATGATTCAGGGACGAAGCAATTTTGTATACCGCATTAAGAATACAAATACATTCGTATCGCTCAACCTTTCAAAAGATTACGATGTTACACCGATACACGTCGATGTGAACATTGTTACAAACGATGTTCTTGACATTGATGCTTTCCGCGCCTGGAGACCCGAATATGCCAATGCCGAGTTCATTCTCGAAAATGATAAATACATCTGCGGATGGGCTGTTGAGAAAATGAGTAAATCGATGTACAACGTAGTTAATCCCGATGTTATAGTAGAGAAATATGGTGCCGACACACTGCGTATGTACGAAATGTTCCTTGGTCCGGTAGAGCAGTCGAAGCCTTGGGATACAAACGGTATCGACGGTTGTCACCGCTTCCTGCGTAAATTATGGGGTATGTATTTCGACAAAGACGATAACTTTATCGTAAGCGACGAAGCAGCCACAAAAGAGGAGCTTAAGGCAATACATAAACTAATTAAAAAGACAACCGAGGATATTCCTGCATTCTCGTATAACACTACTGTAAGTGCATTTATGATATGTGCTAATGAGCTTGGTTCGCTCAAATGCAACAAACGCGAGGTATTGGAACTCTTTACCATTGTGCTTGCACCATTTGCACCGCACATCTGCGAGGAGTTATGGGAGGCTCTTGGACACACTACATCGGTTTGCGATGCTCAGTGGCCCAAATTCAACGAAGAGTATCTTAAAGAGGATACTATAAAGTATACAATCTCTTTCAACGGAAAGGCACGCTTTACAATGGATTTTGCAGCCGATGCCGACAAAGCATATATCGAAAGTACAGTCCTCGCAAACGAGCAGACAAACAAATATCTCGATGGTAAAGCTGTCAAGAAAATGATTGTAGTTCCAAAGAAGATTGTAAATATTGTTTTCTGATAACAAATTTTAAAAAATATAATTATGGCTAAGTTATTCATCCCAAAGACTGACATTGCCAGCGAAATAAAAAGTTACCTCACAATAACCATAGGACTGATTATCTATGCTATTTCGTGGAACTTTTTCATGAGTCCTTTCCAATTCCTCATTGGAGGAGTTACAGGTATAGGTGCCATTATACAGTATTCTATTGGAGTACCTATGCAGTATACATATTTCTGCATAAATGTGGTGCTGATAATAATTGCAATATGGCAACTTGGATTCAAATTCTGTATAAAGACAATTTATGCCATTGTAATGCTTACACTGTTCCTGAGTCTTTTTCAGGAGATATTCAAAGATCAGAATGCATTTACCATTCTTGGCCCAACCAAACAGCTTGAATCGTGCCTGGTAGGTTCTATATTCACAGGAATAGGTATTGCTCTATGTTTCCTTAGCAACGGCAGTACAGGCGGTGTAGATATTGTAGCTGCCATAGTAAACAAATACAAAGATGTAAGCTTCGGCAGAGCAATGCTCTATATTGATATTTGTATTATTACAAGCGGTTATTTCCTTGTTCCTTCAAACGGTTCCGAGTCGATAGGTCTTGCAAAAGTATTTTATGGTTATATAAATCTTGTGATTGTTAATGTATCACTCGATTATATGGTAAACAGTAACCGTCAGATGGTGCAGTTCTTCATCTTCTCGAATAAATATGAAGAGATTGGATATTACATTACACGACAGCTTCGCCGAGGTGTCACACTGCTCGACTCGGTAGGTTTCTACTCAAAAAACGAGGGTAAGGTAATAACAACAATCACCCGTGCCAACCAGACAAACGAACTTTACAACATTGTAAAGCAGATTGATCCTAATGCTCTTGTATCACAAATGAAAGTAATGGGTGTTTATGGCAACGGATTCGACAAGATAAAGACAAAGTCGAAAAAGCTGAAAACAACCGAAGAATTGGAAGCAAACGACGTGAAATTATGAAGTTAGTATTTGCAACAAACAACAAACACAAACTGCAAGAAGTAAGAGATATTATCGGGAGTGGGGTAGAGATACTCTCACTCGCCGATATAGGTTGTAACGATGATATTCCCGAGACAGCCGATACACTCGACGGAAATGCTCTGATAAAGGCACGCTACATCTACGATAAATACAATGTAAGCTGCTTTGCCGATGATACAGGATTAGAAGTTGATGCCCTTGGCGGTGCTCCGGGAGTATATTCGGCAAGATATGCAGGCGACGGACACGACTCCGAAGCCAATATGAGAAAACTTTTAGAGAATTTAACAGGAAAAAATAACCGCAACGCACAATTTCGTACAGTTATTGCGTTAATAATAAACGGAGAGGAGAAACTCTTCAACGGAATAGTAAAGGGCACTATAACAGAAGAGAAACGAGGCGACTCGGGATTCGGTTACGACCCTATATTTGTTCCCGAAGGATACTCCGAAAGTTTTGCACAGATGGATAGCAGCACCAAGAACAGCATAAGCCATCGCTACCGTGCAACAAAGCAATTAAGCGATTATTTAAAGGAATTATGATTAGGAGAATTATTTTATCGTTGACACTCATCGTCGCAATGGCAACCGATGCAGCAATAGGAGATTGGAGACTGCACACATCGTACCACAATGCAACACGTTGCGAAACAGTAGATGGAAAAGTTTACGTCCTTGCATCGGGAGCACTTTTCACTTATAGTGAAGAGGACGAAGAGCTTCGTACATTCGATAGAATTTCTCACCTAAGTGATATCGACATAAGCCTCATTGCCTATAGCAAGGAGAATGAGGCTCTTGTCATTGTTTATAAGAATGCCAATATAGATATTCTCTACAACGACGAGAGTGTATACAATATATCTGACTTCAAGAACAAGACACTCGCTACAAAAAATATCAATAATATCTCTATTAATGGCAATACGGCACTCTTATCCACAGGATTCGGAATAGTAGAACTTGATATAAAACGTAAAGAATTTACAAATACCTACAATCTGAATAAAGATGTCTATTGTGCCGAAGAGTTCAACGGCTCGATATATGCAGGTACAAAAGATGGGGTAGTGTGTGGAAACAGAAACGACAATCTGCTTGACAACAGCAATTGGAAGCAGATGAACAAATATAAGACAACCCTATTCGAAACGTTCAATAACGAGCTTTACTGCGTAATAGAGAATTTAGGTATATACACTCTCGACACTGAAAAAAATCGTCTTACACTGCTCGAGAAGAACAACGGTACCATCTATAAATATCTATACGACGACGGCACTCAACTTATTGCAGGTGGTACCGACAAGGTAATCTTTTTCGACAGCAGCACAAAATTTACAATATATACACTTGAAAAAGGGAGCAATTTCATACGCAAGAAAGGTAGCAGAGTGTGGAATTGTAAAGGTTACAACGGTATTGTACCCTGTGCAATAGAGAGTAGAAAAATAGTAGAAAAAGCTAACGGAATAATCCCAAACAGTCCAATAAGAAACTACTCGGAATTCATTAAATTCTCGGGTAACAAGATGCTTGTAGCAGGAGGCAACATCAACTACCTCGACACTAAATTCTACGAAGGAACAGCAATGGTCTACGACTACACCAACAACCATTGGACCAACCTTCCCGAAGAAATTATAAAGACATCGACAGGCATAGACTATCTTAACGTATGCTCAATAGACGAAGACCCCACCGAAGAGAATCACTATTTTGCAAGCTCATTCGGATTCGGACTTTATGAATTCCGCGACGGTGAATTCGTAAAGCACTATAGCAACAAGAATTCTTCTTTAGAGAGCGTCATAACCGGACCATACGAGCACAGATATATACGTCTGCCAAAAATAGAGTTCGACACCAACGGCAATCTTTGGACCATCAATACAGGTACAAAAACACCTATAAAGATACTTATGAAAGATGGCAGTTGGAATAATATATACTATCCGCAACTCGATAAATTACCTACAGTATCGGACATTACAATAGACTCTCGAGGATGGATGTGGGTGGTATCGTTGCAGTCGGATGCCGGACTTTTCTGTGCAAAGATTAATGGTACGGTTCTTGATACAAGCGACGACGAGGTAAAAACATGGTTCAACAAGTTTACCAATCAAGATGGAATAGGTTACGACATATACCAGATATATGCATTTAAAGAGGACCGTAACGGTTCATTATGGATAGGTACAAATACAGGATTATTTGTGATAGACAATCCTAAGAGATTCTTCGATGATGGCCGATTCACACAGATAAAGGTACCCCGCAACGATGGTACCGGCCTTGCCGACTATCTTTTAAACGGAGTATATATACAGAGTATCTTTGTCGATGGTGCCAATCGTAAATGGATAGGAACAAAGCATAACGGTGTATATCTTATATCGGCCGACGGACTTGAAACAATTCATCACTTTACAACAGAGAACAGTCCCTTACCATCGAACAGTGTAATGGGCATTGCAGTAAACGAAAATAGCGGTGAAGTATTCTTTGGAACCGAAAATGGAATAGCAAGTTTTATGGCCGATGCCACAGAACCGTTCGAACAGCTTGATGAGAGCAACATATATGCCTATCCTAACCCTGTGAGACCCGATTACAGCGGAGAAATAAGCATTGTAGGACTCACCTTCGATTGTAATGTAAAAATCGTCGATACGGCAGGCTCACTCATTTATGAAGGTACCTCGGTCGGTGGTTCGTTCAAATGGAACGGACGAAATAAAAAAGGCGATAGGGTAGCAGCCGGAGTATATTATGTTCTAACTTACGACCAAGATGGCAACGAGGGCATAGCTACAAAGATTCTATTCATGCGATAATTAACCGTAGTAGGTTAATACTATTCTTATAAGTACAGGCTCGTAAAAAATGAGCTTGTACTTTTGTTTTTATATATTTGCTGTACGCTGATATATGATATTATTATAAGTTATTTGAGTATGTTTTATGGAATAGGCCATTTAGCTAATTTCCCGTGCGTAGGGGCGATTTCTAATCGCCAGCCACAGCAGCATTGCAGCTGTCATAACGTGAAAATGCAATTTACCCTTTTATCCACACAATCGACAAACTATATTTATCTTTTATCCTTTTTTAAATAGAAAAAAATAAATAGAACAATAACTCCTGTTAATTGTGGTGATAAAATAAAGTGAAAATACTTGTATTTAAGGTTATTAATATAATAGTTTAGGTTATTACAATTTAATTAACAGTTTAAAATACTGATTTTTAATAATATATCTACTTTATCAACAAATGTGTATTAACTTGTTCAGTGAATAAAATAAATGGTTTAAAACCCGGAAAATGGTTAAGAAGGTTCGTTAAAAATAGGTATAAAATAGGTGGTTTATAATTTGGAATTTGAAAATTGCTGTTGGTATAATATGATTTTATGTGAAACAAAATTTTTAAACAGTTTTTTTATATTAATTTATTAAGCAGTTTTCAACAGGTTACTAACAGATATCTGTTGATAGTGAAATAGCAAGTTACTAAATTGGTATAGTGCGATATTTTTTAAAACCCGAATATTCTGACGATTATAAATCTCCCATGCTCGCAATGGATTACTTATAAGCGCGGTGTCTTATCATGTATTTATTATTATTGTTATAAAATCTTATTTATCACCATTTTATATTATAAATAAATTAAAAATAATTAAAACAGCTGTATTTTAACCACTTCTATGAGCATTCCGGTATCTTTGTGCGTCTTAAAAATAAATTTTATGATTATGAGAAATATATTTTTATTAGTAGTATTCTTTTCTTCTTTATCACTTTTTGCAAATAGCGAAGATTATAAAAAGTATTGTGCCGAGCTTAAAGAAAAACGTTCGGTAGAGTTTACACCTTCAACCGATAAATTGGAATTTATAACGGAACAATCTTTTCCAGTGTTTACTTTTGGCGAGATGGATAATGAGATATCAGCGCTTCCAACCTTCGAGGCCGGGCTAATTTTAAAACTCTCTGAGGATTGCTCGGTTATAATGATGAGTGTCGATAATATAAAGAAACCTCGTCCCGAGGCTTACTCTAAGGATAGAGTTTATAATATTCCCTCGTCAACAGCTTATATGCTTAATAATTGTGGTACACCATGGGCAAAATGGTTAATTGATAATAGTGGGGGAGTGATATATGACGAAAATGTGAAAAATAGATTCTCATCTGCCGAGCAGGATAGCATAAGAGAGAGAATATCTAATCTCAGAGAACAAAATGAGCGTTGTATAAAGGAAAATGAAATTACAAAATCTGTAGGATGCGACTGTATTTTTATAGTAAGAGTACCCGATATAAAGAAAATAGGAACTCATAGGCCTTTACCGGAATTATCGTGCACAGATTTGGATACTCGACTAAAGGAGAAATATAACGAGTGTTATAGTATTGAATTTTATAAAGAATCTTCTTACGAGCCATTGAAAATGCTCTTTTTTATAGATGCAAATAAAACAACTATTGATGAATGTATAGGAAAAATAGTGAATTATTTGAAGTTCGTATAAAAAATATCGTGTACCATTTTTTAAAAGGTACACGATATTTTTTATTTATAAATAGAATCATTTACTGCAATTTTGCAAGTGCCTCTTTAATGCGGCGTATAGCTTCGATTATATTTTCATCGCTTGTAGCGTAGCTCATTCTAAAGCACTCGGGCGAGCCGAATGAACCACCACCTACAGTGGCAACATGAGCCTCGGTGAGAAGATACATTGCAAGGTCATCGCTGTTGTTGATTGTAGTACCATTATAACTTTTTCCATAGTAAGAACTGCATTTTGGGAACAGATAAAATGCACCTTCGGGAACATTTACTTCGAGTCCGGGAATCTCCTTTGCAAGTTTAACGATAAGGTCGCGGCGACGCTGGAATGCCTGACGCATATCCTCAACAGCCTGCTGAGAGCCTTTATAAGCCTCTAACGATGCCATCTGCGATACCGAGCAAGGACCGCTTGTATACTGTCCCTGTAGCTTGTTACAGCCCTTTACAATCCACTCGGCAGCTGCAAGATAACCAATGCGCCAACCTGTCATTGCGTATGCCTTTGAAACACCATTGACAATTATTACACGTTCGCGAATCTCGGGGAACTGTGCTATACTCTCGTGTGCTCCTACATAATTGATATGTTCGTAAATTTCATCGGCAACAACAAATACATTAGGATATTTTGCAAGTACATCGGCAAGTTCTTTAAGTTCGGCCTTAGTATAAACCGAGCCTGTGGGGTTCGAGGGTGAACACAAAATAAGCATCTTTGTCTTAGGTGTGATTGCAGCCTCTAACTGTGCACCTGTAATCTTGAAATTCTGTTCAATGCCTGCACTGACAATAACAGGTGTTCCGTCGGCAAGTTTAACCATTTCGGGGTAGCTTACCCAATAGGGGGCAGGTACAATAACCTCTTCACCGGGATTAACAAGTGCCATAATTGCATTGCATACGGCCTGCTTTGCACCGTTTGAAACCGATATCTGAGTTTCGGTAAATTCAAGACCATTCTCGTTTTTCAATTTCTCTACAATAGCTTTACGCAGAGTGGGGTAGCCGGGTACTGGTGAGTAACGCGACCAATTGTCGTCAACAGCCTTTTTGGCAGCCTCTTTTATATTGTCGGGTGTATTGAAATCGGGTTCACCGACACTCATATTTATTACATCCACTCCTTGAGCCTTTAACTCTTGGCTCTTCTGTGACATTGCAAGTGTTGCCGATGGAGATAGTCGGTTAAGACGGTCAGCTAATTTGTTCATAGTTGTATTTATTGGTTGGTTATATGTTTCTATTTTATTTTTTCTTTCCCAGAATGCTAAGTAATCTAATAAAAAGATTTATAAAGTCGAGATATAGTGTGAGTGCTCCCATCACAGCTATTTTAGGAATTGAAACACTATCTTTTTCTATACTATCCTGTATATATCCTTTAATTTTTTGTGTGTCATATGCTGTCAGACCTACAAATATAAGCACTCCTGCATAGTTTAATATAATTTCAAACTCACTACTGTTAAGGAAGATATTCACAATAGATGCTATTATAAGGCCAATTAATGCCATAAAAAGTATTTTACCAATTCCTGTGAGGTTGGTCTTTGTTATGTATCCGTATAATGCCATTGCTCCGAATGTTCCTGCAGTGATAAAAAATGTCGATACAACCGACTCCTCTGTATAAATATATAGCAGAGGCGCAATTGTTACTCCATTTATTACAGAGTATAATGCAAACATTATAATGGCTGTATTAAATGATATACTGTTTATAGTCATACACAGTATAAATACAATGAATAATTCTACTCCACACAGAATGAGGAAGTTTTTCATATTGGCGGCAATACTCATAAGCAGCTGCTCGTTACCCATAATAAAATACGATGTAACTCCTGTTACAACAAGTGCCAATGTCATGAGCATAAAAACATTTGCCATTACCTTATTTGTTATGGCACTTACACTGTTTTCAGAAACCTCTTTAACGTAATTATCCATAGATATATTCTGTTATATTTTTAGAATAGCAAAGTTATACAAATATTTTTTCTTAAATACATATTTCACAGATAATTTATCTATGTGCAAAAAATAATCCGCTATCTGAAAATATAAGATAGCGGATTATCATTCCTATTACTTTTTATTATACATCTTCTTTATCCAAAGATAATATCCTGTAATTGGTAGCGTGGCACCTAAAAGCGCTGCAAGAAATGTAAGTATACGGGTAAATAATCCTCCCCAGCTTCCTACGTGTATCGAATAAATCCATCCACGTATTTTACTCGAGTCGGGCATGTTTTTATATAATGTAATCTCTGTTATTTTACCACTGTTGGTATCGAATGAGTATTTGTCCGATGCTCTTTGGTTACCAAATTGGTCGAATGAGACGGTTACACTACCTTTTGCAACTGTAATCTGCTTGAATTTTGGATTTTTTTCAGCAACCTCGTCACAAACCTTTTGCCAGAAAAAAAATTGATTCTCTTTATCTCTTTTGCCTTTACGCTCTTTAATACCTTTTTCCTGTTGATTATTATGTGCCGACGACTGTGTAGTCTCGATTCCAAAAAGAGTATAAAAACCATTTCTGTACCATTGGAACGACCATGTGAGTCCTGTCAATGACATTGCTAAAAGCAACAATAGGGCATATATGCCACCGGCAACGTGAAGGTCGTACCAGAAGCGTCTCCATCCTTTATTGAATTTGATTGATATGTGGTTTTTCAGTACTTTTTTGTTTCTGGGCCACCATATTACGGCTCCTGTAACAAGTACAAATACAAACATAATTGTACTTATTCCCACAACTAATCTTCCCAGCCCTATGCTACCATCTTCGGCCTTTGCACTGCCCATCATCCAACGGTGCATTTTGAACATTGTAGAGAAAAAAGGCAGTCGTTCGTATCGTCCTTTTATCTCTCCGGTATAAGGGTCAATATATAGTGATGCTTTACGTGGTTTAGACAAATTTACCTGATAGGTGCGTTCGGCTTCGGGGAATACATTTATTCCCGTTATCTGTACGCTGTCGGGTAGAGTAGAAGATACTATCTCGGCAAGTTCGTCAAGTGGCAATCGCTCTCCTTCTATCTTATCGACATAAAAAAGAGAGGGGTTTGCCATCTGAGTAATCTCTTTCTCGAATACAAGCATTGCACCCGAGAAACAGATTAGTGTAATAAGTATTCCAAATGGAACCGACAGCCACAAATGTATTTTGCGGAATATCTTTTTCATCTATATATAAAATTATTTTTTCAAATTCAATTTTCCTACTGTCTGAATAGATTCAGCCTTAACGGTGAGTCCTTTTATAGCCTCTGCTGTATTAACGTCTACCTTATAGAATGCAGGAAAATCTCCTGTTGTAACATTGATGGGAATATATACGGCACCATCTTCGCCGTAAGGTTCGCCACCTATAGAGATATCCTCGGGCAGTCCTGTGACAATTTTAAGACTCTTTTTTTCGGCATCAAAAATTGCCAATTCGCTTACGTCGGCGTTAGTTCCGTCGTTAATCATGCTCTCGGCACCATCTTTATAAAGTTGCAACAAGAAACTGTTGTCATCAATATACCAACAACGGTATATTGGGTTTTTGTTTCCTAATTCCTCTATGTTTACATAATAATCCTTGTCGAATGAGGTCTCTCCTGCTTTTATGCGTACAACTCCCGAAGGTAATTTTCCTGTTGTTTTCTTAAGTTCTTCGGTCGAGAGGAAAGAGCGTCCGTATCCAGGAGAGAAAGCATATACATCGCCATTTTCGGTAGCCCAGATAGTCTGATAATATTGTGAACGTAGACGACCGCAGGCAAAACCAATCTTATCGGTCTCGGCTATTATAGGTGCCTCATCGAAACTGTTCCCGCTGTATATGGCAATATATGCTCTGTCGGGATACTGTGTACTCGGTATAACACCTGCTGTGTAGGCACCACTTCCGCTACCACCTGCCTGAGTGGTTATCAGTGCCGGGTCGGTGACCATTTCGGGTGTGTGATATATTCCGTAGAGACTCATTCCACCCGGTATCACCGATGTATAAAGTCTATTGTTTGCCTCTACAATTCCTGCAAAGTGTACCTTCTCGCCATTGCCAAGGAAATTTTCGGCATTAACCGATGACTCTCTTTGGCTTCCATCTTTAGAGTTCAGATAGTTGAACAGCAACATCTGTGGGTAGTAGCCGTTCTCATCGGCTTTTGACGAGTTTCCTGTCGAGGCTGTTATTATATTATCGCCCCACGTTCCGTAGGTTGTTATTCTGTTGTATGTATAGGCATATTTCTCGATAGGATATCCGTTAGCATTAAGGTAATATGATGCTCCTGTTCCTGCACCGCCTTTGTTATATACCAAGGCAAAAACATAATCCATGCCCTTATAGACCCAATATGTGGCGTTGAGAACCTCGGTTCCGTTACCCTCTACTGTTACTTCGCCACTCTCTAATGATTCGGCTGTTATAAGATAGCTTGCTTCGCCCACAACGGCGGGAATCACGTATAGCGATTTTGTATTAGCCTCGGGTGTTACAGGCAATTCGGGTTCATTACTGTCACTACTGCAAGAGCCTAAAATATTGCCCATTGCAAAGAGAATTGCAGCCATGCTGCAAGTGTAAAAAAGTTTTTTCATAATTATTATTTTTTATCGTTAAAATATACTCTTATTTTTCCGTAGAATGCTCGTCCTGCTTTCTGAAGGCTGAAATTATCGTACAGTTTCTCATCTGTGATATTACGGCATTCAAACGATAGATTGTATCTACCCTCTTTGATAGAGTATGTAAGGCTTATATTATGAGAGAATTGCTCGGGTACTTTTGCCTTAGTATCGCTATTTCCTATATTTTCCCAATGCAGTGGAAATTCGTGCTGCCAAAATGCGTCGTAGATTATATTCAGTCTGTTACCTTTGGCAAACAGGTTTTTAAGGCTTAATGTTGCATCGAAATTTGCAAAAAGATAGGGTATATTTGGCAGACGCACCTTATAATGCATACTCTCTTGCTGTGTACCACCGGCAATATATCGCTCATAATCCTTTGTATCGATGCTGTTGAATGTACCTCCTAAGCCGAGCCAATCGCCATAGTTGTATCGCAGACCAATATTATATCCTTTTGTTTTTACGTGTCCGTGATTCTCGTATATACCATATTCCAATGCACCGTGTTTGCCTATTCCACGTTTAATGTAATCTTTGGTATCTCGGTAAATTAGTCCGCCCTCGATATATATTGCATTTTTTCCGAAACTGTTGCTGTAGCTTATATTAAAATTGAAGTTATTGCTATTTTCGGGTCTCAGATTAGTTTTTCCGGCTTCAAGGTCTTCATCGCCAAAAAGTTCATCATTAGTAGGCAGACGGTAAGCCTTTTCGTAGGATAGCTTACTCTGTAAATTTTTAGTAATGTAATATGTGCCTGCTGCACCGTATCCCCAAGCACTTACATTTTTCGATAGGTTTACATAGTTTCCTACACCATCGGCCGACTCGGATACAGGGCCTCTGTTATATTGGTTATAATATTTTCCAAAAACAGTGAAGTTCCACCTTTCCGACGGATAATAACGGTAGGATAGTCCGCTTATGTTCTTACGTGTAATTTTTGGTATATCAAAGTTTGTCAACACACTCTCTCCTCCTTCGCTTCGGCGGCTTGTGCGCTCGAAGCTGTTTAGCACGTGATTAAAGGTAAATGTATGCTGCATGCCTATGCGATAGGTAAGGTTCATCGTTGCATTCCAATTTTTGTTCTTCGACTCGCTTTTCTGGTACGATTGTTCTCCTTTACTACCTTTATAGTAGTAATCTCCTTTCCAATTATAGGCCAACGACGATGTGTCAATATTATTTGTAATATTATGGTTGTAGTTGGCTGTGAGTTTAAGGTTCAGATTTTCTATAAAAAGATTACGTTTGAAATATTCGAAAGATGGTATCAATGAGTAACCTTTTTTGTGCTTGTCGCCAAAGACAGTCTCTTGATATACTCCGGTCTGAATCTCTTTATAAAAATTGGTATATGCGAAACTCAGCATTATTCTATCGGCCCATCTCTTATTTACAAAGCCGATTTTTCCTATAAGCGACTCGTTATGAAAAGTATCATTGAAACGTTTCAGTCGGTGGATATTGCTCTTATCAATTGGTGGGAAACGTACTGTTCCGTCGCTGTTTACCTCGAATTCGCGTACCCAGTTATCTGTATAATAACTGTTATCCGAGTAGTTCTGAAAGGCATTTATTTCGTATGTAAAGCCATTCTTCAATGTATGTCCGAAATTGGCATGGCTCTTGTGTGTGTTGAACGAGCCGAACGAGTAGGATGCATCTACGAACCAATTACCTCTATGGCGGTTTGTTACTATATTTACAATGCCACCCAATGCATCCGAACCAAACTCCACAGGTACTACACCTTTGTATACCTCTATTCTCTTGGCATAATTTATGGGTATATTGTTAAGATTATATGCTGTTCCGACACCTTCTTGCGGTATTCCATCAATGAATATCCTTACGTGTTTACCGCTGAATCCATCGAGCATAAGTTGCATATCTGAGCCAACGCCGCCACTTTCACGTATTTTTACTCCGGGAATCTTCATTAGTGCATCGCTAAGGCTCTTGCTGTGGTTGGCAAGCTCTCTTGTATCCAATGCAACTGCATTATATGCCGAGTGGTTCACTCTCTCTACCTCGGATGCTACAATCTCAACAGCATCCAGTGTTATCTCATCTTCGCTAAGAGTGATATTCAAGTTTAGCTTACTGTCTCTCTCTATCTGTATGTTCTTTTCTTTGCTTTTGTATCCTATTGCCGATACAATCATTGTGTAACTATCTACCGGTACCTCTAAACGAAACATTCCATCCTCGTCGGTTACGCAACCGTAACGAGTATCTTTGAGAAGTACCGAAGCATAGCTCAGTGGGGTGTTATCTTCGGCTATAAGTTTACCAACAATAACTCCTCGGTTTATGTGTGCAGTTTTATTGCTGTCATCGGCAAAAGCAATGACAGATGTAAAAAAGATAAATAGCAGCAGTATCAGTTGTCTCGTATTCATTTTTTTTAGTTGCTTAATAATTACGAGTGCAAAGATATTTTACCGTAGAAAGGTCGACAATACCGAAATATTGCTATTTTTTTATGCTTTTGTCGCGATATTTTATTATTCTATAATTTAAAAAAAGTTAAAGAAATACAGGTTGCTTTTGTTTTAAAATAATAGTTAGTTCTTCTTACTTTATATATAAATTGAGAGACTGCATTTTTGAAATGCAGTCTCTCAATTTATTGTTTTTTATATGATATTATTTCTCGAAATGCAGTGTGTGTCCCATTCTGTCGGCTTTTGTGTGCAGATAGCGTGAATTGTGGCTGTTAGGTTCAATCTCGCAACCAACGTTCTCTACAATTTCAAGACCGTAGCTCTCTAAGCCAATGCGTTTTACGGGATTATTGGTAATAAGACGCATTTTGTGCACACCAATCTGACGAAGAATCTCGGCACCGACACCATAGTCTCTCTCGTCGGCTTTAAAGCCTAAACACAGATTGGCATCTACAGTATCCATACCCTCTTCCTGTAGTTTATAGGCCTTCATCTTGTTCATAAGGCCAATGCCGCGACCCTCTTGGTTAAGATATACTATAACACCCTTATTCTCATTCTCAATAAGTTCCATTGCACGGTGTAGTTGTGCACCACAGTCGCAACGCTGTGAACCGAAAATGTCACCGGTCATACAAGATGAGTGAACACGTACCAAGATGGGTTCATCGTCTTTCCATTCGCCTTTTATTAATGCTATATGCTCCAGACCGTTCGACTTCTGTTTAAAGGGGATAAGGCGGAAATGTCCCCACTCGGTGGGCATATCTACCTCTTCGCCACGCTCAACCAACGACTCTTGACGCAGACGGTATTCGATAAGGTCACGTATGCATACAATCTTAAGATTATGTTTTTTTGCTATCTCGATGAGCTGGGGCATACGTGCCATTGTGCCATCCTCATTCATTATCTCTATAAGTGCTGCACATGGGTTAAGGCCTGCCAAGCGTGCAAGGTCGATGCCTGCCTCGGTGTGTCCTGCACGACGCAGTACACCCTTGTCCTGTGCATACAGGGGATTGATGTGTCCGGGACGTGCAAATGTCTCGGGCTTGCTTGTAGGGTCGGCAAGAGCCTTTATTGTAGCTGCACGGTCGTCGGCCGATACTCCTGTTGAGCATCCCTCTATTTTATCGACTGTTACGGTAAACGGTGTACCCAAAAGGCTTGTATTTGCACTCACCTGAGGGTCGAGCTGAAGCTCTCGGCAGCGCGACATTGTTATTGGTACACACAATACTCCGCGGCCGTTTTTCAGCATGAAGTTTACCTTCTCGGGGGTAATCTTCTCGGCTGCTATAATGAAGTCTCCCTCATTTTCGCGGTCCTCATCATCTACCACTATTACAAATTTTCCTTCGCGGAAATCTTCTATAGCCTCTTCTATTGTATTAAGTTTGAAATTCTCCATATATAATAATCTTTCGAGTTATACTAATTTGTCTTTCTTTAATCTTTCCATAATTTTTTTTGCTGTCTGCTCGGTCTTTATAAGGTCGCGCAACAGACGGAATCGGTACACGCAGGCTCTGATGTATATTGCAATGCCAATAGGGAATAGGACTATTGCAAGTATGTTCATCCATCTCTTTTCCAAAGGCGATGTAATAGCCTTTGCTGCTATTATAGGAAGCATATTCAAAAGGATAATAACCTTCTTGTTCTTGCTGTTACCCATCTCCTCGACAAGAGCATCGAGTTTCTCGCTCATATCGACGATGATATCTTCGTTGCCATCTCTAAAGAATATACGTCCTATAGAGGGTAGCTTTTTTAGTTTGTTCTTCTTGCGATAATCGTGTGATGTCTCTATTATATTTTTCAGAGTCTCGTAATTTGCAGGATAGTCGGGGTCGTCTATTATAACCTCTTTAAG
The DNA here is from genome assembly GCA_045588485.1 of Bacteroidaceae bacterium. Lineage (GTDB taxonomy): Bacteria > Bacteroidota > Bacteroidia > Bacteroidales > Bacteroidaceae > HGM04593. Next base: position 18,217 of record JAZNEI010000040.1, on the reverse strand, counting down.
TGTAATGTTACGTTTTTCTCTCAGTCCAAGCAGTTTACGGAAGAACTCTTTGTAGGCATCCATATTAAGTATTGCCGAGTCTTTGTTCGATTGGTAGGTAAACAGCATTCCCAACGGGAATAGTACCATTGTACTCATCCAGGCTCCTATCCATATATACCATTCGCCCTCGCGTGCCATCTTATATCCCGAGGTGTTGAATATGTAATACAGTACGAATGTGGCAACCGAGATAAGTACGGGGTAGCCGAGTCCTCCCTTGCGTACTATAGCTCCGAGTGGAGCACCTATAAAAAAGAAAATGAGACAGCCAAGCGATAGGGTAATCTTTTCCCACCACACGAGTTTGTGTTTGTTCAGGTCTTTGTCGAGTGAGCGCATTATGCTTTTCTTTATCTCGAGGTCGCTCTTTGTCTGTTTAATCTTTGTAAGCTCATTGTTCTTCCATCTTTTCTTGTCGGCTTTTGTGGCAATGTTAAATATGCTGTCTACATTTATATATGCCAAATTATCTTTTGCCATAAACGAAGAGTCCTCTTTTGTAAGGTTGGTCTTCATTTGGTATGAGTTTCTCATAGCCGAACGCCAGTTGCTCTCTCCTATGCTGTCGTTGTGCAGTGTCAGTGAGTCGATAGAGTGTTGTAGCTCCAGCATATTCTTACTTGCAGCCTGTGTATTGAGGAATGAACCATCTTGCATACTGAATCCACCGTCGAATTCTATCATTACAATCTTTTCGTGATAGCTTTCACGGCGATAGGGTACATTCTTGTTTTTGCGTTTGTCCTTGTTGTTTATAGGAAGATTCTCGAATAGCTCTCCGCTGTAAAGGCTCAGTGTAAGGAATCGTTGGTCGTCGCTTGTCACCATCTTTCCCGAGTCGGCTACAAGGATACGGGTCTTGTCGAATCCTTCGCGAAGGTCGTAAATCATTATGTTATACAACATTCCCGTCTCTTTGTCTTTCTCCTTTACAAACAGGTTGAATCCCTCTATTTTGTCGTAGAATACCCCTTCGGGAATCTCAACCTCGGGCGAGGCTTGTTTTATAGAATATAGCACAGTGTACAATTTAACCTGTGCTTTAGGACCTATAACATTCTGGAAATAGAACGATATGCATCCCAATATGGCACACTCAACTGCAAGCGGAGCCATAATTCGCAGCAGAGGTATTCCGGCTGCTTTCATTGCCAGCAGCTCTAATCTCTCACCGAAATTACCGAATGTCATCAGTGCCGCCAAAAGAATAGCAAGCGGAAGAGCCTGGCCTACCAATGTCACCGAACCAAGAAAGAAGAACTGTGCAAGAACATCAATATCGAGTCCTTTACCAACAAACTCATCTACCCATCTCCACAGCAACTGCATTATGAAGATGAAAAGGCATATAAAGAATGTTCCTGCCAATAACAGACTGAAACTCTTTATTATAAAAAGGTCGAGTTTTTTTATACGTAAAAAGTCGGGTAGTCGCATAGATACCTTTGTGCTCTCTTATTTTATATTACTCCTTGTATATGTATATTTTCTACCGAAAATACACAATACCGTGCAAAGTTAGCATAAAATGTGTGATTTTGTCTTTTATTGGCAAAAATTATATGTTTATAGAATGTTGTTTAAGTAAAGTTTCATCAAAGAAAGTTGTGACAGATGAAAAAAAGGCACCATCTTGGAATAGATAGTGCCAAATGAATTTCAACAGATTCTTAAGAAACTGTTGTTATATGATTGTAAAAAGCAATGTAATTATACTACATTCCCGATTGTCGCTTCAGATGCTCTATTTGTGAGTCCCATAGGTCTTTTTGGTCGGCCATTTCTGACGGGTCGGCAAAATCGGTTATATCAAGAGTATGTTCGCGTGTCATTTCATTGAATGTAATACGCATCTCGAAGTATGTATAATGCTCTTCGTCGTCCCATCTGAGTCGAACATATACACCGTTGCGTTGTGCTATGAGTGTAGCCGAACGATGTTCCTCCTTTCCCCAATAGAAATTAAATGTCTTACCATCTATCGATGTCCTATCAGAAAACCACATAGATAGGCCGTGTGCTGTTCCAATATAGCGCCATATCATAGCTGCACTTCCTTTTAGGGGATATTCAATGTGAATTTTTTCTTTCTTCATCATTTGTAATATTATTATATGCAACACGTTAGATGTCGCAAGTTAGCAAATCTTATTTATAAAACCAACTAATATAGGGTAATTGTTCAATGAAATTAAATAAAATTATAATAATTAGATAAAAAGCTTGTGGCTAAAGATGAAAAAATGAGTTATTATTTTTCGCATTTCTTTTGTGGGATATTGTTGTTTAATTTGTCGAAAAAATTGCAATCTGCTTGTAAAAAGTATAATATTGTAGATAAAATGTATTTAAAAGTGTGATAAAAAGTGAAAAATTGAAATTTTTATCCCTATTTCTTTTGCCAAGAGAAAAATAATTGATAATTTGGCAACGTAATGATGTTTAACATTTAAAACAATAAAGAATATGAAACTGAAATTTTTTGTTATAGCACTGTTCTCGGTGTTTGTTCTTTCGGCTTGTTCACAGCAGGGTGGTAATGATGCAAACAATGCTCCTGCTCAGAAGGTAGAGTGTACAAAGAGTTGTGACAAGACAACACCTTGCGATAAGTCAGAGTGCAATAAACCTTGTGACAAGGCATCATGCGACAAGGCCGAGGGTTGCAAGAAGGATTGTGGAAAAGCCGAGTGTAAAAAAGGTGCTTGCGATAAGGCATCTTGTACCGATGGTTGTAAGAAGGATTGTGACAAAGCATCTTGTGACAAGGCCGAGGATTGTAAAAAGGATGCTTGCGGCAAAGAAGGTGAGTGCAAAAATGCTTGTCCCAAAGAGAATAAGTAAAAAGAACTATAGTATTAATAAGACATACGGATTCTTGAACTTCAAGAATCCGTATGTCTTATTTGTATGTAAATAAAAATTTAATAAATACTGTTTGTGGAAGGTGTGTTTAAAAAACTCTTTTCTGTGTCTCTTAGTACAAGCAGTCCTTCAGGACCCATATTAAAAAGCAGGTCTACGATACTTAGATTAGGGATGAACCCGTTGCGTTGTGAAAAAACCTGATAATAAGGCATGCTTTTCGAGTAATATTCTTTTTCAAGCTCCTGTACCGAGGCCATCCAGCGAAGGTCTGAATAGTCATTCTCCTCTTTTTTTTCAAGTATTGCAATATCCCGTTCAAGACCTAACAGTTGGCACACCACATTATGCAGACGCATATTGAAGTCGAGCAAAAAACCATCTCTCTCTTCGTAGAAGTGTGCAAAGTCATCGGCATAGTAGTCGAAAAACGGACTTTTGCGATAGGCGCTCTGTATTGCGTTCCAATGTACATGTCGCCAGTTACCGTGTTCACTTATTCTTACATCGCGCATTTTTTGTAAATAATTATGTACAACGGGAATGGTCAAAGCCTGTTTTCCATTCTCGGTTGCAATGATTGCGCGGTTTCTGAAGGTCTGCTTGACGAAAGGGCTGTCGGTGTCAACCAATATCCCCTGTGATGCATACAACTGTGCATACAGGGGAATGGGTGCAAAATACAATGGATGCGTAATAATCTGCATTGTCTGTTATTTGTAATTGCTGACACCTTTGAACAGGCGGTTCCAGCGTATTTTACCATTTAACCAATCGCGGTCTTCGTCAAGAGAGAGCCAGATGAAGAGTGGTTTTCCAACAATATGGTCCTCGGGAACGAATCCCCAATAACGCGAGTCGGCACTATTGTGTCGGTTGTCGCCCATCATCCAATAGTAATCCATTTTGAATGTGTAGCTGTTGCTCTCTTTACCGTTGATATATATCTTACCATCTTTAACTTGTAGCTTGTTGCCCTCATAAACAGCGATGGGGCGCTCGTAAATAGGCAGATTCTCGAGTGTAAGCTCAATGCTTTCGCCTCTCTTGGGTATCCACAGAGGACCATAATTGTCACCTGTCCATTTGTAGTTTGCATTAAGAGGATAGGTGTAGTCGTTAGGATTTTTGAACGGTTCTATAGAAGAGACTATCTTTGTGTAACTTGCTAATTTGTCGCGTGTGGCATTTGTCAGAGGCAGGCATAAGAGACCATTTCCGCAGTTGCCATCACTGATGTCTTTTTTGCTTATGCCAAGCTCGTGGCGCAGACGCTCGGGGATATTGGCTTTAAGTTGCACCCAATAGTTGAATTGTACATTATCAGGTTCTTTAGAGAGTTTACCGTTAAGATAGATTTGTTTATCTTTTATTTCGAGAATATCACCTGGAAGTCCTACGCAGCGCTTCACGTAATTCTCACGGCGGTCGACGGGTCGCCATAGCTTTTCGCCGTAGATGTGCTTGTTATCCTCGATGTACTCACTTCCGGCAGCATAGTAAAGGTCGTATATTGCACGTTGACGCTCTATGCTGAGGCTGTCCATGGGAGGTGTGTTGGGATAGCGCTCGGCACCTATGAGATAACACTCTTTGTAGTAATCGATAATTTGAGGATTGGTTGTTGCTGTATCACCTGCGGGGTAGTTAAACACTACAATGTCGCCAAGTTCAATATCCTCGAATCCTGCCACACGCTCATAATCCCATTGGATGGCATCTATGTAACTCTTGCCGCCTGTGGGTAGTGTGTGCTGTGTAAGAGGCATACTCAGTGGGGTATTTGGTTTGCGAGGACCGTAGTTGGCCTTGCTCACAAAAAGGTAGTCGCCTACAAGCAGAGATTTTTCCAGTGACGATGTTGGGATTACATAGTTCTGAAAAAAGAACTGATTTACAAAATATACTGCGACAAGGGCAAATACAAGTGCGTCTACCCAACTCATAACATTGCGCAGAAGCTTGTTATTCGACTTCTTCCACCATCCCCAAGGGATAAATTTAGTGGTGTAGTTATCTATAATAAAGGGTATCACAAGCAGTCCCAACCAACTTTTTACCCATACAAGGAAAAGCAGGTATAGTACAAGTAATATCGACAATTTTATAAGGTCTTTGCGTGTAGGTTTTCTCATAATTCTATCTTTTACGGTAGAAACGTACTCTGTCTTGCCTATATTGTTTTTTTTGTGTTAACTTTTTAAAAATCGAACAAATCTTTCATCCCTAAAAAGCCGCTGTGTGTGTGTACATACTCGGCAGCAAGAACGGCACCAAGAGCAAAGCCGTTTCTGTTTTTTGCGTCGTGGGTGATGGTTATTGTATCGGCATCCGATGTGTAGCTTATCAAGTGTATTCCGGGAACCTCGTCGCGTCTCACTGCATTTATACGCAGCTCATCTTCGGCCGCCTCTTTTCCTTTGGTTATGCTACCATCGGGATTTACAACGTCGCCTAAAATCCAAGAATTCTTTCTGTCGAGGTTTTCTAAAATACCCTCACCAAGAGTAATTGCTGTTCCGCTTGGAGCATCCAGTTTGTGAATGTGGTGTGTCTCTTCCATCGATACTTCGTAGCCGGGGAAGCGGTTCATTATCTTTGCCAGATAGCGGTTCACAGCCGAGAATATAGCTACGCCGAGGCTGAAATTGCTCGACCAAAAGAGGGTTTTTCCATCTTCGCAGCAAAGGCGGCGCATCTCCTCTTCGTGATTATGAATCCATCCAGTACTTCCACTGACTACTTTTACTCCTGCCTTCATTGCATCGATGCAGTTACCGTATGCAACCGATGGGGCAGTAAATTCAATGGCAACATCGGCCGATGCGAATGCCTCGCCGAATATCTCGTCTCTATTCTCAATATCAATTATCGATACAATCTCGTGTCCTCTCTCAATGGCAATCTTCTCAATGGTCTTGCCCATTTTTCCATATCCTATAAGCGCTATCTTCATATAATTACTTTTTATTACGGTGCGAAGATAGCTATTTTTTCGTTCTCTTGCCTGTTTTTACGTGAAATAGTGTTACCTTTGCGCTTTTAATTATAGAATATCGCGCGTGTATATATGCACGCATGATATTTGCCCTTTGATTATAACGTAAAAAACAATACTCAATGGAGAAGAAATTTAAAAGAACTTTGGTTACATCGGCATTGCCATACGCAAACGGTCCTGTACACATAGGACATCTTGCTGGTGTGTATGTGCCTGCCGATATTTATGTACGTTACCTGCGTCTCAAGGGCGAGGATGTACTTTTCATTGGTGGTAGTGACGAGCACGGTGTTCCTGTTACAATCCGTGCAAAGAAAGAGGGTATCACTCCTCAGGATGTGGTCGATCGTTACCACGGCATCATAAAAGAGTCGTTCGAGGGCTTCGGAATTTCGTTCGATGTTTATTCTCGTACAACATCCGATACTCACAAACAGTTGGCATCCGACTTTTTCCGCAAGCTCTATGACGAAGGTAAATTTGTGCAGATGGAGAGTGAGCAGTATTACGACGAGGGCGAACAGCAGTTCCTCACCGACCGTAACATCCGTGGCGAGTGTCCTCGCTGCCACGCAGCCGATGCCTACGGCGACCAGTGCGAGAAATGTGGTGCTACACTCTCGCCCGACGAACTTATCAACCCTTATAATGCCGACTCGGGCAACCCTCTTGTAAAGCGTAAGACTACCCATTGGTATCTGCCCCTCGACCAATATCAGCCTTGGTTAGAGCAGTGGATTCTTAACGAGCATAAAGAGTGGCGCAGCAATGTATACGGACAGTGTAAGAGCTGGCTCGACTCGGGCCTGCGCGAGCGTGCCGTAACCCGAGACCTTAGTTGGGGTATTCCTGTGCCCGTCGAGGGAGCCGAGGGTAAGGTTCTTTACGTATGGTTTGATGCCCCCATCGGTTACATCAGTAACACAAAAGAACTTCTGCCCGACACTTGGGAGCAGTGGTGGAAGAGCGAAGATACACGCCTTGTACACTTCATCGGAAAGGATAATATTGTGTTCCACTGCATTGTGTTCCCCTCTATGCTAAAGGCACACGGCGATTATGTACTGCCCGACAATGTTCCCAGCAACGAGTTTTTGAATCTCGAGGATGACAAAATATCTACCTCACGCAATTGGGCAGTATGGCTCAACGAGTATCTTGTCGACTTCCCCGGTAAGCAGGACGTATTGCGCTACGTACTAACAGCAAATGCTCCCGAGACAAAGGACAACAATTTCACTTGGAAAGATTTCCAGGCACGCAATAACAACGAGCTTGTTGCCGTGTACGGAAACTTTGTGAACCGAGCTCTTGTTCTCACAAAGAAATATTTCGACGGTAAGGTTCCCGCTTGTAGCGAGATTACCGACTATGACAAGGCTATTATCGAGGAGTTTGTAAATGTAAAGAGCGAGGTAGAGAAACTGCTCGACCAGTTCAAGTTCCGTGAGGCACAGAAAGAGGCTATGAACCTTGCACGCATCGGTAACCGTTATCTTGCCGAGACCGAGCCTTGGAAACTTGCAAAGAGCGACCTCACACGTGTGGCAACAATCCTCAATCTGTCGCTTCAACTTGTAGCCAACCTCTCTATTGCTTTCGAGCCGTTCCTTCCTTTCAGCAGCAAGAGACTGCGCGAAATGCTTGCATACGAAGATTTCAAATGGGAGAATCTCGGTCGCACCGACCTTCTGCCCCAGGGACACGCTCTTGGCGAGGTGGCTCTTTTGTTCGAGAAAATAGAGGATGATGCTATTCAGGCACAGCTCGACCGCCTTGCACGCATCAAGAAAGAGAACGAGGCTGCCAATTACAAAGCCAACCCTGTACGCCCTGACTGCACATTCGACGATTTTCTGAAGCTGGATATGCGTGTAGGTACCGTGCTCGAGTGTACAAAGGTTCCTAAGGCCGACAAACTGTTGCAGTTCAAGATTGACGATGGCCTTGAGACACGTACAATTCTTTCGGGTATTGCCAAACACTTCAATCCCGAAGAGCTTGTAGGCAAACAGGTGTGCTTTATCGCCAATCTGCCCCCCCGAACAATGCGTGGCATTGTCAGTGAGGGTATGATTCTCAGTGCCGAGGATAACGAGGGCAAACTCTCTTTACTCACAGTCGAGCCTAAGGCAAAACCCGGAAGCGAGATAAAGTAATAGCACACATTATGAGCAGCAGTGCAGGTGCAAATTTAAAGAGTGCTGTCGCCAAAGGATTCCTTTGGGGCGGAATGAGTAATGTCATCTGCCAACTGCTGAATCTCTTTATAGGTATATTTTTGGCACGCATCCTTGGACCCGACGACTACGGGCCCGTAGGGATGCTTGCTATTTTCTCGGCTATTGCAGGCTCGTTGCAGGATAGTGGTTTTGTGGCTGCTCTTGCCAACCGCAAAGAGGTTACGCATGACGATTATAACGCCGTATTCTGGTTCAATGTCCTTGTTTCGTTTGTAATGTATGCGGTGCTCTTTTTCTCGGCACCGTTGATAGTCGATTTCTTCGACGAGCCGTCGCTGCTGTGGCTGTCGCGATACATTTTCTTGGGCTTTGTCGTTGCCGGATTCGGAATAGCGCCATCGGCCTATCTGTTCAGGGAACTGAAGGTCAAGGAGCGTGCCATGGCACAGATGTTATCTATTGTAGTGTCGGGCAGTGTGGGTATATTGCTTGCCATTAACGACTATTCGTTCTGGGGTATTGCCACACAGAGCATAATGTATGTCCTTGTGCGCAGTATTGTATGTTGGTGGTTCACCCCTTGGCATCCAACCTTCAAGGTAAATTTTGCTCCGCTGCGCTATTTGTTTGCCTTCAGCTACCGTCTGCTTATAACAAATATCTTCCTGCGTATAAATTGGAATATATTTTCGTTTATTCTTGGAGGAAACAAGCATTATACACGTGTAGATGTAGGAAACTATACAAAAGCTGCCGAGTGGATGTGTATGGGAAGTGAAGTTGTCAACGGAATGGTAAATAACATTGCACAGCCGGTGCTTGCCAAAGTTGCCGACGATGGCGAGAGGCAGTTGCGCGTATTCAGAAAGATGCTACGCTTCACGGCTTTTGTGTCGTTTCCCCTATTGTTCGGATTATCGTTGGTTGCTCCTCAGATAATAGTTATAGCTATAACCGACAAATGGATAGAGAGCGCGAATATGTTGCGCGTGCTTGCTCTGTGGGGGGCATTTATGCCAATACAGTCGATGTTTACCAACCTTCTCATCAGCCGCGGATGTTCGGTAATTTATATGTGGGGTACAGTCGTGCAGGGTATCATAGTGCTTCTGTTACTTGTTGCAATGGCTCCTTTAGGCATACACGCAATGATGTTTACATACGTGTTGTTCAACTTCTTGTGGCTCTTCGTCTGGAGGCATTATGCAGGAGTTGAGATAGGACTCTCTGTGCCAATGTTCCTTGGTGATATGTTTCCGTATCTTGTGTTATCGGCTTTGATAATGATTTTTACCGGTTACGTCACCGTCTCTATTGAGAATATATACCTTTTGTTGCTCGCACGTATAGCGGTGGCGGCAACACTTTATATTGTTATACTTCTGCTTATGCGCAACGACGAGCTGAGCGAAGTATTGGAGTATCTTCTCCACAAAAACCGCAAAGAATAATATTACTATGAAAAAGATTCTTTACGATAATCAAATGTTTACGTTTCAGCGTTTCGGAGGTGTCACACGCTATTTTGCCGACCTTATGTACAACCTCCCTGACGATGAGTTCCGTGCTTCTATGCCAATGAGATTCTGTGAGAATCACTATGTGACCGTGACATACGGTCGCAAATACCCCTCTTTGAGCTTTCCTCGGAATTACCGTTGGCGACGACGTATCTATCAGTTGGCAAATATGACATACGCATGGAATGCTGTACGTATGTTCGATTATGACATATTTCATCCTACATACTATAACCCCTATTTTTTAAGTGCAGTAAAGAGGCGCAGTAAACCCTTTGTCCTTACCATCCACGATATGACATTCGAGCGCTATCCACAGGATGTGCTGATTTACGACCGTACAATTCCTCACAAGAAGCGCCTTATTGCCGAGGCCGACCACATAATAGCCGTCAGCGAGAATACCAAACGTGATATTGTTGAACTGTTGGGTACCGACCCCTCGAAAATAAGCGTGGTGCATCATGGCTATCGTCCTATTGCAAAGGCTGCTCCACAGCTGTTCGACCGCTATGTGCTGTATGTGGGCGAGCGTAAAGGTTACAAGAACTTCTTCCCCTGGCTCTCGGCTGTGCGTCCTCTGCTTATGGCCGACCCCACATTAAGGATTGTTTGTACAGGTAATCCCTTCAGTCCTGCCGAGGTCAAATTCTTCAAAAAATGGAATGTTGCCGACCGTCTGTTGCATATCTCGGCAAATGACGAGCAGATGGCATCGCTTTATCGCCATGCTCTTTGCTTTGTCTTTCCGTCTCATTATGAGGGCTTTGGAATACCCATTCTCGAGGCCTTTTCAAATGGTTGTCCCGTTTGTCTAAGCGATGCAAGTTGTTTCCCCGAGGTTGCAGGCGATGCGGCGCTTTACTTTAATCCCAACGATGCGCAGTCGATGCAGGATACTTTGCGAGAGGTGATTACAAACACCACTCTGCGCAACGAACTAAGCCTTAAGGGGCAGAGTCGTGTACGCGAATTCTCGCTCGAACGTATGGTCGCGGCAACCTGTGATGTCTATCGCAAAGTCTAATGAATAAAGCTCCATTTTACCGATGAAAATAAGCCGTTCCGAAATAACACGTTTGTGGCCCATAGCTAAGCGACGCGCAGGTGCAGCCATCGTAAGATGGGTGCAGCGTCTCTTCTCGGGCGATAAGATGCTGAAAGATGTATTCAAGCGTCGCAGCAATAGGCGTGTGCTTCTGTGTCATCTGCCCGAGGCTTTTGCTTCGGATAGTCGGCCCAAATACCACTCGAATCTCACCGAGTGTTATGTTGCCGCACGCTGCTTCGACCGTTTGGGTTATAGTGTCGACTGTTCGTCGCGTGCAAATGAGGGTCTCGACTATTCGCCCTATGAAATTATTTTCGGAATAAACGGAAATGCTTTTCTTGGCTCTTTTACCTCACAGAAAGGAAACGAACCTTTGCGAATTTTTTACTCTGTTGGTGCGCAGATGAACTATAATTTCAAGGTAACGGCACAGCGTAACATTTCGTTCCACGAGAGACATGGATTGTGGCTTTTGGCCTCGAACCGATACATTACGGCAACAGGAATGAATTACTATCAGGCACATTTTGCCGATGCGGTAATATGTCTTGGCGACCGCCCTATTTTAGAGCCTTTCCTGCTTGACGATGCTCGTCACAGCCGTTACCGTTATTTGCCGGCGTTCTATTTTAAGGTTACCGAACCCGATGAAAAGAAGAATTTTTCGCAATGCCGAAAGATTATTCTTTGGTTCGGTTCAATGGGGCTTTTGCATAAAGGCCTTGACATTGCAATAGATTTTGCAGTGGCTCACCCCGATTATACGCTGCACATCTGCGGCGGTAGTAACTCCGAGAAAGATTTTTGGCATTACTACAGGCCCATTGTCGATAAGGCTGATAATATACATTTACACGGCTTTGTTGATATAGAATCGCCCGAGTTTGTCACGTTGCTCAACAGTTGCGGAATATTGCTTAATCCGTCAATAAGCGAGAGTGGTGCGGTGGCTGTTCTGAATGTTCTTGGTAACGGTGCGCTTTTGCCTGTTTATAGTAGCGGAACAGCGCTCGACCTCGCCGATGTGGGGGTCGAGGTCCCCGATGTTACCTACGAAGATTTTGAAAAAGCACTATTAGGGGTCGAGGCTATGGGTGACGATGAACTTGCAAAAAAAGCGTGGGCTGCACACCGTAAGGTACGAGATGGATATACACTCGCACAATACGAAGAGAGACTATTCAACCATATATGCGAAATAATAGATAAAAAGGGTAAAAAATGAAAAAGATTCAGATGAAACAGTGGCTGCCCCATTGTGCGGCAGTACTCATTTTCCTTGCATTGACGCTTGTCTATTTCGGGCCGGTGCTTCAAGGAAAAGACCTTATGCAAGGCGATGCCATAAGCTCACAAGGATGGGGTAAGGATGCAAAAGACTATCACGAGGCAACGGGTGACTATGCCTATTGGTCCAATGCGATGTTCTCGGGAATGCCCTCGAACTACACATTCTCGCCGCAGCCTGCAAATATCTTCGAGGCAGCCGATAAGGTGCTTACTCTTGGTCTGTTCGGAGCATCGCGCCGACATATAGGAGCAATATTCCTTACATTTGTTTGCTTTTATATCTTCTTGCTATCTGTGGGTTGTAAGTCGTGGCTCAGTGTTGCCGGTTCAATTGCCTACACGCTCTGTTCCTACAACTTTATAATCATCGGTGCAGGACACATGAGCAAAAGCCTTGTGATGGCGACGATGGCCCCAATCATAGGTGGAGTGATACTTTGCTATAGGGGTAAACTACTTAAAGGTGCGCTCATTACGCTCATCTTTTCGGGATTGAATATCTATTGGAGCCATCAGCAGATAAGCTACTATCTGCTTCTTGTGCTCATAATCCTTGCTCTTGTCTATCTTGTATATGCTATAAAGGAGAAGGAGCTAAAGAACTATTTCAAGGCAACAGGAGTGCTTATAGCTGTTGCCATCCTTGCTGTTCTTCCCGCGCTTGGCCAGCTTGTCCCCTCGGCCGATTATGCCAAAGACACAATGCGTGGCGGTGCAGTGCTTAAACAGGCCAATGACAAGGCAAGTGCAGGACTCGATATAGACTATGCCTATCAGTGGAGCTATGGTGTGGGCGAGACATTTACTCTGCTTGTGCCAAACCTCTACGGCGCAAGCTCGCATTATAATATTGGTACCGACTCGGAGCTGTATAAGAGTCTTGCCCCTAAGGTCGGTGCAGGACAGGCACGACAGATATGTGAGTCGGCACCCACATATTGGGGCGACCAGCCTTTTACCTCGGGTCCTGTTTATGTAGGAGCAATTGTATGCTTTCTTTTTGTATTTGGACTCATCGTTGTAAAGGGGCGCGAAAGGTGGTGGCTCCTTGCTGCAACAATCCTCTCGTTTGTAATGTCATGGGGAAAGAACTTTCTTGAGGTTAACGAATTTTTGTTCTATAATCTGCCGCTATACAGTAAGTTCCGTGCACCCTCAATGGCGCTTGTTATTGCGTCGGTGACAATGGTTGCACTTGGAATTATTGCGGTCCGCAGGCTTATTGTTGCCCGTCGCGAGAATAATACCGCCGAGCTTGCCAAAATGAAACGTGCGCTCCTTGTATCGGGAGGTGTAACAGGAGGTATTTGTCTTTTGTTGGCTCTCTTTGGTGGCTCACTGTTTACATTCGAGGCGGCTGTGGATGCACAACTCCCTCCCGTACTCTTGGAGCCTCTTATCGCCGACCGCGAGGCTATGCTTAGCAGCGATGCTTGGCGTTCGTTAGGCTTTATTGTGGCGGCTATGTTGTTGCTCTATGGTTATCTGCGTTTCTCGTTCAAGTCGCAATACCTGGCTATGACATTGGGATTGCTTATGCTCATCGACCTTTGGCCGGTAGATAAACGCTTCCTTTCGTACGACGACTTTATGCCAAAGAGAAAGAGTACCGAGATTCGTCCCACAGAGGCCGACCTTCTTATTTTGCAAGATAAGCATCCCAACTATCGTGTGCTTAACCTTGCAGCAAACACTTTTAACGAATCCTATACCTCCTACTTCCATAAGTCGGTTGGCGGTTACAGTCCTGCCAAGCTGCGCCGCTATCAGGATATTATAGACCACTATTTTGCAGGCGGAGTTAATTTTGGCATAATAAATATGCTTAACGTAAGATATATAATTGTACCGCAGGAGAGTGGCAATGAGGTTCAGCGTAACCCTGAGGCGATGGGTAACTGCTGGTTTGTCGATAGGGTAGAGTGGGTAGACAGTCCGGATGCCGAGATTGCAGCAATAGCCGATTTTAACCCATACGAAAAGGCTTTTGTAGATAAAGAGTGGCTTCCTGTGGTGGGTGGTGCCGACGCATACAACAACGCAGTCGATAGCACAGCCTATATTCGTATGACCGAGTACAAGAATCCCGGTAATATTCTGTACGAGAGCTACTCGCCCAATGCGCAAATGGCTGTATTCTCCGAGGTATATTACAAAACCTGGAAAGCATTTATCGATGGAAAAGAGGTCGAGCCACTGCGTGCCAATTACATCCTGCGAGCACTGCCTATACCTGCGGGCAAGCATACGATAGAGTTCCGATGTGTCGACGAACTCATGATAGAATCGGGCCGTTGGTCGCTCTACGGCTCTATCCTTGTTGGTATAGTGATATTGCTTCTTTCGGGTGCCATCGTATATAAAAAAGTAAAGAACAGTGAAGCCTAAATTTTCTATAATAACCGTAACATTCAACGCAGCGTCGGTTATTGAACCGACGCTTGCGAGTGTAGCAGAGCAGAGCTACAGGAACTTCGAGTATCTGCTCATAGACGGTGGCTCTACTGATGATACCGTTGCAAAGGCAAAAGCCTCGGGCATTAAGTTTGCGCACATCGTCTCGGAGCGTGACAAAGGTCTGTACGATGCAATGAACAAGGGAATAAAGCTGGCCAAGGGAGATTATTTATGCTTCCTTAATGCAGGTGATGCTTTTCATTCGCCCGATACACTCGAGAAGATTGTCGCTGCAATACCCGAGGGTGCTTCTTTGCCCGATATTCTCTATGGCGAGACAGCCGAGGTCGACGACAACCGCAATTTCGTGCGTATGCGCCGACTGCAGGCTCCCGATAAACTGCATTGGACAAGCTTCAAGCAGGGTATGATGGTGTGTCATCAGGCCTTTTATGCTCGACGTGACCTTGTGCCGCTTTACGATTTGAAATATCGTCTCTCGGCCGATGTCGACTGGTGTATAAGGATTATGAAGCGTTCAGAAAATATGGTAAATGTAGGCTTCACTGTAGTTGATTATTTGCAAAATGGATTATCTTTGCAAAATCACAGAGCATCGCTCATTGAGCGCTTCAAGATAATGTGCAGGCACTATGGTGTTTTTTCCACAGTGATGCACCACATTTGGTTTGTGCTTCGTGCAGTGATAAAGAAATAACAGACTAACCTTTTAAAATAATAAGATATGTTTGCAAAAGAGACTTATATCAATCGCCGACGTGTTCTCAAAGAGAGCGTAGGCAGCGGACTGTTGTTATTCTTGGGTAATACCGAGCTTGGTATGAATTATGCCGATAATATTTACCATTTCCGTCAGGATTCAACTTTTCTGTACTATTTTGCTTCGGACTACTCGGGTCTTGCGGCTATTATAGACATTGACGAGGATAAAGAGATTATCTTCGGCGATGAGCTTACCATTGACGATATTGTGTGGACAGGCATCCAGCCCACCATCAAGGAGAAGAGCGAAAGAGTGGGAATTACGCTCACACGTCCTATGGCCGAACTTGCAACCTATCTTAAGGCTGCACAGTCAAAGGGTCAGACGATACACTTCCTTCCTCCCTATCGTGGTGAGCATCGCGTGTGGTTGCAGGAGTTGTTGGGTATTCACCCTTCGGCGCAGGATGCAGCCGTATCTATGAAATTTGTAAAGGCTGTAATAGCACAGCGTAATTACAAGAGTGACGAGGAGATTGCACAGATTGAGGAGGCTGTAAATGTTTCGGTCGATATGCACTGCGCTGCCATGCGTGCTGTTCGTCCCGGTGTTACCGAGGCACAGATTGCTGCTGTTGTACAGGCCGAGGCTGCAAAGCACAATTTCGGACTTTCGTTCCCTATTATCGCTACAGTTAACGGACAGACACTGCACAATCACGCTTACGGAACAACACCTCTGAAAGATGGTCAGATGTTCCTGCTCGATTCGGGTTGCGAGAATGCAATGCACTATGCAGGCGACCTCACCACTACAATGCCCGTAGGCAAGAGTTTCACCACACAGCAACGCGAGGTTTGTAATATTCTGCGTCGCGGACATCTTGCAGCACTTGCTGCACTGCGCCCCGGAGTAGAGTATCGCGAGGTACATCGCATCGTTCTCACCGAGATTGCAAAAGGTATGGTCGACCTTGGACTGATGAAGGGCGACCCTGCCGAGGCTGCCGTTGCCGGTGCTGCTTGTATGTTCATGCCACACGGATTGGGACACATGATGGGTCTTGATGTTCACGATATGGAGAATTTTGGCGAAGTGAACGTTGGATACGAAGAGGGACGCACAAAGAGCACTCTCTTTGGTTGGAAGTCCCTGCGTCTTGCCAAGGCTCTTGAGCCGGGATTTGTCTTTACCGTCGAGCCGGGAATATATTTCATCCCCGACCTTATGGACAAATGGTGTGCCGAGAAACAGTTTACCGACTTTATCTGTTACGACAAACTCGATGCTTGGCGTAACTTTGGCGGTATTCGCAACGAAGAAGATTACCTTGTATTCGAGGGAGGAGCACGTCGTTTGGGTAAGTATAAACCAATGTCGCCCGAGGAGATTGAGGCCGAACATAACAAATAATATTATTACACGTAATAAAGGAGAGGTGTGCCTTGTGGGGTACACCTCTCTGTTCCAACATCAATGAGCCTGAGAATAAAAAACAGCAATATACCTTGGATAGCCGCATTGCTTGTAATAGCTGTTGCGGTGTTTGTGTTTGTCTTTAACCCAAAGCCCGATTTCAACGGAGATAACTGCTACTATTACACCAATGCAACGTCGCTTGTCGGGGGTAAAGGTTATTCCGATATGTTCGGTCAACCGACGAACAATTTTCCTCCCGGCTATCCGCTTCTTATGGCTCCGTTGCGAATGGTCACCGATAGCATAGTGGCACAAAAGGTGCTGAATCTATGCTTCCTGTTTGCCGCAGTGGTAATGCTCTTTCTGCTTCTTGTCGATAAAGGGTTTAAACGTAGCCTTGCTTTTCTTGCAGGAGCAGCGGTATTGGTAACCCCGCACATATTGGAGTTTTCTACAATAATGATGAGTGAGGCATCGTGTATATTCTTTATTGTTTTATCGCTGTGGTTATATATGCACCTGCCTCGGGATGAGGCTTCTTTGTGGCGCTCTTCCTGTTTTTATCTCTTCCTCTTTTCGCTTGTCTTTGTATATCACATACGTACGCAGGCAGTAGCGGTTGTTGCGGCTTTCATATTTACGATGCTGTTAGAGCGTCGTTGGCGTGTGGCAACTGTCACCATATTAGCTTTTTTGGCAGGCTGTTTGCCTTGGATAATCCGCAATGCAGCGTTAGGGTTAGGTCAGTCGCGATATGTGTCGCAGATTGATTTTTCAAAGTTCCTCGATACAGCACTGATGCTTCTGTTTAAGGCAATCCCCGAGAGTATAATACCTTTTATAAATATAAACTATAAAGAGGAACTCTCTTTCCTCCTACTGCTTTTTGCATTGGTGTGGTTAGCGGTAATTATATACGGATTCTATAAGATGGGGCGGTTGTGTATGCCATTACTGCTTATGTTCATAGTCACTATTGTAATAATCTCATCGCTCGATACCCCCAGCAGCTATCGTTATCTCATCATTCTCTTTCCAGTGATAACAGCAGCCCTTTTTGTTGGTCTTTGGTCGTTGGGAACATTGGCGTTAAGACCTTTGAAAAGAGAATTCCCTGTTTGGCTTTTGACTCTTCTTTTCGTTCCAATGTTCATGCAGACAGACAACTTTTCCAAACACACGATTTGGGGATTATATGTTTATGGCCGTATGCCTCTGCCATCGAAATTCTATAACTATCGCGAAGTGAGTCTGCGCCTTGCCGAGATTGACAGATACGCAATTGTGGCTACCCGTAAGCCCGAATTATTCTATATCTATTCGGGTGTAAAGGCCCGTTATTTCCTTGAAACTACCGATGAGGCCAGGCTTATTGAGAATCTTCTCGATGGTGGAGTGAAATATGTTGTGCTCGACCAGCTGGGAATGGATGCTACATTCGAATATCTGTATCCCTGTGTCCGCAACCATCCCGAACTCTTTACAACTCTTGTTACGGTGAAGAATCCCGACACTTATCTTTTGTATTTCGATAGAGATGGGGCGAGACAATGGTTGAAGCAGTTTGAAAAATAGATAAAAAATTATTGGTGTCCGGTAAAACTTTTTCAGTCTCTCATTTAGGCTTGTTTGCTAAATTCAGCCTTTCATTGTTCTTTTTCTCCTACTTTTCGTGCCGACGAAAAGTAGGCAAAAGGCTCTGCGCACTGAAAATCTTAACGTAAA
>JAZNEI010000039.1:0-112257 GCA_045588485.1 Bacteroidaceae bacterium | reverse complement strand
ATAAGTGGGTACCACCATTTTCGTTCTTTTATATATTGCCACATCCCCAGAAATAGGCAAACAATTAATCCTTGTCTCATCATTGAGAAATTTAAAAGGTAAAGATTAGGTAAAAATAGGTAAATGAAAATAGCCAATGTCCACCATTCTTTAGCAACAAAATTCTTAATAAAAGAATACACTAAAATATTTTGTATAATATTAAGAACCGCTACCATCATAAAGAAGCCACCTATTTTATTAAACAAATGGCATAGTATAACCCATCCACTGTCCCGATGATATGTACCTTCCAATATTCTACCAATATTAAATTCATATTTGTTAAAATCAGTAAACATTTGGTAATATGTCATGTAGTCATTGCCATAATCGTAATGAATGACCCCCAGTGTTGTAATCATTACAAATCCCCAAAACATGCCATTACGTATTTTATTTTTTGAGTTAAAATACGTTAATATTAGTGCAATTAGTGATGTTGTGAATACTATATACATATTGTTTATACTTAATATTGATGTATAATATCTTTATATATAGATATTTGGCAAATTGCATTATTTTTTCTATTGTGACGCTCATGTGCAATTGCTCTCATTTGTGTGTTGTCGAAATTCTCAGAATTCTCAAATGTTTTAATGATGTGGAATGCTAATACCTCAGTGTCTTCAAAACGATATAATTTCCCGCAATTATCGTTTGGAATCATAGAAGGAATACCACCTACATATGAGGCAATGCATGGAACTCCTAATAATTGTGCTTCTCCCAATGAATTGGAGCTATTTTCTATACTTGATGGACATATAAATACGTTGCTCTTTAGTAAAGTTGATTTCATCTCTTGAGCATTAAGAGGGCCAGTGAATTCTATATGTTTTTCGAGCTTATTCTTTTTTACTATATTTCGTATAATACGCCCATAACCTGTGATACTGCATTTCTCTTTAAATGTATCTGATTTTACAATATTAATTCCTGCAATACGAACCTTAGTGTCAGGATATTTTTGTATGACATACGGTAAGGCCTCCAATACTTTATGAAG
This sequence comes from Bacteroidaceae bacterium, assembly GCA_045588485.1. Taxonomy (GTDB): domain Bacteria; phylum Bacteroidota; class Bacteroidia; order Bacteroidales; family Bacteroidaceae; genus HGM04593. Next base: position 111,206 of record JAZNEI010000039.1, on the reverse strand, counting down.
ACCTTTTATTGGGTATATTGCTTGACTTAAGAAAATAGTGTGCTTCTCGCATTTGTCATACTCCCACCTATCAGTATAGAATTCATCACGCAATGTTTCATTGCAAAAATGATATTCAGCATTCGGATTAATAGCCCAAGCGTGTGCTTTATCCCAAATAGTGCGTCCAATAATATGCTTTACTTTTCTCAATGTTGGCAATTCTATCTTTTCCCCTCTTTCCTTGAATCTTTTCTTAGCCAGTAGTAGGTTATCATTGCGTATAATATCTCTAAATGAAATATTTTTGATTATTTGGAGATTTGATAGCTCATCATTGTAATACTTTTGACATACAGAAGTCAAACCTTGTATTGATACTACAACTTTTGCATTAGGGCATGAGTTAATGAACGCCAATCCTTGTGAATATTCTGTTCCGTGTATGTGTACTATATCAGGATTGGAGATACTATATATTTCTTTCCAAAATCTTTCATAATCATTATTATACCAAATATTTCCTTTGCCTATAGGAATTGTGTAGTATGTGACCTTTTTACCTTTTACTATATTCAAGGAACTTACTATATTTGATACAGTTGCTATACTGAGTTCTATATTAGGAAATTCAGATAAACTGTTTGCAAGTCCAAGCATCCAACCACCTGATGCCTTTAATTGTTTATTTCCGCTAATTAGTGATGCTGCCTCAGGAAATAATATATTTGTTATCCAAAGAATTTTCATTTTGTTAAAATGTAAGTAGTTAATACTCCTATTTATTACGCTTTGGAGCAGGGACCTGATATTTGAACATTTCCTTCACTGTTTAATAAAACCTTACATAATCCCAATAATCGATTAGCTGCAATTTGTGGCGACCATTCGTTTTGTATAGTGTGATATGCATTTATCGATAGTTGTTCGCATATGTTTGGATTATTTATTAGAAACTCAATGTTGGATAATAACGATTGATTGTTCGTTGATTCAAAAATCAATCCGTTTTCTTTATGTTTTAGTAAATACGGTACTGCTCCTATCATATCTGCAGCCACTGGGCAACAACCATTACTCATAGCTTCATTAAGTACTGCACCCCATCCTTCGTTCCTATCACTCGTGAAACAGAATATATGGTGTTCTCTCATTAAGCAATGTATCTCATTATTAGGGAATTGTCCTAATAAATGAACACAATCAGAAACATCAAAATCTGCTATCATCTTCTTAATTGTATTACGCATTTCTCCATCGCCAACCATATTGATTTCAAATGAATAGCCTTTTGATTTTAAACTTTTTGCTAATATAACAGGCATCTCGGGATGTTTCCAATCAATGAATCTTGCAACCCATAATATCTTTGTTTTCGTTGTACGTTTTTTGTTTATCAGCTCTTCGATAGGCAATTGTTGCACAGGTGGAAAATATCCCCATTTGTAGCATTTATTGGGATATGCAAATATTTTGGCTACATCATTAGCAGTGTATGCGCTTGCGCATAACATATATAATGGTTTATTCCTAAAAATAGTGTGATGGGTAAAATAATAATATAATGCGCGAGGACTAAACAAACTTTTATAGTTGCTTTTAAACCATCGTTCACTATATCTTATTGTCACCTTGTTCATTTTTATACGAGGCATAATATATTCGTCCGATGCAGCTCCTATAATAACAATATCGCTACTAATAGCTAATGCTTGAGCCTTTTTGTAATTATCTTCAGATTCATATGCTTTTAATAAATAGGGTTTGTTAGAATAGTCTGTATAACCATTTTTTATAAAACTTTCAGGGATTTTCATTGTAGCTACAAATGTATAATTGTTCCCTATTGTATTGAATAATTCGTCAGCAATGCTTACTTGATGATGATTAATAAAGTTAGTATAAAATGTTATTGTCATATATATTTGACTTTTTAAAAATTATAGACTACATCTAATACTTTCTTGTATAAATGCTTGTGCATTTTTTCGTAATTCTTCTACAACAATCTCAACTTTTCTATAATCAAGTATTGCATGAGGATTATTTATTTTTTCTTCAATATTAAGCAACTTGAATAATGATTCAATACGAGAATACCCACCGCTATCATTCCTGTATGTTATAAAATGCTTATTATAAATAATAGAAAAAACAGTACCATGAAATGAGTCGGTAATCACAATATCTGAGTATTTGATGTATGATAACCATTCTTCAATACTAATTTTTTTATTATTACCACTTAAATGTAGTTCAATGATTTCATAATCTCTAGAATATTGCTCTAAATCTTTATTTATTATGTCTCTCTCTCCTAACCAATATACGAATATATATTTCTTAGAAATAATTCGTTTTGTGGCTATTTTGTCATAAAATGTATGGTCATGTAACAATGTCGGATCAATAACCCATTTTGCATCAATATTTAAATACTGTTTGCAAAGGTGTACAGCAGATTCTTCCCTTACCGATACGCCACAAAAATTGGATATCAACGCTTTTATATTTATAGTATCTTCCTCGCTGTAATTCCAGGTATTATGTGCTATTGATGCTGCATATGAGAAAACTTTTACGTTCTTGTTATATAATATAAAACCTCCCCAATAGTCATAGTCGCATCGGTTACAGAAGTCAGACCTCCATACTTGGTCGCTACCAATTATAACGCATTCTAGTTTGTGCTTACTGATTTCTTTTACTAATTCCTGCTTAGAATATAACTTATGTGTTCTTATGAAATGTTTTTTAATAAATTTAGAAATCAAGGAACACTCTTTCTTCGTTTGGCTGTATCTAGGTATATTTAGAAATTCCAAGAGATCTAATATTATACCTTTGAATCGGTTATAATTAAATCTTCTGTCTAAAATTATAACATTGTGTCCTAGACTCTCTATATAACATTTTAAAGAAAATGCTTGTAAAATGCCTCCATAGTTTTTAATTATAGGGTGAGTAAGAATTCCTATTTTCATAATATGGTTTGTCTGTTAATATTTCTAACATTAAACGATTATTGTTTTTTTCTAAAAATATCCTTTAAAAGATTAACACTCTTCTCTCCTGCTACTGAACGTACTGCTTCTGCTACTTTACTCTTTATTGCAGCCTTTTTGTCATATGTTATTGTTGTCATAAGCCTTAATGCTTCATTTTCATTCTCATGTGTTGTAAACACTTCTAGAATCATTGGTTTATCGGTAATTTCGGGATTACTGAATGTATCAAGCGCTGTAAGGAACTCCTCTTTGTTGGTTGCCGAAAGGTATTGAAATCCTAAGTCTTCGCAGTAATGCTTTACCAAAACTGGTGATTTAGCACCAAAATGACCGCCAGCTGCCATATATTTGTCAGCGTCATCCCCAAATATACTGCAACGATGTGTACTCAGTTTGAATTCTGCACCGATTGCGTTGTTTATAAGCATAATACGGATATTATTGCCAAGGTGTCTGTTACCAAGTGAATTCAAGTCATAGAAGAATGCTAAGTCACCTGTTACAAGGTAGCAAAGACGGTTTGGGCTCGCAAGTGATGAACCTATCATTGAACTTGTACAACCGTCAATACCACAGCAACCTACGTTGCTTGTACACTGCACACCTTCTGGCAAGTGGAACATATTCCAGCAACGACGGCTGTTCGAAGCACTGATGTGGAATAATGCTCCTTTAGGCAGGTGTTTTGAAAGTTGTGATGCAGTCCATACATTGCTGAATGGTAGTTCCGGGATATGGTTATAAATCTCGGCAAAAAGTTCTGTGTATTTGTCAATATTACTATGTTTGTTCTCTTTTTCTTTGCTATAATATTTGAAGAAAGAAAGCTCTGACATTTGAAACACAGTTGTGAGTTTGTTGAATGGATCTCGTAATTCACCATCCTCACTTACACGCCAAATTTCATTTACAGGGACAGAACCAGCGAATACCGCAGCTGAAACTTCGCCAATATGAATCATTAAATCAAATTTGTGATTGTTGAAAATTTTTCCAGAAATCTGCATCTGGCCAAGTGTCGGCAAAAGGCGGTATTTGCCATAATAGCCACTCGTGTGGTCGCATATCACAATGGCATCATGTGTGGCACAAAAACGGTCAATAGCCTTGGTCTGTTCTGTCGTAAAATGTACATGCGAACCTACATATACACAGATGTTGCCTTTAGGCATCTCGGGCATTGTATCCCAAGCCTGAACACGTTTCATTACGCGTACCGGCGGCAATTCTTTTACTGAGAAATCCTGGCTATATGTAGTGAACATATTAATATGTACCGGGCCGTTACCGTTGCGGCGCAACTCAAGAATAGCCTTATTTGCTTCCATTGTTACGAATGCCTCATCGCGTTCATCCTTTATAACAGGTAGTTCTACCGATAATCTTGCAATATCATTTTGAATACTACGGCGATCGATATTTTGGGATATTAGCTGTCCTATTCGGTCTGTTCCCTGATGTGATGTTATTGCAAGTACGGGGAGTTTACGATAGTAGGCCTCTGTTAGTCCTGGAATGTAGTTTCGTGAAGCAGTGGAACCAGTACAGGTAAGTACAACAGGTTCTCCGCTTTCTGCGGCAATACCACATGCAATATATGCTGCCGAACGTTCGTCAACAGATGAGTATATCTCGAACCAAGGGTCGTTCTGTAAACTACCGACAAATGAATAGTTTGTCGTTCCTGCCGATGCTACAACTTTTTTTATTCCGTTGGCTTTTAATAGAGCTACTACTATTTGGATGTTTCTCTCAGATGAATAATAAAAAGCACTCATAATTGTAAGTTAATTTATAAATCATTTCTCTAAATATATTAATTCAATATTTCTCTCATTACAGAATTTATTTAGTTCATTGTTACATTCTGTTATTTTAAACCCATTCTCCCTATAATTTAAAATATTCTTTAAACTTTTAATGGGTTCATATATAAGAGGAAATCTTTGCATCTGCTCTAGACTCTCTAATCCAAGTTCTTTTTTAGTAATAGGATGTAGATAAGATATATCAAAGATGGAGATTTTTTCAGAGTCTATTCTTGTGTTACATATAAAGATTAGTCTACCTCCCTCATTCAATAATGACTCTATATGCATAAATATTTGATATGAGGCTGTAAAACTGCGATCTGCAGACTGATAGAATAAAGTACGTTCTTTGTTTATGGAGATATTCACAAGATCGCAATTGTCACCAATTACCAATGTGTCTATTTCCCTGATTTCTGTTCTATTGTGCAGAATGTCGATATTTTTATACAAGAACCGTTTGGCCAACTTATTTATAATAATAACCATTGTTACAGCAAGAAATAATATCGATAATGGCCATAGGTTTGTAAATATGATACCTACCGCTGAAGAAAAAGTAATAAGGCAGGCAATAAACTCTTTATTTTTTAAAATCCGGGACATATCAATGACTCTAAATATAGTTTATGATTACGGTTAACTCTGTATATAGCTTCAATATCTTCTTGTGTTAGTTTGAAACTCCATATATTGGAATATTGCTTTATTCGTTCTATGCTCTTAGATGTGAATACAGGAATAGCTCCTGTGTCAATATGCCAACGAAGAATTATCTGTCCAATGTCCTTGTCGTATTTCTTTGCTATTGAGTTTATTGCTTTATCGTTTTTTATAAATGGATGCATTTTGCACAGCGGTGAATAGTCCTGCAACGCTACATTGTTCTTGACGCACCATTCAGTTTCATCTCTGAATGTATTCAGTGGATGTCTCTCTATCTGTATGATGTCTGGAACAATACCCGCGGCACTTAGTTTCTTCATGTGTCTGATTCTTAAGTTGCATATGCCAATCTCTTTTGCGATACCTTGTTCTTTTAATTTGACAAGTGTATACCAAGTATCAAGAAAGTATTTTTCTAATGGCCAATGAATGAGTAAACTATCGATATATGTTAGTTGCATCTCAATAAGTTTGCTCTTAAAATACTCCTCAATATTTCCATTATACATGTGTATGGGGTCTATCTTAGTTTGAATAGAATAATCGTTTCTATTTAAACCTAATTGATTTGCACCGATTTTGACAGCTTTGCTGATTAGTGCCTCGGTTTTATAACTAGGCGCACTATCGAAATGGTTTATTCCACACTCTAATGCGGTTCTGCATACCTCGCTAAGCCCTTGGATATCCTTATGTGATGAAAGCCCGGAACCAAATATTAGTTTCATACTCATTTTTTTCTAATTTTTATGACCAATTTATTTATTATGTAATTCCTTTCATCTTTTGTCATTCCCAAATACAGTACTGATACTGATACAGATAATACCGATATGCATCCAACAGCAATAAAACGTATAATACCGTAAGGTATAAGGAAATATGTCGCAATCGGCAATACTATAGCAATAAGTGTAGTCAGAATTATTGGTAAGAATACCTCTTTAATATACTTACTAACTTTGAGACCTACCATACTCTTTAATAAAAACATTCTAACAATTAGAATTATTATTTTAATTATTATATAGATATAGTATGCGGTTTCAGGAATAGCACCAAAATAAAAACATATCCAAGCTATTGGGAATTCCAATATTCCGATTGATGTTATTACTATTGAGTATCTTTTTAATTTTCCTGTTGCCATACAAGCGGTATATCCCGAATTGCCAATACAATCGCACATTCCCATTATCAATGAAAACTGAACAAATGCGATAGTATGGTCGGGTACATCTACGAGCCATATTCTCATAATTTGTTCGGCCTCTATAATAAGTGGAAGAGAAATAAACAGCATAGAGAAATATGAGAATTTAGCTCCACGGCATACCAATTTGTACATATTATCTAACATGCCATTTGCATAACTTTTTGTTATTTGGGGATTTATTGCAGTAGTGAAACTATTAACAAACTGTAATACTGCGGTTTCTACTTGAATGGCAATGCCTCTAGCTGCATTCACTACAACACCAAAAAAGACATTCATTAACATGTTGATACCTTGGTTGTTGAGGATGTAAGCTGTGTTGTTGAAGAAACTCCAACCGGAAAAACCAAGCATCTTTTTGAATATTGTCTTGTCAAAGTTTGAATTAGTTCTACTCTCTTGAAAATTCTTCCTACAATAAATTGTATATATTATGCGTGTTGATAACGCTAATAGCAACATTGCAATTGCGTAAAAAATAAGTTTGTCAATAGGTGATATTAGGATCAAATAGCAAATTGCTAATTTCATAACTCCTTCATATATTCCAATGTAAGCAAACGCACTCATACGTTCATGGGCAATTATGCAGGCATTGTATGGAACGCTTAAAAGATTTACACAGAATGTGAGTAATGAACAGTGTAGAACCCAGTTGGCTGCATTTAGTCTTTCATGTGGAATCTGCATTTTTGTTTCCATAAACCAGATTCCAATAATTTCGCAAATGACAAATATTATAATAGCCAAAAATATTTGTATTACAACGCTTGTTGAGAATGTTTTTTTTAACTGTTCTTTGTCTCCACGGCCTATTTCAAATGTGATGAATCTGCTGATGGCTGTTGATAGTGATGATGATATTACGGAGAACATCATAACAACCCCACCGACAACTTGGTATATTCCATAATCTTCAACCCCTAATGTCGCAAGAATTACTCGGCTAGTATATAGAGAAATGAACATTACCAGTAATGTCCGCATATATAACATTGCAGTATTCTTCGCTATTCTTTTGTTATTCTGTGAGTTATCGCTCATATTATTTTTTACTATTTATTCCCCTTCTTGTTGTGCAGCAACCGGTGGTATCGAACCACAGACTTTTTTTAAGGTCCCACCTGTGCGGTTGCTTCCTTCTTAAATTCTCGCAAAATGTGTAGTGTGTTGTTTTATTATGGTGTGTTTATTATCTACTAATGTTTTTTGCGTAGTTATAATCCAAAATATTGATTAAATTTATCTTATTATCTCTTATATATTCCGCAGAAATCGAGTATTACCTTACTCTCTTCGTAGGGGAGTGTCTTGAATTGGTCGTGTGCAGTGAGCATTACCACTATATCGGCTTTTGCAAAGGCACTTTCGTAAGGGGTGAGTTTGTATACGTTATGCTCTTTGACATTCGGTTCAACAACAAGGATTGTTGCTCCGTTACATATTTGCATTACTTTACCTACAATGTGGCTCGATGGCGATTCGCGAAGGTCGTCAATATTGGGTTTGAAGGCGAGGCCCATCATGGCTACAATAGGTTTACGGTTGTACTTTAACTCAAATTCAAGTATGGCACTGCGCACCTTCTCGGCACACCACATCGATTTGTAATTGTTAATTTCGCGTGCAGTGGCTATGATACGGGCTTCGGTAGGGTAGTCGGCTGTAATGAAATAGGGGTCGACTGCAATACAGTGTCCGCCTACGCCGCAACCGGGCTGAAGAATATTTACTCGTGGATGTTTGTTGGCAAGTGTTATAAGCTCCCATACGTTGATACCTGCTCGGTCGCAGATAAGTGATAGCTCGTTGGCAAATGCTATTTGCACATCACGACTGCTGTTCTCGGTGAGTTTGCACATTTCGGCTGTGCGGCTATTTGTCTTGTGTAACTCTCCTTTTACAAATTGTGAGTAGAATTCTATAGCTTTATCGGTCGACTCGGGAGTCAGTCCGCCAATGACACGGTCGTTATGTACAAGCTCGTATATTACGTTACCCGGCAGAACACGCTCGGGGCAGTAGGCAATGTGAATTTTATCTTTAAGTTCGGGGCGCTCACCGAAAATTATGTTTGCCATCTTTTCGGTTGTACCTATTGGCGATGTACTTTCAATGACATACAGGTCTCCTTCTTTTAATAAGGGAAGTACTGCACGTGTGGCTGCCTCTACGTATGAAATATCGGGTTCATGGTCGCCTTTGAATGGGGTAGGAACTACCATAAAATAAGCGTCGCTCTCTTGAGGTGTAGTGTAGGCCTTGAATTTGCCTGCTGCTATTACCTCTTGCAACATCTCTTCCATTCCCGGCTCTATAATGTGCAGTTTGCCTTGGTTCGTTACTTCTACAACTTTTTCATTAATATCAACTCCAATAACGTCTATTCCGTGTTTTGCAGCAATTATTGAGGTGGGAAGGCCTATGTAGCCAAGTCCCATAAAACAAGCTTTCATTATTAAATATTCTATTTATATTGTTTACGTGTTATTATTTCAGTGTATTTACAATTCTTCCACATGCCAATCCGTCACCATAAGGATTAACTGCTTTACTCATTGTCTCATAATGTATTTGGTCGTCTAACAATTGAGACACCTCGGACAATATTTTGTCATAGTTGGTTCCTACAAGTTTTACGGTACCGGCTTCGAGTGCTTCGGGACGTTCGGTGGTGTCGCGCATTACAAGTACAGGCTTTCCAAGACCGGGTGCCTCTTCTTGAATACCACCGCTGTCGGTGAGCACAATGTAGCTCTTCTCCATTAGGTAGACAAATGATAGGTATTCCAATGGCTCAATGAAAAACATATTACCAAGATTATCCAAATTCTGACCGAATACTTCGTGGATGGGTTTACGCACATTGGGGTTAAGATGCATGGGGTAGACAAAATCTACATTTGGATATTTCTTTGTAAGGTCTTTTATTGCTGTACACATGCTGATGAATCCGTCACCGAAGTTCTCGCGACGATGTCCTGTGATGAGTACGAGCTTTTTGCCATCTTCGATACGTGTTACATCATAGCCCGCCTGAGCAAGATGGTATTTAAGATCATCTGCGAGTTTTTTATCTTGGTTTATCTTATTTACAACCCAATGCAGTGCGTCAATGACTGTGTTTCCTGTTACGGTAATACTTTCTGCTTTAATAGCTTCGCACAGCAGATTCTGTTTACTAAGAGTCGTTGGGGCAAAGTTATATGCAGCTATCCTGCTTGTTATTTGCCTGTTCATCTCCTCGGGCCATGGACTGTAGATATTGTGTGTACGCAAACCGGCTTCGACATGTCCGACGGGTATTTGCTGATAGAAAGCCGAGAGGGCTGCTGCTGTACTCGTAGTTGTATCGCCATGAACAAGAACTACATCGGGGCTAGATTCCTTAAGCACGTCGCGCATTCCTATGAGTACACGTGCTGTGACATCGTAGAGGTCTTGACCCTGTTTCATTATGTTCAGGTCGTAGTCGGGTGTTATCTCAAACAGTTGCAGCACTTGGTCGAGCATCTGACGATGCTGGCCTGTTACGCATACTATTGTCTTAAACGCTTCGGGGTATTTCTGGAACTCCTTGACTAATGGTGCCATTTTTATGGCTTCGGGACGGGTTCCGAAAACCAACATTACTGTTTTCAATTTGCTATATTTAAGTTTATGTTTGTTAATTCTATAAATCTGCACTTAGAATCTCTGCAAAGATTATTTGTCAATCGCGTTGGAAAATATCTCGTGTATATACTTTCTCTTTGACATCGTCGAGGCTGGCATCGTAGCGGTTGGCTATTATCGCCTGTGATTGACGCTTGAATTCGTCGAGGTCGTTTATAACCCGACTGCCAAAGAATGTGCTGCCGTCATCTAACGCCGGTTCGTAGATGATGACTTCGGCTCCTTTTGCCTTGATACGTTTCATAACTCCCTGTATTGAGGATTGACGGAAGTTATCACTATTGCTTTTCATTGTTAGTCTGTACACTCCTATGGTACAATGCTTCTCATCGGTTGCACTGTAGTCGCCTTTGCTGTAGTAGTCGTAGTAACCTGCTTTACGCAATACTTGGTCGGCAATGAAGTCTTTACGGGTACGGTTGCTGTCGACAATAGCTGTCATCATATTCTGTGGTACGTCCTGATAATTGGCAAGCAACTGCTTGGTGTCTTTTGGAAGGCAGTAACCGCCGTATCCGAATGAGGGGTTATTATAGTGGTCGCCTATGCGTGGGTCGAGTCCTACTCCGCGTATTATGGCGGCCGAGTCGAGTCCTTTTACTTCGGCGTATGTGTCCAACTCGTTAAAATAGCTTACTCGCAGTGCAAGATAGGTGTTTGCGAATAGCTTTACTGCTTCGGCCTCTTTGAGTCCCATAAATAGTGTGGGGATATTCTCTTTTATTGCTCCCTGTTGCAGTAGGGCTGCAAATGTGTGGGCAGCATCTTCGAGATGATTGCCGGCAATGGCTTTTATGGCCTCATTCTCTTCGTTGAAGTTTTCTATCATCTTGGGATGACCAACAATAATGCGGCTGGGATAAAGGTTGTCGTAAAGGGCTTTGCTCTCGCGAAGGAACTCGGGCGAGAATAGCAGGCGGAACTTATGGGTTGTATCCCAACCTTTTTCTCTGAATTTCTCGGCATACTTTACGTATAGACTGCGGCAATAACCTACAGGTATGGTGCTTTTAATAACCATTGTTGCCTCGGGATTCACTTCGAGTACTAAATCAATGACATCCTCGATATGGTGTGTGTCGAAGAAGTTCTTTTGTGGGTCGTAATTTGTCGGTGCTGCGATAACCACAAAATCAGCACTTTTGTATGCTGTAGCACCGTCGAGTGTAGCTGTTAAGTTAAGCTCCTTTTCGGCAAGATATTTCTCGATATACTCGTCCTGAATAGGTGATATACGTTTGTTAATCATTTCCACCTTTTCGGGGATAACATCTACTGCCACTACTTCGTTATGCTGTGCCAATAGGGTGGCGATGCTAAGGCCTACATAGCCTGTACCTGCTACTGCAATTTTCATAAATCAAAGATGCTTTTTATCAATACTGCTATCTGAATAATAACCGTTTTGTATACAAAATGTTACGTTTATTAAGTGTGATAGACAAAATGTAACTTTTCAAATACTGAAATTTAACAGAAATATGGGCACAACAAAGGGACACTGAAAACCAGTGAAACGTACTTTGATTGTATAATCGGGGGACATTGATAATCAGTTAAATGATTGATTATCAATTACTTACACATCTTGATAAGGCTGTTATATTTCTGTTTTAAAATGTCAAGCGTGTTCTGATATATATTATTATACTATATAATATGGCAAAATTAACCTATTATTTGAAACCTTGCAAATTATTTGTAATATATTTTAAATTGCATTTTGCTTCTTAAATGCTTTTTATGGATTGAAACGGGTGTTTTCTGATTATATACTTATTGTTCATAATGCTCATTAAAATGAATGAAAAAATGGTTTTCTTTCAATAATTTTGTTTTTTTTACAAAAATAGCAATGTAAAAAACGAATAATGTTGTATCTTCGCAGCGAAAATAGTTGAATTGTTGCGGTAATAGCTCAGTTGGTAGAGCATTGGCTTCCCAAGCCGAGGGTCGCGGGTTCGAGTCCCGTTTACCGCTCGAAAAACAAGGACGGCATTATGCTGTCCTTGTTTTGAATAATAACTGTTGTCCTGCGGATGCGGCAGAATTTTTATATCAAACAAAGGTGCAATGCAGAAAAAATCCGACAACGAATGGAATCGTGCCGGATTAAATGAGTTCTTTGTAAAATATATTTACTAAAATTTACTGCTGTTTTTCTTGCTCTTTTATTATGTTGAGTGTGAGTTTTTCGTTGCCTTCGTGATGCTCGATAACGATGGAGTCTCCCTCTTTAAGTGCTCCGTCCAAGAGTAATTCCGAAATCTCATCTTCGACATAACTTTGCAGGGCGCGTTTTAGCGGACGTGCGCCGAACTGCACATCATAGCCCTTGTCGGCAAGGAAACTCTTGGCGCTTTCGCTAAGTACGATGCTGTAGCCAAGCTCCTTGACACGTTTCTTTATTCCTGCAAATTCTATGTCTACGATTGATGTGATAGCTTCTTTGCTCAATTGGTCGAAATTAATTATCTCGTCTACGCGATTAAGGAACTCGGGCGCAAAGCGTTTGTTAAGAGCTTTCTGAATTACTTCGCGTGAATACTGCTTGTTTGATGAACGCTCCTCGCGTGCGAATCCAACGCCCAATCCAAAGTCTTTCAGTTCGCGTGTGCCAATGTTAGAGGTCATTATTATGACGGTGTTGCGGAAGTCTACCGTGCGTCCGTAGCTGTCGGTTAGACGGCCTTCGTCCATTACCTGCAACAGCATATTAAACACGTCGGTATGTGCCTTCTCTATCTCGTCGAGCAGGACGATAGAGTAGGGACGGCGACGTACGCGCTCGGTAAGTTGTCCGCCCTCTTCGTAGCCTACGTATCCCGGAGGGGCACCTACAAGGCGCGAGACGGTGAATTTCTCCATATATTCGCTCATATCTATGCGTATGAGGGCATCGGCACTGCCGAACATGAATTTGGCAAGTTCTTTTGCAAGTAGTGTTTTTCCTACTCCTGTGGGGCCAAGGAACATGAATGTGCCTATGGGTTTTGTGGGGCTTTGCAGTCCTACGCGGCTGCGTCGTATCGACTTGCACAGTTTCTCAATGGCACTCTCTTGTGCTACAACCTTACCGTTTAGCTCGTCTTGCATACCTTTAAGGCGGCTCCACTCGTCCTGCTGCATGCGCTGAAGAGGTATTCCCGAAATCATAGAGACTACATTGGCTACATCTTCGGTATCAACACGTTGGCGCTTGTCGCGAAGCTCTTGTTCCCATTTGTCCATCATCTGTTTGTGCTCGGCTGTGAGGCGTTTCTCGTCGTCGCGGTGGTTGGCTGCAATCTCGAACTGCTGTGCGCGTGCTGCCTCCTCTTTATTTCGCTTGGCTTGTGCTATCTGACGCTCTTTCTCCTCAATCTCCTGCGGCACGCTGATGTTTGTTATATGCATTCGCGAACCGGCCTCATCCATTGCATCTATTGCCTTGTCGGGGAAACTGCGGTCGGTAATGTATCTGTCAGTTAATTTTACACATGCTTCCAGTGCCTCATCGGTGTATGTTACATTGTGATGCTCTTCGTAACGCTCCTTTATGTTGTGCAGGATTGTGAGTGTCTCTTCGGCTGTTGTAGGCTCTACTATGACCTTTTGGAAACGACGCTCCAATGCTCCGTCTTTTTCGATGCTTTTGCGGTACTCGTCGAGTGTGGTGGCACCTATGCACTGTAACTGGCCGCGGGCAAGGGCGGGCTTCAGAATGTTTGCTGCATCCATAGAACCGGGTGTCGAACCTGCACCTATTATGGTGTGTATCTCGTCGATAAAGAGAATTATGTTGGGGTTGTTCTCTAGCTCGGTGAGGATAGAACGCAGACGCTCTTCGAACTGTCCGCGATATTTTGTGCCTGCTACTACTGCGGTCAGGTCAAGGGCGACCACACGTTTGCCAAAGAGTACACGCGAGGTCTTTCGCTCGACGATACGCTGTGCCAATCCCTCTACAAGAGCCGATTTTCCCACTCCCGGTTCTCCTATAAGTACGGGGTTGTTCTTCTTGCGGCGGCTCAGAATCTGTGATATACGCTCAATCTCTTTCTCTCGTCCTACAACGGGGTCTAATCGTCCTTCGCTTGCAGCCTTTGTCATGTCTACGCCAAAGTTGTCGAGCACCGGAGTGTCGTTGGTCGATGCTGTTGCTGTCTGCTGTCCTATGAAACTGCCTTTGCCGTTTGCGCTGTTGTTGTGAATGGGCTTTTCGTCCTCTTCTTCATCATCGGTAAAACCGAATCCGGCGGTAGGCATTTCGCTGTTTCGGCTGTTGCGTATAGCTTCGCGAACACGGTCGTAAGTGACATTGTTGCTTTTTAAAATACCCGATGCAGGACTGTTCTCATCCTTTAATATTCCCAATAGAAGCGCGTTCTCAATATTGGCATTCTCCTTTAGGTTGCGTGCCTCGAGAGTGGTGAAGCGCAGTACTTTTGCTGCATCCATATTCATTTCAATATCGTGCGAACTCTCGACGTATGTGCTGTCGGAATTTTCTTTCAGTGCCACCTCGATATCGCTTATGATTTTGTTTATATCTGCATTCAAACAGTCGAATATCTTACGTGTGCTATCGGCATTGCGACGTATCAATCCAAGCAGAAGATGCTCGGGGCTTACTGCATTGCTGTGCAGACGATTCGCTTCTGCTTTGCTCTGCGATACAATTTCGGTAATTTTTTGCGAAAATTCATTGTTCATAAATTCTTTCTCCTCAATCAATCCTTGTTGTGAATAATCGTATTCTGTAATCGGCGGCGAAGATAATACCTACCGATTAATTGACATAATTTTTTTATATAAGATTCCTTACAAAAACCGTGCCAAACTATTAATATTTTTAAAAATGACACGGAAATATGACTCTTTTTCCTCTTTCTGTCAACTTGTTGCTTGTTTTTTGCTCTTGTTGTCAGATTTGAATAGTGTAAAAATATGCTCCTAATTATATTAATATTAATTTTTTCATTAATTTTGCAATCTTGAAGCGGTTCTTTATTAAGAAATCCCCTTCGGTGTAACAACGATTAAATTAAATAATAGTATAAGTATGTATCGTACAACAACTTGCGGCGAGCTGAGACTTGCCGATGCCGAGAAAATGGTAACCCTTGCCGGATGGGTACAACGTGCCCGTAAGATGGGCGGAATGACATTTGTCGATCTTCGCGACCGTTACGGAATAACACAAATTGTATTCAGCGAAGATACAAATGCCGAACTTTGTGAAAAAGCTTCGCATCTTGGACGTGAGTATGTGATTCAGGTAACAGGTATAGTGCGCGAACGCCAAAGTAAGAATCCTAATATCCCGACCGGAGATATCGAGATTATTGCCGAGTCGCTGAATATTCTCAACAGCGCCGAAACTCCTCCTTTTACAATAGATAACAATACCGACGGTGGCGATGAACTGCGTATGAAATATCGCTATCTCGACCTGCGACGCGAGTGTGTACGCAGCAATCTTGAGCTTCGTCATAAAATGACGATGGAGGTGCGCCGTTACCTCGATTCAATGGGCTTTATCGAGGTGGAGACACCTATGCTCATCGGTTCTACACCCGAGGGTGCACGTGATTTTGTCGTTCCTTCGCGTATGAACCCGGGACAGTTCTATGCTCTGCCTCAGAGTCCTCAGCTCTTCAAGCAGTTGCTTATGGTTTCGGGCTTCGACCGTTATTTCCAGATTGTAAAGTGTTTCCGCGACGAGGACCTTCGTGCCGACCGTCAGCCCGAGTTTACACAGATAGACTGTGAGATGAGTTTCGTTGAGCAAGAGGATGTTATTTCACTCTTCGAGGGAATGGCAAAGCATCTTTTCAAAACAATTCGCGGTGTTGAACTATCCGAAGCATTCCCACGTATTACATGGCACGATGCTATGAAGTACTATGGTAGTGACAAGCCCGATACACGTTTCGAGATGAAATTTGTCGAGCTTATGGATATAATGAAAGGACACGGATTCGGTGTATTCGACAGTGCCGAGTACATTGGAGGTATCTGTGCCAAGGGTGCAGCTACATACACTCGTAAGCAACTCGATGCATTGACCGACTTTGTGCGTCGTCCGCAGATTGGTGCCAAAGGAATGGTTTATGCACGTGTCGAGGCCGATGGCAATGTGAAATCAAGCGTCGATAAGTTCTATTCACAAGAGGTGCTTCAGCAGATGAAGAATGCATTCGCTGCCGAGCCGGGCGACCTTATCCTCATTCTCAGTGGCGACGATGCAATGAAGACACGTAAGCAGTTGTGCGAACTTCGACTCGAGGTAGCAGGTCAGCTTGGTCTGCGCGATAAGAACAATTTCTCGTGTCTGTGGGTTGTAGACTTTCCCTTGTTCGAGTATAGCGAGGAAGAGGGCCGTTATATGGCAATGCATCATCCTTTCACCTCGCCAAAGCCCGAGGATATACCCCTTTTGGATACCGATATGGGTGCTGTTCGTGCCAATGCATACGATATGGTAATCAATGGAGTAGAGGTAGGCGGTGGCTCAATCCGTATCTTCGACAGTACTCTACAGAATAAGATGTTCGAGTTGCTTGGCTTTACCCCGGAGCGTGCGCAGCAACAGTTTGGTTGGTTGCTCGATGCATTCAAGTATGGTGCACCTCCTCATGGCGGCCTTGCATACGGTCTCGACCGTTGGGTAAGTCTTTTTGCAGGTCTCGACAGTATCCGCGACTGTATAGCATTCCCCAAGAACAACTCGGGACGCGATACTATGATTGATGCACCTGCGGCACTTGAGCCTTCGCAGCTTGACGAGCTTAATATAGCGCTCGACCTTAAAGAGAAATAATATGGCAAAGAAAAGTGTAACAGCAAAAAACAGTGCAAAAAAACGCAAGACAGCTCGTAAAAACCTTTATAAATGGGCTGTGCGCATTGCAATAATTGTAATGGTGCTTGTTTTTCTTGCCTTTATGATTTTCCCTATGTTTGTAGGTCCAAAAGCTATTTAATTAATACCCTATATTTAACAGAGACTCCCACTCCGTCCGATATGTGAGTGGGAGTCTGTGTATAATATCGGTTGTAATTTTGAATTATGAAAAATATGAAGAAAGAAGAGCGTCTTTTATCCCTCGATACTTTGAGAGGATTCGATATGTTTTTTATTATGGGAGGTGGCTCCTTATTACTTGCACTCTCCTCTCTTTTGCCCGAGGATTGTCGTGCTATTCTGACCGAGCAGATGGGACACAAAGAGTGGAATGGTCTTGCATTTTACGACCTGATATTTCCTCTTTTCCTCTTTTTAGCAGGTCTCTCTTTTCCTTTTTCTATGGAGAAGCAGCTCTCAATAGGTAGGACTAAGGCTGAGATTTCTGTTAAAATTATCCGTCGTGGTATTTTGCTTCTGTTTTTTGGAGTGTTGTACAATGGTCTCTTGCAATTCGATTTCGATACATTGCGTTATGCCAGCGTACTTGGACGTATAGGTCTTGCGTGGATGTTTGCGGCGCTCATTTATCTGTGGTTAGGAGCGAAAATATCCATTATTGTTTCTGTTAAGATACTGCTGCTCTATTGGGCGTTGTTGGCTTTTATTGTTGCACCCGATGCTCCCGTAGGAGCCGACTCTTTATCAATGGAGGGGAGTGTAGTGGGGTATGTCGACCGTTTGTTGCTTCCGGGGCGTTTGCATTTGGATATTCACGACCCCGAAGGTATACTTTCGACACTTCCGGCGATAGTTACAGCGTTGCTTGGTATATTAACCGGTGATTTTGTTCGTGGTGCATGGGGTGACGGATATAAAAAGAGTTTTATAATGGTGCTTGCCGCATTATCTCTTCTTGTTACAGGCTATTTGTGGGGTATCCTTTTTCCTGTAAACAAGAATCTTTGGACAAGCTCATTTGTCTGTTGCGCAGCAGGATGGTCATTGATGCTTTTTGCGCTTTTCTATTTTATTGTCGATGTGCTCGAATATCGTCGGTGGACATTATTTTTCCGTGTCATTGGGGTGAATTCAATAACAATTTATCTTGCACAGCAGTTCTTCGACTTCAATAAACCTGTAAACACAATCTTCGGAGGTCTGTTATCGATGCTCCCCGAGAATCTTTATGCAGTAGGCTATTGGCTCGGCTACATAACGGTATGTTGGATTATGCTGTATATACTTTATAAAAAGAAGATATTCCTTAAAATTTAATGTTTCCTTTAGGACGATGATAAATACCTCTACTTTGTAATAAAAATAGGTAGAAAAATACCCTAAAATTTTGCATTAGATAAAAATATTCCTATTTTTGCGATAAATAGCAAATGTAGATGAAAATAGTATTCGTATGGTGGCAGTGTATTGGGTAACCACTATATGATGTATATATAATTATTAATAAACTAACCTTAAAATATTTACTCCAATGGACAATCTTAAGCAAATTGTAGCGCAGTTCGACATTCAGGGTGTTGTAAGCGAGGTAAAGCCTCTTGGTAACGGACTTATCAATACAACCTATCGTGTTGTAACCGAGGGCGATGCTCCCGACTACGTACTTCAGAACGTAAACAATGCCATCTTCCCCGATGTGGAGATGCTTATGAATAATATCAATGCAGTAACCAACCACATTCGTGGCAAGTACGAGGCCGATGGTGTTGAGGATGTTGAGCGTAAGGTTCTACGCTTTGTTCCCGCAAAGGATGGCAAATATTTCTACTTTGACGGTGAGAAGTATTGGCGTATAATGGTATTTATCCCCGATACAACCTCTATGACAGGCGTAACACCCGAGAGTTCATATATCGTAGGTGAGACATTCGGTAACTTCCAGGCTATGCTGGCAGATATTCCCGCCGAGTTGGGCGAGACTATCAAGGACTTCCACAATATGGAGTTCCGCCTATGGCAGTTGCGTGAGGCTGTAAAAGAGAATAAGGCAGGTCGTCTTGCCGAGGTACAGTGGCTTGTTGACGAGCTCGAGAAACGTGCCGAGGAGATGTGCAAAGGCGAGCAACTTCATCGCGAGGGCAAGCTTGCTAAACGCATTTGCCACTGTGACACTAAGGTTGACAACATTCTCTTTGACAAGGATGGCAACGTACTATGTGTAATCGACCTCGATACAGTGATGCCCAACTTCATATTCTCGGACTTTGGCGACTTTCTGCGTTCGGCGGCCAATACAGGCCGTGAGGACGATCAGGACCTCAACAATGTAAACTTCAATATGGATATTTTCAAGGCATTCACAAAGGGTTACCTGAAATCGGCTCAGTGCTTCCTTACTCCTCTTGAGATTGAGAACCTGCCCTACGCAGCAGCCCTCTTCCCCTATATGCAGACTGTACGTTTCCTTGCCGATTATATCAACGGCGATACATACTACAAAATACAGTATCCCGAACACAACCTCGTTCGTTCTAAGGCACAGTTCAAACTGTTGCAGAGTGTCGAGGCTCACAAGGAGGCAATGCAGGAGTTTATCAAGGAGCAGTTGGCTTAATATATAAGCAACGTAAGGTAAACATACATCTTTAAGATGTAGGCTAAAAGAATAGGGGTGTGCCATATAAACAAATAAGGCACACCCCGTTTATTATAGATTATTCATATATTCATGAAAAAAATACTACTTCTGTTCGTGCTGCTCATCGTTATTGCAGCAAAAGCACAGGACTATGTACAGTATGTCAATCCGCTAATGGGAACAGAGTCCAGCTTCGAACTTTCGGCAGGAAATACCTATCCGGCAATAGCAAGGCCCTGGGGAATGAATTTCTGGACTCCACGCACAAACAAGATTGGTGACGGATGGCAATATACCTACACTGCTCACCGAATATATGGCTTCGAACAGACACACCAACCAAGTCCTTGGATAAATGACTATGGCCAATTCTCGCTTATGCCTGTTACGGGCAGTCTCTTGATGGATGAAGCGAAGCGTGCAAGTTGGTTCTCTCATAAGGCCGAGACGGTGCTTCCACATTATTATAAGGTATATCTTGCCGATTATGATGTCTCGGTAGAACTTACACCCACTGAGAGGGCTGCAATGTTCCGTATCACTTTTCCCGAAGCACAATCGTATGTGGTTGTCGATGCTTATGATAAAGGGTCGCATATAACAATAATCCCCGAAGAGCAACTTGTCGTAGGTTATACAACCCGAAACAGTGGAGGTGTCCCCGATAACTTCAGAAACTATTTTGTTGTTCAGTTCGACAAACCATTTGAATACCTTGCGACATTTAGCAGCGATACTGTAGGCGCACCGCTTCTGTTAAAAGAGAATACTCACGAGTTAACAAGCGAGCACACAGGCGCAGTAATAGGTTTCTCTACTAAGCGTGGCGAGGTCGTTCACGCAAAAGTTGCATCTTCGTTCATAAGCCCCGAGCAGGCAATGCTCAATCTGCAAGAACTTGGCGACAATAATTTCGATGCCCTTGTTGAACAAGGCAGGCAACAATGGAACGAGCTTCTCGGCAGAGTAGAGGTCGAGGGTGGAACAAACGACCAAATGCGAACATTCTACTCCTGTCTTTACCGTTCATTGCTCTTCCCTCGGAAATTGTATGAGGTTGATGCACGCGGAAATATTGTACACTACAGCCCATATAATGGTGAAGTATTACCGGGGTATATGTACACCGATACAGGCTTTTGGGATACATTCCGTTCGCTCTTCCCATTGCTGAATCTATTATACCCGTCGGTAAATGCCGAGATTCAAGAAGGACTTATAAATACCTATAAAGAGAGTGGCTTCTTTCCCGAGTGGGCAAGTCCCGGACATCGAGGCTGTATGGTGGGTAACAATTCGGCATCAGTGCTTGCCGATGCATTTATCAAAGGCATACACGTACAGGATATTGAGACACTTTATAAGGGGTTGCAATGGGGTACCCGAAACGTTCATCCCAATGTATCTTCAACAGGACGCATCGGACACGAATATTATAATACACTAGGATATATCCCTTGCGATGTGGGTATACACGAGAATGCAGCACGTACACTCGAATATGCCTACAACGATTGGTGCATACTACAGGTAGCAAAGGCACTCAATCGTCCTAAGAAAGAGATACATGAGTTAGAGAAACGTGCGCTCAACTACCGTAACCTATATAATGAGAATTATAAACTGATGTGTGGGAAACGCAAGGATGGCACATTCGAACCGAACTTTTCGCCATTGAAGTGGGGTGGCAACTTTACCGAAGGCAATAGTTGGCATTATACCTGGTCGGTATTCCACGATATTCAGGGGCTTATCGGGCTTATGGGAGGAAAAGAGGTGTTTGTCTCTATGCTCGACTCGGTATTTGCCGTACCGCCTCATTACGATGATAGCTATTATGGTTTCCCCATTCACGAGATTCGCGAAATGACAGTTATGAATATGGGAAACTATGCCCATGGCAACCAACCGATACAGCACATGATATATTTATATAACTATGCAGGGGCACCTTGGAAGGCGCAGTATTGGTTGCGACAGGTTATGGAGCGTATGTATACACCCACTCCCGACGGATATTGTGGCGATGAGGACAACGGACAGACCTCGGCGTGGTATGTGTTCTCGGCTTTGGGATTCTATCCCGTATGTCCCGCAAGCAATCAGTATGTTATAGGAGCACCACTTTTCCGTAAAGCGGTTATGCATCTCGAGAATGGTAATACGGTAACAATAAATGCACCTACAAACAGTACCGATAATGTATATATAAAGAGGTTTTTAGTCAACGGAAACAATTATACACGTAACTTTCTGTTGCACGATGATTTGATGCGAGGCGTTACAATTGATGCATTAATGGATAAAGTGCCTAACAAGAGCAGAGGAACAGGTAAAGAAGATGCGCCCTATTCCTTCTCTCGTAAGTAAGGATAATATACAAAAAGCGACACAAACTCAAGTTTATGTCGCTTTTTGTATATTCTACCAGAACCAACCTTTTCTCTTCTTTGGTTGTTCGCTATTTTCGCTGTAAATGTCGGCCCAACTCTTTTCTTTTGTAATCATTTCGTAAATTCTACCCCAATCGGGCAGGCCGCCTAAATTTCGGTCATCGATGAAAAGTTCTGCATCAATTTTGCTATATCCTCCTTCGGTATCTACATGCTCCTCGGGGTAATTTTTGTTTATAGCGTAGAACTCTACACCGCGCTGGCGACACCATTCAACCGCTTCCTCGAGAAGCCGTCCTTTGCGTACTGTCCATAAAATAAGACGATGCTGCTCCTTGGTAAGCATCTTAAGGGTGGCAGTGGCAAAAGGAATCTCCTTGCCAATCTCGGGATATTTGTGCTCTACTATAGTGCCATCAAAGTCAACTGCAATTACCATAATAATATACTCTTAAATTTTGTGCTAATTTAAGCATTTTATACCAATTATTATCTTACGCAAAGAAAAAAATAACATATATAATTCCTTTATTTTGCTTTATAAACCAAAATTTTACTAAATTTGTCTTTTGCAGCATATAATTTCATTGTTGATTATACTTAAAATATTAATATATGAAGAATTTGTATCGATTTTTTGCAACTCTAATGTTGCTCGTTTGTGTGGTATCGCTAAATGCCGGCGACTGGTTGAAGGATGGAACAAAGAAAAAACCATTCGACCTTTTCAGAACCTATACTTCTGAGGCTATCCCTTATCGTATCCCTGCTATTGCAAAGACTGCTTCGGGCGACCTTGTGGCTGTTGCCGACTATCGTTTCTGTCGTGCAGATATCGGTTTCGGACATATCGACCTGCATGCACGTATCAGCGGTGATAATGGTAAGACATGGGGCGATGTATTTACCATCATTGCAGGAGATGGAAAGAAGGTAGATAACAATCCCAACCTATCACTTACAGCTGGATATGGCGACCCCTGTATTGTAGCCGACCGTGAGAGTGATAGAGTATTGCTTATATGTGTCTGCGGATACCAGACCTATTTTGCCGCTACACGCGAGTATCCCAACCAAGTGGCACGTCTATACAGCGAAGATGGCGGAAAGACATGGAGCGCACCCGAGGTTATTACCGAGCAATTCTATGCCCCCATCGATAATGCTCCCATGGGTCCCATTAAGTCGATGTTCATCGGTTCGGGAAGAATACATCAGAGTCGTTATACTAAAGTAGGCGATTATTATCGTCTCTATGCTTGTATGTTGGCACGTGATAAGGATAATAACTTCTGTAACTTCGTAGTATATTCCGACGACTTTGGACAGAACTGGAATATCCTTGGTGGAGCTGATGTTGCTCATATCCCTGCCGGTGGTGATGAGCCTAAGACTGAGGAACTTCCCGATGGTTCAATACTTCTTAGCTCGCGTTGTGGCGGTGGTCGTCTCTATAACATCTTCAAGTTCACCGATGCAGCCAAAGCCGAGGGTACATGGGGTAAGCACGCTTTCTCGGGCGAGAAGAACAACGGTGTTGCAGCGCTCAACAACTCTTGTAATGGCGAGGTACTTGTTCTTCCCGTTAAACGCAATAGCGATGGTAAAGATATGTATATTCTTTTGCAGTCGTTACCTTTTGGCGGTGGCCGTACAAATGTAGGTATCTATTATAAGGAGCTTGCTGTGAGCGAAGATTTTGATACACCCGAGAATCTTGCAAAAGATTGGGACGGACGTTTCCTTGTTACATATAAGGCATCGGCATATTCTACAATGATTCAGCAGCAGGATGGTGCAATAGCCTTTGCATACGAAGAGGATACTTACGGCACACAGGGCGGTGGTTACACCATTGCATACAAAAACTTTACATTAGACGAAATTACCGATGGCAAATACAGCTACAACGAGAAGGTTAACCGCAAAAAGTTTCTGAAGAAACTGGCTAAGTAATATATAATAGTCCATTAAAATGATAGTCCTTTCATTTAGCGATGAAAGGACTATTATTTTAGTTGTTATCTCTTATTATCTTTTGTTTCTATTCAAAAAAAACTTTGTACTGTATAAAATGGCATGTTATTTGTGCGTGTTTTTTGCAATAAAACTCAGATAACATTTTTTATATAAGACTACACAATATTCTCGAAGAGTATTGCAGCTGCAACAGTCATACATCCGGCAACGGCAACCGAAAGACTGCTCATTGCACCCTCAACCTCGCCAATCTCCATAGCTTTTGATGTTCCCATAACGTGCGTAGAGGTACCAATAGCTATACCTTTTGCAATAGGGTGTTTTAT
Source organism: Bacteroidaceae bacterium (assembly GCA_045588485.1). Lineage (GTDB taxonomy): Bacteria > Bacteroidota > Bacteroidia > Bacteroidales > Bacteroidaceae > HGM04593. Next base: position 86,664 of record JAZNEI010000039.1, on the reverse strand, counting down.
ACCGCATATTCTGCAAAGAATATCTCCAGCAATATTCCCGAATAGTCCTGTAATTATGATTGCAGCAACAGTGATGGCGATATACCCATCGAGTTCTTGCGATAGACCGATGCCGATAGCTGTTGTGATGGATTTTGGCAAAAGTGTGACATACTCTTTGTGCCCTAAGGCAAACAGCATTGACATTGCCGCTATTGTTATTCCGCTTGTCAGTACTCCCGATGCTATACCTATCAGTATTGCTGTTGCATTCTTTTTAAGTAGCTGTATCTGTTCGTAAAGAGGTATTGCCAAGCATACGGTAGCAGGTGTCAGCAGTATGCTTATATGGCTGGCTCCGCTGTTGTATCGACTATATTCAATGCCGGTAATTGCAAGTACCGAAATTGATATTGCAATGGCAACAAGTAGGGGATTGAATATAAAAATCTTGAATCTCTTTTTTAAGACGACACCCAAAAGATAAGTACCCAATGTAAGTATTATGCCAAAGAAAATTGAATTTCCAAAAAACTCTCTCATTTTTGCCCTCCTTTCTCTTTAAGTCTTATAATAAACTGTGTCATCCTACCCGAAACAGCAAGTACTACAACAGTAGAAAGTAACGATATTATAACTATTGCAGCAAGAAACTCCTGCATCACCTCCCACGACTCAATAAGTCCAACGGTCGGAGGAACAAACATTATGGGCATAATGTATATAAGGAATTTACCAGTCTCTCTTACAGCCGACAGCTTCAATGCTCCTGTAGTAAGTAGAATGAAAAGAATTAACATTCCATATATACTTGCAGGGATTGGTAGTGGAATCAGATTGTTAAGTAGCTCTCCGATAAGAGATATTGCGATGATTATAGTGAATTGCCCAATGTATTTCATATTTTGTAACTAATATATTTCCACGTTGCAAAGATAGGAACAAACGAGCGAGAAATATGAAGTTTACTTCGATATTTTTCACAGCGAGTGCAGTATATCTTATTTAAAGATACGAACAAACGAGCGAGACAAGCAAAGTTTAATTTGATTTTTCACAGCGAGTACAGTATATTTTATATAGGCAATTATATACAAAACTACACAAAATGTAAATATTCATCCCGAATGAAAGATTGTCATTCTCGAACGTATGTGAGAGACCTAATTAATTCTTTATAGAGATTTCTCCTACCATACAGGGCCGTCGAAATGATAACCTTGTGTAAATGCCATATAATTACCTTAATTTACAGTTACCAAAAGAGTTGTAATAATAAGTCCGTAATTTGACTAATTATTACAACTCTAAACTATGTCAGTCTATTGTATAGGCGGTTATTTGTGTTTGTAAACCCTTTCGAGGTCTTGAGATACATTAATCATAAAGTCTCCCATTCTTTCCAGCTCATTTACAATATCCATATAATAAACACTCGTCTGATAGTTCTTACGGCTGTTCTCAAGGTCTTCAATTTCGGTGTCTCTCAGATAATTCCTCAGATTGTTTATACGTTCCTCGGCACTATAAGCATTTGTGATGTCAACCAAAGTACCACTGTGTGCCGCCAATAGATTGGCAATCAGAACATTGTATGCGTTTTCAACAGCCTCGACCATACTATTTAGCTGCTTTATTGTCTCCTCATCGAAACTCTTTCTGTGTATATTGCGTCTCGACAAGATGCGGCTGATAGCCTCGCCCGAGTCGCCGAGCGATTCAAGTTCACCAATAATCTTGTACATCGCTTTTATTTCAATAGAGGTATTCTCGCTGACCTGTGAGGCAGAAACATCATTTAGAAAAGCAGCAATCTCATATTCTATGCGATCAGAAATCTCCTCATATTTAATAAGTTTCTCTCTTAACTGTTCAAATTTATCCTTATCCTTTTCATTTATGGCACTTTTGGCGTATGTAAGACCCTTCTTCGAAATTTGTGCAAAATGTATAATCTCGTCGAAGGCCTGTTCTATTGCCAGTTCAGGTGTTGCTAACGGTCCTGCCGAGATGTATTTTAGTCGGAAGGTATCGTTCTCCTGATTAGCCGGTGCCTTTATTAGCCATATAACAATCTTCTCAATGTATTTAATGAACCATATAAGGATGAATGTATTAATTGTGTTAAAGAGGGTGTGTAGCATCGACAAACCATATAGTGCAGCTATACCGGTTTCAGTATTAGGTCCTGTTACTGCAAAGTTGTCCGCCGCGGGATTAGGCAGCCCGAACAGCTCTATGATATTTCCGATAAGTCCAAGGAATGGACCGAACAATATCAAAGCCCATATTACACCAAACACATTGAATATGGTGTGCGACATTGCAGCTCTTTTTGCCTGAGTATTTCCAACCGATGCAGCGATATTCGCAGTGATAGTCGTACCGATATTCTCTCCGAGTACCATTGCACAAGCCATATCAAACGGAATCCATCCCATACTAAGCATAATAAGGGTAATTGCCATTGTTGCCGACGATGACTGAAGAATAAGTGTCAGTATTGTACCAAGAGCAAAGAATATGAGCACCGAGCCGAATCCGTGTCCCGACCATGCTTTTACGAATTCAAGAACTTCGGGTGTTTGTCCAAGGTCGGGTACCGACTCTTTCATGAACGAAAGTCCAAGGAACAGCAGCGAAAAACCTACAATGAATTCACCGATGTTTTTACGTTGGTCTTTCTTGGAATTCGAGAATAAAAAGCCAAAAATCATAAGTGGAATGGCAAGGATAGAGATATCTGCCTTGAATCCCAACCATGAGACGAGCCAAGCTGTGACTGTCGTTCCGATATTGGCTCCCATAATCACACCAATAGCCTGTGCAAGTGTCAGAAGCCCTGCATTCACAAAGCTCACAACCATTACCGTGGTTGCTGAAGATGATTGTATTATCGAGGTGATGCTGAGTCCTGTTAATACCCCTTTAAATGGGTTAGAGGTCATTGCCGACAGCAGCGTACGCAGTCTCTCACCTGCCGACTTCTGAAGGCCCGAACTCATCAGGTTCATTCCGTAAAGGAACATTCCTAAAGCACCTAAAAGAGTAAAAATCTGTAGTATTCCCATTTTGATTAAGATATTTGATTATTTATAAGATAACTATTATATAAAATGTAACAAATGAGCATGAAAAGACCGCTAATACGTCCTATTTTTCCCTTACATCCAAGGGCGAATGGAAGTAGTGCAGCAATTATCATGACAATATAATCGGTTATTGTAATTCCCGATGAAGTAAGAGGGGTTACCTGCGAACAGATTCCAAGTATAAGTGAGATATTAAAAATATTAGAACCAATAATATTGCCAAGAGCAAGTCCTGTGTTCTTCTTTACTGCAGCAGCTATTGATGCTGCAAATTCGGGTAACGATGTTCCGCAAGCTATAAGAGTAAGCGAAATGAACGCTTCGTTTACTCCGAATGCTTTCGCTATGGCAATTGCATTGTCTACAAAAAAATCACAACTGGTGACAAGCAGTGTCAATCCACCTGCTACTTTTAGAACAGCCAACCATAGTGGTGTCGTTTCGGGCATTATAGTCTGATTGGTTTGTGTTACTTTTTTACGGTCGCAGTAAAAAGAGTACCACATATAACTTATAAAAACAATAAGCAGCAAAAGACCATCCAAACGTCCTATACAGCCATCGCTATTACCAAGGATGTTGAATACCATCAAAGTTAGTAATACCGATACTGCAACACATAAGGGAAGTTCAAACTTGAGATTCTTTCTCTCGATATCGACAGGAAAGAGTAGTGCGGTAACTCCAAGAATGCCAAGTACGTTGAAAATGTTGGAGCCTACCACATTTCCTATTGCAACGTCTGCATTGCCATTTATGGCACCAATGAAACTTACCATGAACTCGGGCATAGATGTTCCTATGCCTACTATGGCTGCACCAATGACAAAGTCGGAAACCTTGAATCTCTTAGCAATGGATACCGATCCGGTAACCAGTAAGTTTGCACCGATTACTATGCCAACTAAAGAGATGATAAGAATAATGTATTCCATTATGCTTTATCTTACAATATTCTCTATTTTACTATATTCGCACTCTATTACATCAGAGTATGGCTTATATTCATAAGGTACATATTTGAATAGTTGCATAATGGCTTTGCCTTGTTTTTTACTATAAAATATATCAAGGCGCACTGCATTGCCCTTATCAGCATCGGTCGTATCAATGGTTTCAGGGCTGTTTTTGATGGCATTAAGCAATTTATCTTTTTGCTTCTCCTCGAAATAAAACTCCTTCATGCTGAATATCTCTCCTGTTTCGATGCACTTATAATTGCTTTTCAGCGTAAATATAAGAATCAGACCCGTTATAATAAGAAGTACACCTGTCAGATTGGCAACTGTACCTAAAGGTATTGCAGTGAGAATACAACCGGCAATAATTACTAATAGTGATATTATTTTATTTTTTGTTGATGATACTTTTATGAATTTGTCTTCCATTTTTTTAGATATTTATTTGATTTATAATGTTATGTCCTCTTTTGTTAAAGAGATACGATAGGTAACTTGCACACAAAAAGCGGCAGTGAGACTATATGGTAAATATACAGCCTTCTGAGATTGTTGTAGAAACAATCGAATAATCAAATAAATAGCTAAATAATTAATTTCCCGAAGCGTATCAGCTTGTTTGATGGCTCGGAAAAGATGGAATGCTGTAGTTTGAAAGTGTTATGAAAGCAGAATATCGTGCCGATATTTATAAATTTACCGGCTTTTATGAATGAGAAATTATTCTTTTGCTCGGTATCAGCTCTTCTTGAGCTGTGTTGCACTCTTGAAGAACCTGTTATTGATGGGCGTGAGTGCGATATTTCGGAGTCGAAAATTACAAAGTCGTTTGAATCGGAGAATGTAAAATCGGTTCTTGTATCCGACGACACTGTTGTAATATCATTTACAAGGCTTTCCATTGCCGATGTAGAATCGTTTCTACCAAGCAGGAAGGCTGCAAAGCAGATAACGTATAGTGTGTATTTTAGCAATGGATTCATATTTCTTTGCAAATATTGCAACAAACGAGCGAAATAATATCAAGCTTGCTTGAATATTTTTCACAGCGAGTGCAGTATATGTTCGCGGTTTACCGCAAATATAGGAATAAGTAGTGAGTCTGCAAATAGTAAATAATGTATCGGTACTTATTTTAATTTTTTTTAAATAAATTTCCTAAATAGTACAGACATATTATAATGATTGTCGGATTGCTTGTCGAATTGTCGAATTATTACCTAAGTTAAGAGAATTTCTAAAATTAGAGCTGTTTTTACACGAGTTTTCACTATCTTCGCGGAAAATTTGTATACTGCACTTATTGTGTATATTGAATATATAAAAATCAAAAAATATTAGAATATGGCAACAGTTGATGACAAGAAAATCATCTTTTCGATGGTTGGTCTTAGCAAGACCATCAAACAGACAAACAAGCAGGTACTGAAGAACATATACCTCTCGTTCTTCTATGGTGCCAAGATTGGTATTGTGGGTATGAACGGTGCCGGTAAATCAACACTCATGAAGATTATAGCCGGTCTTGACAACGATTTTCAGGGAAATGTAGTGTGGTCGCCCGGTTATTCAGTGGGTTATCTTCCACAGGACCCTCATCTGCAGGACGGAAAGACTGTTATGGAGTGTGTCAAGGAAGGTGTTCAGTCTATTGTTGATGCCCTTGCCGAGTATGAAGAGATTAATATGAAGTTCGGTCTTCCCGAGTATTACGAGAATGAGGATAAAATGAACGAACTGTTCACACGACAGGCCGAACTTCAGGATATTATTGATGCCACCGATGCATGGAATCTCGACAGTAAGTTAGAGCGTGCAATGGCAGCGCTTCGTTGTCCTGCTCCCGACGAACTTGTCGATCATCTCTCGGGTGGTGAGCGCCGTCGTGTGGCGCTATGCCGTCTGCTTTTGCAAAAGCCCGATGTGCTTCTTCTTGATGAGCCTACCAACCACCTCGATGCCGAGAGCATCGACTGGCTCGAGCAGCATCTGAATCAGTACGAAGGTACTGTCATTGCTGTTACCCACGACCGTTACTTCCTTGATGACGTTGCAGGGTGGATTCTTGAACTCGACCGTGGCGAGGGCATTCCCTGGCAGGGTAACTACTCGTCGTGGCTCGACCAGAAAACAAAACGTATGGAACAAGAGGAGAAGAGTGCAAGCAAGCGCCGTAAGTCACTCGAACGCGAGCTTGAGTGGGTGCGTATGGCTCCTAAAGCACGTCAGGCAAAAGGTAAGGCACGTCTTAACTCATACGAGAGAATGCTTAACGAAGACCAGAAAGAGCGTGAGGAGAAACTCGAGATTTTTATTCCCAATGGTCCGCGCCTGGGTAACAAGGTTATTATAGCCGACCATCTTGCAAAATCATTCGGTAGCAAGACACTCTTTACCGACCTGAACTTCACACTGCCCCCCAACGGTATTGTTGGTGTCATTGGTCCCAACGGTGCAGGTAAGACAACTCTTTTCCGTATGATTATGGGGCTTGAGACTCCCGATGGTGGTACATTCGAGGTTGGTGAGACAGTTAAACTTGCATACGTCGACCAGAACCACAAGGATATTGTGGCCGATAAGACTGTATACGAGGTTATGAGTCAAGGTAACGAACTTATGCGTTTGGGAAGCAAAGAGATTAATGTCCGTGCCTACCTGTCGCGTTTTAACTTCTCGGGTGCCGACCAAGAGAAGAAGTGTGGTGTGCTCTCGGGTGGAGAGCGTAACCGTCTGCATCTTGCTATGGCACTGAAAGAGGGCGGTAACGTGCTTCTCCTTGACGAGCCTACCAATGATATTGACGTGAATACTTTGCGTGCCCTTGAAGAAGGTCTTGAGAATTTCGCAGGTTGCGCTGTGGTAATCAGTCACGACCGTTGGTTCCTCGATCGTATCTGTACACATATAATAGCTTTTGAGGGTGATGGTAATGTCTACAGCTACGAGGGTTCTTACTCCGATTACGAGGAGCATAAGATGAAGCGTTTAGGCATTGAGGAGCCCAAGAAGGTACGCTATCGCAAACTGATGGAGGATTAATAAGTATCTCTCTCCGGATATATCAATAACAAAAATCCTGTATCATAATAGGACTTTGCAGAGTCTTCAGCAAAGTCCTATGGGTACACAATAACATTCAGATAATGAGTATAATAGACCCCAAAATAGTTGAAGAGGTAGCAAAAGAACTCGAAATAAAAGATATAGCAACGGCATCTATTCGTCAGATAGGTGCTATTGTGCGTACAGTAGAACAGCGTTTAGGGGTAGAATATATCCATTTCGAGATGGGTATCCCGGGACTTCCTCCGTCATCGGTGGGGGTAGAGGCCGAGTGTGAAGCATTGCGTAACGGTGTTGCATCGGTATACCCTGTTATAGATGGTATTCAGCCGGTAAAAGAGGCTGCTTCCCGTTTTATAAAAGCATTTCTTGATGTGGATATCAATCAGTTGGGTTGTATTCCTACTGTGGGTTCTATGCAGGCCTCTTTTGCATCGCTGATGCTATGTTCGCATCTCGATTCGGTCCGTGATACAGTGCTTTATATCGACCCGGGATTTCCGGTACAGAAGATGCAGGCACAGGTCATCGGGGTAAAGGTTGCATCGTTCGATATTGCCGATTATCGTGGCAAAGGACTTGCCGAAAAGATTGAGAGCTATTTTGTTCAAGGAAATATCTGTGCTGTAATATATTCGAGTCCAAATAATCCATCATGGATGTGTCTCAACGAGCAGGAACTCGAAACCATCGGACGTTTGGCAAAGAAATATGATGTTATTGTAATTGAGGACCTTGCTTATATGACAATGGATTTTCGTCGTGACATAGGAAAGCCTTTCGAACCACCTTATCAACCCACCGTTGCCAAATACACCGACAACTATGTGCTTATGATGAGTGCCTCAAAGATATTCAGCTATGCCGGACAAAGAATAGCTCTTGCTTGTATCTCGGACAAACTGTACCATAGGCAGTACAATACATTGGCCGAACGATACGGAATATCCCGTTTCGGTGCCGCATTTGCGTATACCTATCTCTATACATTCTCATCGGGTGTCTCGCACTCGGCACAATATGCCATGGCTGCAATGCTGAATGCTGCATGTGACGGCAGTTACAAGTTTGTAGAAGATATTAAGGAATATGCTTTGCGTACTGCGAAGATAAAAGAGATTCTTTATAGAAACGGTTTCCACGTTGTATATGATAAGGATAACGAAGAACCTGTAAGCGATGGCTTTTTCTTTACGATAGGCTATAGGAATATGAGTGGTGCCGAGCTACTTAAAGAATTGCTATATTATGGGGTAAGCGGAATAGACCTGTCAACTACCGGTAGTAGCCGACAAGGTATAAGAGCATGTTCATCGAATATAAAACCACATCATTACGCGCTACTCGAAGAACGATTGAAAGCCTTTGATGAGGCGCATCGTATAAACTGATACTAACCAAAAAAATATAATTATGAAACTTAAAACAATTTTTCTAGCCTTTTTATGTGCAATATGCTGTATGGCTTATGCACAAGATATTTCGCTGATTCCGCAACCGGCTCGTATGGTAGTCGGAGAGGGGGCTTTTCTCTTGCAAGGTAAGGTGGTGATATGCTATCCTAACGATAAGGAGATAAAAAATGTAGTAAATAATTTTGTAGACGAGATAAAGACTACAACAGGAGTTAAGTTAAAGAAAAGCTCATACAAAAAAACTAAACTGCTTGGTGTAGAGGTTGATAAATGCAATAAAAAAGGCGATGCGCATATTGCTCTAAGAGTAGATAAGTCATTGGGTACCGAGGCCTACAAGCTCATTGTGCGCGAAGGACTTATAGAGGTTGCTGCGTCCGAGCCTGCCGGTTTCTTTTATGCTTTCCAGACGATAAAGCAGTTGCTTCCGGCAAATGTTATGGCCGGTGTTTATGATGCTTCTGTTTCTGAATGGAAAATTCCTGCTGTTGAGATAGACGATGAACCTCGATTTGCTTGGAGAGGCTTTATGCTTGATGAGGGTCGTCACTTTTATGGCAAGAATGAGATAAAGAAGATACTCGATATAATGGCTGCTTATAAAATGAACCGTTTCCATTGGCACTTGACCGAGGATCAAGGATGGCGCATCGAGATTAAGAAATATCCCAAACTAACCGAGGTCGGTGCATGGCGTAACAGCCGTGTATGCGGATGGGGCGATGTAAAGCCCGACGGTATCCGCTACGGAGGATTCTATACCCAAAAGGATGCACGCGAGATTGTAGAGTATGCCAAAGAGCGCTTTATCGAGATTGTACCCGAGGTTGACATTCCCGGACACTCACAGGCAGCAGTAGCATCGTATCCCGAGTTTCTTGCATGTGACCCTGAAAAACCTCACGAAGTGTGGTTGTGGCAGGGTGTATCGTCCGATGTGATAAATGTCTCTAATCCCAAGGCGGTACAGTTTGCAAAAGATGTTATAGACGAATTAACCGAGATTTTCCCATTTAAATATATACATCTTGGCGGCGACGAGTGTCCTACACATAAATGGGAGCAGAATAGCGATTGTCAGGCACTGCTGAAAGAGATTGGTTCGCAGAATTATCGTGATCTTCAGATTAACTTCTATCGTCAGCTGAAAGAACATATTGCAGCGAAGCCGGTAGCAGAACAGCGTAAACTCATTTTCTGGAACGAGGTACTTCATGGTAACACATCTTCTCTTGGCAAGGATATTACAATAATGGCATGGGTTGGTGCCGACAGAGCTGCAAAAGATGCAGCAACCCGAGGTATGAATACAATCCTCTCGCCGCAGATTCCTTATTATATTAATCGAAAACAGTCGAACCTGCCTACCGAACCCCATTCACAGGGCTACGGCACCGAGACAGTAGAGGCTGTTTATAATTACGTTCCAATGAAAGATATACCATCGGAACTTCAACCTAAATATATGGGTGTTCAGGCCAATTTCTGGACCGAGTGGGTTGAGACTGCCGACCATGTGCAATATCTTATGCTTCCCCGTTTGGCCGCTGTTGCCGAGGCCGGATGGACTCCGCAGGAGATGCGCAACTACAAGAGTTTTGAACAGCGTCTGCAAGGCGAAGCGACATACTACCGTCTGAAAGGTGTAAATTACGGTAAACATGTCTTTAAATAAAAACATTACTTTAGACCGATTTTAGACCTTTTTATTAAAAAACCGAAAAACTTTTACACAAATGTGGGGCTTTTCGGTTTTTTTAGTACATTTGAAAAATGTGTATATTGATAATAAATTCAAACTGAATACAATGAAAAAAGTTCTTAAGATTGTTGGTGCAATTATTGCTTTAATTGTACTGTTGTTAGTCACTTTGCCATATCTCTTCAAAGATAAAATAGAGGTATTGGTAAAAGAAGAGGGTAATAAAATGCTTAATGCAGAGTTTGATTTTAGAGGTCTCGATATTAGTCTGATAAGCAATTTCCCGCTTGCGTCAATAACTATCGAAGATTTCTATCTGAAAGGTGTAGAGCAGTTCGAAAATGATACCCTTGTTGCTGCCGATGAAATTACAGCAGCAGTTAATGTAATGTCTTTATTCGGTGATGAAGGCTTTGACATAAGGAAAGTGCTTCTCGATGGTGTCTCGGTAAAGGCTATTGTAATGCCCGACAGTACAGTCAATTGGGATGTGATGAAACCAACAACCGATGAGGTTGAAGAGGCACCCGTCGATACAACATCTTCTCCGTTCCGTATTAAACTGCAACAGCTTACCATTAACGATTTTAATCTTATATATGACGACCGTCTGGCCGGTATGTATGCAAGAGTAGAGGATATGAATGCCGGTTGTTCGGGCGATTTTGGCAGCGCACGTACAATGCTTGCCCTTGAGACAGATATTGAGGCTTTGACATTCAGTATGGATGGTGTGCCGTTCCTCAATAGAGCACATATTGCTGCTAATATGAATGTTGATGCCGACCTCGAGAACAACAAATTCACTCTTGACAAGAATACTCTTCAACTGAATGCCATTAAAGCAGCCATAGACGGATGGGTGGCACTCACTGATGAGGGGCTTGATATGGATTTAAAACTGAATAGCAACGAGATAGGCTTCAAAGAGGTGCTTTCGCTTGTTCCTGCTATCTATTCAAAGGACTTTGAAGGACTAAAGACGGATGGCAGCGCCACTTTATCCGCATGGGCAAAGGGTAGTCTCAAAGGCGATAGTATTGTTCCGCAGTTTAATGTCGCTTTCGATGTCAAAGATGCTATGTTCCACTATCCTGCATTGCCAACAGGGGTAAACAAGATAAATATTAACGCAAAGGTCGAGAATCCGGGCGGTTCAATAGATGCTACAGTGGTCAATGTGGCTCCATTCAGCTTTGTGTTGGCAGGTAATCCTTTCAGTGTGGCATTGAAACTGCTCACCCCCATAAGTGATATGCAGTTCGATGCTTCGGCCAAAGGTAAACTCGACCTTGGCAAGATTAAAGATGTCTATCCTTTGGAGGATATGACTCTGAACGGTATTGTAGATGCAGATATGAGTGTAAGTGGTCGTATGTCTTACATCGAGAAGGAGCAGTATGATAATGTTAAGGCGCAGGGAAGTGTGCGTTTGAACAATATGCTTCTGAATATGGAGGATATGCCCGATGTGAATATAAAGAACTCGGTACTCTCTTTCAATCCCCGTTATCTTGAACTTAGTCAGACAACTGTGAATATAGGTAAGAACGATGTGAGTTTTAACAGCAAGTTCGAGAATTACATGGGATATGCGCTGAAAGGAACTACGCTCAAAGGTACATTGAATGTAAGCAGTAACTATTTCAACCTTAACGATTTTATTTCGTCCGATACAACTACTGCCGTTGTAGAGTCGGATACTGCTGCTATGGGTGTTATAAATGTTCCCGAGAATATCGACTTTAGAATGCAGGCCAATTTTGCAAAGGTGCTGTTCGATAATATGACTTTTGACAATATGAAAGGCGAACTTCTTGTAAAGGAGGGAAAGGTCGATATGAAGAATCTCTCGCTGAACACTATGGGAGGAAATGTTGTGGTAAATGGTTATTACAAAGCAACCGAAAATGTAGAGCCTGAATTTGATGCCGGATTAAAGCTCTCCAATATAGGTTTTGCACAAGCATATAAGGAACTTGATATGGTTAAAAAGCTGGCTCCAATATTTAATGGCTTGACAGGTGATTTTTCGGGTAGTATGAAGATATTTACAAAACTCGATGCTACAATGAGTCCTGTTATTCAAACATTGACGGGTAGCGGTTCACTTTCGACCCGTGACCTAAGCTTGAATAATGTTACTGTTATACAGCAAGTGGCAGATATCATAAAGAAGCCTTCGTTGAAAGATACACGTGTAAAGGATTTGAATGTGGAATTTACAATAAAAGATGGTAGAGTAAATACTAAGCCGTTTAATATCAAGCTTGGAGATTGTAATATGCTTTTATCGGGTTCTACCGGATTAGACCAGACAATCGACTATCGTGGTGAGATTACTCTGCCTGCGTCTGTTGGTAAGTTATCGCAGCTTGGTACTGTTGATATGACTATCGGCGGTTCATTTACATCGCCTAAGGTGGGAATAGATATGGAGGCGCTTGCCAAGAAAGCGGCTTCGAAAGCAGCCGAGGGTGCTATAGAAAAATTGCTTGGAGGTAAGTCGAATAATGCAGCTTCTGATTCAACAAAAAGCTCGGCCGAGAAGAAAGCCGAGGTTGTAAAGGATGTTTTCGATAAGGCAAAGAATCTCTTTAAGAAAAAGTGATTAAGTAAGATTGTTCTTGTTTGAAAATATTTTACAAGGTGGGCTTAATGTCCACCTTGTCTGTTTTTAAGCTGATGGTAATCTGTAAAACATAACTCACTTTTTTGTGTTATATATTAATAAATTATAAATATAATTTAGATTTTTATTTGTATCTTCGCGGCTGAAAATGTAAAATGCTCTTTATTATGCACAAATGTGTATAATAGTGTTGCAATTAAGAAGATAGAATACGGAATTATGGAGAAAATCAGAAACTTTTGCATTATTGCTCACATCGACCACGGAAAATCTACTCTTGCCGACCGTCTGCTCGAATTTACGCAGACCATCAAGGTAACCGAGGGGCAGATGCTCGATAATATGGATTTGGAGAAAGAGCGTGGAATTACTATAAAGAGCCACGCTATTCAGATGGAATACAATTACAAAGGCGAAAAATATATACTTAATCTCATTGATACTCCGGGACACGTCGACTTCTCGTATGAGGTGTCGCGCTCTATTGCCGCCTGCGAGGGTGCGCTGTTGGTGGTAGATGCTACACAAGGCGTGCAGGCACAGACAATTTCGAATCTTTATATGGCTATAGATCAGGATCTTGAAATAATTCCTGTTATAAACAAGTGTGATATGGTCAATGCAATGCCCGAGGAGGTAAAAGATGAGATTGTCGACCTAATTGGTTGCGACCGTGAAGATATTATTGAGGCTTCGGGAAAGACCGGTATGGGAGTCGAGGAGATTCTGCAGGCTGTCGTTGAACGTATCCCCTCGCCAAAAGGTGATGAGAATGCCCCTCTGCAAGCACTTATATTCGATTCGGTATTCAACTCGTTCCGCGGAATCATTGCCTATTTCAAGGTTATAAATGGTGTTATACGTAAGGGTGACAAGGTTAAATTCTTTAATACCGGTAAGGAGTATGATGCCGATGAGGTAGGAGTGCTTAAGATGGAGCTTTCTCCGCGTGATGAGTTGCGTACAGGTGATGTAGGTTATATCATCTCGGGAATAAAGACCTCTCGCGAGGTTAAGGTGGGTGATACAATCACTCATATAGCACGCCCTTGTTCTTCGGCGATTGCAGGATTCGAAGAGGTAAAGCCAATGGTCTTTGCGGGTGTATATCCTATTGATGCCGAAGATTATGAAGACCTTCGTTCGTCGCTTGAGAAACTGCAGCTTAACGATGCTTCGCTTACATTTACTCCCGAGTCGTCGGCTGCATTGGGATTCGGATTCCGTTGCGGATTTTTGGGACTTCTGCACATGGAGATTGTACAGGAGCGTCTCGACCGCGAGTTCGATATGAGTGTCATAACCACCGTACCCAACGTATCGTATATGGTTTATGACAAGCAGGGCGGTGTGCAGGAAGTTCATAATCCCGGCGGTATGCCCGACCAGACATTAATAGACCATATCGAAGAACCATATATACAGGCAAGCATAATTACCCGTGCCGAGTACATCGGACCAATTATGACACTTTGTCTTGGCAAGCGTGGTGAGCTTCAGAAGCAGGATTTTATCACCGGTAACCGTGTAGATATAAGCTTCCTTTTGCCATTGGGCGAGATTGTAATAGATTTCTACGATAAACTAAAGAGTATATCAAAGGGATACGCATCGTTCGATTATCACTCGGCCGGATACCGCACGTCGAAACTGATTAAACTCGATATCCTGCTCAACGGAGAACCTGTGGATGCTCTTTCGACGCTTACTCACGTCGACAATGCCTATGGCCTTGGACGACAGATGTGCGAGAAATTACGTGACCTTATTCCCCGACAGCAGTTCGATGTAGCGCTTCAAGCCGCCATTGGTACAAAGATTATTGCGCGTGAAACGATTAAACAGGTGCGTAAGGATGTGACAGCAAAGTGCTATGGTGGCGACGTATCGCGAAAACGTAAACTGCTCGAGAAACAGAAGAAGGGTAAGAAACGTATGAAGCAGATTGGTAACGTAGAGGTGCCACAGAAGGCATTCCTCGCAGTACTTAAACTTGATTAAATTATTACTATTACTATGGGATTTTTTAGTTTCTTTTCTAAAGATAAAAAAGAGGTCCTCGACCAAGGACTATCAAAAACCAAGGAGAGCGTGTTTGGCAAAATTGCACGTGCAATTGTTGGTAAGACCGAAATTGATGACGATGTTCTCGATAACCTTGAGGAAGTACTTGTTACCTCGGACGTAGGTGTTGAGACAACACTTAAGATAATTGAGCGTATACAGTCGCGTGCTGCACGTGACAAGTATATGAATACAAAGGAGTTGAACCGACTGTTGAAAGAGGAGATTGCCGAATTGCTAATGGAGAATAACACTGCCGACAGTGGCTCTTTCGACTTTCCTACAACACCCGGTAACCCCTATGTGATTATGGTAGTGGGCGTAAATGGTGTCGGAAAAACCACCACAATAGGAAAATTGGCCCATCAGTTCAAGAAAGCCGGTAAGAAGGTATATCTTGGTGCGGCCGATACGTTCCGTGCAGCAGCAGTTGAGCAACTTGTAGAGTGGGGCCGTCGTGCCGATGTTCCCGTTGTTAAGCAGAATATGGGTTCCGACCCTGCATCGGTGGCATACGATACCCTTGCATCGGCCGTCGCCAATAATGCCGATGTAGTAATAATTGATACTGCCGGTCGTCTGCATAACAAAGTGGGTCTTATGAATGAGCTTACAAAAATCAAGAATGTTATGAAGAAGGTGCTTCCCGATGCGCCGAACGATGTACTTCTTGTTCTTGACGGCTCAACAGGACAGAATGCCTTTGAGCAGGCAAAACAGTTTACAAAAGCGACCGAAGTGACATCCCTTGCAATAACAAAACTCGATGGTACCGCAAAAGGAGGTGTCGTTATAGGTATCAGCGACCAATTCAAGATACCTGTAAAGTATATAGGACTTGGCGAGGGCATGGACCATCTTCAGGTATTTAACCGTATGGAATTTGTTGATTCTCTTTTCGGATAAAAAATGATAAAAAACAGAGTTGATATAATAACAATGGGATGCTCCAAGAATCTTGTCGATTCGGAGCATCTTATGCGTCAGTTACAGGAGTGCGGTTACGAGGTAACGCACGATACCGAAGAGCCTGAGGGCGAAATAGCAGTGATAAATACCTGTGGATTCATCGGTGATGCAAAAGAAGAGTCGATAAATATGATTCTTGAGTTTTGCCAACGTAAAGAAGAGGGCGACCTCGAGCGTCTTTATGTTATGGGATGCCTCTCGGAACGTTATCTCGAAGAACTTCGAGAGGAGATTTCGCAGGTCGACCGTTTTTATGGGAAATTCAATTGGAACGAGCTTTTATCCGACCTGAAAAAAGAGTATAAGCCACAGATTGCCAATGAGCGTATTATAACAACTCCGGGTCATTATGCTTTCCTTAAAATCTCAGAGGGATGCAACCGCCGATGTGCATATTGTGCTATTCCCATCATCACAGGCAGCCACGTATCGCGACCAATGGAAGAGATTTTAGACGAGGTACGTTATCTTGTGTCTCAGGGAGTGAAAGAGTTCCAAATTATTGCTCAGGAACTTACTTTCTATGGTGTCGATATTTATAAAAAGCAGAGTATTGCCGAGCTTGTAGAGAGAATTTCGGATATAGAAGGGGTAGAGTGGATTCGTCTGCACTATGCCTATCCGGCAAATTTCCCTTATGAGCTTTTGCGTGTTATGCGCGAGAGGGATAATGTCTGCAAATATCTTGACATTGCACTTCAGCACGTGAGTACAAAGATTCTCAAAAAGATGTTGCGTCAGGTGACAAAAGAAGATACATACGCTTTGATCGAGAGAATGCGTAACGAGGTTCCCGGTATTTGTCTGCGTACAACTATGATGGTAGGCTTCCCGGGAGAGACCGAAAAAGAGTTCGAAGAACTTATCGAGTTTGTCAAATGGGCGAAATTCGACCGCCTTGGAGCATTCTCATACAGCGAAGAGGATGGTACGTATGCCGCACTGAATTATCGTGACAGTGTTTCCCGGAAGAAAAAACAAGAGCGTCTCGACCGTCTTATGGATATTCAACAAAGAATATCTTCGAATCTGAACTACGAGAAAGTAGGTAAGACATTCAAGACTATAATCGATCGTGTTGAGGGTGAATATTATGTTGGACGCACAGAATTCGACTCGCCCGATGTAGACACCGAGGTGCTTGTTCCTATAAGCGATGGAGAGTTGGAAATTGGCAATTTCTATAATGTAAAGATAGACGATGCAACAGAATTCGACCTTATGGGTAGAGTAGTTTCTTGATTGCAATCATAGGTCGAAAGGAGTAAAAATGAATAACAAAGAGTTTGTCGGAAAATTGGCTCAGCGTAATAAGATGTCGGTAGCAGAGACCACAGCTGCTGTTGATGGGCTTGTTGAACTGCTTACTGATAGGTTAAAAGAGAATGACCAGATAAATATCTCCGGGTTCGGTGTTTTTGAAGTAAAAATGCGTCGTGAGAGAATATCGGTAAATCCAAAAACGGGACAACGAATGTTGATACCTCCAAAGATTGTACCCTCTTTTCGTCCAAGCAGTAAGATGAAAGATAAATTCAAAGATAATGAGGAGTAGGGCTTATGGATGCAAAATTGAATCACTCCGATTTTAATGCTTTGTTCTCGAAGCATCTGAATATTCCGGCATCTAAAGCCGAACTTTTTACAAGAGCATTTTTCGATATCTTGGTCGAGGGATTAGAGACCGATGGTATCGTGAAGATTAACGGGTTAGGTACATTTAAAATGGTCGATGTGGCAAGCCGTGGAAGTGTCAATGTAAACACCGGTGAAAAGATAGAGATTAAAGGACATCGTAAACTCACATTCCTACCTGCAGATACATTGAAAGACAAGATAAATCAGCCCTTTTCGATGTTCGAGCCTGTTGAGGTTGATGATGACTATGTTGATGATGAAGAAGAGCCTGCGCACGATGCTGTACCCGAGGAACAAGCCGTTGAACAGCAAGTAGAAGAGCCTGCGCACGATGCTGCACCCGAGGAACAAGCCGTTGAACAGCAAGTAGAAGAGCCTATACACGATGCTGTACCCGAGGAACAAGCCGTTGAACAGCAAGTAGAAGAGCCTTCGCACGATGCTGCACCCGAGGAACAAGCCGTTGAACAGCAAGTAGAAGAGCCTGCGCACGATGCTGCACCCGAGGAATCGGTTGACGAAAAGCGTAAACAACCAGAGCAAACTGTAGAATCGTCAAAGAACAATAAGGGATATATGTTTGCAGCGTTATCTACCTTATTTATAATAATCGTTGCAGTTGTTCTCTACTTTTTACTTGGGAATAAAAGTAAAGAGACAGAGCATGACAATAATATTGCATCTAAACTAATTGAAAATGATTCAATTAAGCAGGCGCAGTCATCAGATACTATTATTTCGCAACCGGTAGTCGTAGACGAGTTTGTGATAACAGAGTCAATGAACAGTCTCACTCTTGCGCAGATAACAATAAAAGACACCACGATATATTCTATAAAGGGTACAATGGCTGTGCATCGTGTGGGACTTGACGAGACGTTGACAAAAATATCGCTTAAATATTACGAGGACAAGCGATTCTGGCCATATATAGTAAACTATAATGGTATTAAGAATTATAATAGTTTAGAGATTGGTACCGAGTTGCTTATTCCACATCTTGTACCACGCAAATGATAATAATGAGTTAAAGTTTGCTTAATGCAAACAGATATTAAGTCTCTTTCAAGAAAATTAACACGTTTAGTTAATGAAAAGGCTTAATTTTGACAAGCAAAAATATTATAAAAAAATAGAAATATGAGTGCACCAATTGACATTCGTGAATTGAACGAAATGATTGAAAGACAGAGTGGTTTTGTAACCAATCTGCAGGCCGGAATGGACCAGGTTATTGTTGGACAGAAACATCTTGTAGAGTCTCTGCTCATAGGACTTCTTGCAGACGGACACGTACTTCTTGAGGGTGTGCCGGGATTGGCAAAGACATTGGCTATTAAGACTTTATCGAGCCTTATTGATGCCGACTTCAACCGTATACAGTTTACCCCCGACCTTCTGCCTGCCGATGTGATAGGAACAATGGTATACAGCCAAAAAGACGAGTCTTTCAAACCAAATAAAGGCCCCGTATTTGCCAACTTTGTGCTTGCAGATGAGATAAACCGTGCTCCGGCAAAGGTACAGAGTGCCTTACTAGAGGCTATGCAAGAACGCCAAGTGACAATAGGCAAAGAGACATTCTCTCTTCCCGAGCCTTTCCTTGTCCTTGCCACACAGAACCCGATAGAGCAGGAGGGCACCTATCCTCTGCCCGAGGCACAGGTCGACCGTTTTATGCTGAAAGTAGTTATCGGTTATCCCGAACTTTCAGAGGAGAAACGCATCATACGTCAGAACATCACAGGTGAGAAAGTTACCGTTCGTCCTATCCTTGAACCTAAGGAGATTATCGAGGCACGCAAGGTGGTGCGCAAAGTCTATCTGGATGAGAAAATAGAGCAGTATATTGCTGATATCGTATTCGCAACACGTTATCCCGATAAGTATGGAATGAAAGAACTTAAAGATATGATTGCTTTCGGAGGTTCGCCCCGTGCGTCGATAAACCTTGCATTGGCTGCACGCGCCTACGCTTTCATAAAACGTCGCGGATATGTAATCCCCGAGGACGTACGTGCTGTTGCCCATGACGTGTTGCGTCACAGAATAGGACTCAGTTACGAGGCCGAGGCAAGCAATATGACATCAGATGAAATAGTAAGTCAGATACTGAATAAAGTCGAGGTGCCCTAATTACTGTATATGGAGACCACGGAGCTTATAAAGAGAGTACGTAAGATTGAGATAAAGACCCGAGGACTGTCCTACAATATTTTTGCAGGACAGTACCATAGTGCCTTTAAAGGTCGTGGTATGTCCTTCAGCGAGGTGCGAGAGTATCAGTATGGCGATGATATGCGCGATATCGACTGGAATGTGACTGCGCGTTTCAATAAACCATACGTAAAGGTCTTTGAAGAGGAGCGTGAGCTTACTGTGATGTTGCTTATCGACGTGTCGAACAGTCTTGATTTTGGTACAGTGAAACAGACCAAACGAGATATGATTACCGAGATTGCAGCCACCATTGCTTTTGCTGCAATACAGAATAACGATAAGATTGGTGTGATATTCTTCTCGGATAGAATAGAGAAATTTATACCGCCTCAAAAGGGCAGAAAGCATATTCTTTATATCATTCGCGAGCTGCTGAACTTTGAGCCACAAAGTGGAAAGACCGATATAAAAGTACCGCTTGAGTTCTTGACCAATGCTTTAAAGAAACGTTGTACTGCGTTTATAATGAGTGATTTCATATCCGAACCTGATTATCAGAATGCATTAACCATAGCCAATCGGAAACACGATGTTGTTGCCTTGCAGGTATACGATCGTCGATTGGTTGAATTACCGAGCATAGGTCTTATGAAGGTGATGGATGCCGAAACTGGGCAAGAGATGTATATCGATACCTCATCGGCGAAGGTGCAGAGAGCACAGCGCGAGTGGTGGCAGCAGCAACGCGAGACACTTTCGGTTATTCTAAAAAAGAGCAGGGTAGATTCTGTTTCGGTACGTACCGATGAGGATTATGTCAAAGCTCTTATGACACTGTTTGCACAGCGTGGTTAATTACTGTAATATCAGAAACTTATTATAAGTGATTGCAGATAAATGAAGAGAATATTTTCTATATTGTTTTTGTTGTCGATGCTCTTTACCTCGGTGCAGGCACAGAGTGTTATCGTAAATGCCGAGATAGACTCGGTTCAGCGCTTTATAGGACAACAGGCAAAGATAAAGTTGGTTGTCAGCTGCGATGCCGACAAGCGTCTTGTTATGCCAGCCTTTGACAAGGAGATTGTAAAAGGTGTCGAGATATTGGAACGTAGCATAGACACAGTTGCGCTCAATGATGGCAAACGTTTTTCGGTAACGCAAGAGTACACCGTAACATCCTTTGATACAGCACTATATGTAATTCCGCCTTTTGAAGTAGTGGTAGAGGACGATTCCTACTATTCACAGGAGTTGGCTATGGCCGTTTACACATTTCCTGTAGATACGGCAAATGTCGACCAATTTTTCGGTCCGAAAGATATCTGGCAGATTCCACTCGAATGGCAGGATGTAAAGCACAGTGTTATCTACTCGGTTCTGCTGATTATTTTTGTAGCTGCCCTTGTATGGGTTATTATCTCATATCGCAATAATAAACCTATAATAAGGATAATTAAGATTGCTCCAAAGATTCCTGCTCACGTTGCTGCAATAAATGAACTTGAGAGAATAAAAAATGACACCGATTGGCGCAGTATGAGCAACTATAAAGAGTTCTACACTGCCATAACAGATGCTTTGCGTCAGTATATGAATGAGCGATTCGGAATCAATGCAACAGAGATGACAAGCGATGAGATACTCGATAGTCTTAAGAAACATGTTGATAAAGATGCTATTAGAGAGTTACAAGAAATTCTTTCTACAGCCGACCTTGTGAAGTTTGCAAAGTATAATCCACCCATGAACGAGAACGACCGTAGTCTGATGGGAATTATTGAATTTGTAGAAAGCACAAAGTCTGATACAGGAGAAGAGGCGCAAAAGCCAACCGAACTTCGTGTGGTGAATAAGCGTTCGGCGAGGGAGAAACATCTGTTGCTTGCCGGTATTGCACTGCTGTCGGCTATGTCGATAGTGCTGCTTGTGTTGCTGATAATGGATTTGTACAATATTTTTATATAATAGAATATGGTTCTACTTAATATAGGCTATCTGCTTCTGTTTATACCGCTTATAGGATATATCGTATGGTATATTCTAAAGGGGCGACACGCCAACCCGTCGATGAAAGTATCAACGGCATTGCCATATCTGAAAGGTGTAAAAAGCTATAAGAATTATCTTTTGCACCTACCATTCGTATTACGTGTAATAACTATCTCGATGGTGATAATCGTGCTTGCACGTCCTCAGTCGACCAACCGTTGGCAGAATACCGAAGTAGAGGGAATAGATATAATGTTGGCTATGGACGTTTCTACAAGTATGTTGGCTATGGATTTTAAACCCAACAGAATAGAGGCTGCCAAGCAGGTGGCTGCCGAGTTCATCAATGGCCGCCCGAACGATAATATCGGTCTTACCATCTTTGCCGGCGAGAGCTTTACACAATGTCCCTTGACAATAGATCACTCGGTGTTGTTGAATATGCTAAACTCGGTGAAGTGCGATATTGCGGCAGAAGGAATAATTGAAGATGGTACAGCCATTGGAATGGGTATTGCCAATGCTGTAAGCCGCCTGAAGGATAGCAAGGCCAAATCTAAAGTGATTATATTGCTTACTGATGGTTCGAACAACAGCGGTGAGATTTCACCCGAAATGTCGGCCGAAATTGCCAAACAATTTGGTGTAAGAGTCTATACGATTGGTGTAGGAAAAAACGGTGAAGCTCCTTATCCCTATTATGGCGGTCAGGTTATAAATGTTCCCGTAGAGATAGACGAGAATACTCTTAATAAGATTGCCGATATTACCGATGGCGATTACTACAGAGCAACAAGCAACACCAAACTGAAAGAGGTTTATGAACAGATAGATAAACTTGAACGTACCAAGCTGAATGTCAAAGAGTTTTCTACACGCGAAGAGGAGTATCTTATTTTTGCTATAATAGCATTCGCAGCTCTTTTGGTAGAGATTATGTTGCGTAACACAATATTGAAGAGAATACCGTAAAGTAGAGTAGTTATGAAATTTGCAAATCCCGAATTCTTTTATCTTTTTATACTGCTTGGAGCATTGTTGGCAGTATATATCTACTCTAATTACAAGAGAGATAAAAACCTTAAAGCTTATGGCGAATCTCGGCTGGTCGAGAAACTTATGCCCGATGTTTCATCTGTTCGTCCTGCCATAAAATTCTGGTTGTCGTTTGTTGCATTGGCGATGCTTATTGTTGTTCTTGCACGTCCGCAATTCGGTTCCAAGAAAGAGAGTGTAACACGCCAGGGTATTGAAACAGTAATTGCACTCGATATCTCCAACTCGATGCTCGCCGAGGATATTGCCCCTAACCGTTTAGAGAAGGCCAAAAATATAATATCGAAGCTCATTGATAAATTCGATAACGACAAGGTAGGACTCATTGTCTTTGCAGGAGATGCATTTGTACAGCTTCCTATTACAAACGACTTTATATCGGCAAAAATGTTCCTGGAGAGTATAACTCCCGAGCTTATTTCGCGTCAGGGTACTGATATTGGTGCTGCTATCAATATGGCAATGAAGAGTTTTACTCCAAATGAGGAGGTCGGTAAAGCTATTATTGTCATTACCGATGGCGAGAATCATGAGGGTGGTGCCGAAGAGGCTGCAAAAGCAGCAGCCGAGAAGGGTATGAATGTTTATATGTTAGGTGTAGGTACTACCGACGGCGCTCCCATACCCACAGGAAAACCCAATGAGTTTCGTAAGGACAAAAACGGCAATGTTGTAATGACAAGGCTGAACGAGGAGATGGGTCAACAGATAGCAAAGGCAGGTGGTGGTGCCTACATAAGAGTAGACAACACCAATAATGCTCAGAAACTATTGCTGAAAGAGATAGATAAATTAGCCAAAGCCGATGTTACAACCGAGGTTTACAGCGAGTACAACGAACAGTTCGAGTTCATTGCCTGGATTGCACTGATTGCACTTATATTGGATATTTTGCTTTTACCCGGCAAGAGCCGATTTACACGCAATATTAAACTTTTTGACGAACGAAAATAATCTAATATGTTTAAAATAAGATATTTATTCCTTGCACTGATGGTGCTGTCTTTTGCTTCAGTAACAGCGCAGAGAAGCTACCGCGAACATCTCAGAAGCGGTAATAAAATTTATGCAGATAGTGTATATGACAAGTCGGAAGTAGAGTATCGCAAAGCCATAGAAAAAGACGGTAAAGATGCAGATGCTCATTTTAACCTTGCCAATGCTTTGCTTTTCCAGAATAAGGGTGAAGAGGCTTTGAAAGAGTATGAGCTTGCAGCAATGTATGAGACCGATAAGGACCGTTTGGCACAGGTATATCACAATACCGGAGTGCTTATGCAGGCAGCAAAGGACTATAAAAATGCAGTAGAAGCATACAAGCAGTCATTGAGAAATAATCCCAATGATGATGAAACACGCTATAATCTTGCATTGGCTATGAGCCAACTTAAGCAGCAAGAGCAACAGAATCAGGACCAACAACAAGAGCAGCAGAATCAGGACCAACAGCAAGAGCAGCAGAATCAAGACCAGCAGCAAGAGCAGCAGAATCAGGACCAACAGCAGCAAGAGCAGCAGAATCAAGACCAGCAACAGCAAGAGCAGCAGAATCAGAACCAGCAACAGCAAGAGCAGCAGAATCAGGACCAGCAACAGCAAGAGCAGCAGCAAGAGCAGATGTCCAAAGAGAATGCCAAGCAGTTGTTAGAGGCTGCGATGCAGGACGAGAAAGATGTACAAGAGAAAGTGAAGAAATTATTGCAGTTGAAAGGTAAAAAATTAGAAAAAGATTGGTAAAAACAATTACAGGTATCAGTTGAGCGATAAAAAAACGATAAAGTTCATCAGTTTGTACTATATTCGCAAAATATTTCAGAAGTAAAGATGAAAAGAGTACTTTTTGCAATAATAGGAATAATATTAATATCGGCGACAGCCTTTGCCGATGAGGTGTCGTTCGTGATTTCAGCACCTAAAACAGTAGTAGCAGGACAGAATTTCAACGTCAGCTATAAGGTAAATCGCGGTAATGTAAAGAATCCTACTGTCACATTCAATGATTTTCAGGAGTTGGCAGGGCCTTACCGTTCGAGTTATATGTCTCAGAATACAATAAATGGTGTAACAGAGACTGTATATACTATAACATTTACCTATACACTTGCAGCCGATAAAGAGGGTACATTTACGCTTCCAGCTGCTACTATCGAGGTAGACGGAAAAAAATATTCATCAAATACAGCATCAGTAAAGGTGTTGCCACCCGATAAGGCTGCAAAAGCGTCAAGCAACCGTTCGAATCGTGATAGCAGAGGCTCCGGCTCATCGTCGGTAAATATTACCGATGAAGAATTGTTCATGCGTGCAACTGTCAATAAGACAACAGTATATGAGCAAGAGGCGCTACTGCTCACTTTCAAGGCATACACCCTGGTAAACCTATCGAGTCTGAATACTCCCAATATAGATATTAAAGATTGTGTATTGCAGAGTGTCGACCTCCCACAGAATAAGAATGCCGATATCGAGCATTATAACGGCCGCAATTATGCTGTTTATACCTGGCAGCAGTTTGTACTCTTTCCACAGAAAAGTGGCGAGATTATTATTCCGTCGATAGAGTTCGACGCAGTAGCGGCAATGGAGACAAGAATGCAGGGTGGTGACCCGTTTGACTTCTTCTTCAATGGAGGTTCAAGATATATTGATGTGAAGAAGAAACTGCGCACCGCACCCCTGAAATTGAATGTTAATGCGCTTCCTTCGGGCAAACCGGCTGGATTTTCGGGTGGTGTGGGACGTTTCAATGTAAAATCCTCATTAAGCACTAATGAGCTGAAAGCAAACGAGGCGGTAACGTTGCGTCTGGTTATTTCGGGTGTGGGCAATATGAAACTCATCAAGACTCCCGAGATTGAGTTCCCCGAGAGTTTCGAACTTTATGACCCAAAGATTGAGAACCGTTTTAAACTTACAAATCAGGGATTCCAGGGCGAGAAAGTTATAGAGTATCTTGCTATTCCCCGTCAACCGGGCGAGTACACAATCCCGGCACTGAAATTCTCTTATTTCGATACCCAGAGCAAAGAGTATAAGACTATAGAGACCGAGAGCTATACACTGAATGTAGCAAAGGGCAAAGAGGGTAGTAACGAGACAGTTGCATCCTTTGTCAGCAAAGAGGAGCTTAAAATGCTTGGTCAAGACATTCGTTACATGAAAGCAGGCGATGCCAAACTGCAGAAAAAAGATGAATATTTCTTTGCATCTACAATATATTGGCTTTGCTATATTGTTCCTCTACTGCTATTTGTAATATGTATAATGTTGTACCACAAACAGATGCGAGATAATGCCGATATATCGGGATTACGTACAAAGAAAGCCAACCGTATAGCAGTGAAGCGCTTGAAAGTATCGCAGAAATTGTTAAAAGAGAACAATAAGGAACAATTCTACGATGAGATTCTTAAAGCCTTATGGGGATATTTGAGTGATAAACTTAATATTCCGGTATCTCGTCTTACTAAAGATAATGTTGCTGTCGAACTTTCGGCCAAACAGGTTAGTGCCGAGATTATAGCAGAACTCGAAGCCATCCTTAACGAGTGTGAGTTTGCCCGTTATGCTCCCGGAGATGCTGCTGCGGCTATGGATAATGTCTACAAAAAGGCAATGGATATAATAGGCAAAATGG
This sequence comes from Bacteroidaceae bacterium, assembly GCA_045588485.1. Classification (GTDB taxonomy): domain Bacteria; phylum Bacteroidota; class Bacteroidia; order Bacteroidales; family Bacteroidaceae; genus HGM04593. The sequence goes on along the minus strand of JAZNEI010000039.1, from coordinate 60,303 downwards.
AGAATACAATAAAGAAATAAAGAATATGAAATCAATCATATATTTTTTACTGATGCTTATCCCCTGTGTCTCAACAGCTCAGGTGGGTACCATAAATAAGGAAATAGGTGATAGTGCATACGCAAAAGGCGACTATCCGGCTGCAATAGAGGTGTACGAAGCTCTTCTTGCCAATCAGGGTATAGCTCCCGAGGTATATTATAATCTTGGAAATGCCTATTACAAGTCATCGGAGATAGGAAAGGCAATACTAAACTATGAACGTGCTCTGCAACTCGACCCATCGGACAATGACATACGTTTTAATCTTGAACTTGCACGGAGCAAGGCTGTGGATAAAGTAGATGAGGGCTTCCGACTATTTTTGACCGAGTGGATAGAGGGCCTTTTGAATATTGCAAGTATGGGCAGTTGGGCTTATATTGCGATAGGTTCGTTTGTGGTCATGCTTATAATGTTGCTTTTGCTATTCTTTGGAAAGTCTGTTGCATTACGTAAGACAGCTATGGGATGCTCGGTATTGATGCTTATTATTACTCTGTTTTCAAATTATGCAGCAATGAGCCACTATTCTAACCTCACTTCAAGAGATATGGCAATAGTAATGTCGCCCACTGTTACGGCAAAGAGTACTCCTGACAACTCGGGAACCAGCCTTTTTGTGATACATGAGGGACGTAAGGTAAAAGTGTGCGATGATTCTATGAAAGAGTGGAAAGAGATTGAGCTCGAAGATGGTACCGTGGGTTGGGTGCCTGCAAGTTCACTCGAGATTATTTGATAAGTACTATTTAAAAAGGGGAATGTTTGATTTTGAAAAACTCATAGAGGCAGATAAATATCTGCTACTTACATTGAACGGCAGTGAATCGCTGTTCTGGGATGGCTGTATGACCGTTTATACCACAACGATGGTGTGGATACCTTTAGCAGTCATATTGTTGTATGTGCTTATAAAGAACAATAACATAAAGACATTCCTTATACTGTTGGTAACAATTACTTTGATTTTTGTTATTACCGATGGAGTGACATCGACAATATGCAAGCCACTGTTCGAAAGGTTCCGTCCCACACGCGACCCCGAACTGATGTATATAGTTGATGTTGTAAATGGCTATAGATGTGCAGCATACGGCTTTATGTCGAGTCATGCTGCAAACTCGTTTGGAATAGCCACATTTATAATGTTGTTGATGCGAAACAAGGCATTATCATTCTCTTTATTTATCTGGGCAATGATAAATTGTTATTCAAGAATATATTTAGGTGTACATTATCCGGGAGATATTCTTGGAGGTATTATTGTAGGTGTGATAACAGGAGGGTTTATGTATAAACTCTATAAGTTTATATGTAATAAGATACGAAATGCCGGTGGACGAGACTGGATTTCTACACAATACACAAAAAGCGGTTATCTTGTATCGGATATCCACCTGTTGCTGATGGTGCTTTATGGTACTTTTGCTGCAATTCCCGTAATAGCATTCTTTGTGCTTCAGCAGCATTGATGTTCATATTGGTCAAATAAAATTACCGGCAAAAATAATTTACCGGTCTTGTATAGGCGATTCTTGATTGCCCGGGCTTATTGCTTTGGGCTGTGGTTATCAGTACAACTCGATAAATTCGTAGCTGTTACCCACCTCGGTCAGATAGCGCATAAATTCGCTTTGCGAGATTACCACTGTTGCATGATTGTCATTGGGATGAAAACTGAGTGACTGATGATTCTTTAAATTTGCATCGAGAAACAGATGCACGTGATTATCATAGTCGTTTATAAGTCCAAAGGGGGATACCGAACCGGGTTGTAGACCAAGATAGCGTTCCATGCGTTGAGGCGAGGCAAAAGAGAGCTTTCCCTGATGCAAACGTTTTTCGAGGTCGTGAATATCAAGCTCCTGCTCACAATCGAGTACAACAAGGTAGTGTCTATTTCCCTTGTGGTTACGGAAAAAGAGGTTCTTACAATGCTTAGAACCGTCGTTGCGCCACTGGGTACGTGCTATCTCAATTGTTGGAGCCTCTTCATGTGTATACCAGGTGTGTTCTATCCCTTTCTCGTTAAGATACTGTAGTACCTTCTCTATTCGTTGGTTCTGCATCGTTTGTTTCTTATAGTTTCTCTATTGCATTGCATAGTGCATCTACCGACTCACTGCGTGTAGCCCAACTTGTACAGAAACGTACAATATCGCGTTTATCGTCGTACTTACCCCAATATTCAAAGGCAAAATCCTTACTCAGAATCTCTTGTTGCACCTTTGACAACAAAGGAAACTGCATATTGGTGACTGAATCGTTCCAAAATTCTATTCCTTTAGCCTGAAATGCTCGGCGTATTCGCATAGCTTGAATATCAGCGTGTCGGGCAAGGGTAAAGTAGAGGCAATTATCTCCATCTTTCAAAAGCTCTTGAAATTGGATACCCAACAGACGGCCTTTTGCCAACATTCCACCGTGCTGTTTAATTGAATATCGGAAACTGCGTTGCATCTCTTTGTCACTGAATACAACAGCCTCGCCAAATAGGGCACCCACCTTTGTTCCACCAATATAGAATGCATCGCACAGATGGGCAAAGTCGGCAAGTGTTACGTCGCACCCTTCGGCCTGCAGGCCGTAACCCATACGTGCTCCATCAATAAAGAGGTATAAACCGTTTGAGTGACAGAACTCCGAAATATCTGTAAGCTCCTTTTTGCTATATATGAGTCCGTTCTCGGCAGGGAACGATAGATACACCATTCCCGGTTGTACGGTATGTTCGTGGGCATGGTCGTTCCAATGGCTTTCGAAACAGTCTTTTATCTGTTTAAGCAAAAGTCGGCCATCGTTGGTTGGTATTGCTATTACCTTGTGTCCTGTAGCCTCGGGAGCACCTGTCTCATGTACGTTTATGTGTCCGCTTTCGGCAGATATGACACCCTGATAGCTGCGTAGAAGTGCATCAATTACCGTTACGTTTGTTTGGGTTCCTCCAACAAGGAATTGTACTCCCAATGTGTTATCTGAACAGTGTCGGCGGATTGTTTCACGTGCTTGCTCGCAATATGAATCTTCGCCGTACCCTGCTGTTTGGTCGAAATTGGTTCTTACAAGAGCATCAAGAATCGAGGGATGTGCTCCCTCGATATAATCAGAATCGAATCGTATCATTTTAAATAGTCTTACTCTTCGCCATCGGGCGTATGTAGTATAAGTGTTGTTGCACCAAGTGTTATTATTGCACCATCCTCTATGCGTAATCTCTCGCGGTCGCCCAATATGCGGTTCATGACAAATGTACCTGTGACACTCGGATTGTCGCGTATTGTGTAAACTAACTCGCCTGCTCCGTTGCGATTAACGTTTATAATGCAGTGGCGACGATCCATGCTCGGGTCGCGTGTCTCAATGGGGTGTGATATTACCGTACCTTTGTTATATCTTCCTATAACATTGTCGCCCTCAGTCAGTTGTAACGTTTGCTTAAAGCAGAACTTATTCTCTATTACTACTAAATGCCCAAAGTCTTGTTCGGGAGCCTCTTCCTCTTTTTCACCTATTCTGATAGTGAAACTCTTGCGGCAATGGTCGCACTCAAATACGAGGACCATTCCTTCGGGGTAGCCGTTATCATCGAATACAATAGGGTGGTCGCATTTGGGACAAGTTACTCTTTTCATCCTTTAATCATTAATTGTTGAGTATCCAGGCATCGGGGAATGTAGCCTGTATCGTTGGTAGATTGTCGAGAGCTTCTTTCTCGGTTATGTATGTTGCAACTGCCACGCGGTGGCGTTTACCGCATACTATAACCTTGTATTCCGATTCCATTTTGAGGCTCAGCTCCTTAATAGCCAATTGTGCATTATCGGCATTGGGTGAACTTGCAACAATTATATGGAATTTAATTGCTGTCTCTTCATCGGCACTCTCTTTTTGGGCAGTGTCACTGCTCAAAGGTTCTTTTATGTTGTTTGTTGTTGGATGAATTGCAGATGGCATAATGGTTGTATTGCCGCTGTTAATCTCTTTCGGCGGCGATGCAACTGATTGATAATCATTTGTTTGCGAATTTGCAATGATGGGTTGTTCCTCTTTCTTGCTCTCTTTGGCTTTAGTTTTTGAGAAATCTATGGGCGATATTTCGCATTCCGTTTGGCTTGATACCTGATGTGGTGCCTCGGAAGTCAGTTGTTGCATCATGGAAATTTGCTCGGACGAGGCAAAGTTACCCATTGAGGCTTTTATGCTATTCTCGAACGCCTGCTCGCTTATAGGAGTTACAAATATGAATGTAAGTATAATTGCGGCTATTGCAGCAACATATTTGCTTATGTCACGACGTTTTATAGTAATTGTGCGCTCTTCAATCTCGTGAATTTGAGCTATTTGCAGTGGTACTAAACCATAGTTGTCGGGGTCGTCTATGCTGTTTGTCGCTGCCTCGAAAGTAATTTCACTGTTAATATTCATCGAGAATGTGCCCAACTCTCCGAAACGTACACTGCCTTTGCGTGAAAGGGTACGCTTAAGTGAGAGTATATCGTTGTGCAACATAGCCGTAGCAGCCTCGTATGAAAGACTGTGAGCGCTCATATATTGTGATGTGAGTAACGCATCATCTACCTTTACCTGAGGATTGAATCCCAAAGTGCGGTGGGGTGGCATGAATGTCTGTTCCTCGATGTTGTAGTGTGCAGGTACGCTGTGTGCCAAAAATGCTCCGAAATCGGGTATTATAACGCAATTATGGCGTGCGATAAGATGCACTATATGTTGTTCTAAATTTTTCATATTGTAGGTTTAATGCATAGGTTTGGGCTTATATGCCTTATAATCAACTTTTTGCACTATTATGGCAAAACCTCTTCTGCAAATGTAATAAAAATAGTTTATATGGTGTCAAAATGTGAGATATTTTTTTAAATATTTTTCTTTTCAATACTTAGGTCCCCTATTTTTTATGTATCTTCGCGCTAATTAACCGAAATTTTTAGGACAATGTTGCGTAAACCAATTGAAATAGAGCTTCTTGCGCCTGCACGCAATGCCGAGACAGGCATTGCTGCTATTGATAATGGAGCCGATGCTGTATATATCGGTGCTGGCAGTTATGGCGCTCGTCAGGCTGCGGGTAACTCACTCGAAGATATAAAGAGTCTTGTAGATTATGCTCATATTTTTGGTGCAAAGGTGTATGTTACACTTAATACTATAATAGGCGAGGATGATATTTCTGATGTTAAATTGCTTATAGAAAAACTTTATTCAATTAGTGTTGATGCGCTGATAATACAGGATTTAGGCATTTTAGAGATGGATATTCCTCCTATTCCTTTGCATGCGAGTACACAGATGGACAACCGTACTCCCGAGAAGGTTTCTTTTTTGCATAAAGCAGGGCTTCCTCGTGTGGTATTGGCACGTGAGTTGTCACTCCAAGAAATTTCGGCTATCCATAATGAGGTACCCGGAGTAGAGATTGAAGCATTCGTACACGGAGCACTTTGTGTCAGCTACAGTGGCCGCTGTTATGCCTCGCAACACTGTTTCGGACGCAGTGCCAATCGTGGTGAGTGCGCACAGTTCTGTCGTTTGCCTTTCGACCTTGTGGACGCTGATGGCAATGTGGTATCTCGTCGGAAGCATTTTCTGTCGCTTAAGGATATGAACCGCAGCAATTACATAGAGCAGATGATGGATGCAGGTGTTGTATCATTTAAAATTGAGGGACGTTTAAAGGATATATCATACGTGAAGAATATTACAGCTCACTATCGAAAATTGATAGATGAGATATTGTTGCGTCGCACCGAATATGTTCGTGCTTCGTATGGATATATAGAACAGCAGTTCACTCCCTCGCCACTTAAGAGCTTTAATAGAGGCTTTACCGATTATTTTCTATCGGGTGACCGAAGCAATATTGCCTCTTTTGATACCCCAAAGTCAATAGGAGAACCTATGGGACTCGTCAGAGTAGTCTCTCGGCAGTTTTTTACTATGCAGAATGGAGTAGAATTCAATAATGGTGATGGAGCCTGTTTTATAGGAAGTGATGGCCAACTGCATGGATTTCGAATAAATAAAGTAGAGGGTACACGTATTTTCCCTCAAAGTATGCCGCCGCTTTTTCCCGGTGCAATGTTGTACCGCAACTCCGATATTGCTTTTGAGCGCGAACTCTCCCGTCCCAATACTCCACGTCGTCTATCCCTTGTACTTGAATTTGGAGAGAGTGTCGATGGCTTTGTCCTATCGGCAAAGGATGAAAGCGGTGTTACGGTGACTCTGTCGATGCCCTTTGCAAAGGATGAAGCACGTAAACCTCAGAGTGAAAACATTAAGAATCAATTAAGTAAGTGGGGTAATACTCCTTTTGTTGCAGATAGGGTAGATGTAAATCTTTCCAAGGAGTGGTTTGTACCATCCTCCCTTTTGTCGGATATGCGGCGTAAATTATGTGAAATGCTTCTTGATGCTCATAGCAAGCAATATGTTCAGGCAGAATCGGTGATTGTCCCGACTTCGCATCCATATATCGAGAATGAGTTGAGTTATGTGGGCAATGTTTCAAATTCTCTGGCCCGTATGTTTTATAGTCGTCATTCGGTAGGAAAAATATCTCCGGCCTTTGAGATTGCCCCTGTTGTTGGAGTGCCGATAATGTATTGCAAACACTGTATAAAGTATAGTCTCGGATGGTGTATCAAGAGTGGCGAGAGGCACACCTATAAAGAACCTTTCTACCTTGTTTCGGGAGATGGGCGCAGATTCCGTTTGCAATTCGATTGTGCCGAGTGTATTATGAAGGTAATAGCCGATTAGAGTTGAAATATTTTTTTTGAATAAAAAAACAGTTTTTTCTTTTGTTTTAGTGAAGTTTTCACTACTTTTGCACCGAATTTATTGGAAAGATGCCAGAGTGATCGAATGGACCGGACTCGAAATCCGGCGTACGGCTTTGCCGTACCGTGGGTTTGAATCCCACTCTTTCCGCAATATTTCGAACAAAGAAAAGCCCAAGTTTACTTGAGGCTTTTTTTGTTTGAAATATTGCAAAGGATGCCCGCGGCAGCGCAGGGATGCACTTTGTGAATCCCACTCTTTGATGCCTGCGGCAGCGCAGGGATGCACTTTGTGAATCCCACTCTTTGATGCCCGCGGCAGCGCAGGGATGCACTTTGTGAATCCCACTTTTAAAGAAAATGTAAAAATGACCATATTATGAAGATAACAGTATTACAGCAAGATATAGTTTGGAAAAACATTCCGGCCAACTTGCGACACATGGGCGAGTTGCTCGAGAAAGCACCCCATTCAGATATTTACCTTTTCCCCGAGATGTGTTCGACAGGATTCTGCATGCAGCCACAGGGAGTTGCCGAAGAGGTAAACGGTGCAACAGTGCAGCGTATGATGGAGTGGGCAAAGAGATACGATGCCGCAATTGCCGGCACCGTAATGACCCAAGAGAACGGGAAATACTACAACAGAATGTATTTTGTAACCCCCGAAGGAGTTCTCGGACATTATGACAAAGTACATTTGTTCGAGTACAGTGGCGAGAATCTGGTATATTCTCCGGGTAGCGAGCGTACTGTTTGGGAGTGGCGCGGACTACGCATCCGTCCGGCAATATGTTACGACCTCCGTTTTCCGTTATTCCTGCATAACGATCAGGGATATGATTTACTGTTAATTTCGGCCAACTTCCCCGAGAGTCGTATTCTTGCTTGGGATACCTTGGTACGTGCACGTGCAATAGAAAACCAGTGTTATGTTGCAGCCTCTAATCGTGTGGGTGTCGACGAGTATGGTAACTATGTGGGGCATAGCGTAGTCTTAAGTCCTTATGGCGAGAAACTCGGTGGATGCCGTTCAAAAAGTCAGGGAAGCGCCTCGGGTGATATCAATCCCGAAATGGTTGCAAAGATGCGTAAGGCATTCCCGTTGATGCAGGAGAAAACCGACTGGCGATAATAATATTAAAGAATTATGCTGCTCAATTGAGCAGCATAATTCTTTAATAGATAGTATGTTATATCTTTGATAACTCTTGGTAGGGTGGTATCGTCTGTAAAAACTCATATTTATTGTTTGCATAATCCATTTTGCAGCAGTAATGCTGAAGTCCATTGCTTATAACAAGGTAATCGACACGTAGAACAAGGTTGTAACGCGATATCTGTGCAAAAACTTTTGAATCTATTTTGATTGTCGGTGCCTTGTATTCTATAATCATTCGAGGTCGAAGAGAACGGTCATATACAACTGTGTCGCACCGGCGGTGAGTGTTATTCAAGGTTATGCTTGTTTCATTTGCCATAAGTGTAGCAGGGTAGCCGTATTGCTCGATAAGGTAATGTATAAAGTGCTGTCTTACCCACTCCTCAGGTGTCAGAGCAACATAAATATGCCTCAGATTATCAAAAATAACCGGCTTACCCTCTTTCTCGGATATAACCGCATTGTATCCCGGAAGGTTTAACTGTTGCATTGTTTTATGTTATTTGTTTTATGCATTTTTTGCACTATCTTTGCGACACGCAAATAGTGCAAATGAGCGAGATGAGTCTCTATTTTCGCACTTTAGCGCAAAGATAACGAAAAAAGTTTAAAAATGGCAAAATATACATACGAATCAATTCTTTCTGAACTTAAGTCGGGTGTCTATCATCCGGTTTATTATCTTATGGGCGAAGAGGGCTTTTATACCGATCGTATAACCGATTATATTGCTAATGATGTACTTACCGATATTGAGAAGGAATTCAACCTCACTGTCTTCTATGGAATGGATACCGATATTGAGACTATAATATCGGCAGCACGACGTTATCCTATGATGGCCGAACATCAGGTCGTCATTGTCAAAGAGGCGCAAATGTTGAAAAACATTGATGCTCTTGTGAATTATGTGCGAACACCTCAGCTGTCAACAATCTTGGTATTTGCACATAAGAATGGCTCGTTGGATAAACGTAAAAAAGTAGCATCCGAACTTGACAAACTTGGTGTAGTTCTCGATTCAAAGAAAATTCGTGAGGACAAACTTCCTGCATTCATCACCGGTTACGTACGTGAAAAGGGGCTTGCCATTGATGGTAAGGCAGTTATGATGCTTGCCGAGTCGGTTGGAGTAGATCTTATACGTATGGCAAGTGAGATTGATAAGCTTACTATTGTATTAACAAATGAAAACAAGCTCATAAGTCCCGAAGTGGTAGAAGAGAATATCGGGATCAGCAAAGAATTCAATAATTTCGAGCTACAGAATGCAATTATAAATAAAGACATATATAAGGCCAATCGAATTATCAATTATTTTGCTCAGAATCCCAAAAAGAACCCGATACAGATGACATTGGCACTTTTATTCAGTTTCTTTTCAAATCTGATGATGGCATATTATGCTCCCGATAAGAGTGAGCATGGTGTAGGTGATTTTCTTGGTCTAAAATGGGGCGTTGCCGACTATGTTAAGGCGATGAGAAATTACAGGGCGCTTCATGTAATGGAGATTCTTCATCTCATTCGTCTAGCCGATGCGCAAACAAAAGGTGCCGAAGGTGCAACTGTCCCCGACGGAGAGATTATGCGAGAACTGCTTTATAAAATTATGCATTAATCAGACTTTAATGCTTTTTTATCCCTCATTTCGGTGTGAAGTGAGGGATTTCTTCTAATTTTTCTATTTTGAGAAAAATCTGTGATATGAAAATAGGGCGTAAGTATTTGTATTATAGGTGATTATCTCATTTTATAACTCTCGAGATTTTAATATTGCTGTTTACTTTTGTAGATTAGTCGAATTTTCCTGATTTTTCGACTTTAGGCGCATTTTCTATTAATAATCTGATTGAAAAATTTCTATTCAATATCATAAATAATAAATTATACATATTTTACAGATTTACAAATGTAATATTTCTTTCTTGTCTCTATATTATATTGTTTACTTTGCCTGCATCGTTGATTTATTATATATTAATTGTGTATAGTGTAAATGTAAATTATATAGAGAAGGTAGAAATGTATTTCCTTGTTTGCTTTTTGTAAATGTTAATTGTTGTTAATTGCGGGTTGAGGTCGCTCATTTTCTGTATGCAAAAAGTATACAATGTGTATTGTATGATATTTATACATTGTAAATCAATTAATTAAGATTATTTATAGGTTGTTTTACTTTAACACAAATGCCTCCTTTTTGCTGATTTTATGTATATTTCGCTTAAAACAGGTATGTTTTATGTCGTATAATGCCGTATATCAATATTTTAGCGCAAATATGTTGAATTAAATTATATGTAAAGCCTTTTTTCTATACATAGTAAGTATTCTCAGTTAGTTTATACGTCTACTTTGCTCTTCCCTATTTACAAAAGTGTGTTTACTTTTGTATTGAAAGATTTGCGCATTCTTATTTGCGAATTTTATATTTCTTTTCTTTGTTGTGTATGTAAAAAATATTGGCTACATTTGTGCAATATCTTGGGTAAACATTTGTAATAAGTTTATAAATGCATAAAATATGAATGAGCGTGAACGTATAGAATTTATAATGAATGGCTACGGTCTTACACCGTCGCAGTTTGCCGAAAAGACCGGTATACCAAGGGCTTCGGTCTCTCATATACTTAGTGGTAGAAATAAACCGAGCCTCGAGGTGTTGCAAAAAGTTGCAATGGTGTTCCCTGAAGTCGATATTCAATGGCTGATGTTGGGCGTTGGTAAACAGCCCGATTTCTCATCACCTATGCAACAAGAGTCTTCGCAAGAGCCGGCTGTTGTTGAAGAGGCGAATCTCTTTATGCAATATGGCGAGTCGGAACAATCGTCTCCTGCTCCTATGTATCAACAGCCGGTAAAGCCTGCTGCAAAGCTCGATAAGCCACGTGTAGATGATTCACGACAGCAGAAAGGGACCGTAACTAAGGCTCCTCAGTCGTCACAACGTCGTACTACTACGCAACGAACAGTGGCAGCAGAACAGGTTCGTCGTATAAAAGAGATACGGGTGTTTTACAGTGATGGTACCTATGAGATATTGTATCCCGAAAAATAGCTTAATAATGTAGTATGTGAAGTGCAGATGTCTTGTTTCGGGGCATCTGCTTTTATAATTAAATAGGTGTGGAGTGTAAAAAACAGGCCAAAATAGTAATCCCTTGATAAATTTGTGCTATATTAGCGGCTATAAAACAAAAAATGAAATAGCTATTCTATGAAAAAAGTTCTTGTCGACTTAACTATTAAAGAGATGCACGAACTTAATGCTTCGTGTGTACTGTTGGTGATGACCGACAGTAAGCCATTGCCTGCCTGCCGTCCGGGGCAGTTTGCCGAGCTTCGTATCGATGAAACACCCACTGTGATGCTTCGTCGTCCTATATCTATTCATAGCTTCGATGCCGAGAGTAATGAGATAGGTTTTCTTGTGCAGGTTGTAGGTGACGGTACCCGTTGGCTTGCTTCGCTGAAGGAGGGTGCTAAGGTAAATGTTTTGCTTCCTCTTGGTAATGGTTTTACTATACCCTCTGATGAGAATGTCCGTATGCTTCTCGTTGGTGGAGGTGTAGGTTCGGCACCATTGTATGGTCTTGCTCAGGAGTTGAAGCGCTTAGGACGCGATTTTGCCATACTTATAGGTGCGCGTTCGGCCAAGGATTTATATCGTCGTAACGAGTTCGAGGCACTTGGTCGTGTCGAGTATACAACCGAAGATGGTACACTTGGAGAGAAAGGTTTTGTAACCAATCATACTATGCTCGAAGAAAAATTTGATTATATATACACCTGTGGTCCAAAGCCTATGATGATGGCTGTGGCAAAGTATGCCAGGGCGAAAGGAATACCTTGTGAGGCTTCACTCGAGAATAAAATGGCATGTGGTCTTGGTGCCTGTCTCTGCTGTGTCGAGGATACGACAAGCGGGCATAAGTGTGTTTGTACTGATGGTCCTGTATTTTCAATAGATGAATTAAAATGGTAAAGACAGATGTAAAAATAGGTGGGTTGAATCTTAAAAACCCGGTAATGACTGCTTCGGGAACATTCGGTTATGGCCTTGAATTTGCCGATTTTGTCGATTTGAATAAATTAGGTGGCTTTATAGTAAAGGGTACAACCCTTAACGCGCGTGAGGGCAATCCTTATCCTCGCAGTGCTGAGACTCCTCTTGGAATGCTTAACGCGGTTGGGCTTCAGAATAAGGGTGTAGACTACTTTGCTGCAAACATATATCCTCAATTAAAGAATCTTGATACAAATGTAATAGTAAATGTTTCGGGTGCTTGTATCGAGGATTATGTTGCGTGTGCCGAGAAGGTGGCAGCGCTTGATAATATCCCCGGAATAGAGCTTAATATCTCTTGTCCAAACGTGAAGCAGGGAGGTATGGCATTTGGCGTACATCCACAGTCGGCAGCCGAAGTTGTATCGGCTGTCCGCAAGGCCTATCCTAAGACGCTTATTGTAAAACTCTCTCCTAATGTCACTGACATTACCGAAATTGCTCGTGCGGTGGAAGGTGCAGGTGCAGATAGTGTATCATTGATTAATACGTTGTTAGGTATGGCAATAGACTCCGAGAAGCGCCGTCCGTTGCTCTCTACCATAACAGGTGGAATGAGTGGACCTGCGGTAAAGCCCATAGCACTGAGGATGGTGTGGCAGGTTGCTAAGGCTGTAAAGATTCCTGTTGTGGGTATTGGAGGTATTACAACGGGTAAGGACGCTATAGAGTTTTTGCTTGCTGGAGCAACGGCTATTGAGGTCGGAACTGCAAACTTTATGAATCCTGCCGTGACAAGTGAGATTGTCGATTATATCGAGGATTATCTTGTACGCCATAAGATGAATTCTATAGATGAGCTTATAGGTGCTTTAGAGGTATAAACCTATCGAGTCTTCAAATATTAAAAGGTTTACCTTCTATTAAGAGGGTAAACCTTTTAATTGTATATAATATAATTGCTAATAAACAATAAACAAATATACTGAAAATTATTTGGAAAATAGTCTGTTTTACTTATGTTTACTATATTGATTTTACAATGATATATTTGTAAATTTACATTTGTGCGTGTAAAGTTATTTTATTTATTTTAAAAGATCGGGACGAAGGCGCTTGGTGCGTTCCATTGACTGCTCAAACTCCCATTGACGTATCTTTGCTTCATGTCCCGAGAGCAAAATATCGGGTACTTTCCATCCTTTATACTCGGCAGGGCGTGTGTAAACCGGTGGCGCAAGCAAATTATCCTGAAATGAGTCGGAAAGAGCCGAAGTTTCATCTGATATAACACCGGGAATAAGGCGAATGATAGCATCGCATATTACAGATACAGCCAATTCGCCACCCGTTAAAACATAGTCACCTATACTTATCTCCTTAGTAATCAAGTGCTCCCTAATTCTATGGTCGATACCTTTGTAGTGACCACACAAAAATATAAGATTTTGGGCCATTGACAGGCTGTTTGCCATAGGTTGATTGAAAACTTCGCCGTCGGGCGAGGTGTAAATGACTTCGTCGTACTCTCTTTCTGCTTTAAGCGATGATATACAGTTGTCAATAGGCTCAATTTTCATAACAAGGCCTGCGCAACCTCCAAATGGATAATCATCGGTGCGTCTGTGCTTGTCATTTGTATAATCTCGTAAATTATGTAAATGAATTTCGGTGTATCCGTGTCGTTGTGAACGACCGAGGATAGAGGTATTGAAAAAACTCTCCATCATCTCGGGAAATGTGGTAATGATATCTACGCGCATAATATAATTTAATTTTGTAAATTGCAGTTTTGTGTATATATTCAGTTTATCTGACCTGCCGGAGATTCTGCTGTGCGAAGATAGGACTTTTATTTTGAACACCATAAAAACGTGGCAAATAAAAGTGAATAAGTTTGGTATTTTAAATGTTTTCTGTGCATCCTCGGAGAACGATTTTAAGGCTATCTCCTCTTAGCGGCCGTTTTAGAGGCTAATAAGGCTATTTTTACTTAATTTAATGGTAATAATTCTTAAAATGTTTGTCAGAATCGTCGTTTTTGCGTAATTTTACATTGTTTTATAGGAAAAACACATTGTAAATTAATTGTAAAAAATAAAGTAAATTAAATGATTGACAACGACAGAATTATAAAAGTCAATGTTGAGGAAGAGATGAGCACCGCTTACATCAACTACTCAATGTCGGTTATTGTGCAACGTGCTTTGCCCGATGTTCGCGACGGACTCAAGCCTGTTCAGCGCCGTATTTTGTATGGTATGAGGGAGCTTGGAAATACATCCGATAAGCCGCATAAGAAATCGGCACGTACAGTTGGTGATGTGCTTGGTAAGTATCACCCCCATGGCGATTCATCGGTTTATGGTGCATTGACTCGTATGGCACAGGATTGGATTATGCGTTATCCGCTTATCGACGGACAGGGAAACTTTGGTTCTATTGACGGAGATGCTCCTGCTGCTATGCGTTATACCGAGGCGCGTTTGAAGAAGATTGGTGAGGAGATGGCCGAGGATCTTGAGAAAGAAACAGTAGACTTTGTACCTAACTATAACGATGAGTTTGTAGAGCCTACGGTGCTTCCTACACGTATACCTAACCTTTTGGTAAATGGTTCATCGGGTATTGCGGTGGGCATGGCTACAAATATTCCCCCTCATAACCTAAGTGAAGTTCTTGATGCAAGTATAGCATTTATTGACAATCCCGAGATTGACACCGACGGCCTTATGCAGTATGTCAAGGCCCCCGATTTCCCCACAGGATGTGACATCTTTGGGCTTGGCGGTGTCCGCGAGGCATACGAGACAGGCCGTGGCAGAGTTATTATGCGTGCAGTTGCCGAGATTGAAGAGGCAGCCTCCCACGAGAAAATAATAGTTACAGCAATTCCTTATAATGTAAATAAGGAGGAACTTATAAAGGATATTGCCTCTATGGTAAATGAAAAGAAGATAGAGGGAATATCTAATATCAACGACGAGTCGGACCAGTCGGGAATGCGCATTGTAATAGATGTTAAGCGCGATTCAAATGCCAATGTCATACTGAACAAACTCTATAAGATGAGTGCTCTTCAGACATCGTTCAGTGTGAACTGTATTGCACTTGTTCACGGTCGTCCACGTCTGCTTTCACTCAAAGACTGTATCTCAAACTTTGTAGAGCATCGTCATGAGGTTGTAATACGTCGTACACAATACGATTTGCGTAAAGCACAGGAGCGTGCACACATCATAGAGGGACTTATCATTGCATCAGATAATATCGACGAGGTTGTACGACTCATCAAGGCTGCAAAATCACCGGCCGATGCAAAATTGGCTCTTATCGAGCGTTTCTCGCTCAGTGAGATTCAGGCAAATGCCATTGTCGAGATGCGCTTGGGACAGCTGACCGGTATCAACCAGGACAAACTGCATGCCGAGTATGACGAACTTCAGCAGAAGATTGCATATTACAATGAGATACTCTCGAATGACGAGCTGTGCAAGCAGGTAATGAAAGACGAGCTTGCCGAGGTTAAAGAGAAATATGGTGACGATCGTAAGTGTCGCATCGACTATAGTGCTTCTGAGGGATTCAACCCCGAGGATTTCTATGCTGATGACGAGATGGTTATAACCATATCGCACATGGGTTACATTAAACGTACACCTCTTACCGAGTATCGCAGTCAGTTGCGTGGCGGAGTAGGTTCAAAGGGTAGCGACACACGTGACAGCGACTTTATCGAGTATATATACACTGCTACAATGCATAATACAATGCTCTTCTTCACACAGCGAGGAAAGTGTTATTGGCTTAAGGTGTATGAGATTCCCGAGGGCAACAAGAACTCAAAGGGACGCGCAATACAGAATATGCTAAATATCGAGTCGGATGACGCTGTTAATGCCTTTGTACGTGTAAAGACCCTTGCTGACAAGAATTTCATCGAGAGCCATAATATCGTATTCTGCACCAAGCAGGGTATAATAAAGAAGACAAGCCTTGAGCAGTATTCTCGTCCGCGTGCAAACGGTATCATTGCCATAAGCATACGTGATGACGACCGTGTAATAGGCGTTGCACTTACCGATGGCAATAGTGACATCATTCTTGCCAACCGCAATGGTAAGGCTGTTCGTTTCAACGAAAGCACCGTACGTGCAATGGGACGTACCGCAACAGGAGTAAAAGGTATGGCACTTGACGAGAATGACGAGATTGTAGGTATGATTGTATTGCCTAAAGACGAGGCCGACCACAGTATCCTGGTGCTCTCGGAGCAGGGATACGGTAAGCGTTCTAACCCCGAAGAGTATCCTATAGTCGGTCGTGGTTGCAAGGGTGTCAAGACCTTGAATGTAACCGAAAAGACAGGTTCGCTTGTTGCTGTAATGGATGTGAACGACGATAACGACCTTATGATTATAAATAAGTCGGGTATAACAATCCGCACAGGTGTCGACCAGATTCCCGTACAAGGCCGTGCCACACAAGGTGTCCGCATCATCAATCTCACAAAGAAGAACGATTGCATAGGTTCGGTATGCAAAGTTACACGTGAAGAGGAGGTCGAAGAAAACATCGAAAATACAGGGAACACAAATGCCGACCAACCGGTTGTAGACATCGAGAATAGCGAGAACTAAAATAAACAAACGATTGACTAATAATTAAAATTTTAAGACTATGATGAAGAAATTATTGTTATCAGTAACTTTGATGCTTGCCGTAGCCGTTGCTTTCGGTCAGGGATTGTCAAAGGAGGAGTTAAAGAATCAGAAGAGACAGAAAAAGGCTCTTATGGGACTTATTGCCGATGCCGAGAAGTCTATTCTTAACGATCCCGCAGGAGCTATCAACGCACTCAAGCCTGCCCTTGAGGGCGACCACAAGGCACTTGTTGCCAATGAACCTTATCTTTGGTATGTACTTGCAAATGCAAAGCTGGCTATTGTAAATCAGGAGAATCTTAAGCGTGCAGAGAATAAGAGCTTCGATGCAAATAAGCTCTATCGTTATTGCTACGATATCTTCGAGCACCTTACATTGTGCGACAAACTCGATAATACTCCCAATGAAAAGGGTAAGGTAAAGCCTCAGTATACCGAGCAGATTAAGAAGATTCTCTATGAGAACCGCAATCAGTTGTTCAATGGAGGTGCACACTTCTACAACGAGGAAGATTTTAATCTTGCATTTAACCTGTTCGATACATTCATCACATCGGCCGAGCATCCTCGTCTCGTAGAGTTCAACCTTAACAGCAATGAGCAGCTTGCCGAAATTAACAGAATGGGTGCTTATTATGCATCACTCTGCGGTATGCGTCTCGAGAAATACGACCTCGTACTCAAGCACATCGACCTTGCTGTACAGGATTCAGCAAATGCCGAGTCAGCTTATGAGTTCAAGTCACAGGCATTGGTAAGCCTTGGCGATACAACAGCATGGCTTGCTACACTTAAAGAGTGTGCAGCAAAGTATCCTGCAAACGTATATTTCTATCAGTCACTTATCCAGTACTATGACAGCAAGAATCAGCAGGACGAGTTGATGAAGTTTGCTGATGATATGATTGCACGTGAGCCCGGAAACGCGCTCTTCACATACGTAAAGGGTTATATCCTCCAGCAGAACGAGAAGCAAGAAGAGGCTATCGAATGGTACAAGAAGGCTCTTGAGGTTGATCCCAACTATGAGAGTGCTCTTGGTAACCTTGGACTCTGCTACTTGCAGTTGGCTCAGAAATTCAGCAACAGCGAGACATCTATAAACCTTAAGGATAAGGCAAAGATGAAGAAAGACAAGGAGATTCTCGATGCTTACTATCGCGATGCACTTCCTCTCTATGAGAAACTTCGTCAGCTCGCACCCGATAAGCAGAATCTTTGGCTCAATGGTCTCTCACAGTGCTACTATCGTCTGAATATGGATGATAAGCTTGCTGAGTTAGAGAAACTTATGCCTCAGGAGTAATCCTATAATACATATACAAAAAAAGTCACCTGTTGGGTGACTTTTTTTTGTATATATACCTTATAATAAATAGGTGAAGTATCGTTATTAATCAACTCTTCCGGGGTATTGCTCAAGCGCCTTGCCCAATATAAAAACAGCACGTTTCAAGTCGGCCTTGTCAAGTGCATACGCTATACGTACTTCGTTTTTGCCGTATCCCTCCTCGGAGTAGAAACCCGATGCAGGTGCCATCATAATAGTCTCACCTTCATAATTAAATTCCGACAGACACCATTCGCAGAATTTATCACTGTCATCAATAGGCAGACGTGCCACAGTGTAGAATGCACCCATAGGAATGGGGGAGTAGACACCCGGCAGTTTGTTCAACTCGTCTATAAGACAATTACGTCGCTCGATATATTTCTCGTATGTATTGATAGCGTAAGAACGTGGTGCATCCAAAGAGGCCTCGGCTGCAATCTGACCCAAGAGAGGAGGACTCAGACGAGCCTGGCAGAATTTCATAACAGCCTTGCGCAGAGTTTTGTTCTTTGTAATAAGTGCACCTATTCTAATTCCACATTCCGAGTATCTCTTTGATACAGAGTCTATTAGAACGACATTATCCTCAATTCCTTCGAGGTGACACGCCGAAATATATGGCGAACCTGTGTATATGAATTCACGATAAACCTCGTCCGAAAAGAGGAAAAGATCGTGTTTTTTCACAAGGTCGCGTATACGGTTCATTTCGGTGCGTGTGTAAAGGTATCCGGTGGGATTATTGGGGTTACAAATTAGTATACCACGTGTACGCTCATTGATAAGTTCTTCGAACCTTTCCATTGGAGGAAGTGCAAAAGATTCCTCAATAGTAGAACGTATAGGACGAATAACAGCACCGGCCGAGATTGCAAAAGCCATATAGTTGGCATATGCCGGTTCGGGGACAATAATCTCGTCACCGGGATTCAGACACGACATAAATGCAAATAACACAGCCTCGGAGCCTCCGGTAGTTACTATAATATCATCAGCTTTAAGTTTTATCTGATATTGGTCGTAGTATCCGACCAATTTTTCGCGAAGCGAAAGAAAACCGTCACTTGGAGAGTACTCAAGAATTTTTCTGTCGATGTTTCTTATTGCTTCAATTGCAACCTCGGGTGATTCAAGGTCGGGTTGACCTATATTAAGATGGTATACGTGAATTCCTCGGGCTTTGGCTTCATTAGCAAATGGTGCCAGCTTTCTAATAGGTGAAGATGGCATCAATATTGCTCGTTCCGATAAGTTAGGCATATTTTGTTCCTTTATATATTTACTTTGTAATAACTGTTTGCAAATTTATTAAATTTATTCTTTTTCATTGATATTATGCTTAAATATTTTAGATATCTCGATAAAATTGTATTAGTCGTTATCTTTTTCTTGTATTTATGATAATTCTTTTCCCTGCCAATAATCTCTATTTCTTTCATTATTTTATAAGGTTTTTTTGCATATTATAAAAAAATAAGTATCTTTGCCCAAAAATTAAAAGATAATGAAAAAAATTATACAGTTACTAATTATTATTCTATTATCACTTATTATTTTTGTTATAGGTCTTTTTGTTTATACTGCTTATACAGAATATCAAGCAAGAAAAGAAACTATACAAATGTTTATAGATATGATAGATGAATAAGTATATTTGTAAATTCAATTAAATAATAATATTAGGTAATTATATACAAAGTTACATTAAAATATTTTGTTATCAAGGGCGCAGAAAATCTGCGCCCTATTTTTATCAATTTAAGCCTTCTAATTGTTTCAGCATTTCATTTAATTCATTATTTGAACAAATGGATTTAGTTGAGGAACTTTTGAAATAACCTACTAATATGCCATTGAAATTATTTTCGTATGCCAAGGCCACAGAGTAATCACTTTTCGGTTGAGATTTCTTGCCATAAATGTGCATAAATGATGCAATGTAACTTGCAGAACTTACATCTGTTACCATATATCTTTCAGTTAAAAATTCTATGAGCGTTTGATATAAACTCATATTAACTATAACGCCTATAGAAGATAGACGACCCGATTCAAACATATATACATTGTAGGGAGCAGCACTATTGCCTGACTTATATATGAGCAAACTGTTACTACTATAATAGGGCGTTCCGTTTTCTGATTTAATTTTGCTCAAACTTGCGCCCCAAGATAATTTCGGTTCGGTATAAAGATTGTGTTCGGGTTTTACATTAACAGATAACATAACATTCCCATATTGTAGAGTGCATTCACCAACATATCCGGATGTTATTTTTTCATTAACTGCTGTTGCAACAAACTCATTTGAGGAGTTCCAAGAGATATTAGATAGCCCAATTCCATCAATTTTTGTTGTTTTGTTTGGCTTAATGGTATAAGACAAGGTATTTACGGCAAACTCTGCATCATCATCTTTTGAGCACGAAGACAAGCATACAATAGTTACACATAACAACATCAAATAAAAAACATTTTTCATAATCTTTGATTTTTAAGTTAAACATATTTTGCATTCTATATGCCGTTGCCATTGATGGCAACCGTTTAACTCAAAAAAGAAACGTGGGCGTACTTACTCACGGAAGGTACGACCAAGCACCCATACGAACATAAGCACACCCACGCATAGAGCGTGGGCATTTATCGTGCCTATTGTATGTTCGTAGTATAAATTTGGTCGTTTTACCGTGAACACAATAGCCTAAATGCCATCAAACGATATGGCTATTTTGCCAATATCTTGCAACAAAGTTAGTAAAAAGTTTGCATTGTGCAAAATAATGTATTACTTTTGCTGCAGATACAAAAATGATTACGGGAATTGGCGGCTGTGAAGTCGCCTTTTTTCTTGATAAAACCACGAGGGAGAGCCTTTGTACGACGACAATATTTCTTCAACCGTAATCTAAATTTTTGTATCTAATGAATGAGAAATATTTTGTAGTATCGGCAAGTCGGCTCTTTTGTGGAGTGGACAAGCCCGTCCACGTTAATGCGTACACACGCATACGTTTTGGGCGTATAGAATGTGTTCGTGAACATTGTCGCGGGAGACGCAATTCTCGCTGATGATTAAACGACTAAATATTTGAACTGTTCCCTCTCCCCCTCGTGGCTCTTTTATTTCCCTTTCCCCTTTGTTGGCTTAATAGTCGCACGCAACATTTTATCGAACTCCGTTTTCTTTACTTTCGGTATTCGAGTAGTCGGCAACTTGCCGGTAGAAGAACTTGTTTTGTGAACTTTCTTTGACATAATCAAGCGATATTACGCAAAAGTAACTCAAATCTATGGAAATCTCCAATATTTCGCGTATTAAATCGGAAAGTAAATTCATCCACATATCGCTGTAGATACTTTTTACTAATCTTGTAATACGTTCCTAAAATTGTGCGTTTCAGGTGCGACCAAGCGCATTCAATCCCGTTGGTACAGACTACGATGTATTCACCCTCATTGTTCACATAAGATGTGCCATAGAAACCTGCACCGTGGTCAACGGATAACTGCTCGTACCTGCGGTCAATATCGCCATACTCCCAACCATCAGTAAAAACCCTACTTTCAGTTGATACATATTGCTCTAATAACGGGGTTAGCGTTTTTGCTTTGGTGTCTGGAACAACCTTTGCTACAATATTGCCACCGCGTTGGTACATTCCAAATACAGGCACTTTATCCTTAAAGCTGCGCCCTTGACACTTTTCGACCTTCTTATCTTTATGCCTATTCTTATTCTTTCCCCCTACAAAGGTTTCATCAATCTCAACTTCTGCGCTTAATTGGTGGTCGTTCTCGCAGTCCATATATTCGCGTATCTTATGCAACATATTCCACGCGGTTTTCTGTGTAACACCCAAATCTCGCGCTAATTGACAGGATGAAACTCCTCTTTTGTGAGATAAGAACAAGAACATTGCATAGAACCAATATCTTAATGGCAATTTTGTATGAGCAAAAATAGTGCCGGTCTTTACATCGAAATACTTTCCAGTGTTCGCACAGCGATACTTGCCGTTCTTACACTTATAGACTTTTGCTGTTTCGTCAAATGGAGAAACAACTTTGCCATTCCACCTTATCTGCTCGTAATATTCGATACAGCTTTGCTCGGTTGGGAATGTGCTTGCAAACGAAAGAAAACCGCTACTCTTGCTCATAACTACTATCGTATTGGTTCAATCGCAAGATAGTAATTATAAACGAGATAACAAAATATTTCAAAGAACTCTTTTTATTATTTTTCAATTATTTTGCACAATACAAAATATCGTGCAATATTTTGCCTATATTTGTAACAAATAAGTCGCGCACTTGGCTTTCAACCTTTCTTGTTCTTCGTGAGATTTATTGCAAGTTGGCTCACGCAGACAGGGCAATGGTTGTCTGTATCTTAATTGATTTTGCTTATGGGTAAAATTACAATTAAATTCAAAGTGCGGAACGGTCATTTGACTTACATTATCCGTAGCGGTTGTAAGACCGTTCGTGGTGGTAAGTATATTGGCTAACCGCCTACCAAGTGCGCGACTTTACCTTGTGTTATTTAGTATATAACTGCCTAATATTAACCTTTTGAATTATAATGAATATTATGTTTAATAGGATTTTGAAATTTCAGATACGCTGCTCCGCTCTGATGGAAATTTTGCAATGCTGATGGGGATTAGATATCGCCCCTACAAATAAAAAACATAGCTTATGTTTAATAGGATTTTATAGGTATTTTAGCTCTGAAACTGCAGCAAGATAATTTTTAAGATTTCCGCTTTTTATAACCTTTTTATATGAAGTGCTATGCGCTCGCTGTTGCTCCATTGTTTATCATTTGCATATTCAACAGCCAACGAAGGTGTGCCAAGCAATCCTCGGCCAATCATAACACCTTTTATATCAGGGAATCTATTTTCGATATTCTTTATCTCATCTAATGTTCGTATATCTCCATTATATATAATAGGATTACTGCTTTGTCTATATATTTTAGAAAAAGCATCATGGTCGACTGTACCTTTGTACTGCTGTATGCCTGTACGAGGATGCAGTGTAATGTGTCTGAGCTTCACATTATTAAGCAGTTCTATGATTTTTTCACACTCATTGGGGTTATCCCAACCCAACCGCATTTTCACCGAGAAAAGAATATCCTTATGCTCTTTTATCCCTTCAATAATCTCGGATACAATATCGGGATACGCAAGTATTCCACATCCTCGGCCATGTCTTGCCTGAAGAGGAAACGGACACCCCATATTGAGGTCAATCTCCTTATATCCAACACTTTCTACCCTATCGACAAGATAATCAAATTCCTTACGGCTGTTGAATATAATCTGTGGAACGACAGGTACATTGCTATTATTCTCAGGAGTAATATCGCGCAGATCTTTAGAGCGTACTCCTCCCACCTCGACACGCACAAAAGGTGTGTAATAGTTCTTTACTCCACCTATAAATTTGTAGTGAATACGTCGGTAAACATCATCGGTATATCCCTGTAAAGGGGCAAAATAAATATCTAACATTGCATCTGATTCTGTAAATAAGGCTTAAAGCTTTACAAAGATGCTATATTTTTTTGTGTTTGTCTCTATTATTTCGATTTTTTTCTATAAGTTTACGGTTGAATCATTTTGATATAACATAAACTTAATAAAATGAAACGTATATCTTATTTTCTTCTGGCTCTACTTGCAATTTCGTGCGGTGGAGCGAATAAACAGACAAGTGAATCACAAGAGGCACCTCAGACTACAGTAGAGGCAAAGGATTCTGTGGTTGTTTATGAGCACGACTATCTTGTAAAAGTTGGTGATGTTGCCCCCGATTTTACCCTCAGTTACACTGACGGTAAGGAGTTTACCCTATCGCAGATGCGTGGTAAAGTTGTTATGTTGCAGTTCACTGCAAGTTGGTGCGGAATTTGTCGTAACGAAATGCCGCATATCGAGAGCGATATTTGGCAGCGTCATAAAGAGAATCCCGACTTTGTTCTTGTCGGTGTCGACCGCGAAGAGACAAAAGATGTTGTAGAGGCTTATACCAATAAGTTGGGTACCACCTACCCTATGCTTCTCGACGATAAAGGCGATGTCTTTGCAAGCTATGCAGTGCGCAAATCGGGAATTACACGTAATGTTCTTATCGGCCGCGATGGACGTATTGTAATGCTCACTCGCAGATATGTCGAGCCAGAGTTTAAACAGTTAGTTGCAACAATAGACAGTCTGTTAGCGAAATAACTTGCTGTGTACCAACAAAAAAGGCATCAATTGATTGATGCCTTTTTTGTTGGTTATATTATGCTTTTTACTCGGCGCTTTTGCGACGGATGCTGCGACGCTTGGGGGCTGGTGTCTCGGGCTGGTCTTGCTTTATACCTGCAAGCTCGGGGTCAATCATAATACGGCCGCAGTTCTCGCAAACGATAATTTTCTTGCGCATACGAATATCCATCTGACGCTGAGGAGGAATCTTGCTGAAGCAACCTGCACAAGCATCACGCTCGACATATACTATACCAAGACCATTACGGGAATTTTTACGGATACGTTTGAATGATGTGAGTAGACGCAACTCGATGTTAAGCTCAAGGTTACGGGCCTGTTCACGAAGTTTCTCTTCCTCTGCCTTTGTCTCTGCAACAATCTCTTCAAGTTCGGAACGTTTAAGGTCAAGGTCTTTCTGACGTTCCTCGAGCTGAGTCTTTGCTTTCTCAAGCTCCTCGCTCTTCTGCTTCTCTTCGCGACGTGCATCGTTTATCTTCTTCTCATCGTGCTCTATTACCAGCTTGTTATACTCAATTTCCTTGTTTAAAAGATCGAACTCGCGGTTGTTACGTACATTATTCTGATCTTCGGTATATTTGTTGATGTTGCGCTGAGCCTGCTCCATCTCCTCCTTAAATCCGATAACGCTCTCTCGCACTCTTTTAATATCGTTTGTGATATTCTCGATACGTGTGCCAAGGCCCACAATCTCATCTTCAAGGTCTTTAACCTCAAGGGGAAGCTCGCCACGAAGAATCTTTATCTTGTCAATCTCGGTGAGGATTGTCTGCAACTGATACAGACTTTTAAGTTTCTCCTCTACTGTAAATTCAGAAGGATCTTTCTTTGCCATTTCTTTAATTATTTAGGATTAATATCTCTTTATTTATATATGTCTTATTGGATTTGTACACACTGTTGTTGTGGCAATCGGAATCTTTGGAAAACTACTCTTTACTATTCTGTGCAGTATCTCTGTGGTGTATTGCTCACTCTCGTAGTGCCCTATTATTGCATACATCATTCTGTCGGTATTGTCGAAGAGTTCGTGATAACGTGCTTCTCCTGTCAGATAGAGGTCGGCACCCAATGCAAGGGCAGCACCGGCGAATGAGCCTCCTGCGCCTCCGCACAATGCCACACGTTTTATTTTTTTACCGCGAACAGGAGTGTGCATTATTGAGTCGGTAGCAAAAACACTTTTTATTTTAAGCAGGAACTCTAACTCATCGCACTCCTTTTCGAGTTCTCCTATTATACCCGAACCGGCCGACTGCCAATCATTCAGCATAGGGAATATATCGTATGCAGGCTCTTCGTAAGGGTGTACTTTTAGCAGGGCACTCACTACCCTATTTTTTATATATGATGGGAGAACTGTTTCAATGCGCACCTCGGGCTCGTTGTGCAGTTCGCCAATTTCGCCGCAGAAAGGATTACATTGTTCGTTGGCTCTGAATGTACCTGTACCTTCAATATTATAGCTGCAACTGTCGTAATTGCCTATCGAGCCACAGCCAACTGAGAAGAGCGCACTGCGCACCTCGGCAGCATGTGCCTTGGGAACGTATGTAACAAGTTTCAGCAGTGAATTTTCTTTTGGAACCAAAATCTTAACACTCTTAAGTCCCAATTTTTGGGCAATATGATAGTTTACACCACCCTGTGCATTATCGAGATTGGTATGTGCCGAATATATTGCAATACCATTACTCAATGCTTTTATAACACAGCGCTCGACGTAATTGCAGCCTGTAATTCTCTTTAGCGGACGAAATAGAAGGGGATGATGAGATATAATAAGATTGTATCCCAACGCAACAGCCTCGTCAATCACCTCTTCTGTTACGTCCAGACACAACAATACCCCTGTAATTTCCGCATCTGTTAATCCAATTTGCAGTCCGGCATTATCGAATCCATCTTGCAACGGCAGAGGCGCGAACTTTTCAAGGGCATTCGCTATCTCTTTTACTGTAGTAGCCAAATTCTTTTATTTTCTGCAAAAGTAAGGTTTTTTCTCGAGACTTCAAAATTTTGAGTGCACGATTATCGGTGTACTAAATTATATTATTTGTGCAATATATCTATTACAAATCTTCTACAATAGATATAAAACAGTATTGATATTCTTATATATTCACTTGAAAGGTTCAATAATCCTTCCCATCTCATCAAAAGTGGCACGCTTCGACAGATAGAGTGTAGACATCAGCGAGATTATTGAGGCCGATATTGTAATTACAATTATCATCATTTGGTATTTTATGGCAACGTCGGGACTGCTTCCGCCAAGAATCTGTCCAATCATTGTACCGGGAAGAGCGACAAGACCCATAACTGCCATATTGGCTATTGCAGGGCTGAATGCACGTGTAAGTGCTTGACGCACAAAAGGTGCTGTTGCTTCATCCACTGTGGCACCATTGCCCAAGAGATAGTAGTAGCAATTTTTTTCACGCATCAGATTATAATAAAAAGTGTTCAGTCCAATAACATTCACGCCAAGCATATTACCCATTAGAATACCAAGTATAGGGATAAAATATTGTGCATCGAATATATTGTCGAGCCTAAGGACTATGCCGAGGAAATATACTCCTACAAGTAGCGAGGCTGTTATGAATCCCACCAACAGTGGAATCATCATTACCGAACGTTTCAGTTTTGTGCGTGTAAGTGATGTCTCGGTTGCTACAATAACCATTATAACAACCCAAGCAATGTTCAGCATCGGATTATCCCACAGAAACAGGTATTTCAGATAAAGGCCCACAAGCAATAGTTGAGCTACCATGCGCCCTACTGCTACAATGGTGCTCTTTACCATTCCTGTATTATATTTCCAGAAAAAGAATATTGGTAGTGCCATAAGCAGAAGTCCAAGCAACATACTTATGGTAGAAATATCAGTCGTTTGCATAATCACAAATATTTACACTTTTATTACACATCATGGCGAATGTACTGTCATGTGTCACAGCTATTATTGTCGGATTGTGTTCCAATGTTGTAAGAAAATCAAAAACCAAACGCGACGACTCACTATCGAGTGCCGATGTAGGTTCATCAAGCAGAATGATATCTTTCTTTAATAATGCAGCAACTGCAATCATCACTCTTTGCCTTTGTCCGCCTGAAATTTCGGACAGACGTTTTTCGTAAATGTCAACCTCAAGTCCAAGAGTAGTAAAATAATCGAACAGCACTCCCCTATTTCCACATTCCCTGTTACATTTAAGATTCATTGTAAGATCTATAATTTCACTTACCCGTTCGCAGGGGAATGTCAGTTCCTGTGGCAAGTAAGCTATATGGCGACGGAACTCCTCGACACTCTGTGGCGATAGTTCGGTCCCGTTTAATCTTATATATCCGTTGCTTATCGGAACAATGCCTACTATAGCCTTCAGAAGCGAACTTTTACCACATCCCGATGTACCGACAACAGCTATTGAGGTACCGCGTTCTACCCTCATTGAGAAATTATGCAGTACACTCTTCTTATCATATTCAATAGCGATATTATCAATATCCAATACAATATTCATGTCATATCCTGTTTTTCGTCGCGAAGTTAACCAAAAAAAAGCTAAACTCAATCCCGTTGATATATAAAGGCAGTTAAAAAGGCGGTTACAGCATCAATATGCGTTGATAATTCAAGAATTATGCTTATCTTCGCAACCCCTTATAAGCACGATGGTTGCATAGGGGATTTATTGATGATTAAGAAGTATTTTATGAATGTGAATGAATTAAGATTGTGGATTGAGGGGCTTTTTTCGAGCCTTAACGATTGGGTACAGAGTATAAATGATGTAATATGGGGTTGGCCGATGTTGCTTATCCTGCTTGGTACTCATCTTTACCTAACCATAAGATTGCGTTTTCCTCAGCGTTACATATTCAAGGCCATACGTCTTTCGGTAAAAAGTGAAAAAGGCTCCGAGGGTGAGGTCAGTCCATACGCAGCGCTTGTAACTACTCTTGCAGGAACAATCGGTACTGGTAATATAGTTGGTGTGGCCTCGGCACTTGTCATTGGCGGTCCCGGTGCGCTGCTGTGGTGTTTGCTGACAGGTGTGTTGGGTATTGCTACAAAATATGCCGAGTCGCTGCTGTCGGTAAAGTATCGTGTACATCGTAAGGACGGCACTGTTTCGGGTGGTCCGATGTATGTATTATCAAGGGCACTGAATTTAAAATCGCTTGCGGTTATTTTCTGTATTTTTACTCTTATAATGGGATTCAGTGCCGGTAACTTCATACAGTGTAATGCTATTGCCGAGACATTTAAGGAGGCTTATAACATAGATATTTATATTACTGCAGCAGTGCTTACAATTCTTGTTTGCTCGGTGGTATTTTTTGGTCTTAAAGGTATAGCACGTGTGTGCGAGAGTCTTGTTCCCCTAATGACCGTTGTTTATATGTTAGGCTGTATTACATTATTGTTTATCAATTATGAGTATATATGGCAGGCTATAGTACTTATTGTCGATTCGGCTTTCCAGCCTGTTGCGATGGGTGGAGGTGCTATAGGTGGATTAATGATTTCTTTGCAATATGGTGTAAGCCGTGGACTTTTGTCTAATGAGTCGGGTATGGGTTCGGCTGCTATTATCGCTGCAGCTGCTCAATCGCGTAATCCGGTTCGCTTGGCACTTATCTCCTCTACAACAACCTTTTGGGATACTGTGGTAGTGTGTACAATAACCGGTATTGTGGCAGTGAGCAGTATGCTGGCAATTGGTTTCGACTGGAATCCCGAAGCCGGTGGGTTGGTTATGCAATATGCTTTCTCGCAGATACCGGCACTTGGTTCGCATCTGCTTACAATAATAACCTTTACCTTTGCATTCAGCACAGTTCTTGGTTGGACATATTGTGGCGAGAAGGCTATTGAATATATCTATGGTGGCAAGAGCCGTAAAGCTATTCAAACATTTCGTATTTTTTGGGTTATTGCCACTTTTATAGGTTCCATTATGCCTTTACAACTTGTATGGAACTTTGGTACAACCGCTGCTGCATTCATGATTATTCCCAATATTATTCCTCTTTTTGTACTCTCGAAACTTCTCATTAAAGAGACACACCACTATCTGTGGAACGATAATCTCGATGAGTATGACAATGAAAATTCAGCGGAAGCATAAATATAATTAACCACCGACAAATAAGAATGTCGGTGGTTAATTATATTATCTCTCTTTTTTACAGTTTGTCGTATGCTTCTTTAATCTGCTTCATCGCTTTTTGTACCACCGATAGCGGACAGCCTACATTCATTCGCATAAAGCCTTCGCCTCCCTCGCCAAACATTGCGCCGTCGTTCATTCCCACTTTGGCACGCTTTACAAAAAAGTCGATTAGTTCGCCTTGAGAAAGCTTTAACCCGCGTGCATCTATGAATATCAGATACGATGCTTCGGGACGTATGATTGACAATCTTGGCATCTGTTGTGCTATAAACTCCTGAACGTAGTTGATATTATTCTCGACATACTCCATCATCTGTGTCAACCACTCTTCGCCCTCTTCGTATGCAGCTGCAACAGCCTCGGTAGAGAAAAGAGGTGCAAAATCGAGTTCGTTTATACGCAGATACTCACTATATTTATGACGTAGTTCAGGATTGAGGATTATGTGATACGAACTCTTTAATCCTGCAATGTTAAATGTCTTACTTGCTGCCATAAGTGTAATGCTGTTCCGAGCTGCACATTCACAGACTGTGGCAAAAGGAATATGCGAAAAACCTTTCAACAACATATCGCAATGAATTTCATCGGAAATTACAAGGACATTGTTGGCATCGCAAATTTCGGCTATACGTTTCAGCTCTTCGCGGCTCCATACACGACCACCCGGGTTGTGTGGATGGCACAGCAGAAACACTTTGCACTCTTTTACTTTGCGCTCGAAATCTTCGAAGTCTATATAATAACGTCCCTCTACCAATTTAAGGGGATTTGTCACTACATAGCGACCATGATCGCGTGTAACGTGGTCGTATGGGTGATAAACAGGAGGTTGTATAAGTACTCCGTCTCCTGGTTTTGTAAAGCATTCGATGGCAAATGCAAGTGCTGGTACAATTCCACCAACAAATCCTATCTCGTCTTCGGATATGTTCCATGAGTATCTCTTCTGCGCCCATTTTATTATTGCCGGCTTCCAGCGTGGCGATAGGAACGTGTATCCATATATGGGATGCTCTACTCTGCGTCGGAGTGTCTCAGTGACACATGGAGGAGTGCAGAAATCCATGTCGGCAACCCACATCGGTATAATGTCATCGCATCCGAAAACATCATTCAGTGCATCATGTTTTACACTGTTTGTTCCGCGGCGTTCTATCAATTCGTCAAAATTGTATCTCATATTCTTTATGCTCGTTTTATCTCTATACGGTTTTCTTTTGCATTATACTCTATTCCATCACCGTCGATGAATCTCTTTAAAATGCCGTTTGCTGCAAGCTCCTCTACTTTTCCCGTGTACATTGTCTTATCCATTATAAGCCACACTTTATCGGCAAGCTGCAGTACAAGTTCAAGGTCGTGTGTAGAAACAAGAATTGCCTTTCCTGCCTTGTGTGCCATTGATTGTAGTTGGCGGAACAGTTGTACCCTGCTATTGAAATCGAGGAATGCGGTAGGCTCATCAAGCATTATAACCGGTGTCTGCTGTGCAAGAGCCTTTGCAATCATTGCTTTCTGTCTTTCTCCGTCGCTCAACGTCTCTACTTTTCTATCGGCAAGATTCTCGATGCCTACCATAGACATTGCTTCGGCAATTATCTCTTTGTCGTGTTTGCGCAGGTGTCCCAGAAAATTGGTATATGGAGAACGTCCCATCGCTACAACTTCGCGTACTGTAAGATTATGTATTCCGCTGTTTCCTGTAAGCACCACTGCCAATTGTGTCGATAGTTCCGAGGCTGTGCGGCTATGACTTTTTCCATCGGGGTATGTTATTGTTCCCGAAAGTGGTTGTTGGAAGGCCGACAACGTGCGCAGCAACGTCGATTTTCCGGCACCATTGGCACCTATAAGCGCAACAAGTTCTCCGCTGACAAGGGTAGCATCAATTACACCCATAACAGGCATTTTTTGCCTGTTATGGGTGTAACCTATTGATAATTTGTTTAATTCTATTGTTGCCATCAACGATACTGCATCCACTCGTTCAGCTTGTTCAGAATCTCGGTTTGTGTCGCGGCGGGCATTGTGCCGATGCGTGCCTTGTGGCTGCCGTCCGGCTCAATATAAATATGTATATTTTTCTTGTTTCGGTCGCGCAACCATGTAACACCGCTTGCTGTCCAAGGATCCCACTCGCCATAGATAAAAATCATCTTCGGATCGTTCTCGGTCAGGAAGTCGGTAACGAAACGGTAGTTATAATCGTCGAATATGGTGTTTGCCCACTGTGAGGGAAGCATAACACGTTTGTAGTAACCCTCGATGTCCTCTACATTGATATAATCCTTGAATGGATCGACATTATAGCCATAGTATCCGAAATCCTTTACAGCCTGAACAGAAAATGACTCAAGGTCGTTCTTGCGTGAGAAATAGTTAGGCTCACACATTCTTATGAAATACTCGAATTTCTCCTTGTCACTTGCTGTTGCAACGGGAATATCGGCAACGGGCGAACCCCACTGCCAAAAAGAGAACTGATACTCGAGAACACACAGGTCATAAATAGTCTCAATGGGGACATAGAATGTATACTCCTTGTCTATACAGTATTTGCTGAACATGGGCAACAATGCCTCTTTACGCTCTAACAACTGGAACTGGAAGTTACGGATAGCATCTCGGTTGGCCTTTGTCGATGCTTGCTCAAGGAATGACTCGTGACGACCATCCTCTAGTGCACGGCTCAACGGTGCTACGTATGGAACCGAAACATCTACATCCTCGGGGTAGTAGGCACGGTAGAAGATAGTTGTAGAACCACCTTTACTGATGCCTGTGGCAGCCCATTTGCCTGTATAGTATTTCTTGAATGCTGTTGTAATTGCATGATAATCGTGCATAGAGTTTGCAATTGTCATATAGTCCCAATTCAGGTTCTCGGGCTTAGACTGTGAGAAGAAACGGTACTCTACAAACAGTATATTGGCATCGAGGATGCGTGTAAGTTCCTCCATATAACGCTTACTGCCAAATGCATAATCGCCCCCGTAACCCTCGGTAACAATTACTGTAGGACGGTCGAAGCCTCTGTGTCCCAGCATCACACGCTGCTCGAATGTGCCGACTGCGGCATTGTTGGGGTCGATAAGCTGAGTGAATTTCATAAGGTAGTAACTACGTGTTGTATCGGCCTTTTCGAGTTTCTCGTATCCCGAGATTGCCGATATCTTGCCGAGCATAGCCTCGACACCATTGTTGTTGGCGAATGCTGTAACTACAGCAAACATCAACATTGCAATAGTAAGAATGTGTTTACGCATGATTATTGTTTTTTGTGTTAATTGATTTATCAGAAGTTGCAAATAAAAAACCTTTGCATTTATACAAATGCAAAGGTAATCAAATTTAATAAGAAGCAGTTTATGTTTCTTAAAAAAATATCCCTATTATAGTAAATCACTCAATAACTGCGGCGTAACCTCCGTTACGCACCATTTTTATGGTTATAGTGTCTCCCTTACGTACTTTGTTTACTCTCTTAACGTAATGCATTGCCTGTCGGTCGGCGTTTGAGCCATCCTCGAACGATGTCAGTGTAAACTCCTTACCCTCGGGAAGAAAATCAAGTGTTACCTCTTTTATAAGAGATTCTTTGCGTTCGGCTGTCATTCCGCCTAAGAACCATTTTTCGCCACTCTTCTTTGCAACGATAAGGTGGTCGCCCAATTTTGCCGAGAGAGCCTTCGTGCTATCCCAAAGAAGCGGTACCGAGGCAATGAATCTTGTACAATCGTCGTTATTATAGTATAGTGTCGGATTATCGGCAAGCATGTGAAGTCCCGATTCGAAAATCACAAACAGTGCCATCTGATAGGCTCGTGTACCGATGCTGCCCGAGTTGGGACGACGTGCCGAGTAGTTATCGGGTTGCATGCTGTTCATAGCACCGGGGGTGTACTCCATTGCTCCCACCACATTACGCATGAAAGGCAGATAGATACTGTTCTCGGGGCGGCAGTTACCCATCTGTTCCATACCTGTCACACCCTCGTAAGAGAGCAGATTGGGGTACATATACTCAAGACCTGCCGGTTTATATGCTCCATGGAAATTGACTAGAATCTTATGACGAGCAGCCTCTTTTACTGTTCTTTCGTAGAAGTTTACCATCCATTGGTCGCTTCGGTCCATAAAGTCGATTTTAACACCCTTAACACCCCACTCGGCAAATTTTTCAAAGAGACCGGGATTTTCCTCGACACAGCGCCAGGTGAGCCACAGTATGACACCTACATTCTTTTCTTTGCCGTGTGCTATAATTTTGTGCAAATCACAATCGGGGTTGGGAGTATATGGGTCCATATTGTCTTTTGCCCATCCCTCGTCCATTACAATATATTCGATGCCATATTTCGATGCAAAATCAATGAAATACTTATATGTCTCTACATTCAGTCCGGCTTTGAATGTTATTTCGGGACCGTATGGAATCGCACCGTTCCACCACTCCCAACTTGCCTGTCCGGGTTTAATCCACGATACATCCTCTAATCTGCTATCTTGTGCAAGACGACAACCCATTGTTGTCTCTATAAGTTTGCCTTCGTCCTTTGTTATAACAAAATAACGCCACGGAAACTCTCTTGTTCCATCGGTCTTTGCGATGTATCTGTGACGCATAAGCACATCATTGCTCTTGTTGCTGCGAGGCTTCTCTTTTGAAGGCACTTTGGGGAACACCGACGAAAAACCGTTGGCATCGTTGCTGCGGAAGAAAGGTGCAGGATAGTCTCTTAAATCCGATTCACTCATAAGAATCTTTGTTCCGCCTGCTGTTATGGCAAGTATCGGATAGTGTGCCATTTTTTGATAGCTGTGCCATTCGCTCGATTTTACAAAAGAGTATCTCTCTTCGTACGATGTTCTGAAACGGTCGCACTGCTGAAGAACAAGATTGGTCTCCTCGGGGAAGAAGAGGGTTATATCCTCGTTGTTAACCTCTATTGTTTTTCCTAAATTGGTTACAAAGCGATAGGCAATACCATCGTCGTACGCACGAAACTCTACCGAATATCCTCCTTTCATATTCAGTACCATCTCGTTGCAGATATTAGGAACCTCGGCATATTTAAGATGCAGGAAAGGCTTCTTTATTTCGTTTACCGACCTGCGTTTGACATTCTTAACTTGTGGTACCGAGCCTAACACTTTTCCATCTACATCAAGTGACATACGGCAGTCATCGAGTATGAGTTCGCCCTCACTGAACACATCGTATGTGATACCGTCCGAAAGTTCAACTTCTAATTTTATTTTCCCATTTGGCGAAACGAGTGTTCGTTTTGTCTGAGAAATTGCGGTTGAAGCAAAAAATATTGCAACAAACAGAATTACCGAAAATCTTTTCATAGTCATCTATTATTTTTTTAGTATTTTTTGTATAATCTCTTCCATTACCAGATACCCCTCTTTGTTGGGGTGTACGGCATCCTCCTGATACTCCTTTTTCAGTGCCATATTCTCGTCGACCATTGCCGAGTAATAGTCGGCATAAGGAATTTTGTTTTTCTTTGCATAGGCACGCAGTTTCTCGTTAAGGCTCTTTATCGACTCGATAGCTCGCTCACGGTCAATCTCCCACGACCAACTATAGCGGTCGGCAGGGAGAACCGAGCATAGTACAACCTTTATACCGTTGCATTTTGCAAGCTCGGCCATAGATACAATATTCTCGAATATGTGCTCTATCGATACATATCCCTGATTCATTGCAATATCGTTTGTTCCTGCGAGTATCACCACCTTTTTGGGATGCAGATTTATCACATCCGAACGGAAACGGGCAAGCATCTGTGCTGTTACCTGTCCGCTGATTCCTCGACACAAATATCCCTCATTTTCATTAAAAAACTCGGGACGGTAACGATACCAGTTACGTGTAATGGAGTTTCCCATAAACACCACCTTTGCCTCTTTGCACTTCTCATTGTCTTTGCTGTAATTGTTATATTGTGCCCAATCTTGCGGTGCACGCAGTCGAGGCAGCTCAACAACAGCGTCAATTGGATAGTGGTCGGATAGCACGCAGGATTTATGAAGTGCCACACCCTCTACTCCATCGGCTATTGCTTGCAGTTTCTCGGGAGTAGCTTCAATAGGCTGCCAATAGTTGTATGTGTTAAGGCCGAACTTGTGTACCTTGAAATGCGGTGATAGAAAAATGTGGTCAATGCGGCTGTCGGTCTTATACTCGGGGTTGAAATAGTTCATTGAACCGGTCTCACACATCTTGTGCTTGGCAATGGAATATGAGTCGTTAAGCATCTTCGAGCCTGTGAGAATTGTATATATGCTATCGTTCTGGTCGACATTGAAATCTCCTGTGACAATATATGGTGCATCACCACACATCTCTTTGATTTTCCTCAGCACAAGTTTGGCACTCTCGCATCGTGCCACTTTGCCAATGTGGTCCATGTGAAGATTGAATGCAAAGAAACGCCATTTGCTGTTCTTGTCCTCGAACTTGCCCCAGGTACATATTCTGCAGAGTGCAGCATCCCACCCTTTTGAACCAACAGAATCGGGTGTCTCTGATAGCCAGAAATTACCATTTTTGATGCAACGCAATCGACTTTTCTTATAGAAAATAGGGGCAAACTCTCCCTTCTGTGCACCATCGTCACGGCCGACACCTATATAGTCGTATCCATCGATATTGGCTTTAAGGTCTTTCAGCTGGTTATACAACACCTCTTGTGCACCGAAAATATCCCACCCCTTGTAATTTATCAAAGAGTAAATTCCCGGTGAACGTACATCCCAACCGTTTCCTTGTTCTCGGTCTAATTTCTTATCGAATCGGATATTATACTGCCCTATGAAGAGTGTCTGTGCCATTGCCGATGCCGCAAGCACAAAGAAAAGGGCTGTAAAAAGTGTGCGTTTCATAGTTATTTTATATCTATACTGTTAAGTAACTCCAATTTTCCGTCATCTATTATCTTAAGTATCATCTCGCCGAAAAGACCGTTTACCCATGCAAACCATGAACGAGTGAATTTTTCAGGATTGTCTACATTAAACGACTCATGCATAAATCCGGTTCCGGCATCGGTCTTCATTAGCATCTCGACACACTCTTTAATCTCGCTGTCATCGGTCGATGTAAGAGCTCTCATAATAATACTCATAGGCCAAGCCATATCATAGCCAACGTGAGGTCCGCCTATTCCCTCGGCAACTTTTCCTTTGAAAAAATATGGGTTGCTATCGCTCCATACAAACTTACGTGTATTAAGATATACAGGGTCATTTGCAAATTTCTTGTCAAGATAAGGCATTGCAAGGAGGCTTGGTACATTGGCATCATCCATAAGCAGGTGGTTTCCGAATCCGTCTACCTCAAAGGCGTATATCCGACCGAAGCGTGGGTGATTATATATAGCATACTCGTTAAGAGCATTCTCGACCTCCTTGGCAAGTTGCAAACACTCATTGGCAATATCATCGCGCTTATTGACTTTATTCAGAATCTCGGCAGCCTTTCTAAGTGAACTTACTGCAAAGAAATTCGATGGTACCAGAAACTGGAATACTGTGGCATCATCCGAGGGACGGAACGATGAAACAATCAGTCCGACAGGCTTTACCGGACTTCCTTTACCCCCATTATTAAGTGTATCGAATGCTCTTGCAGTCTTACGCAAGAAAGTGTATGGACCTACTCCATTTTTACGTTGCTGCTCACGGAAAGTCTTAAGTGTAAGCTGGATACACTGTATCCACTCGTCAGTGAATATCGATTCATCGCCCGAACGTTTCCAATATTCGTATGCAAGACGTATCGGGTAGCAGTGTGAATCTATCTCCCATTTTCTCTCGTGTACACCGGGTAGCATTTTTGTCTGGTCGCTTGCCCATTCGCCCACCTTGTCGGGTTCCTTGTAGAATGCGTTTGCATACGGGTCTATTATGATGCAACGCATCTGACGTTGTATCACACCGGCAATCATCTTGCGCAGTTCCTCATCCTCGGCAATAAAACGCATATATGTCCACACTTGTGCACCCGAATCTCTGAGCCACATGGCCGCTATATCGCCGGTGTAGACAAAAGTATCACCATCACCGTTGGGATAGACAGTAGTATCCAATGTGTTGGGAAAACAGTTTGCAAACATCCACGCGAGTTTTTTGTTTTTCAGTGCTGCAGCTGTTTCTACAATTTTTTTTTCAACAGCCTGCGATACAAAATGTCTCTCGCTAATCGGCGGACGATTCGATACATACTCTTGTGCTTTACTCTGTAGCATCATAATAAACGCCAACATAAATAGTAGTAATGTCTTTGTTCCTTTCATTTTATATAAAGCTTTATAGTAATTTATTTTTTCAAACGCTCCGAGAATGTGTTAACGCAAATATATAATTTGTTTTTTTTATACGAAAGAAAATTGTGCTTTTATACACCTGATGCATAAAAAATAATACTCAGAAACGTAAATGTATGCGTTTCTGAGTATTATTTTCACAAGCTTTTTCAATGTTGCTTGTAGATATTCTTCCTTTATTACTTAAGGTTAGAGCAAGGACAAAGGTTGTCGCGCTCAATATCTTTGAAGTAGTTTACAGTACCCACCTTAAGCTCGGCTGTTGCAGCATCGTCACAAACGATGATACCGTGCTGGTGCATCTGAAGGATACTGATTGTCCACATCTGAGTGATGTTACCCTCAACTGCATGATAAAGAGCCTGTGCCTTGTTGTGACCGTTGACGAGGATAAGAACCTCCTGAGCATCCATAACTGTACCAACACCTACTGTAACTGCTGTCTTAGGCACCTTGTTGATGTCGTTGTCGAAGAAGCGTGAGTTAGCAATGATAGTGTCTGTTGTAAGAGTCTTGATACGTGTACGTGATGCAAGTGATGAACCCGGCTCGTTGAATGCGATGTGTCCGTCGGGACCGATACCACCGAGGAAAAGGTGGATACCGCCGTAAGACTTGATTTTCTCCTCATAGCGAGCACACTCTGCAACAAGGTCCTCGGCATTACCATTAAGGATATTTACATTCTCCTTCTTAACGTCAACATGGCTGAAGAAGTTGTTCCACATAAATGAGTGGTAGCTCTCGGGGTGCTCCTCGGGAAGACCTACATACTCGTCCATATTGAATGTAACTACATTCTGGAAACTCACTTTACCCTCGTTGTAGAGTCTGATAAGCTCTTTGTATGTGCCAAGAGGAGTACCACCGGTAGGAAGGCCAAGAACAAAAGGCTTCTCGGGTGTGGGGTTGAACTCGTTGATTCTCTTTGCAACGTAAGTTGCTGCCCAGCTTGAAAGCTGCTGGTAGTTAGGTTCGATAATTAAACGCATAATTGTTTATATTTAAAGGTTTAAAAATTGTATTTGCCTTTTATTTTCAGGTGTGCAAACTGGTTATCTACTTCGATTAGTTGTGGTACCGGCTTTCTTACTCCGTTAATGATTGTATCTTTATGAAGCATCATAACCAATGAGCCGTCGAAATCGTTGAACAGCATTGCCTGTCCATATCCTCCTGTCAGCAAGGGGCGAGGTTCTATGTGCCACGGTCCGTTCAATCCGTGGTCTTTTTCGCTATATGCCACTCCTAATGCTCCTTTCCCGTCAATCTCAGTAGTAAACAACATACCAAGTTCGCGCTCTTCGGTATCAAAAAGCCAAGGTCCATCCATTATTTGGGATTGAACGCCATCTTTTGTTGTCGACCATGGATTCTGCGATGCTTGAAACATTATATAAGGCTCACCAATCTGACGTGAAAGGTCCTCGGTCATAAGTATTATCTGTGTTGTACCTTCGCGGCTCTGAATCCAATCGTGGCTGTATATAAGGTATCCCGAGTCATATTCATCGGTAATGAATGTTGCGCCACGGGCAGCTTGGTCGGCACGCAGAAGCGGAGTCTCGGCCGGTATTGGTTTATATGGTCCTTCGATACTGTCAGCCACAAAAAGTTGACATGAACGACGTGGAATATCATAGCCGTCTACATTGTCAATTGTTACATCCTGACGTGTAAATGTTGCCAAATAGTAGTATTTACCTTTGAATTTGTGAATCTCGGGAGCCGTAATCTGAGGATTTGCACCCATCCATTCGAGAGAATCGAGTGAAAGCACATTGTAAGGGCCGTTCCACTTGTGAAGGTCGTTGCTTTTCCAAATATATCCTCCGTCACCGGTCATATAATATGTAAGCCGGTTTTTATCGAATATAACGAAAGGATTACTCATCTCCATCGTATCAATGGAGACGACACGAGCCGGTGAGCCGTCAGGGGTTCGTAGTTCCCACGTCTCCACATTGTTATTGCTGCAAGAAGCTATTGTCAGTGCAGCAATGTATGTAAGAAGATGTCTCTTCATTCCTATTATTGTAATGTGCCTTAGCGCAAAGAGCCTAACCAGCAAACGAGATAAAAGTTTACTTTAATTTCGCAGCAAGCGCAGTTGTTCTTCGCGCTTTAGCGCAAAGATATATAATTTTATGTAATTGAAGAACGGTTTTAGCAAATATTACAACATTTTTAATGGCACACTTGTCTTTTCATTTGTTTTAATCGAAAAAAGTGTTGTTACAGTAAGTACATTTTAAATTATCACTTATGAAAAAGTATCTGTTTTTTGTATTGCTGCTTACGTTGGGTTGGCAGATTACAGCATTCTCGCAGAGTAGCAAAAAGATGACTAAAGCCGAGCGCGAAGCAGCCTGGCGTGCCGAGAGACTGAAAAAGAAGGCTGCCGAAGAGAGACGCGAACAGCAAGAGGACTCAACGGCATACGTGCAGGCTGTAGAGGCGTTGCGCAATGGTTCCTGGGCTCTTGAGGCATCGAATGTTACATTAAACAACGGTGTAACACGTTTTGTCACCCAAAGTACCAACTACGTCTCGATAAATGATGGTCAGGGTACAGTGCAGACAGCCTTCAATAACTCGAATGTATATTCTCCCAATGGCTTGGGTGGTGTGACGCTCGAAGGAAATATCAGTGGCGAGCGTATGTCGCAGGACAGCGATGGCAATATTTTCTACAGTTATGTCATTCAGGGCGGTAATTTCTCGGCTACGGTGTATATAACATTAACCGCAAGAACCAACCAGGCTACAGCACGTGTCGACCCAAATTTCAGCGGACAGCCGATAACTATGAGT
This sequence comes from Bacteroidaceae bacterium, assembly GCA_045588485.1. Taxonomy (GTDB): domain Bacteria; phylum Bacteroidota; class Bacteroidia; order Bacteroidales; family Bacteroidaceae; genus HGM04593. Next base: position 19,661 of record JAZNEI010000039.1, on the reverse strand, counting down.
GGGTACATCTATCCTTACAATAGTGCCGGAGTGTTCGAAGGTACAGCATCGTACTACTGACTGACAAGATACGATGACGATTGGCGATATTTTTCACCACCACCTCCCCCACCACCGTTTGGAATTTCGCCACGTCCCTATCCTCCGATGTTTGGTCCCTCTATGCATCGTCCCGTTGCACCACCTCCGCCGACAATGCAGCCATCGGGTCCTCCTAGTTTCAGGCCATAATAAAAGTGAGAGTCTTGTTAGGCTCTCACTTTTATTCTATTGGATAATATTCTTATTCCTGAGGACGCATATTGGTATATACATTCTGAACATCGTCATCCTCCTCGAGACGCTCTACAATCTTGTCGATTGTTGCACGCTGCTCGTCTGTAACATCCTTAAGGTCGTTGGGGATACGTGTAAACTCACTGCCGGTAATCTCGTAACCTTGCTCCTCGAGCCATTTCTGAATAGCACCAAAAGATTTGGGGTCACCGTATATTGTGATCTCGTTCTCTTCCTCATCATACTCGTCCTCAACGCCATAGTCGATAAGCTCAAGTATCAGTTCGTCCATATCAAGGCCATCTTTCTTTGTAAATGTAAAGACGCTCTTGTGTGTGAACATAAAGTCGAGGCTGCCCGATGTACCCAATGAACCACCGTGCTTGTTGAAGGCTGCACGTACATTGGCAACGGTACGTGTGGTGTTATCGGTTGCAGCATCTACGAAGATGGCGATACCAAAGGGACCGTATCCCTCGTATGTTACCTCCTTATAGTCTTTCTGGTCCTTACCCATTGCGTTCTTTATCGCACGCTCGATGTTATCCTTGGGCATATTCTCGCGCTTTGCATTGGCGATGATAGCTCTAAGGTGCGAGTTTGAATCGGGGTCGGGACCACCTGCCTTTACAGCAATGGCAATCTGCTTTCCGATACGTGTAAATGTGCGGGCCATATTGCCCCATCTTTTCAGTTTCGCTGCTTTGCGGTATTCAAATGCTCTACCCATAGTATATTCTTATTATTAAATTTAAAATCTTTAGACGTTGTTTATCTTTGCTTTGCACCCAAACGTTTCTCGAAGTTCTCCATAAGACGAGCCATCACCTTATCAATCTGCTTATCGTTAAGAGTCTGGTTGTCGTCCTGAAGCACAAAGCTAACAGCATAGCTTTTCTTTCCCTCTTCCAGATTTTTACCTTCGTACACGTCGAAAAGTGCAACCTCTTTCAAAAGTTTCTTCTCGCTCTCACGTGCAACCTGTTCAATCTGTGCAAATGTTACATCGGTATCGATGAGCAGTGCAAGGTCGCGGTGTACAGCAGGATATTTGCTGATTTCGCTATACCCTACCTTGACATTGCGTATTACACGCATCAACTCGCTCCAGTTGATATCGGCAAAGAATACATCGTTTTCAAGGTCGAAACGTTTCATCACTTTCTTACGCAGAATACCAAGCTGCGCAATTACCTTCTTGTTGCTTTGTGCCTGAATCTGAAGTCCTGCTGCAAAGATATCATTAGTAAACGTGCTGATGAGTCGTGCTGCAGGCTTAAAGCCGAGACGGTCGAACAGGTGCTCGACGATAGCTTTAAGATCGTAAACAGTAACGGGATGCCCTGCATCAATCCACGACGAAGCAATGCTGTTTCCGGTCATCCATAATCCAAGATGATAGGCCTCGCTGTAGGGGCTGAGAATTTTATCTTCGATACGTTTGTCGGCATCGAAACGGTAGCAGTTACCGAACTCGAAGAACGAGAGGTCGCTATATTTGCGGCTAACGTTGCGTTGAATGCTCTCAAGACCACCGAACAACAGAGTCTGACGCATTACGTTAAGGTCGGCACTCAGTGGGTTCATCAGACGCACAAGGTTGACGCTTGCGTACGTCTCGAGTTCGTCATAATATGCAGCTGCGGTAAGTGAGTTGTTCATTATCTCGTTGAATCCGCAACCGACCAGCTGCTCCGAAACAAGATTCTGCAATTTGTGCGAACGGTCCTCGGCACCTTTTGTTATAATGGATGAGTGCAATGTTGTATTAATCTCTACATTGTTATATCCGTATATACGCAATATATCCTCAACTACGTCACAGGGACGCTGAACATCCACACGGTAAGGAGGAACTGCAAGCGAAAGTCCCTCAGCTGTCTCGCCCGTTATCTTCATTTCCAACGACGAGACGATGCTCTTTACTGTCTCGGGAGCAATATCGGCACCTATAAGGTTGTTGATATATTTGTACTCGATGTCAACAGAAAAATCGGCAACAGGGGCGGGATAAATATCCTTAATCTCCATTGCAATCTCGCCACCGGCAAGCTCTTTTATAAGCATTGCAGCCTGTTTCAGTGCATAGATAACACAGTTAGGGTCGGTACCACGCTCGAAACGGAACGATGAGTCGGTCTGCAAGCCGTGACGACGTGCTGTCTTACGCACCCATGTAGGATGGAAATATGCGCTCTCGAGGAATACGTTCTTTGTCTCCTCGGTTGTTCCCGAGTCGAGTCCACCGAATACTCCTGCAATGCACATAGGCTCCTCGGCATTACAAATCATAAGGTCGCGCTCAGATAGTTTGCGCTCTTCGCCGTCGAGTGTCACAAAAGGTGTGCCCTCGGGCATTGTGCGCACTACAACCTTGCCGCCTTTAATCTTGTCGGCATCGAAACAGTGCATAGGCTGTCCGTATGCGTGCAGGATGTAGTTTGTTATATCTACAATATTATTTATGGGGCGCAGACCGATAATCTGCAATTTATTCTTTAACCACTCGGGGCTCTCCTTTACAGTTACACCCTTTACGGTCACACCGGCATAACGCAGACAGGCCTCGCTGTTCTGCACCTCTATGTCAATGTTTAGGTCGTTGTTATCCACCTTAAAGCCATCGGTCGAGGGACGGTGTATTGCGCTATTACCCTTTGCTTGCATCGTGTAGGCATAAAGGTCACGTGCAACACCATAATGCGAGCAGGCATCGGCACGGTTCGGTGTGATGTCTACGCCTATGACATATTCGCTTTTTATATTGTAGTACTCCTTTGCCGGTGTTCCGGGAACAGCGCTATCGGGTAGGACTATTATTCCATCGTGGCTTGTTCCAATGCCAATCTCGTCCTCGGCACAAATCATACCGTGCGACTCGGCACCGCGAATTTTGCCTTTCTTTATCGTAAAGCAGTTATCGCCGTCGTACAATTTTGTACCGATAGTTGCAACAACGACTTTCTGTCCTGCGGCGACATTAGGAGCACCGCATACAATCTGTACCGGATTGCCGTCGCCCAAGTTAACTGTTGTAATATGCAGATGGTCGCTGTCGGGGTGGTCGATGCAGGTAAGAACCTCGCCAATAACCAAACCCTCGAGACCGCCTTTTATAGTCTGCACCTCTTCTACTCCGTCTGTCTCCAGACCTATCGAGGTCAGCGCCGCCGAAACCTCCTCGGGAGTCATATCAAAATCGACATACTCCTTGAGCCAATTGTAGGATATATTCATATTGTTATTATATCTTTTTTATGCTTTTTCTATTTCAACTTGCGAAATTACATTTTTTTTTGCAAACTATAAAGCCTAAATGCGAAATATTATCGCAATATGAATTTTTATTATTAATTTCGCTGCATTGGAATAGGATAAGGGAATGATTGATACAAAAAAACGTATAGAATTTATCGACCTTGCAAAAGGTATATGCATACTGCTTATTATCATAGGTCACTCGGGAGTAGCGGTCGATTATCCGGGTATTTCTGCTATGCGCACCCCTCTCTATCTCACCCTCTCGGGGCTGTTTTTTAAGGATTATGGAGGGTTTACCAATCTTCTCATTAGAAAAACGAATAAGATTCTTATCCCTTTTCTTTTTTTCTATATTGCAAGTTACCTGCTTTTTTATCTTTTCAATGCTCTTTTCCCAGGACTTATTGTAAGTGACGCAAAAGGTGTTCTTGATGTGTTTACGCAGGTGCAATATTTTAATGGTCCGCTATGGTTCTTGTTGGCAATCTTTTGGGACAATCTTCTTTTCGGTGCTATTCATTTGAATATTAAGAGCGAGTGGATGCGTGCCGCTACTGTGCTTCTCATAGGTTGTTGCGGATTTATTCTCTACAGCTACAATATTTTGCTGCCTTGCTGTGTAGATGCCGCTTTTGTCTGTCTGCCGTTTTTCTATTTTGGCTATATTCTTAAGCGCAGTGATATTCTCGTTGCCGGGCCTTACGACCGCTATAATCTGCCATTATCCCTGTTTCTGTTTATTGTGGCATACATAATTGATAGTTGTATGCACCCGATACTTTTTTTTCACGACCGTGAAATTTCGGGCAATCCATTTGCACTCATATTCCTGCCGTTAACAAGCGTAGTTGCTTTGCTTATGCTGTGCAAGGCGATAAAAAGATTACCTATTGTTTCATACTTTGGCAGATACTCCATTATCCCATTATGTATACATCATCTTATCTACCGTCCCATTCAGTTGGTTGTCATGCAATTCATCCCTCTTGATAATGGTGGTACATATATTGTTGCCGCTGTTACTATATTTGTATGCCTTACTTGCATACCTGTTTTTGTAAAATACCTTCCCTACGTTACTGCTCAGAAAGATATTTTACAGCCGAGCAAATTTCATAGATAAATTTTCGGATTATTGGTTTCCGGTAAAACTTTTTCAGTCTCTAATTTAGGCTTGTTTGCTAAATTCAGCCTTTCATTGTTATTTTCTCCTACTTTTCGTGTCGACGAAAAGTAGGCAAAAGGCTCTGCGCACGGAAAATCTTAACGTAAAATGCTCACGATGTTTTTTGGGTGCTGCGGAACTCGCTTCGCTCAAACTGTCTTCATATCATAAATTATATTTAAGATTCAACATGATATATGAATTGATTTTATAATACCTATAATAATTGATATAATAGTCGTTTATCCTGTAACGCGAATTATTTTTGCTGTTGAACACATCGTACCATTCAAGAGTCGCGGTCAATCTGTCGTTCTTTAGGAATGAGCGCTTGAGGCTTATATCCCAAACATAGTCGCAATAGTTCATCTGTGAAAACTCATATCCTCGGTACCATTGGGCACGGATATCCGAGATAAGTAAAATACGCAATGGCAGTTCTACCTGTTGATACGAACCTACCCAAATGTTGTAATGGGTATCATTGATATTGCTCTGTATTGAGTTCTGCAACTGTTCCCAAGAATATCCTGCTTGCAGATTTATATTTGTCTTATCCTTGCGGTAGGTAGCTTTAATGGAAACATTACTGTTTACGACATTGGTCGCACTTTCAAGCGACGAGATATTGTCGAGACTGACCAGGCTATGCATACGGTTGTATCGTACACTGCCCTGTGGTGCAAGTGTGAAGTAACCCCTCTTGTCGAGTTTTATGTTACTATTTAGGCGTAATTGCACTGTTTGATTACCATCTACATTCTGTGGCTTGATTGTGCGGACACCTGTTTCCACATCATAATGGACAGCACTGCTAATTGCACGGTTCTGTGCTGTAAAATTGATGTTGCCCGATAGAGAAAATTCGTTGTCGGGATTAAAATAACGCATATTCATTGCTGCCGTATGCATTAGCGTAGGCTTGAGGTCGGGATTACCACGGCTGACATTCAAAGGATCGGTATCATCGGTATAATCGAGCATATTTATAAGGTCGGGGTATTGTTCCTGCACATTGTAGTTGACATCAACATTATAATTGCCGAATGTCTTCTTTGCGTAAAGTGTAGGAGCAACATAGAATAGGTTGCGTACAACCGTTGTATCAATATCCGCACGGCGGTATTCAAGCTCGGTACGCTCGGGATGAAGCACCACTCCTGCAGCAAGATTCCATCCGTTTTTCGCATAACTCATTTTGAACTCAACCGAGTGCTTTTGCTCCGATTTTGTAGAAAAGACACTGTTGCGCCAATTCATTGCTTGTTGCAACAAATCACCTTCAGGAATTGAGCCGAAAGAATATAGCGGATCGCTCCAGACACCACCCAACGAGTCGAGCTGATATACAGGAATTTCCCCTTTATCCCTCTCGTGCATATAACGATACACGGCAAGAAGAGTAGCGCCGTCAAACAGCGGCTCGGTATATTGCAGTTTGCCGTCAAGCATAAATCTATTTCTCTCTTCATCGACATACTGCCTGTTCACTGCATTCTTGTCAATATTGTAATATCTTATATCTGATAGCGAATGACCTTCTCTATCCGCAAATTTCGGAGTGAAAGAGCCGAAGAAAGAGAGACTACGACCTTTCTTATCGAATTTCCTGATAAGCGATGTAAATATGTAGAACACATTTTCAAAAGAACGGCTGTTTGACAAACGGTAATTGCCGGCTGTTGCAATGCCACTCAATCCGTTATCTTCAATATTTCCCAACACATCCTTTATGGATGAATATTGCCCAAACGGCGAAGATGAAAAAATGGCATTATCCGAACTTTTACGGTCAAATATATCGTAATAGGCATATTGCAGAATGATGTCAGCATACAGTCTGTCCGTTATCTGCCACTTCAGACGATTATCCCACTTGGCAGACTTTGAGGCAAACTTTCTGTTATCGTGAGAGAGGGAAATGGATGACTGCTCACCGGGGAGATAGGTCTCGTTAAGGAACTCCTCATCGTCATACCTTGTCTTTGCATAATATTCCACATTTGTCCTTAAATCGAAATATCCTGCCTCATCCCTTTTCTTACCATTGGTATATGTGTACTCTGCAAGGTACTGTTGGGTATGTGGATTTCCTATTTCAATTCCATACATTGCCCTGTTTCCGTTATTGAGGTTAACGGTGGATAGCTGACGTGATGTTGTCTCACCCAAAACAGAAATACGGTCTCTCTTGGTGATACGGCTGGCAAAGCCTCCAAGTTCGTATTGTTCCTTTGTACCTCCACCTGCGTGAATATCACCTATCCACTGAGCAAGGAATTCCTCTTTCAACTCCACATCCACAACGGTTTTCTTCTCACCATCCTCAACGCCTGTCTTTTCGGTAAATGTACTCGCCTTGTCATAGACTTTCACTTTCTCAATAGCATCTGCCGGCAGATTATTGAGTGCAATGGCTTTGTTTTCGCCGAAGAATTCCTGTCCGTTGAGGAGGATTTGGCTTATAGGCTTTCCGTGCCAATACAGCTCGTCATTCTCAACCGAAAAACCGTGTATCTGACTTATGATGTCCTTTAGTGTAGCATCAGGTGTGAGGGTAAGTGCATCGGGGTTATAGATAACGGAGTCGCCACGGGTAATCTGCAATGAAGTCCTTCCTTCAATTACAACCGCTTGAAGGCGTATTGTACTATCCTTCAAGACAATTGTACCAAAATCATACTCTTTGTCCAACAAAATCCTCTTGGCAACCATTTCGTGCTCTTGGGCTTTGAAACGGAATATATACTCTCCTTTTGGCACGGATGCTACAATAAGAAAACTTCCGTCATCGAAACATTTGTTGTCGCTTAGATGCGTTCCGTTGCTTTTCAGCATTTCTACACTGCCCATTCTCAGAGGAATTGAATCATAGGAAGAGACCAGACATCCTTTTATGACTGTATAGTCGTTCTGTGCAGAACATACATCCGCATCCATTAAACAAGCCAAGAGAAGCAGACTGCAAATAAGGGATTTCATAAGGGTTTTCATATTTTTAAAATAGAAATAGTATAAGACATAGATTTTGTGGATTTGTCGAAATAAAAGTATATGTTAAATTTGTATCCAGCATAGATTTTGTTCATTATGTGTATTACACATGATAGTCGTAATATGTTGTGAATCAAATAAATAAACAAGATGTAAGATTTTTAAAATATTACATCCTGTTTATTTATTTGTAAGTTATTGATTGTCAATGTAATACTTTTTCATAAAAAAGGGTGCTGTAATACCAAAAAATTAAATTATGGCATTTCTTGAAGCATTATTTGCATACTTGGCGTATTCAACCGTGCTATTTTAGTACGTAAACGATGTTTTCTAGTCAAGATATTCCCTGTAGTTTCGCCTATGAAAATACTTATACTTTTTGCTGAAAAGCCTGCATATATATAGCATAGTAATTTTATATCCCGTTCAGATATATTGGGGAGTTCTTCTCTAACAAGAAACATTACATTATTCTTATATGTGTTTACAATCTTTTCTAGTTTAGCCATTGATTTGTTATCATTGGCAAATTTGTTGATTTCCGATTTTACCTGTTCGTATATACTTTCTTTCTCTTTGTTAAATATATGTGTCTCATAATATGTATTACTTAATTTATCCAAAAGTTCATACTGCTTGCGGAATAGTTCTGCTATATGTCGCGACATTTCATTAATTTGTAATGAATGAGCCTCCTCTTTGGCTGATATGTGTTCAGAAATCTCAGTTAGTTTGGCTTCCTTGTCTTGAAGTGATACTTGCAAATCAGCTGCAAAATCCATGTATTTACTGATTTCTAAATCTTTTAATAAAAAACGATGCCTGATATGCATAAAAACTATTAATAATACCAATAATGCAATAATAGATAATGACAGATAAATTAAAAGGTTTTTCTTTAAACGATACGAATTGTATTCTGCTTGATTTTGGAAATAATCTTTTTGAATTGATACTATTGGTTGTTGCATAGCATAGCGCAGTTCTTCATTCTGAAGATTAATGCCTTTCTCAAAATAGTCTAAAGCCTTGTCTGTATTCCCTATAATTTTCATTATGTTGGCAGATTGAAAATACAGAGCTATCGAATCTGATTTATTTTGTGTTCCATTCCACGCTTCTATAAGGTATTTGTCAATTGATTCATAATCTCCTATTTTGGCATTATAACTAGCCATAGAAGCTAAACATACAGGAGAGAATAATGAGCTGTTGAATTTTTCATTTAACTCGAATGCTATATTCGTGCACTTCTCGTTCTCGTCAATCTCATCATATAAAACAAAAAGATTCTCGTAACAAATTCTCTCTAAATATTCATCATTTAGTGCTTTTGCCATCATCAGCGACTGCGTGAAATACTCCTCGGCAATGGTTGTGTCGGTAAGATTCCAATATGCTATACCGATGTCCAATAATGAATATGCCATATGAGAATCGAGTTTTGCCTTGGAAAAATGATTATATGCAGATTTGTATGCCTCAAGACATTTGTCATAATCATGGGTTATACGGTATATATTACCAATTTGAACATACAAAAGTCCTGAAAGATATTCATCACCTAATTTTTCAAGAAGAGCTTCTGCTTCTGTATAAGCGATTATTGCTTTATGAAAGTCAGAATTGTTGCACAAGACACGGCCGTAATAGTATAAAGATAAAAATCGATACCTGACATTATCCGATTCTTTGTAATATTTTTGGGCTTCACATATAAGCGATAAGTCAGTTTCATCTATATAGTTTTTATCCTTTGCTTGTGTATACAGTAGGGCATATCTAGCCCTTTCCTCTTTGCCTAATAATTCAGCAAGATCTATTTGTTTTAATATAACTAATGCACTATCAGGGTTCTCTTCTATATATGATTCAATTTGGGACAGAGTATCCCAATGAACAGAGTGACTATTACATGAAGTCAAACAAATTACCAAAAGGAAGGTAAAATAAAAATGCTTCATACAGAATATTAGTTTGTTTTTAGCAAAGTTAAACGAAATATTCCAATTTGAAGTGCTTTAACCACGGATAAATATTCTCTGCAGTAATATTTTGCGTCAAAATCTCGTATTAAACAATATGGTAGAGGAATAGCATTTACTACAAGAAAAATCCTTAATGCATAACATTGCTTGCCGATGCTTGTATGCTATATGGAACGTTTGACTATGATGGCAATGGACTTATGGTTCAATTATTAATGAAGAGTGCTCAAAAGTTATATTGCAAAGAAAACAATCCCTGTTAGAAATATACTCAGACTGGGTATGCTTGTTGTAAAAGTGAACTTTTGGGGATTATTCTATTTTTATCGGACAGTAATAATTTCTTATATTTGTTTTTTTGTATTCTAACTATTACCACGTATGTCTTCCCGAAAAGATTATCTTAGGTGAGTTGTTGTTTATAGAACTTATTTACTCCTCCTTTATGTGTTTCTTATAAAGATGGTATTTTTTTATAATAGGCCTTGATACATACAGGCTGAATACTATGGCAAAGATAACTCCAAGGGAGTTAAAGATAAAATCGTAGATATCACCCTTTCTTGTTTTTGTAATTGTCGACTGGGCAATCTCCAATCCTCCGCTAAAGAGAATGGGCAGTACTACTGCTCCAACTGTGATATTCTTGTAGTTCAGTCTCTTATGCGAACACAGATACTCGAACCAAAGTATAGAACATAATCCGGCATACATGGTAAAATGAACAATCTTATCGAGGTGCTCAAAAGTGCTGACCTTGTCGTTCGATTTGTAAAATAGTGTAAGATATATTATGACTGCTATTGTAATAAGCGATACAGGATATCGGTAAAGTATGTTGTGAATGTTACGGAAAATTCCCATTATGTTAATATTAAAATGATGTTTACAATATTTTTTTGTACATTTGAATAAACTTTGAAAAAAGACAGCTGTAATCGGCTGTACTGCTGTGCAAAGGTATAACAAAATGATATATTTATAATTGTATTAGTCGGTTAAATAATGAAAGACTATCTTTATTTTTCAAAAAGTCAGCGTCGGGGAGTGATTGTTTTACTTTTGTTGATAATTATGCTCATTTTTGTTGCATATATTCTATAATCCTGTTTCAAACTCGCATATTGGCATTGTGTGTAAATAATTGTAAAATAAAACTTATTCTCGTTAATTTTATATAATAGGATGTAATTTTTGTATTTGCTTACTATATATTTGCGTAAAATATGGATATAGAGCATTTATTATGTAATATTTATACCTAAATTATTATAATCTATGAAAAAACTTTTATCTTTTATGCTGCTTCTGTTTGCAGCAGTGCAAGTGTGGGCTGTAGCTCCCGAAGAGGGAAAAGTCTACAAGATTGTTAGCCCCACGAGAGGTAATCTGAAGATTGCCGAGGATATTCTGGAACACACCGTTTACTGTCCTGTCGACCTTAATGGAAAGGTCTATCAGTACTGGATTCTCGAGAAAAGCGGTAATTTGTGGACAATAAAGAATGCCTACACAGGTCGTTATCTGCAGAATCACAACACCTTCTATCAGAATTTTACAACAGGTACAAATGCTGCTACATTTGATATTATTGAGAATAAGGGCGTGGGTGCCGACTATTACACAATTAAGAACGGTAACGGCGGTATGGGTCTGCACTGCGACGCAGGCGCTGCTCTTGTGCCTTATATGGCCGATTCCGACTCCCCCGGTGGTTCGTCGTGGAAATTCGAGCTTGTAAACATCAGCGAAGAGGAAATTGCTGCTGCACAAAAGGAGTATGCCGACTTTGCAAAGGTATCAGAGGGAGCCGAGGCTCTTGTGGCAAACTACTCGTCATTCTTTACAGATGAGCTTTGCTTGCAGCTTAAAGGTGAATATGCTTCAATGAGCGACGAGCAGCTCACTGCTGCAATGGCCGAAATTCCTGCTGACCTTGTAGCTGCTGCACTTAAGGTAAAGAACGATAAGTGGGCCGAGTACGAGAAGGAGTTCCGCGTACACACCTACGAGCCTTATACCGACCCCGATACTTGGGGAACAAAGCTCCTTACCAAGAAATTCACTTGGCAGAACAACCCCACTGGTATATATGCCAATACAGCCGAGATTCTTTATGTATTTGTAAAGGAAGATGTTCCTGCCGGTGCAACATTGGAGATTGAGACTCTTACCGACAATGGTTCACGCGGAAACCGCACTGCTGTTGTAAAGGGTATGAACATTATTCCTGTATCGCGCGACCTGCAGACAATCTTTGTTATCTACAATGCCAATACAATGAATGGCAAGGCCATTGCCGACTATCCCAATATCGATATTCGTATCGAGGGTGGTGTGCTCAATGGCTATTGGGACATCGAGCGTCACGACGATGCCGACTGGGTATACATCAGTCAGAAACTTGCTACGCACCCCTATATAGTTGTAAAGGGTCGTAACTTCATCTTCAATATGGTTCGCGACTATATGATTCTCGATGGCTACTGCAAGAACAAGATTACCGATGCTATCGGTTGGTGGGACAATATGGCCGATTGGCAGTGGAGCATTATGGGCCTCGAGGATGTACGTCCCTCGCACTTTAACAATAAATTGTGTGCACGTACACTGCCTACAGGTTATCAGTCGGCTACACACTACTACACACAGTATCTTGCGTCGTATATAAACAACCTTCTCCCCTACGAGCAGATGATGAGCAATGCCGACAACTGCTGGGGTCCTGCACACGAGAATGGTCACGTACATCAGGAGGCTATTACTCCTATCAACTGCTCCGAGGTGTCGAATAATCTCTTCTCGAACCTTGTACTCTACAAGCTGGGTCGTTGGCAGTCACGTGGTGGTTCAATCAGCGAGATTGCCGCCGAGTATGTAAAGGGTCTCTCTTGGCCTTCACACTCGAACCATCTGATGCTGCGTATGTATTGGCAGCTCTACCTCTACTACCACGTAGCAGGTAATAACCCCGACTTCTATCCCACGCTCTTTAAACTATTGCGCGAGGACCCCATCGTAAAGGTTGGCAGCTCGGACAAGTCTTATATCAACAAGGGTAGCGATGATCTTCTTCACTTTGCCGAGAAGTGTTGCGAGGCTTCGGGCGAGGATATGACAAACTTCTTCGAGGCGTGGGGATTCTTTGTTCCTATGCACGAGAACCACTATGGCGACTATGCCGACTACTATCTGACATCTACCGAGGAGATGATTGCTGCAACAAAGGCAAAGATGGCTACATATACAAAGAAAGCCGGTGCCATTGAGTTTATCGAGGACCGTGTAAAGGGTGTTCCACGTACCGATGGCGGCAGTGGCAATAAGCTATCGCACAGCGCAAGCGTAAGCAACGCGGGTGAGCTTGGACACTTTACCGACTTTACTCCCGAGAAGCAGAGCGTAGTGGCAAAGGATTATGTTTATACAAAAAGTTCTACCGTTATTACCATTACATCTGGAACAGGTGCAGTAGGATTCAAGGTTATCGGTGCCGATGGCAAGATGCTATCTTACTCAAATACACATAAGATTCAGCTTACAGCCCTTCAGATGGCAAGCGATTTTACCGTTGTTGCAGTGCAGGCAAATGGCGAGTATGTAAATGTTCCTTCGGCTGCCGAGGCCGGTACCGAGGAGCAACAGCTGACAGCTCTTAACAGTGCTCTTACAGCTGCCAACACCAGTATCTCGAATGTTTCGGCTACAGGAACTCAGGTGGGTTATTTCTATGCTGAGGCTGTCGAGGAGTTGAAGGCTCTCTATACACAGGCATTGGCTGCTCGCGACAATAAAGACCAAAGCGTAAATACATACGGTAAGTGGGCTGTATTGCTCGAGGAGGCTCTAAAGGAACTCAAGAACAACAAGTATGCATATATTGGCATCAAGGAGAAGAATATCCACACACTCATTAACCGCGCCTATCCTGCTTACGGTGTTGCTTGTGACAACGGTCTGCTTGCAGGTGCTTCATCATCGGCTGTTCCTCGTGACGACGAGCGTCGTAACTGGGAATTTGTGTCGACAGGTAACCCCGATGAGTTTTACATCAAGAGTTTAAACGGAAACTATATCTCATCGGTAGCAGCCGATGCGAAGGTCTCGGCAACAGTAAAACAGCAGAGCATGGCAGTTGTTTTTGTTGCACAGAACAATGGCGATGCAACATACAGCTTCAGCCTTAAGAGTAATCCTGCTCTCTATCTTGGAATGAACAAGGACCGCGATGTTATAGGTACAAGCAATAGTAATATCAAGTGGCGCTTGACTATTATCGAGGATAATGCAACAGCCTACGAGAAAGAGCAGCTTGGCGAGCTTGTTACACGTGCCAATAATATCATTGTAGAGCTTGGTGGCAAGATTGTTTCTCTTGTTGATAATATTGACGGATACAAAGCCTCTCTTCAGGCAATTGTAAAAGAGGCCGAGACAGCAGAGACATCTATGACAATAGCAAAGGTTCTTGACAACCTTAAGGCCGAGAATGCTAAGGCCGAGGTAAATTATATCTTATTGCCTCAAGAGAGTGCCGATGGTCTTGTATGGCGTTATCGTATAAAGAGTGTCGATGGACTCTATTGTTTTGTTGATACCGAGAATACTACTTCTACATACTCTAACACAATAAGTTTGACTTCAAATCCCGAGGATGAGTATTGTGTCTGGGAGGTTCGTGCTACCGACAATGAGAATGAGTTTTATCTTTATAATGTAAAGGCCGATAAACTTGTATATTCAAGCAATCGCTCTTATATAAAGGTTGATGGCAAAGACGATGCTACACCGTATCTGTTTGAAGCAGATAAAGAGAATGGTGCTCTTGTAATAAAGGAAGGAAAGAAGTATTGGGGAGTACTGAATACAGGTTACATTAAGCTTATGACACAGGTTGCAAATTGGCGCTTGGAGTATATTGGTAGTGTAACCGAGGGTATAGAGGAGGTTCTTGGTGACGATGCAGCTGTAGAGGGTATCTATGACTTGCAGGGTCGTCGTATCAAGGAGGTTGCAGCCCCCGGACTCTACATTGTAAACGGTAAAAAGGTTTTGATTAAGTAATAAACCTAATCCATTATACTTTAGGCAGCGTGTTTCTAAGCACGCTGCCTTTTTTGATTATAGTTTTTTATTGTACAATAACACCTATAATAAGCTGTAAAAGTCTTGTTCTTAAAATTGTTTTACATTTATTGTAAAATATGATGAAGATTAATTATCTTCGCAATTATATTACAAACCTTTTGACTGATGAAAGAACATAAGGATGGATGCGATGCCGGTCGTCGTGCTTTTTTAAAACATTTAGGTATTGGTGCAGCAGTAGTGGCCTCTTCGTCGCTTGCTGGTTGCTCGGGCGATAATGCAAAAGTAAAATATGTGGCAGAAGGTATCGGTGGAGACGTGCCTAAGGATAGAATGGAGTATCGTAAGCACCCCTGTGGCGATAATGTCTCGCTGCTTGGTTATGGAATGATGCGTCTGCCTATGAAAAAGGATGATTCGGGCGCAGATGTTATCGACCAAGAGCGTGTTAACGAACTTGTCGACTATGCCATCGAGCATGGTGTTAATTATTTCGACACGGCTCCTGTTTATTGTCGTGGAAAGTCGGAACAGGCGACGGGCATTGCTCTCAGCCGTCATCCGCGTGATAAATATTTCATAGCCACCAAGCTGTCGAATATGCGTGGAAATAATACGCTTGAGTTCGGTAAAGAGATGTTTGCAAACTCCTTGAAGGAGCTTCAAGTTGACTATATCGACTATCTGCTGTTGCATAATCTTGGTAATCTCGATGCATATAAGAAACGTTTCATCGACAATGGTCTGCTCGGCTATCTGCTTGAGCAGAAGAAAAAAGGTGTGATAAGGAATCTCGGATGGTCGTTTCATGGCAGCAAAGAGTTCTTCGATTATATGCTCGATGAGGCAGGCGTTCATTGGGACTTTATACAGATTCAGATGAATTACGTCGATTGGGAGCGTGGTAACCCTACTGCCGAGTATATGTATAACCGACTCACCGAGAAGAATATTCCCGTGGTTATTATGGAGCCGCTTTTGGGCGGTTCGTTGGCGACAATGAACTATCAGGCGATGGCGATGCTAAAAGAGCGTGAGCCGCAGCTTAGTGTTGCTTCGTGGGCTTTTCGCTTTGTTGGCAGCTTTGATAATGTGCTCACCGCGCTCAGCGGAATGACCTATATGGAGCATCTTCAGGATAATATCCGAACATACTCTCCGTTAAGGTGGCTTAGCGACGAGGAGTTTGCTCTTCTTAGCGACGTTGCCCGCCGCAAGATGAGTTTTCAAAATGTCGACTGTACCGACTGCAAATATTGTATGCCCTGCCCATACGGTCTTGATATCCCCTCAATTTTCAAACACTACAACCGTTGTCTGAACGAGGGTACAATGCCACAGAACGAATTTGATGAAGATTACCGCGAACAGCGTCGTGCATTCCTTATAGGACTCGACCGTACGGTTCCTCGCATGCGTCAGGCCGATAAATGCGTGGGTTGCCGTGAGTGTGAACCGCACTGTCCACAGAAGATAAAGATAGCGCGTGAGATGCGTCGTATCGACGAGTTTGTACAGACGGTAAAGGGCGATGGCCTCATTTGATAATCACTAATATACTATGAATATGTTACGTAAAATAAGAATATTTTCAGCAGCATTTTTCTTTCTCTGCATGACAGCTCTTTTCCTCGATTTTACAGGTGTACTGCATGTGTGGTTGGGGTGGATGGCAAAGGTTCAGCTTGTCCCGGCTGTTTTGGCGCTCAATGTGGTGGCTGTTGTTGTGCTTCTGTTGCTGACGCTGTTGTTTGGCAGGGTCTACTGCTCTGTAATATGTCCGTTGGGTGTGATGCAGGATATTATATCCAACCTCTCGGGCAGACGCAAGGGTAAGAAGATGCGTTTCAGTTTCTCTAAGGAAAACCGCTGGTTGCGTATAACGATGCTCATATTGTTTGTTGTTGCTATTGTAGCAGGCTTCTCTTGGGTTGCTGCGCTCATAGAGCCTTATAGTGCATACGGCCGTATGGTGAATAATCTTCTTTCTCCGCTATATTTGTGGGTAAATAATCTGTTTGCTTATTTTGCCGAGCGTGCCGACAGCTATGCTTTCTACTCGGTTGATGTGTGGATGCGTAGCGGTGTTGCCCTTGCTGTGTCTGCTGTTACATTTGTTCTGTTGGCGGTGCTTGCATGGCGCAGTGGACGTACGTGGTGCAATAGTATCTGCCCTGTTGGTACGCTGTTGGGCTTTGTGTCGCGCTTTTCGCTTTTCAGAGTGGTTATCGATACCTCGAAATGCAACGGT
Organism: Bacteroidaceae bacterium; assembly: GCA_045588485.1. GTDB lineage: Bacteria > Bacteroidota > Bacteroidia > Bacteroidales > Bacteroidaceae > HGM04593. The sequence goes on along the minus strand of JAZNEI010000039.1, from coordinate 2,635 downwards.
TGTAAGGTGTGTGAGCGCAGTTGTAAGAGCTCTTGTATAAACTCGGCCGAGCATAGTGTCGATTACAGCCGCTGTGTTACTTGTATGAACTGTGTCGATAAGTGTAAGCGTGGTGCTATTTCATATAAATATGTAAGCCCGGGCAAGGTGGCGGCAGAGAGCAATGGAAGTACCGATGCTTCGCGCCGTTCGTTCCTTGCTATAGGCGGCACATTTGTGGCTTCGTCGTTGTTGGCACAGAAAGATAAAAAGGTCGATGGTGGATTGGCTGTCATCGAGGATAAGCGTGTGCCCGAGCGTGCAGTGCCTGTTGTTCCTGTTGGTGCGCAGAGTCTGAAATCATTTACTCAGCATTGCACTTCGTGTCAGTTGTGTGTCTCCAAGTGCCCTAATGATGTACTACGTCCCTCGCAGAGTCTGGAGCATCTTATGCAACCCGAAATGTCTTTTGAGCGCGGTTTCTGTCGTCCCTCGTGCAATATCTGTTCTCAGGTGTGCCCCAATGGAGCAATAAAGCCCATTGCAAAGGAGATGAAAAGCGCTGTTAAGATAGGCACCGCCGTGTGGGTCTCCGATAACTGTATATCGTACCGCGACGGAGTGTCGTGTGGAAACTGCGAACGTCATTGTCCCAATGGTGCAATAAAGATGATTGAGTGCAAGGATAAACCCGGTGCTGCTAAAATCCCTATGATTGATGCCGAGCGTTGTCTGGGTTGCGGTGCCTGCGAATATGTCTGCCCTGCCCGTCCTTTCAGTGCAATATTTGTCGAGGGTATCGAGGTACATCGCACAATATAAGTAGCTTTGTATTATATAGTGTAACCCCGAGTTTGTCATAACACAAACTCGGGGTTTTTGGCTGTATTAACAAAAAAGCCTCTCAGTGTAACTGAAAAGCTTCTTGCGGTGCGTACGGGACTCGAACCCGTAAATAAACCCCTTCCTCAAATAAGGCAAGAGACCGATTTTATCAGTTATTTTATCTAGGTTCCAACTTTGGTAACATTTAGAGGCTAAAAGGGAAGTTCTCTTGCATATGAATATTCTGAGTCCGATACTATAATACTGTTTGTTGTTTTACCGAACAGTTTAGCTTGTTTCTGCAATTTATCAATATACTCTTTTTGCTTTACAATACTGCTAATCTCTTCTTTTCTTGCTTTACTGATTTGCAGAAACTCATTGTCAATATCTATGCCTAAAAAACGACGTCCTAAAAGATTTGCAGCTATTCCAGTTGTACTGCTTCCTGTAAATGGGTCAAGTATCCATGCCCCTTCTTTTGTTGATGCCTGAATAATGCGAGATAGTACGCATAGTGGTTTTTGTGTTGGGTGTTTACCACAAGATTTTTCCCATTTGGCAATTGATGGTAGATTCCAAACATCACGCATTTGAGTACCGCCATTAATCTCTTTCATTAGTTCATAATTGTAGAAATGAGGATTTTTGGAGTTCTTTTTGGCCCATAAAATGTATTCTGCGGAGTGGGTGAAATAGCGACAAGATAAATTAGGAGGAGGGTTAGTCTTTACCCAAGTAATACAATTAAGTATTTTAAAATCCAATTCTGTAAGACAGCGTGCTATTGAAAATATATTATGGTATGTTCCGCTTATCCATATTGTACCATTATCTTTTAGTTTGTTCCAACAAACAGATAACCATTCTCTGTCAAACAGATAGTCTTTTTCGTAACCTTGTGATTTATCCCATATTCCTTTATTGACAGACACCTTCTTTCCACTCTGCACACTAAATCCATTATTTGATAAATGATACGGTGGGTCAGCAAATATCATATCAAATTTAAATTCAAACTTATTTAGCAATTCAATGCAATCTCCTTTTATGAGTGTAAAGTTTCTATCTAAAGATTTATAATAAGGAGTTATCACAATTGTTTCTGATTAGCAGTTTGTTATTCTAACTATTTTTTAGTTCATCAATAAAATGGTAAATAGATGTAAGATTATAGACTCTTGGTTTTATTTTGTAAGCTTCTTCCAATTTGTTTTTTGCAGAGTGCCAACCTTGTCCATCTGTTATCCAAACAAACTCATATGATGCATATTGATTTATTTTTGGTGCAAGTTCTGAATAAGCCCTTGCTACTTCATTTAATTTTGAACCTCCGCCATTATAATAGTTGGTCTCTATTAAATAAGTTTTATGTTTCGTTTCAATAACAAAGTCAAAACGTTTTAAATCTGTACCTAAAGCTGTAATTTCAGGAAATTCCGTACTATTTACTTCTGACCTAAACACTATATTTGCATCTGCAAAAATCTTTGCTACGGCATTTGCCATAATATCACCACCTCTATTCTTTCTAGCATTAGTATCAAGACCAACTTCAATACCAAAAACATAATCTACAAGGTTCGTTATCTTGTATGAAACAAAAACTTCAGCTAGCCCTGTCCCTTTGATAAACTTACAAATACTATCTACATCTGTAAAATAAGATTTAACCAAAACTGGATTAAAGTTTTCATTTAGTACTTTCTTGTTTTCTGATGAGCGGACAGCAACCAAAATATCAAGAACCTCAAATGATTTTGGATTTTCCTCAAATAGTTCAGATACAGCTGTCTCCAAATCATCTTTTCCCAATAAATAATTCAACTGA
>JAZNEI010000038.1:0-19976 GCA_045588485.1 Bacteroidaceae bacterium | reverse complement strand
ACGATATAAATTTAAACAGCTTCTACTAATTTTCATACGGCGCACCAATGAACAACCTTATGATTTTATGAAAAAGTGGGCTTGCTTTAGTATTTTTGAGGTAAACCTCGAAAATAGACTGCACTCGCTTTGAAAAATATTGAAGTGAACTTCATATTTCTCGCTCGTTTGTATCTATCTTTGTTGTAAAAGTGGCAATATCAGCTTCGTCAATAGCACTTTTGGGGATTATTCTATTTTTATCGGACAGTAATAAATGCATTTATAGTTCGTCAAAATCGAATTCGTCGAAAAAGTCGCTGTCGTAGCCGCTGTCGATGAAACTGTCAATCTCGCGACGCTCTTTTTTTGTGGGGCGACCTGTACCGCGCATACGATCGACAAAGCCGCTTATCTTGCTCATTTCAAGTATCTCGTACTGCTCTTTGGAGGTTACATTCTCCATTAACTCGGGGACGAGCTTGGCCCCTACGCGGTTCTCGGCTGCCTTAAGTACCTTGAACGAGTAGGTGATGGGCGATTTTCTTACGTTTACAATATCGCCTACACGTACAGTATGGGCCGGCTTTACAGTGCGTTCACCAATGGATATATGCCCCTTCTTACAGGCTTCGGCAGCTATACTGCGTGTCTTGTATATGCGCACAGCCCACAGCCATTTGTCTATTCTTGCCTGGTCGTTCATTCTTTACCAACTCCTTTTTTGTTGAACTGGTTCATTGTGCGTGCAAGACCTGCAAAGCAGAAACTTTTTATAATCTCTCCAACGGTCTCGGCCTGTGCTTCGACAATCTTTTGCTCCTCGCTGTCGAATGTGCCAAGGACAAAATCGACCTGACGGCCTTTGCTAAAATCGTTGCCGATGCCGAATCTCAGACGTGCGTAGTTGGTTGTACCAAGTATCGTGGCAATATGCTTAAGTCCGTTGTGCCCTCCGTCGCTGCCTTGTCCTTTCAGACGCAATGCGCCTACAGGAAGGGCAAGGTCATCTACTATGATAAGGAGATTCTCGAGGGGGATTTTCTCTTGCTGCATCCAATAGCGGACGGCATTTCCGCTGAGGTTCATATAGGTAGATGGTTTAAGCAGCACGAGCTTGCGCCCGCGACACGATGTCTCGGCAACAAAGCCGTAACGTCTATCGGCAAAAACAGTATTGGATGCTTTTGCAAAAGCATCCAATACTGTAAAACCTATATTGTGGCGGGTTCCTTCGTATTCACTGCCGATATTACCCAATCCGACAATCAAATATTTCATTCTGTAATTCTAATGATTACTTACCCTGTGCAGCGGCCTGCTGTGATGCACGTGTTGTCTTAACGGCGCATACAAGTGACTCCTTAACTGTAACAAGCTCAAGGTTCTCGAATGAGAGGTCGCCTACCTTGATAGACTTGCCAAGACCAAGTGATGTTACGTCGATGAAGAGCTTCTCGGGGATGAGGCTGTAAACTGCCTTTACCTTAAGTGTACGCTGGAGCTGAACGAGCTTACCACCGGCGCGAACACCCTCTGCAAGACCCTCGAGCTTAACGGGAACAGCCATAACAATGGGCTTTGTCTCTGTTACCTCGTAGAAATCAACGTGAAGGATGGTGTCCTTTACGGGGTGGAACTGAATATCTTTCATAACGGCCTTAACTGTTACACCGTCGATTGTAAGGTCTACAACGTGAATGTCGGGAGTGTAAACGAGCTTACGGAGACTCTCTACTGTTACTGTGAATGCCTTGCTAACGGGGTTACCCTGCTCGTCTCTTGCCTCACCATAGATACAGCAGGGTACCAAACCCTGGTGGCGAAGCGCTGTGGTTGACTTCTTGCCAACCTCGGCTCTTGAAGAACCGCTGATGCTTAATGATTTCATTGTTTGTAAAATTTGTGTTACTCTAAATTAAGTTAATTCTTCGCTTGCTTAATTCGCCATCACACGATGTCTTTAAAGCGGGCACAAAGGTACGCTTTTTATTGTAAATTAGCAAATTTATTGCACATATTTATGCCGCAGAGACTTAAATATACGGTTTCTACGGCAATTTACAGATGTTTGATTATGCTGCTTGTTAGAACTCAATGTCTATTTTAAGTTCACTATCGCCTAATGTCTTCTCTTCGGTTGCAGGTGTCTCAATCTCAATGTTGCGAGGCTGATATTCGCCCTGTTCGGCAACAACAAATTCTATGGCTTTCTTAAGACTGGTTGTAAATTTCTCAAAATCTTCGCGATAAAGGAAAATCTTGTGTTTTTCGAATGATACTTGTGCATCCTCGCCCGAAATAACTTTCTTGCTCTCGGTAATTGAGAGATACATTTCCTCTTTTCTGTTTTTCTTTACATCTATGTAATAGATTCTTTTTCCTGCCTTTATCGCCTGTGAGAAAACAATCTCTTTCTCATTCTCGTATGGACTGTTCTTTTTGTATTCTTCCATGTCTCTCCTAATATCCTTTGTGTTTGTAATTCTCAGAATAGTGCAAATTTGTGAAAAAAAAATTAAAAAATCAATTATAATTCTGTTTTTCTGCATAAAATATTGACATATAGTTCTAAAGAGGGCTGTAAGGAGGTTATTTTTATTAATTTTGCACTTTGTTTATGTATATGAATATGACTTGCGATAATTCTGTTTTGTGTATGATGGATGGTGTAGCACGTGCTCAGGAGGTGCGTTTCACACATCCGTTGAATGTAAATATATTAAAAGGTGAGAATATAGCTGTTGTAGGGCCTAACGGTGCAGGGAAAAGTCTGCTTGTCGATACGCTCTTGGGACGTTATCCGCTTCGTGAGGGTAGTGTGGTGTACGATTTTTATCCGTCCGAATCGAATGCTGTATATAAAAATGTACAGAGCATAACATTTCGAGATGTCTATGGCTCGTCCGAAGCTAATTATTGCTACCAACTGCGATGGAATTTGCACGAACAGGAAGATATCCCGTCGGTGCGCGAAGTGCTTGCTGCTAATGATGAGAATGAGACGGTGGCCCGGCTTAGAGATTTTCAGTTGGATGCGTTTATTGATGTGCCGGTGGTGCAACTGAGTAGTGGCGAGTTGCGTAAGTTGCAGATTGTGAAAGCGTTGTTGCAAAAACCACGCCTGCTGGTTCTTGATAATCCATATATAGGACTTGATGCGGCGACACGTGCATTGCTTGCCGAGTCGCTTACAAAATTGGCGGCATCGGGGAGTTTGCAGATGATACTTATACTTGCTTCCTGTGATGAGATTCCTTCTTTTGTCGACTCGGTAATAGGTGTCGAGGGGCGCACTCTGCATGGAAAATTCTCGCGTGAGGAGTTCTGTTCAACCGTTTCTTTCCCCGATTGCACGGGTGTTGATGATTTACGAAGAAAGGTGCTTGAACTACCATACGAGGGTGATGGGTTCTCTTATGATGAGGTTCTCTCGATGAATAATATAATGGTGCGTTACGGCGAGCGTACAATACTGCGCGATTTTTCGTGGAAGGTGAAACGTGGTGAGGTGTGGGCGCTTTGTGGCGAGAATGGCTCGGGAAAATCGACTCTTATGAGTCTTGTTTGTGCCGATAATCTTCAATCATACGCCTGCGATATTACTCTCTTCGGTCGCCGACGCGGTACGGGTGAGAGTATCTGGGATATTAAGAAGCGTATCGGCTATGTGAGTCCCGAGATGCACCGTTCTTATCTGCGCAACCTGCCTGTGATAGAGATTGTCGCATCGGGTCTGCACGATAGTATAGGCCTATACAGACGTTCGACCGAAGCTCAGATGCATAGCTGTCTGGTGTGGATGGAGATATTTGGTATTGCCCATCTGCGCGACCGTTCTTTTATACGTCTCTCGAGTGGCGAACAACGATTGGTGCTTCTTGCACGAGCTTTTGTGAAAGACCCTCAACTGCTTATCCTCGATGAACCTATGCACGGACTCGACCCACAGAACCGCGCGAGGGTCAAGGCTGTCATAGAGGCCTTTTCGCAGCGCAAGGGCAAGACTGTTGTTGTTGTCTCGCATTACGAAGAGGATTTTCCATCGACGCTGAGCAATAGACTTGCTCTGAAAAAGCAAAAATAGCGCCAGGCTCTGTCTGTTATATATAATTAATGATTTCTTAAACTTAATTTTGTAAAAAGAGGTTCATTTTTCTTGTTTGTGTCGTAATAAAGTGCGAACTTTGCAAAGATTTTGTCGTGGGTGTTGTTTTGTGCCCATATTAGGCTGTAAAGGCTCACTTTGCGGCAAAAGAGTTGCGTAAATGAAATTTTAAGAAAAGAGTTTCTAATGATTAACAGAGTTCTTATTCGTCTTAAGGTAGTACAGATAGTATATGCATACTACAAAAACAGTGGAAAGAGTTTGAAAGCTGCCGAAGACGAGGTATTTTTCAGCTTGTCAAAGGCTTACGACCTTTATCTGCATCTGCTTTTGTTGATGCCCGCGGTAACACACTACGCTGCCGATCGTATTGCCTTCAACAGCACAAAGTTGCGTCCTACAGAGAGCGACCTTAACCCTAATCTTAAATTTGTAAATAACCGTTTTATTGCTCAGGTACGTTCCAACGAGCAGTTGACAAAGTTTGCCGAGAAAAGTAAACTTAATTGGGTCGATCATTCCGATTTTTTGCGTCGTTTGCTCGATGCTATTGAGGCAAGCGAGGCTTACAAGGAGTATATGGCATCGGCTGATGATTCATACGCTGCCGACCGAGAAATATGGCGTAAGATATACAAAAGTCTGGTCTTTGACAATGAGGAACTTGACGCTATTCTCGAGGAACAGAGTCTCTATTGGAATGATGACAAACCAATTGTCGATACATTTGTTCTTAAAACGATAAAGCGTTTCGAAGAGAGTGAGGGTTCGGCACAGCAACTCCTTCCCGAGTACAAGGACCTCGATGACATGGATTATGCACGTAAACTCTTGCGCTCTACAATTGCCAATGCCGAGGAGTATCGCTCTCTTATGGGTGGCAGCGCAAAGAATTGGGATACATCGCGCTTTGCATTTATGGATATTGTGATAATGCAGACAGCACTTGCCGAACTTCTTACATTTGATGATATACCTGCAAGTGTGACACTGAACGAGTATGTCGAGATTGCAAAATATTACAGTACTCCAAAGAGCAGCTCGTTTGTTAACGGTATGCTCGACAATATCGTAAAGAGGCTGCGCGATGAGGGTCGCATCGAATGATGCTCTCAGCGTGTATTGCAAGCATAACAATAAATTAAGATTAAGTACATTAACTAATAAATTAAAATAACTATGGATTTTCAAGCATTATTAGCCAGCCCCATCACAATGTTTATACTCATCATTGTAATTTTCTATTTTATGATGATTCGTCCTCAGCGCAAGCGTCAGAAAGAGATTGAGGATTTTCGTATGGGACTCCAGATTGGTCAGGAGGTCGTAACAAGCGGTGGTATCTATGGCAAGGTAAAGAGTATCGAAGACAGAATAGTAAGCGTTGAGGTGGCCAATGGTGTGGTTGTTCGTTTCGACAAGTCGGCCATCTATGCCAGCAGTGCAATGACTCAGGCACAGTGATTATAAACAAAAGTAGGGTTTTGTGCTTACGAAACCATTTACTAAAGGAAATAATAGCTTCTTAATTCTCGCATAATTGTGGCTTTGGGAAAGTTCAATCTAAAATCATTGACAGGAAGAGAGACTCTTATCTTCCTGTTTTTCCTATTAGTATCGTGCTGTCTTTGGCTGATGCTGACACTTAACCAGGACTATGAAACCGATATAAAGGTCGAGGTGAATATCAAGGATGTTCCCGAGAATATTGGTTTTTCGGCCTCGGGTGAGGAGGTGCTTACTGTACGTCTGCGTGATAGGGGAACTACTCTTATAAATTATACTTTTGCATCTTTTTTGCCGATAACGGTAGACTACCGCGAACTAATCAATAGAAAAGGACGTTTGGCGCTGCCTACGTCGTTGTTGCGTCGTCATATAGAGGGGCAGATGGTATCATCTACCGCTATCCTCTTGATGCATCCCGATACCTTTGTCTATTATACGAGAGAGAGTGCGTTGCGTTATCCGGTGAGACTGAATGCCAAATATAATGTGGCACGACAGTATGTAGCGGGTACTCCAAAGATAATACCTGATTCGGTGTGGATTTACGCTCCGGCATCTCTCACAGATACGTTGCAGGCGGTGAATGTGGAGTTGAAGGTAGAAGATGAATTGCGCGACTCGCTTTCGGTAGAACTTCCTATTACTACTATTTCCGGAGTCAAATGTTCGCCATCTAAAGTGCAGGTTGTTATACCGGTATCTCCTTTTGCCGAGAAGAGTTTCGAGGTTCCTATCATTGGGGTGGGATTTCCCGAGAATTGTCGCCTGCGTACATTCCCGTCACATGTCAAGGTGCTGATGAATGTAAATATGGCTATGTATGAGCATATATCGGCAACCGATTTCGAGGTTGGTGTCGATTACACCTCGGTACAGGGTGGTACATCACGGGCAAAATTGCGTATTCTGTCGGCTCCCGAAAATGTACGGGATATACGCATCGTTCCTACCGAAGTTGAATATCTTATCGAACAGCTATGAGTGTGAAGAGATTTGCAATAACAGGTGGAATAGGTAGCGGAAAATCGGTTGTCTCCCGTCTTCTCACAATAATGGGGATACCTGTTTACGATTGTGACAGCCAAGCCCGACGATTGATGGAAGAGGATAGTTATATCCGTCAAGGTCTTGTGCGTATGTTTGGCGAGGACTGCTACGATTATGAGGGGCATCTTAACCGTAAATGGCTGGCATCGCGTATCTTTGTTGATAAGAGTGCGGTGCAGCGTGTGAATGCTCTTGTTCATCCGCGTGTGAAAGCCGATTTTGTAGAGTGGGCCGATGCACAGAGTGTACCCGTTGTAGGTGTTGAGACTGCTATTCTCTTTGAGTCGGGCATAAACGAAGTGGTGGATAGGTCGTTGCTTGTGTGGGCCGATAAAGAGACTTGTATAAGGCGTGTAGAGGGACGTAATGGAATGACTCGCCAACAGATTACTAACCGTATGTCGAATCAGATGCCGCTTGATGATTTGTTGTTGTTATGTGATTACAATATATGTAACGATAACGAAAAAGCGGTATTTCCGCAGTTGGAAGAGTTTCTTGAAATGTTATAATTATTAAGATAATATGCAATGGTCGGCAAAAGCCGACCATTGTCGTTATAAAAATATTTAACAGATGATTTTTAACTACTTCTAAAATTTTGTTTTTTTATAACTTCGTTATATCTTCGCGCTGCAAAATAGGTGTTGCGCAATAGCGTTTCTTGCACCTTATCGAATTTTACAGAAATAATTATTGATAAAAATTTTCATTTATGTTCGAAAGAATCCTTACTGTTTCCGGAAAACCCGGACTTTACCGTTTGCTTTCAAGCGGTCGCAATATGTTCGTAGTAGAGGCTGTTGATGCAACCCACAAACGTATGCCTGTATATAACAACGACAAGGTGGTAATGCTTGATGATATTGCGATATATACCGATACCGAGGAGGTGCCCTTACGCAATGTGTTTGCTGCTATCTATAATAAGGAGCAGGCAGTTCTTCCCTTTGATATCAAGATGTCTACTCCCGAGGAACTTGTAGCTTATTTCGAGGAGGTTATGCCCGACTACGATCGTGAGCGTGTTTATCTTACACACATTAAGAAGATGTATAGTTGGTACAATATCCTTGTAGCTAACGGTGTGACCGATTTTGTAGATGCCGAGGCTAAGGAAGAAGAGGCTCAGGATGCTGAATAAAGAAAATTACACTCCTAAAAGGCTATAACTATGAAGAAGATACTCTCGTTAGTGATTTTGGCAATGCTCTTATGCGTTCAAAATGTTTCGGCGCAGTCGGGGCTTTCGGGACTTTTCGGTAAATTATTAGGTGGAGGCAATTCGTCCGAGACAGAGAACACTATTTCAAATGTTTTGGGTTCGCTTATCGGTAACTCGGTAACTCTCTCTGAGAAGGTACTGGAGGGTACTTGGAATTACACAGGTATAGCTTGTGTACTTGAAAGTGATGCTGCACTTGCCAATATTGGTGGAACTGTTGCTACTGCCAAGATAGAGGAGAAACTCGATGGCTATCTTGCACGTGTTGGTGTAAAGGAAGGTGTCTGCTCGTTCACCTTTATTGGTAAAGATAGTTGTGTGGTTACAATGGCAGGACGCGAACTTGGTGGTCGTTATACTCTTGATGCAAAAGAGAAAACAATCCTGTTTACCTTCTATGGTCGTTTAAATTTCAATACACACGTTGCATATAATGTATCTTCGATAAACATAGTCTTTAATGCCGATAAACTTCTTTCGCTTGTAAAAACTGTGACATCCAAGGTTTCTTCATCAGCAGGTTCTCTTGGTCAGAACAATTCGACCGGTAATCTTGGAACAGCTTCGGCTACCTTAGGTACTATCTCATCATTGCTCGAGAATTACGATGGTATGATGCTTGGTGTAAAGATGAAAAAGTAAATAGAAATAACATTATTAATATTTACGATACAATAAATAGGGCTGCTCATTTATATTGGGCAGCCCTATTATCATAAAATCAGTTGTTAAACTCGAGACTCTCTCCTGTTGAGTCTACTACAATCTTGGAATCCTTGTGTACAGTACCGGCAAGAATCTGTTTCGAGAGGTCGTTGAGAAGGTAACGCTGTATTGCACGTTTGATGGGTCGAGCACCAAACTCGGGGTCGAAACCGGCCGATGCAATGAATTCTATTGCTTTCTCGGTGAGCGACAGCTCGATGCCATTCTCCTTGAGCATACTGCTTACAGCATCGGTCTGCAAACGGACAATCTCCTTTATTTCTTGTTTATCGAGTGGTGTGAACATAATTGTCTCATCAATGCGGTTCAGGAATTCGGGGCGAATGCTCTTTTTGAGCATTTCCATCACCTGTGCAGTTGTCTTCTCTATAATCTCTTCGCGGTTGCTATCGTTCAGACGGGAGAACTCTTCTTGAATGTAGGCGCTGCCGAGGTTGCTTGTCATTATAATAATGGTATTCTTGAAGTTTACGGTGCGTCCTTTGTTGTCGGTAAGGCGGCCGTCGTCAAGAACCTGCAATAGTATGTTGAACACATCAGGGTGTGCCTTCTCAATCTCATCGAAGAGAACTACCGAGTAGGGCTTGCGTCTGACAGCCTCGGTTAGCTGACCTCCTTCATCGTATCCTACGTATCCCGGAGGAGCACCGATAAGTCGGGATACCGAGAATTTCTCCTGATACTCGCTCATATCTATTCGTGTCATAAGTGTCTCGTCATTGAACAGATATGAGGCAAGTGCTTTGGCTAGCTCGGTCTTTCCCACTCCTGTTGTTCCCAAGAAAATGAACGAACCGATGGGTCGCTTGGGGTCCTGAAGGCCTGCTCGGCTGCGACGTACTGCATCGCTGACTGCTTCAATGGCTCTTGTCTGTCCAATGACTCTTTTGTGAAGTTCGTCCTCGAGATTCAGAAGTTTCTCTCGTTCGCTTTGTAGCATTTTGCTCACTGGGATACCGGTCCAACGGGCTACAACTTCGGCAATGTCTTCGGCTGTGACCTCCTCTTTTATCATTGCGCTGCTGCCTTGGGTGCTGTGCAGTTTTTCCTGTACATCGGCTATCTTGTCGTTTAGTGCCTTGATTCGTCCGTAGCGTATCTCGGCTACACGTCCGTAGTCGCCTTCTCGCTCGGCTTTATCGGCTTCAAATTTCAGCTTCTCAATCTCCTGCTTTGCACTCTGTATGCTGTCGGCAAGCTCTTTCTCGTGTTGCCACTGAGCCCGAAGTTCCTTTTCTTGTTCTTTAAGTGTGCTTATGGCACGGTTCAGATGTTGTAGTTTCTCCTCGTCTTTCTCACGTTTTATGGCTTCGCGTTCAATCTCCAATTGTTTTATCTGACGCGATTTCTCGTCAAGCTCCTCGGGCAGCGAGTCGTGTTCCATACGCAATTTGGCTGCGGCTTCATCGATAAGATCGATGGCTTTGTCGGGAAGGAAACGCTCGGTTATATAACGGTCACTGAGGGTTACTGCTGCTATCAGTGCATCATCCTGTATACGAACCTTGTGATGGTTCTCGTAACGCTCTTTAAGTCCGCGCAGTATAGAGATTGTGCTCATCTTATCGGGTTCGTTTACCATTACTGTCTGGAAACGGCGTTCAAGGGCCTTGTCTTTCTCGAAATACTTCTGATATTCGTCAAGAGTGGTTGCTCCTATCGAGCGTAGCTCGCCTCGTGCGAGTGCCGGCTTAAGGATATTTGCGGCATCCATTGCTCCTTCTCCTTTTCCTGCGCCTACAAGAGTGTGTATTTCGTCGATAAAGAGTATTATATTACCCTCTGATTTCAGAACTTCGTTTATTACGGCTTTCAGTCGTTCCTCGAACTCTCCCTTATACTTTGCTCCAGCTACAAGTGCGCCCATATCAAGAGAGTATATCTGTTTTTCGCGCAGATTGTCGGGTACGTCGCCTCGAACTATTCTGTGTGCAAGTCCCTCGACAATGGCTGTCTTTCCTGTTCCCGGCTCCCCTATCAGTATCGGGTTGTTTTTTGTGCGTCGGCTCAGAATCTGTAGTATACGTCGTATCTCGTCGTCTCGTCCTATTACCGGGTCGAGCTTGCCGCTGCGTGCAGCTTCGTTAAGGTTTATTGCATATTTCGAGAGTGACTGATAGCTATCTTCGGCCGATTGTGAGGTTACTTTTTCGCCTTTGCGTAACTCTTCGCAAGCGAGTCGAAGATTCTTTTCGTCGACTCCTGCGTTGGCAAGGAGTGCTGATGCTCGATTCTTGCATTTGAGTAGCGCAAGAAGTATTATCTCTATCGAGACATATTCGTCACCCATCTCTTTTGATAGTGCAATGGCTTTGTTGAGTACCTCGTTGCTGTCGTTGCTGAAGTAGGGACTGCCTCCCGAGACTTTGGGGCAGGCGCTCTCTTCGCGCTCAACCTCTTTTGTAATATACTGTGCATTGGCACCTGTCTTTTGCAGTAGGAATGCTGTTGTCTGCTCGGCGACTCTTAATATACCACCCAACAGATGTATAGGCTCTATTGTCTGCTGACTAAGCTCCTGTACACGGCTTACTGCTGCCTGTATGGCCTCTTGTCCTTTGATTGTGAATTTGTTAAAGTCCATAGTCTACTGTTTTTTCTTAATATAATGTTTCGTTTTATAGAAGTTTCTAAACAAACTTTACATTAAACTTAAAACAAATTTCGGACCAATGCGGTTTAAACGACAAAATGGCACTTTTAGGTGCCATTTTGTCGTTTGTAGTTAGTCGTATTTATAGTTTTTCGCACTCCTCAATCCATAGTGCATAGCTTGCATCCGATGGCATTTGCCATCCTCCTCTCGGACTTAGGCTGCAACTGCTCACCTGCGGCCCGTCGGGCATGCAGGAGCGTTTGAATTGTTGTGTGAAGAAACGTCGGAAGAATGTTGTGAGCCATTTTTTTATTGTCTCGTTGTCGTATTTTCCGGCAAAAGCGTGACACGCTATATAATATATCTTGGCAGGGGAGTAACCGTTCTGAATGAAATTATATAGGAAGAAATCGTGTAGCTCATAGGGGCCTACAAGGTCTTCGGTCTTTTGTTTTATCTCTCCTTTCTCGTCAGCAGGGGTAAGCTCGGGTGATATCGGTGTCTCTACAATGTCCAGCAGTATCTCTTCTGTTGCACTGTCTACAATGTTTTTTGCGGCCCATCGTGTAAGATGCTGTACCATAGTCTTTGGGACAGATGCATTAACACCATACATACTCATCTGGTCGCCGTTATATGTCGCCCAGCCGAGAGCCAGCTCCGAGAGGTCGCCGGTACCCACAACAAAGCCGTTTGTCTGGTTCGAAATATCCATGAGTATCTGTGTGCGTTCGCGTGCTTGTGAGTTCTCGTATGTTACATCGTGTACCGATATATCGTGCCCGATGTCGCTGAAATGTTGTTTGCAGGCTTCACGTATTGGAATCTCGCGTATAGTTGTGCCAAGGCTTTCCATCAATTTCAGAGCATTGGTATATGTGCGGTCGGTTGTTCCGAAGCCGGGCATTGTCACTCCTATAATATCTTTATGGTCTTTCTTTAGGATATCGAATGTGTGTGCAATGACAAGCAGTGCGAGTGTCGAGTCGAGACCACCCGATATTCCTATAACGCAGGTTCGGGCATTTGTGTGAACAATTCTTTTGGCAAGTCCCATGGCTTGTATCGATAGTATCTCGCTGCATATATCGTTTATCTGCTCTCCCTCGGGGATGAATGGTTGTGTGTTAAAACAGCGTGTAAGTTCTTTTCTCTCCGATTGTCTCTGTGCGATGCGTGTATGCCCAACTATTACTTTATGTTCTTTGCTTGTCGCTGCAAATGTTTTGCTTGTCATACGTTTGTGGCGCAGAAGCTCTACATCTATCTCTGATATTGTTATCTGGCTCTCTATGCCGAATCGTTTGTTCTCTGCAAGGATAGTTCCGTTCTCGGCTATGAATGCGTTGCCGGCAAAGACATTGTCGCTTGTCGACTCTCCGAATCCGCTTCCCGAGTATATATAACCAGCTATGCTGCGTGCGCTGCTATTCTTGTACGATTGTAGCAGTTGATTGCGCTTACCTGCTATCTCGTAGCTTGATGCAAGGCTGACGATTATTTCGGCTCCTTGCAGTGCCATTTGTGTTCCGCAGGGTAGTGGACTTAGTATGTTTTCGCCAATCTCTATTGCAAATGTGAAGCTGCCTGTGTCGAAGATGCGGTTGCTGTGTATCTCGACCTCTTGGTTGCATAGTATGGTTGTATCGCCCTCTGCAACTCCTTTCCCCGAGTCGAACCAACGTTCTTCGCCACCTTCGCTCTGAGATGGGTAGTCGCTTTTTGCAACTACTGCGATTATAGTTCCTCGGTGCAGCACGATAGCGCAGTTCAACAGTCTGCTTTTATGGGTTATAGGCATTCCTGCAACTATTATGCAATCGGTGTCGGTTGTTTCATTTAATAAGGTGTATAGTGCTTGTTCGGCTTTATTATGCAGTAGTGGCTGTTGAAAAAGGTCTTCGCAACTGCTGGATGTTATGCCGAGCTGTGGGAATGCTATGATGTCTGCTCCTTTTTCATTGGCCTCTCGCACAAGGGGAAGCATCTGCTGTATATTGTAGGCGCAGTCGGCCACTTTTACCAATGGTGTTGCTGCTGCTATTTTTATAAATCCGTGGTTCATATTCTCTTTTTTTATTGTATATATAACGCAGAGGGTGTGTCATATTTTGTTTGACACACCCTCTTTTTTATCTATTCATATTAGAATTTTGCATTTTAGAGTTTATCCTCGGGCTTTGTGGGGTCGGTGATTACGCTCTTAGGTACAATCTCAAGATAGTCTTGTGAGAACTGGCGCAAATTGCCACCACCTACTGTTACGTCCTTGAAGCGTAGCCAATGGTCGCCCTTTGTAAGATGTGCCTGTGTTACAATGCGGCGATAAGCTACCTTTGACTCGCGCATCGACTTACTGTCGGAGCCGTTGCTGAATACGCTTGCGGGACCTTTCATCCATCCACGGTTACGTAGAATCTTGTCGTACTCATCTATTGCCTCCTGGTCGCCATTGAATGCACCGTCAATGATTGTTGCCATATCTTCGGCAATCATTGTACGCTTGTTGTCGTAGTAGAACATATCTACGGGGATACCTGTGATTTTGTTATCGAGGTAGAACTGGCAAATACCGCGTGCCGATGAGAATCCGAATCCGAAGCGAATCTCGTATGTACCCTCGGGTACGTAAGGAATACGATACTGGAAGTCGTACTGTCCGTCAATAAGAATCTCGTCGCCCTGATAGTTGGCCCAACCGTTCAACTGGTTAGGATGAGGAGGCAGATAGAATGGATAAGTAGACTCGTTGTTTACCTTAAGACGCTTGCAGAAACCGTCGGGGATGTAAATCTCTTTCCAACCTGCTTTACGTTCGTGCCATCTTACGCCGTTGTT
Source organism: Bacteroidaceae bacterium (assembly GCA_045588485.1). Lineage (GTDB taxonomy): Bacteria > Bacteroidota > Bacteroidia > Bacteroidales > Bacteroidaceae > HGM04593. Next base: position 5,948 of record JAZNEI010000038.1, on the reverse strand, counting down.
GGTAAGCTCGGGGAACAGTGATGCCGAGTCCCAACGCATACGCTCGTTGAGTACGTTACCCTTCATCTCGTCCTCGTTGAAGATGAGGAGACGGTCGATTACGTGGATACTGCCGTTCAGCGTGTTATCGTCGAAATTCTCAAGACCGGGAAGCTCGGTAGCCTCGGATATGGGAAGAACGCGGGCGTTGATGTGGTTCTTCATTTCGGGGTTGTTTACACGTGTACCCTCGTCCTGTGAGTAGTTGATGATAAGGTCATCCTTACGTGCTGAATTAATTGAAGGACGTGTAGCTTTGATTATTGAATAGGGATGTAATGTTTCGAAGTAGTCGTAACGGTCGAATACATTGGGGATATTTTCCGATGCCTTGTAACCGTCGTGAATGTCATTAAGACCGTCCATTACGAAACCACCGGGAGCTGTACCGTTGTAGAGCAACTGACGGTCGATAATGTGATATGATATAAGGCGATACAATGCGTTGTTGGGGTTTTTGTAGTCGCCCTTAGCCTCATCGCCATACCACTTTTCGGCAAATGCAACAAGCTCGTCAAATGTTCTAATTTCTAACGATTCGTATGTTGTGTTTGTTACTGCAAGAAGTGTGTATTTTTGAACGTATGTCTCGGGGTAGGGAGCTTTGGTACCCATTTGCGATGTAGACATCTTGTCGGGTGATGTCATATAAGGATCGTAATCGGGATCAAGCTCGTAGATGCGAAGAACTTCGTCGAGACCGGTAGCTGTGATAGCTTCGCTGTGAAGACTGAACTCCTCGTATTGTGCAAAGTGGTCGCATAAAAGTTTGTTCGAGGGGGCTACTACGTGGTCGACGATGTGTACAATACCGTTCTCGGCCTCTACATCCGACTCGATAATCTTGGCACTGTTGTTAATAAGGATTACAACGTTGCCTTCCTCATCGTTCTCGAAAGATACAGTTGTAAAACGGTTGTTGATGTTGTTCTTAGGGAATGCACCGTCACTCTTGATGTCGGTAGTGAAGAATGCAGCCTCGATGATATGGTTTTTGGCAATTACGGTTGCCATTGAGTCGCTAAGGTCCTCGAGATAAGGAGAGTAGATACCTGTTATTTCAACCTCGTCGGTACCCAAAGAGTTGTTGTAGATATCGTACTGCTCTTGCAAGTAGGTGTCGATAGCTTCGTTTGTGGGCGCAAAACAGGTGTATGCACCATAGGTTGTCAAGGTCTTGAGCACACTACTTGAGGATGATTTTCCAATGTGGGCCTTGTCAAGCAGATAACAGAACTTGCTGAATTTCTCGGGACGGTTCTCGAGAAAGTCGGTAATTGTCTCTCCAGTGAATGTGTACCTGTTGCTTTGGTCAATGTCCTCGGTACATCCGGTGAAGATGGCTCCGGCAATTCCGATAGCAGAAAAAAGTGCTATGGATTTGATCTTGGTTAGAACGTTTTTTTTCATCTTTTGTGTTATTTTTAATAATTTTTTTGTAACGTTTATTCGACAATATGTCGGGAAACAATTTATAAAGGCTCTACTCTTTATAAAATATAATAGGTAAATTCGCCCAAAGATAAATACTAATTATTATAACTGCAAGAAATGCACCGAAAAATTGTCCTTTAAAATAAAAAAACGGAAAAAAATAAAAAAAATCGTGAAAATACTTGCATAGTATTTAAAATGGTTTTATATTTGCAATGATTTCAGAAATGAAGCGCGAGAAAATGAATGAATAAGAGTTTTGAGATATGAAAATGTTAACAAGAGCCGAACTGAAAAACAAGTTGATAGATGCCGGTGTAAGGCCATCGGTGCAGAGACTTGCAATTTTCGAGTATGTGCATCGCAGTACAGCTCATCCGACAGCCGAGGCTGTTTATGAGAGCCTGCGCGACGAACTTGGTTCGCTCTCTTTGACAACAGTCTATAATACTTTAAAGCTTTATGCCGAACTGGGATTGGTAACACCTATTCAGATTGACGATAACTTTCAGCGTTTCGATGGAAATACAAACATACACGCGCATTTTAGATGCAACAACTGTGGCGAGATTTTTGACCTGCCGGTGAAGGGTGATTACCACGCTTGGTTCGATGGAGCTGAAGGAGTACAGATTACAGATGCGCAACTTTATCTGCGTGGAGTGTGTAAAAAATGCTTACAATAACATAAATATAAATTAATAAAGCTAATTGATAAACTATTAAAATTTACGACTATGAAAAGATTTATTTGTTCAGTATGTGGTTATGTACACGATGGTGATTCTGCTCCCGAGAGATGTCCTATGTGCAAGGTTCCCGCCGATAAATTCAACGAGGTGGTTGAGGGTAAGCTCGAGTTTGTTCAAGAGCACGTGATTGGCGTGGCAAAGGGTTGCGATGATGAGATGATTAAGGACTTGAACGCGCATTTCATAGGTGAGTGCACCGAGGTTGGTATGTATCTTGCAATGTCCAGAGTAGCTCATAGAGAAGGCTATCCTGAAATTGGTCTGTACTGGGAAAAAGCGGCTCTGGAAGAAGCTGAACACGCTGCAAAATTTGCAGAACTGCTGGGCGAAGTGGTAACAGATTCCACAAAGAAAAACCTGGAACTGAGAATTGATGCTGAAAATGGTGCAACAGCTGGTAAATTTGATCTGGCTAAGAGAGCGAAAGAATATAACCTGGATGCAATCCATGACACAGTACATGAAATGGCTAAGGATGAAGCAAGACACGGCAAAGCATTCCTGGGTCTGTACAACAGATATTTCAAATAATCGAATCAAGTATTTTCAAAGGGTGGGATGAAATATTCCCATCCTTTTTTATTCAGCTTTTTGTGTATTCTATAGAAGTATGGTATACTTTGTTTATCAAGCATAAGGAGGTGCTTTATGACTGGATGGAAATTAAATGAAACCTATCACGGCTTTTCTTTGGAAAAAATTGAAGAAATCAGAGATATCCACAGCACGGCATATCTTTTTTTTCATGAAAAGAGTGGGGCGAAATTAGTATATTTGAAAAGCAGCGATAATAATAAGGTGTTTAATGTTGCTTTTAAGACACCACCTTCCGATGATTGTGGTACACCTCATATTTTGGAGCACTCTGTTCTTTGTGGTTCGCGAAAATATGAGGCAAAGGATCCTTTTAATGAATTGGCCAAAGGTTCTCTGAATACTTTTCTGAACGCCATGACATATGCGGATAAAACCATGTATCCCGTTGCCAGCTGCAATGAAAAGGACTTTCATAATCTGATGGATGTTTATCTTGATGCGGTTTTTTTTCCGAAAATCTATGAAAAAAAGGAGATTTTTCAGCAAGAGGGTTGGAGATATCTGCTGAAGGATGATGGTCTGAATGTAACAGGCGTTGTTTATAATGAAATGAAAGGGGCTCTGGCTGATCCGGAAAGTCAGTTGAGTGGTGTTATTTCCCGGGCAATTTTTGGAAAAACTACCTATGGCTTTGTATCGGGTGGTGATCCAAAAGCCATACCGGATCTGACCTATGAAAATTTTATTGATTTCCATAAGACCTATTACCATCCCTCTAATGCTTATTTTTTCCTGTATGGTGATATGGAGCCGCTGGCTTGTCTGAAACATATCCACGAGGATTATCTGGTTCATTTTGAAAGAAGCGAAGAATTACCTGAAATCAGAGAGACCGTATGTGCTGAAAAAGGGAGGATCATTCATGATTCCTATGCTGTCTCCGAAGAAAACGAAGAGGGGACTTACCTTGCATATGGACTGAAAGTTGGGAAATGTACAGACCCTGAACGTATTATGGCACTTCAGATTTTATCCTATGTTTTGCTGGAAAGTAATGCTTCGCCACTGAAAAACGCATTATTGGAAGCTGGTATCTGCCATGAAACGGAAGGTTGGTTTGATTCTTCCACTTATGAAATGGTATTTTCCATCGTAGCAAAAAATGCTGATGCAGAAAAAATCCAAACATTTATTGATATCATTGATCAGGAGTGTCAGCGTCTTGCTTTTGAAGGTTTACCTGAAGATCTGCTGCAGGGTGCCTTAAGGAAGTATGATTTTCTTTTGAGAGAAGAAGACTATGGGGCTACGCCGAAAGGCCTGATTTACTGTACAAGAATGATGAAACGCTGGCTTCATGGAGAAACCCCTTTTGATGGACTTCGCATGATCAAAACCATCGAAACTCTGAAACGTGAAAGCAAAGAAGGGTATTTTGAAAAACTGTTACAAACTGTTTTTGTGGATAATACGGATAAAATCTATGTAGTCTTTACACCTGAAAAAGGAAAGGACATCAAGGAATATGAAGCATTTCAGATGAAAATGGATGAATTATACCGGAATATGACGAAGGATAATTTTGAAGAAATCAGAAAGGATACAGAAAATCTGGATCTATTCCAAAAACATCCGGATTCGCCGGAAATTCTGGCGCAGATCCCTTTGCTGGAAATCAGTGAAATCGATGAAATGCCAAAAATCACAAAATACCAGAATGTAGGCTTTGCAAACGGGAATCCATTGCTGCATGTTCCGTTGGAAAGCAATGGTATTCTGTATCTGAAGATTTTCTTTGACATTTCTGCTATTCCACAGGAATTGTTACCTTATACAGGATTGTTGACAGAGCTATTGGGGAAACTTGATACGAAAACGTATTCCTATCAACAGTTGCCAACGATTAAAAATCAAACTTTTGGTGGGCTTTCTTTTCAAAACACTTCTTTTAATAAAAGTTCAGAGGAATATCGTTCATTCCTTTCTGTGAAGATGAAACTTTTGAAAGAAGACATAGATCAGGCGTTTCATATATTGGAAGAAATTCTGTTGAATACAGATTTTAACCAGATTGAAAATATGAAGAAGATCATCAAATCTGCGAAAATAAAAGGGGAAAATGAACTGCAAAACAATGCCCATTATTATGGCATTTTCTATAGTGGAAGTAATCTTTTTCCTGGCCTGTATATTGATGAATTGACCAGTGGTATCCGTTATTATCATTTTTTATGTGATATTGATGCTCAGCTGGAAAAAGAGGCTGCACCTATTATAGATAATTTGAAAAAGGTATCTGAAATTATTTTCAGCAAACAAAATATGGAAGCAGCCGTTGGATGCGGGGATGAAGATTTCCGGAATGTGAAAACAAAATTGGAAGCTTTTCATCTGCCGGAGGGAAAAAACCTTGTATTTAACTATGATTTTAATTTGTGTCCACAAAAAGCTGCTTTTGCAAATACGAATGGGATTGTATACAATATTACATCCTTTGATTTCAAAAAAAATAATATTCCATATCATGGGAAATTTCAGGTATTGCGTACGATCATAAATCTGGAATATCTCTGGAATAAAATCCGCGTGCAAGGCGGTGCATATGGTTGCGGCTGTAAATTCATGCAGAATGGATTCAGTTATTTTTATTCTTATAGAGATCCTAAACTTGCAGAGACATATAAAACCTTCCAAACATTGTCAGATGAGATTGCTGTGTTCAAAGCAGATGAACGAGAAATGACAAAATATATTCTTGGTACGATCAATGAGCTGGATCAGCCCAAAACGAATATGGATCGATTGAACGCAGCCATTGGGAAGTTTTATAAAGAAGTTTCTGATGAATCGTTAATCAGACAGCGATTAGAAATTTTGCATACAACAGATGCAGATATTCGTCAGTGTCAGAATTTACTTCGGATGATCGACTGTAAGAATATATGTACAATTGGTAACGATCAAAAAATCAAAACAAATACAGAATGGTTTGACTTTATTGAACCATTGACGTAACAAAAAAACCGGAAGAAATTCCGGTTTTTCTTTTAGTGCTATAGCAAAATGGATCATGCGGTAACAGATAAAATTTATTATGAAAAGACAAAAGGGGATATTTCAAATTATTCGCAAAACGATACTTTTACGAAAATATATTGCTATAGAAGCAGTGGTCTTGGTTATTTA
>JAZNEI010000037.1:0-51568 GCA_045588485.1 Bacteroidaceae bacterium | reverse complement strand
ATCGAGAGAAGAAAGAAGTAATAATAAGGAAATTTTTGTAACAATATGAGTCGTTCATTAAAAAAAGGTCCCTATATCAATGTAAAATTGGAGAGCAAAGTGCTTGCCATGAACGAGAGCGGTAAGAAATCGGTCATCAAGACTTGGGCTCGTGCTTCTATGATATCTCCCGATTTTGTGGGACACACTATCGCTGTTCATAACGGTAATAAATTCATCCCTGTTTACGTTACAGAGAATATGGTAGGTCACAAGTTGGGTGAGTTTGCGCCCACACGTACTTTCCGTGGTCACTCTGGTAACCGCAAAAAGTAATCAGGCTTTTAAAAATTTGAAATAAAACAGAATATAATAATGGGAGCAAGAAAGAAATTAGCTGCTGACAAGAAAAAAGAGGCTCGTAAGAGTCTGTATTTTGCCAGTGCAAGAGATATCCCCTCTTCACCCCGCAAGATGCGCCTTGTTGCCGACATGGTTCGCGGAATGGAAGTTGGCCGTGCACTTGGCGTCTTGAAATTTTCGACAAAGGCTGCAAGCGCAAACGTTGAGAAATTGTTGCGTTCAGCTATTGCAAACTGGGAGCAGAAGAACGAGCGTAAGGCCGAGAATGGCGAGCTCTACATCTCACAGATTTTCGTGGATGAGGCACGCACACTCTACCGCATGCGTCCTGCACCTCAGGGTCGCGGATACAGAATCCGCAAGCGTTCCAACCACGTTACAATATACGTGGATACTAAAGTAAATAATGACAATTAAAAGTAGAAAGCATGGGACAGAAGGTTAATCCGATAAGTAATCGTTTGGGTATCATCAGAGGATGGGATTCCAATTGGTACGGTGGCAAAAACTACGGTGACGAGTTGGTTGAGGATTCAAAGATTAGAAATTACCTGAATGTACGTCTGGCCAAGGCTAGCGTATCGAGAATTGTCATTGAGCGTACTTTGAAGCTCGTTACTATCACTGTTTGCACCGCAAAGCCCGGTCTTATCATCGGTAAGGGCGGTCAGGAGGTTGACAAGCTGAAAGAGGAGTTGAAGAAGATTACCGACAAGGACATCCAAATTAATATCTTCGAGGTTAAGAAGCTCGAGTTGGATGCCAATATTGTTGCGAATAACATCGCACGTCAGGTAGAGGGTAAGATAGCTTACCGTCGCGCAATCAAGACTGCTATTGCAAGTGCAATGCGTATGGGTGCCGAGGGTATCAAAGTACAGATTTCAGGTCGTTTGAATGGTGCCGAGATGGCACGTTCTGAGATGTACAAGGAGGGTCGTACTCCTTTGCACACATTCCGTGCCGACATTGACTACTGCCAGACAGAGGCGTTGACAAAGGTAGGTTTGCTCGGTATCAAGGTTTGGATCTGCCGTGGTGAGGTTTACGATAAGAGAGATCTTGCACCTAACTTTGCACCTAGCAAGGAGAGCAGCTTCAACAATAACCAGGCTGGCGGAAGAAACTTCAAACGTAAGAAAAACAACAATCGCTAACGAATTGAATTTCAAGAATTATGTTACAGCCTAAAAAGACAAAATATAGAAGAGTGCAGCACGGTGTTACCAAAGGCTTCGCACAGCGTGGAAATCAGCTTGCTTTTGGCTCATTCGGTATCAAGTGCTTGCAGTATAAATGGTTGAACGGTCGTCAGATTGAGGCTGCCCGTATCGCCGTTACACGTTATATGCAGCGTCAGGGACAGGTTTGGATACGTATCTTCCCCGATAAGCCCATCACCCGTAAGCCCGCTGACGTACGTATGGGTAAGGGTAAGGGAGATCCCGAGGGCTTTGTATTCCCCGTAACACCCGGCCGCATCCTTATAGAAGTTGAGGGAGTTCCTTTCGAGACAGCAAAGGAGGCTTTGCGTCTTGCAGCTCAGAAACTTCCTGTTACAACTAAGTTTATTGTTAGACGCGATTATGACGCTCAAAATTAAGCATAATTATGAAGATAGCAGAAATTAGGGAGCTCTCTACAGCTGAGCTCAAGGAAAGAGTGGAGACCGAGGTTACACGTTATGCTCAAATGAGACTGAATCACGCAATTTCACCCCTGGAGAACCCCGAGGAGCTGAAGAAAGTACGTCGCGGAATCGCACGTATGAAGAGTGAGTTGCGTTCTCGCGAATTAAATCAAAAATAAAGAGCACCTATGGAAAGAAATTTAAGAAAAGAGCGCACCGGTATCGTTCTCAGCAACAAGATGGACAAGACTGTTACCGTTGCCGCTAAATTCAAGGAGAAGCACCCCATCTATGGCAAGTTCGTGAGCAGAACAAAGAAATATCACGTACACGATGAGAAGAATGAGTGCTCTGTTGGCGATACAATCCGCATTATGGAGACACGTCCTTTGAGCAAGACAAAGAGATGGAGATTAGTAGAAATCATCGAAAAAGTTAAGTAATTATGATACAGGTTGAATCAAGACTTACAGTATGTGATAACAGCGGTGCTAAGGAGGCATTGTGTATCCGTGTGCTTGGTGGTACACGTCGCAGATATGCTTCTGTAGGCGATGTTATCGTTGTCGCTGTAAAAAGCGTCATTCCCTCGAGCGATATGAAGAAGGGTGTTGTTTCTAAGGCACTCATCGTTCGTACTAAGAAAGAGGTTCGCCGTCAGGACGGTTCATACATCCGCTTCGACGACAACGCTTGCATACTACTTAATAACGCCGGCGAGATGCGCGGCAGCCGTATCTTCGGACCGGTAGCCCGTGAGCTTCGTGCAACCCAGTATACTAAGGTTGTATCGTTGGCACCCGAGGTACTTTAATGTTAAAAAAATAGAGAAGTAATGAAAAAGTTACATATCAAGAAAGGTGATATGGTCTACGTAAACTCTGGCGAGGACAAGGGCAAGACCGGTAAGGTGCTCCAAGTTCTCGTAGAGAAAGACCGTGCCATCGTTGAGGGCGTTAACATGGTTTCTAAGAGCACGAAGCCCAGCGCCAAGAATCCCCACGGAGGTATTGTAAAACAGGAGGCCGCTATTCACGTTTCCAACCTTAACCTTATTGACCCCAAGAGTGGCAAGGCTACTCGTATCGGCCGCAAGGTTAACGAGGAGGGTGTAAAGGTTCGTTATGCTAAAAAATCAGGAGAGGAGATCAAGTAATGAGTAATACAGCCAGCCTTAAGAAAGAATATGCCGAGCGTATTGCTCCGGCTTTGATGAAACAGTTCAATTACTCTTCACCCATGCAGGTGCCCGTACTCAAGAAAATCGTTATCAACGAGGGTCTTGGCGCAGCTACACAGGATAAGAAGATTATTGACGTTGCTATTAACGAGATTACCGCTATCACAGGTCAGAAAGCTGTTGCTACTGTGTCACGCAAGGATATCTCTAACTTTAAACTTCGTAAGAAGATGCCTATCGGTGTTATGGTAACACTGCGTCGTGAGCGTATGTACGAGTTCTTGGAGCGTCTTATTCGCGTTGCCCTTCCTCGTATCCGCGACTTCAAGGGTATCGAGAGCAAGTTTGACGGAAACGGTAACTACTCACTTGGTATCAAGGAGCAGATTATCTTCCCCGAGATTAACATCGACAACATCATGCGTCTTAACGGTATGAACATCACATTTGTTACAACCGCACAGACCGATGAAGAGGGTTATGCACTGCTCAAGGAGTTTGGTTTACCTTTCAAGAACGCTAAAAATTCATAACAAACTATGGCAAAAGAATCAATGAAGGCACGCGAGGTAAAGCGTGCAAAGTTGACAAAGAAGTACGCTGCAAAGCGTGAGGCTCTTAAGAAGATCATCAACACAGGTTCTCCCGAAGAGGCTTACGAGGCAGCACGCAAGCTTCAGTCACTGCCTTTGAACTCTAACCCCATCCGTATGCACAACCGTTGTAAGCTCACCGGTCGTCCCAAGGGTTATATTCGTCTCTTCGGCATCTCTCGTATTCAGTTCCGTGAGATGGCATCACAGGGTCTTATCCCCGGTGTTAGAAAAGCAAGTTGGTAAATTTCTGAGTGTTTAATATAAATATTGTCAGGGAAGTCCTGATCAATTTAAAATTAATTTTTATGACAGATCCTATTGCAGATTATTTGACGAGGTTGAGAAATGCCATTCAAGCAAAGCACAGAGTGGTTGAAGTTCCTGCCTCTAACCTCAAAAAGGAAATCACCAAGATTCTTTTTGAGAAGGGTTACATCTTGAACTATAAGTTCGTTGAGGATGGCCCTCAGGGTACAATTAAGATTGCCCTGAAGTACGACGCAGTAAACAAGGTGAACGCTATCAAGAACCTCGTTCGCGTTTCTTCACCCGGTTTGCGCCGTTATACGGGATACAAGGATATGCCCAGAGTGATTAATGGATTGGGTATCGCTATTTTGTCGACATCCAAAGGTGTAATGACAGACAAAGAGGCTGCTGCCGAGAGAATTGGTGGTGAGGTACTCTGCTACGTCTACTAATGAGGAGGAATTGAGCAATGTCTAGAATTGGTAAATTACCTATCAGTATCCCCGAGAAGGTTACTATCACAGTAAGTGATGACAATACAGTAACTGTAAAAGGTCCTAAGGGTGAGCTTTCACAGCAGATAGATCCCTCTATCGCCCTTAACATCAATGACGGTGTGTTGGTGGTTGAGTATGCTAACGGCAAGACTTATGCCGAGGCAACAAAGCAGGAGCATGCTTATCATGGCCTTTACAGAGCACTCGTTAGCAATATGGTAACCGGTGTTTCTACCGGTTTCAAGAAAGAGCTTGAGCTTGTGGGTGTAGGTTATCGTGTAAACGAGAAGCCCGGAAATACACTTGAGCTTATTCTTGGTTTTACACACTCTATCTATATGCAGCTTCCCGCAGAGGTTAAGTTCGAGACAAAGTCTGAGAGAAATAAGAACCCTCTTATCATCTTGGAGTCTTGTGACAAGCAGCTTTTGGGAATGGTTTGTGCTAAGATCCGTTCATTCCGTAAGCCTGAGCCTTACAAGGGTAAGGGTGTTAAGTTTGTCGGTGAGATTATCCGCCGCAAGTCTGGTAAATCGGCCGGTGCAAAATAATTAGTAAAATCGTAAGCATATGACAACAAAGATAGAAAGACGTACTAAGATTAAATATAGAGTGCGCAACAGGATTTTTGGTGTTGCAGAGCGTCCTCGTATGAGCGTTTTCCGCAGCAACAAGCAGATCTATGTTCAGATTATAAATGACCAGACAGGTCGCACATTGGCTGCGGCATCTTCGCTTGGTCTTGAGGCTATGCCCAAGAAAGAGCAGGCTGCCAAGGTAGGCGAGATGATTGCAAAGAAGGCTCAGGAGGCAGGTATTACAACTGTTGTCTTCGACCGTAACGGTTATCTGTACCACGGTAGAGTAAAAGAGGTAGCTGATGCTGCGCGTAATGGAGGTCTTAAATTCTAATGAATATGGCAGTAAATAATAGAGTAAAAGTCGCAAACGACGTAGAATTGAAAGACAGATTGGTTGCTATCAATCGTGTAACTAAGGTTACTAAGGGTGGTCGTACATTCAGTTTCTCGGCAATCGTTGTTGTAGGTAACGAGAATGGTATCATCGGTTATGGCCTTGGTAAGGCAAGCGAGGTTACTGCCGCTATCTCAAAGGGTATAGAGGCTGCAAAGAAGAACCTTGTACGAGTTCCCGTACTCAAGGGCACAGTTCCCCACGAGCAGTCAGCTCGTTTCGGTGGTGCCGAGGTATTCATCAAGCCCGCTTCACACGGTACCGGAGTTGTTGCCGGTGGTGCGATGCGTGCCGTACTCGAGAGTGTAGGTATCACTGACGTTCTTGCTAAGTCAAAGGGTTCATCTAACCCCCACAACTTGGTTAAGGCTACTATCGCTGCACTCAGCGAGATGCGTGATGCACGCATGGTTGCCCAGAACAGAGGTATCAGTATGAATAAAGTATTTAACGGATAAGGAGGATTATAATGGCTACTATCAAGATTAAGCAAGTAAGAAGTCGTATCGGTGCCCCCAAGACTCAGAAGCTCACTCTCGATGCTCTTGGTCTCACAAAGATGAACAAGGTTGTTGAGCACACCGATAGTGCCTCTATTCGTGGTATGATTAAGAAAGTTCAGCATTTGGTTGCCATTGTTGAAGAGTAATTAATTTTAAAAAGAATTGACTATGAAATTAAATAATCTTAAGCCTGCCGAGGGCGCAGTCAAGGCTCGCAAAAGAATTGGACGTGGTACCGGTTCGGGTAGAGGTGGTACTTCTACACGCGGTCACAAGGGTGCGAAGTCTCGTTCGGGCTACAAGAAGAAAATTGGTTTCGAGGGTGGTCAGATGCCTCTGCAACGCCGTGTGCCCAAGTATGGTTTTAAGAACATTAATCGTGTAGAGTACAAGGCTATTAACTTGTCTACACTTCAGGCTCTTGCCGAGAGCAAGGCTCTTGAAACAATTAATGTAGCTACACTTGTTGCTGCCGGATTTATCTCGGACAAGCAGCTTGTAAAGGTACTTGCCAACGGTACTCTCACAACTAAGCTGACAGTAGAGGCTCACGCATTCTCAGCTAAGGCTGTTGAGGCTATCGAGGCTGTAGGTGGAACTGTAGTAAAACTTTAAACAATGATTAAAAAATTCGTCCAGACAATAAAGAATATCTGGAAGATCGAAGACCTTAGAACTCGCATCGGTTATACCTTGCTGTTCGTGCTCCTCTATCGAGTGGGCTCGTATGTAGTTCTGCCCGGAATCAACCCCGAAATGTTGACACGCCTGCAGGACCAGACAAGCGATGGTTTGATGTCTCTGCTTGATATGTTCTCGGGAGGTGCATTCTCGAATGCATCAATATTCGCTCTGGGTATTATGCCCTACATCTCGGCCTCAATTGTTGTTCAGTTGTTGGCTATCGCTGTTCCTTCTTTCCAAAAGATGCAGCGTGAGGGTGAGAGCGGTCGCAGAAAGATTAACCAGATTACACGCTGGTTGACATTGTTCATCCTGCTATTCCAGGCTCCCTCGTATCTGTTGAATCTCAGATACACATCGGGTGGTGCTTTGGGTGCAAGCCTTGATTGGACTTTCTTTATGATTAGTTCAACACTCATCCTTGCAGCAGGTAGTATGTTCATTCTGTGGCTCGGAGAGCGCATCACCGACAAGGGTATCGGTAACGGTGTATCTATCATCATTATGATTGGTATCATCGCCCGTCTTCCCCAGGCTTTTATACAGGAGTTTGCTTCTCGTATGTCGGCTGCAACCGGTGGTGGTATAGTAATGTTCATTGTTGAGCTTATTCTGCTTTTAGCTGTTATCTGTGCAGGTGTGGCACTCCTTCAGGGAACACGTCGCGTGCCTGTTCAGTATGCCAAGCAGTCGGCTTCGGGTGCTACATACAGTGGAGCTCGTCAGTATCTTCCTCTTAAGGTAAATGCCGCAAATGTGATGCCTATCATCTTTGCACAGGCCATTCTCTTTATCCCCTTGGCATTCGTAAGCTACGGAGGCCCCGATACAGAGCACTCTTGGTTTGTTCGCAATATGATGGACCATACAGGTTGGCTTTATAACCTGATATTTGCTGTGATGATTATTATATTTACATTCTTCTATACAGCCATCACAATTAATCCTGTTCAGATGGCAGAGGATATGAAGCGTAATAACGGTTTTATCCCCGGTGTAAAGCCCGGTAAGCCCACAGCAGAGTATATCGATACTGTTATGACTCGTATTACATTCCCCGGCTCACTCTTCCTTGCAGGTATAGCAGTGCTCCCCGCATTTGCAGGTCTGCTTGGAGTTCAGCAGGAGTTCGCATCATTCTTCGGTGGAACATCTCTCCTTATCCTCGTAGGTGTAGTACTAGATACTCTCCAACAGATTGAGAGCCATCTTTTGATGCGTCACTATGATGGACTTTTGAGTTCGGGTCGTATTAAAGGTCGTGTAGGTTAATTTGTAGAGCTAAGAATGATATTTCTTAAGACAGCAGACGAGATAGAGCTACTTCGGCAGAGCAATCTGCTTGTAGGCAAGGCGCTTGCCGAAGTAGCAAAAATAATAGAGCCGGGTGTGACAACACGACAGCTCGACAGAGTTGCCGAGGAGTTCATCCGTGACAATGGAGCAATACCCACGTTCAAGGGCTATCCCAATCACGAGGGTGTTCCATTCCCGGGTTCCATCTGTGCATCGGTAAACGATGTTGTGGTGCACGGAATACCAAACGACGTTCCGCTTAAGGAGGGAGACATTGTCTCGGTCGATTGCGGAACACTGCTCAACGGTTTTTGTGGCGATTCGTGTTACACCTTTTGTGTTGGCGAGGTTGACGAGCAGACACGTAAGTTGTTGCAGACAACAAAAGAGTCGCTTTATTTGGCAATAGAGCAGGCTATACACGGCAAGCGTTTGGGCGATGTTGGCAGTGCTGTTCAATCGCATTGTGAGGCAGCGGGATTCGGTGTAGTGCGTGAGTTTGTAGGCCATGGAATTGGTCGCGACATGCACGAAGCCCCCGAAGTCCCCAACTATGGTCGTAAAGGCAACGGATTACAGTTGCGTCAAGGAATGTGTATCGCAATCGAGCCTATGATAACAATGGGTAAGAGACAGATATTCATGGAACGCGATGGATGGACAGTGCGCACACGCGACCGCAAGAACGCAGCTCATTTCGAGCACACCATTGCAGTAGGTAAGAACGGTGCCGACATCCTCTCATCATTCGAGTTTGTTGAAGAAGTTTTAAGAAATAAAGGATATTGATATGGCTAAACAAAGCGCTATAGAGCAAGATGGAACAATCGTAGAGGCATTATCGAATGCAATGTTCCGAGTAGAGTTACAGAATGGTCACGAAGTGATTGCGCATATCTCGGGAAAAATGAGAATGCACTACATTAGAATTCTGCCAGGCGATAAAGTAAGAATAGAGATGTCTCCCTACGACTTGACCAAAGGAAGAATTGTGTTCCGATATAAATAAAAAATAAGATATTATGAAAGTTAAAGCATCTATTAAGAAACGCACTCCCGACTGCAAGATCGTTCGTCGTAACGGCCGCTTGTATCTTATCAACAAGAAGAATCCCAAGTTTAAACTGCGTCAGGGGTAATTAATCAGTAAATTAATAATTTATATAGTATATGGCTATAAGAATAGTTGGTGTAGACATTCCTCAGAACAAGAGAGGAGAGATTGCGTTGACATACATCTATGGTATTGGACGCAGTAGTGCAGCCAAAATCCTCGACAAGGCAGGTGTAGACCGTAACATCAAGGTTCAGGATTGGACCGATGACATGGCTGCTGCTGTCCGCGAGATTATCGGTGCAGAGTATAAGGTAGAGGGTGACCTCCGTTCAGAGATTCAGCTGAACATCAAGCGTTTGATGGATATCGGTTGTTATCGTGGAGTTCGCCACCGTAACGGACTTCCCGTTCGCGGTCAGAGCACCAAGAACAACGCACGTACTCGTAAGGGTCGCAAGAAAACGGTTGCTAACAAGAAAAAGGCTACAAAATAATAAGTAAGTAATATGGCAAAGAAAACAGTTGCAACAAAGAAAAGAAATGTGAAGGTAGGAGCTGTCGGACAGCTTCATGTACATTCTTCATTTAACAATATCATTGTTTGCCTTGCTAACGACGAGGGTCAGGTAATCTCTTGGTCATCTGCCGGTAAGATGGGGTTCAGAGGTTCTAAGAAGAATACTCCTTATGCAGCTCAGATGGCAGCAGAGGCTTGCTCAAAGATCGCATACGACTTGGGCTTGCGCAAGGTTAAGGCATACGTAAAGGGTCCCGGAAACGGCCGTGAGTCAGCAATTCGTACTGTACATGGTGCAGGTATCGAGGTTACCGAAATCATTGACGTAACACCACTGCCCCACAACGGTTGCCGTCCTCCGAAGAGAAGAAGAGTATAATGTTTATTACAAAAGAATTAGAAAATGGCAAGATATATTGGACCTAAAAGCAAGATTGCACGTAAGTTTGGTGAGCCTATCTTCGGACCCGACAAGGTGCTTTCGAAGAAGAACTATGCTCCCGGTATGCACGGCAACAACCGTCGTCGTAAGTCGTCGGAGTACGGTATAATGTTGGCCGAGAAGCAGAAGGCTAAGTATACATACGGTGTACTCGAGAGACAGTTCCGCAACGTATTTAAGAAGGCTGATTCGGCTCCCGGTATCACCGGTGAGGTATTGTTGCAGACACTTGAGTCTCGTCTCGACAACATCGTTTATCGTTTGAGCCTTGCTCCCACACGTGCAGCTGCGCGTCAGTTGGTAAGCCACTGTCACATTGTTGTTGACGGTAAGGTATGTAATGTTCCTTCTCGTATCATCAAGCCCGGCCAGATTGTTGGTGTTCGTGAGCGTTCTAAGTCTCTCGAGGTAATCCAGAATTCTTTGGCAGGTGTTAACCACAGCAAGTACTCATGGCTTGAGTGGGACGAGTCGGCAATGGCAGGTAAGTTCATGAACGTACCCGAGCGTACCGAGATACCCGAGAACATCAAGGAGCAGTTAATCGTTGAGTTGTACAGCAAATAATAGATTATAATGGCGATATTAACATTTCAAAAACCTGATAAAGTAATAATGTTGGAGGCGAACGACTTCTTCGGAAAGTTCGAGTTTCGTCCCCTGGAGCCTGGTTTTGCAAAGACAGTAGGTAACGCGCTTCGTCGCATCCTACTCTCATCGCTCGAGGGCTTTGCAATCTGCACAATTAAGATTGCAGGTGTAGAGCACGAGTTTGCTACCGTTCCCGGTGTAAAGGAGGATGTTACCAACATTATCTTGAACCTCAAGAAGGTTCGATTCAAGAGAATCGTAGAGGAATTCGAAACCGAGAAAGTCTCTATCAATGTTGAGAATACTGAGGTATTCACAGCAGGTGAGATTGGTAAGCATTTGACCGGATTTGAAGTGTTAAATCCCGAGTTAGTCATTTGCCACCTCGACTCTTCGGCTAAAATGCAGATTGAAATCAACATCAACAAAGGTCGCGGTTACGTGCCCTCTGATGAGAACCGTGAGCTCTGTACAGAGCCCACGATGATTCCAATCGACTCGATATACACTCCTATTCGTAACGTTAAGTATATTGAAGAGCCTTTCCGCGTTGAGCAGAAGACCGACTACGACAAGCTTATACTTGAGGTTACAACAGACGGTTCCATTCACCCGAAGGAGGCACTTAAAGAGGCTGCTAAGATTCTCATCTATCACTTCATGCTCTTCTCGGACGAGAAGATAGCAATCGAGGCCAACGATATTGATGGCAACGAGGAATTTGATGAGGAGGTATTGCACATGCGTCAGTTGCTTAAGAGCAAGCTGGTTGATCTTAACCTCTCGGTTCGCGCCCTTAACTGCCTTAAGGCGGCCGACGTTGAGACTCTTGGCCAGTTGGTTCAGTACAACAAGACCGATCTCCTTAAGTTCCGTAACTTTGGTAAGAAATCGCTCACTGAGCTTGATGATTTGCTCGAGAGTCTGAATCTTTCGTTTGGAACAGATATTTCAAAATATAAATTAGACAAAGAATAATTATGAGACATAAAAAATCTTTCAATCATTTGGGTCGTACTGCATCTCACAGAAAGGCCATGCTTTCTAATATGGCTATCTCTTTGATTATGCACAAAAGAATCACTACGACTCTCGCAAAGGCAAAAGAGCTGAAGAAGTTCGTTGAGCCTTTGATAACAAAGTCAAAAGACGACACAACCAATTCACGTCGTGTAGTATTCAGCTATCTCCAGAGTAAGGAGGCCGTTACAGAACTCTTCAAGGAGATTTCAGTAAAGGTTGCTGAGCGTCCCGGTGGTTATACACGCATTATCAAGCTTGGCACACGTCAGGGTGACGCAGCCGAGATGTGCTTCATCGAGCTCGTAGACTACAACGAGAATATGGCTAAGACTCCCGGCAAGAAGACACGTCGTCGTCGTTCGACTAAGAAGGCAGACGCTCCCGCCGTTGAGGCTGCAGCAACTGAAGAAGCTACACCAACAGCTGAATAATTACTTACTTAATAGATGTCAGAGGGTATCCTAATGGATACCCTCTCTTTTTTATCGCTTGTTTGCACGTGAGTATTCGAGAATTATGTTCGTGGTCAATAAAACACTGTGCTTTTTTGTTGAAATTGTCGCATATTTTGCAGATTACTCACTTTTTTGTATTATTTAATCTTTTAAATGTGAATTTTGTTAATCAATAGTGTTATCTTCGCTGTCGGAAATTTCATTATTATGAACTCCTGACTATGAGAAAGATTCTATTTTCCGTCCTCGCGGTATTACTTTTGTCGGGGTGTGTGACACAGACATCGCAGCAGGCAACGGGTACAATAGTAGGTATGCAGTTAGGCTCGGCTGTAGGGCGTGTTGTAGGGCTTACTACAGGTACGTCGTGGCGCAGTGTGGCTACCGGTACTGCTGTTGGGGCTGTTGCCGGTGCAATGATAGGTAACACTGTAAATGCACCAAAGAAAACCCTCTCGGAGGGTAGTAGTACTCCCTCTTCGGCAAAGAAAAGCAAGCAGGATAGACGCCGTGAACAGATGCTGCAGGCCATTGACGAGGCTTCGCAGCAGAGTGATGTTGCGGTGGGTAAAATTCAATTTCTTCCGGCAAAAGGCGATAATACACTGTACGAGGGTGAATATGCCAAACTCTCATTTGACATAATTAATAACTCGGATAGGACAATAGCGACTGTAGACCCCCTTGTTGTGTGCAGCAACAGAAATATAGAAATCTCGCCAATGAAGAGAATAGAAAAACTGCTCCCGGGCGAGGTGGTGCGATATACCGTCAGCATTGTGGCGAAGAAACTAAGGAGCGGTACTGCTTCGTTTATAGTAAAACTATCAATAGACGGTGGGGAGTATAAGGTTATGAGGATTGACAAAATTGCAACAGAGAAATAGGCTGCGGATGCGGGCGATTGAAAATCGCCCCTACAAGCAATCCTTTTTTGGGGTGTAGCAACGGGAATAATGTTGCGACAAGCAACAAACAATGATAAAAAAGAGTTTATAAAAACATATAAAATACTATGCAGAAAAAAATGAATTTGGGCACATTGTGCATTCAGGGTGGATGGAATCCTAAAAAGGGTGAGCCTCGTGTGCTCCCTATCTATCAGAGTACAACATTCAAATATGATACAAGTGAGCAGATGGCACGTCTCTTCGACCTCGAGGACTCGGGTTATTTCTACAGCCGTTTGCAGAATCCTACAGTGGATGCTGTGGGTGCAAAGATTGCTGCCCTTGAGGGGGGCGTGGGCGCTGTAATGACAGCCTCGGGACAGGCTGCCAACTTCTATGCCATATTCAATGTTTGTGAGGCCGGCGACCACTTCGTATCGGCTACAACCATCTATGGCGGCACATATAACCTCTTTACCGTTACGCTGAAAAAACTTGGAATAGAGGTGACACTTGTAGACCCCGATGCTCCTGCCGAGGAGATTCAGAAGGCTTTCCGTCCCAACACCAAGGCGCTGTTCGGTGAGACAATTTCTAATCCAAGCGTTAATGTGCTTGATATTGAGAAGTTTGCAAATATAGCACACGCAAATGGTGTACCTCTTATCATCGATAATACTTTTGCTACACCCATCAACTGCCGTCCTTTTGAGTGGGGTGCCGACATTGTTACACACTCTACAACAAAATATATGGATGGACATGCTGTAGCTGTGGGTGGCGCGGTTATCGACAGCGGTAACTTCGATTGGGAGGCTAATGCCGATAAATTTCCCGGACTGACTCAGCCCGATGAGTCATATCATGGACTCACCTATACAAAGGCTTTTGGCAAGGCTGCATATATAACAAAGATGGTGGCGCAGCTTATGCGTGATATGGGTTCTATGATGGCTCCCGAAAATGCATTCTTGCTTAACTTAGGCCTTGAGACGCTGCATCTGCGTATGCCCCGTCACTGTGCCAATGCTCAGCGTGTGGCCGAGTGGCTTAAGAACCATCCCAAGGTCGAGTGGGTAAACTTCTGTGGATTGCCCGATAGCAAATACTACTCTCTTGCTCAGAAATATCTGCCCGACGGTGCCTGCGGTGTAATGGCATTCGGTATCAAGGGTAGCAAGGAGGATGCTATCCGCTTTATGGATAGCTTGGGATTCATCGCGATAGTTACACACGTTGCCGATGCTCGCTCGTGTATTCTGCACCCTGCAAGCCACACACACCGCCAGCTCTCCGATGAACAGTTGCGTGAGGCTGGTGTTGCTCCCGACCTTATGCGTCTGTCGGTGGGAATAGAGGATGTCGAGGATATTATCGCCGACATTGAGCAGGCACTTGCCAAGATTTAAAAGAATGCTTAGCGGTGATTCTACACGCTCTGTTTGCATAAGAGAAAGGGTGATTTTTTATTGCAAAATATAAAAATCGTAAACATTTATTGTATAATCATTGCGTGTAGGGGCGATTCCTAATCGTCCGAGTCATCATAAATGCTTATAAATGAGACTTCTTGAATACAATATGGGAGAGGGGGTAAGGGCCTTCTCCACAACAAGAGAAGGCGGCGTAGGTACAGGTGCTTACGCCGGCTTTAATATTACGCACTATTGTGGTGATACACCTATGGCAGTGGCACAGAATCGTACTATCTTGTGTGCCGAACTTGGAGTGTCGGATGATAGACTACTCCTTCCTCGTCAGACACACGGGGGCGATGTGCTGTGCATTGATGAAGCTTTTCTTGCGCTTGACAGTGAGGAAAAGTGCGTTGCGCTGCATAGTAAGGATGCTGTTGTGACAGCTGTTCCACGATTATGTATAGGTGTCTCTACTGCCGACTGTGTCCCTGTGTTGCTCTACGATGCTGTAAAAGGTGTTGTGGCGGCAGTTCACGCAGGGTGGAGGGGTACTGTCGCAAGAATTCTTGAAAAGGCCGTAGAGACGATGCAGAAACGTTACGGATGCTCCTCTGCCGATGTTAAAGCAGTGATTGCTCCCTCAATTTCTCTCGCCGCTTTTGAGGTTGGCGACGAGGTATTTGATGCCTTTGCCGTTGCGGAGTTCCCAATGGAAAAGATTGCACGCAAATATGGCGAGAAATGGCACATCGACTTGTGGGAGGCGAACCGCCTACAACTGCTTGCTTGCGGTGTACCCGACGATGCTATTGAGGTGTGTGGGGTGTGTACTTTTACCCGATTCGAGGAGTTTTTCTCGGCACGACGTTTGGGCATTAACTCGGGAAGAATTTTCAATGGGATAATGAAGATTAAATAAGCCGAGTCATTTTGTTAATGTTTGCTTGTCTGGCGATTGAAAATCGCCCCTACTCGTAATGAGTTGTTAATTAGTACAATACGTGATAGTTGTAAACTTCTTTATGTTTTGCTGTTAATGCTTGCCTGTCTGGCGATTGAAAATCGCCCCTACTCGTAATGAGTTGTTAATTAGTACAATACGTGATAGTTGTAAACCTCTTTATGTTTTGCTGTTAATGGTTGCTTGTAGGGGCGATTTCTAATCGCCCGCCGCAGCGTCTAATTTGGTCGTAATCATATAAAACGGGGTGCGTCATTCTTCTTGACGCACCCCGTTTTATGTATCAATCCTTGCTATTTTAGAAAGCCAATTTGTCGATATTAGTATAAACAACGCTGCAGATACCAAGTAGTACTATACCTATAAGGCATATAACGAGGCTTGTGCGGGCAAAGTTGTCGCTCTTTAATGTTGGGATAGGTGTTTCGCTTGTCTCGATATACATTGCCTTGACAATAAGCAGGTAGTAATAAAGTGATATTACTGTGTTTATTAGGGCGATGAATACCAATACAAGGAAGCCTGCCTCGAATGCGCTCATGAATACGAAGAACTTGCTGAAGAAACCTGCAAAGGGAGGTATTCCTGCAAGTGAGAAGAGTGCCAGCGTCATAAGGAACGAGAGTTTAGGGTTGGTCTTGTAAAGCCCTTTGCAGTGGTCGCGTGTGAGTTCTACACGGTCGTTATGCTGCTCTAGGACCTCTATGATGCCGAATACGGCAAGGTTGGCTACAATATATACTATTACGTAGAATACCATTGCTGTCATTCCCTGCAGGCTGCCGCTTATTACTGCAAGCATGATGTAACCGGCCTGCGAAATACTGCTGAATGCCATAAAGCGTTTAAGATTATTCTGCTTGATGGCAAAGAGGTTGGCAATGGTGATGCTGGCAACTGTCATTATATAGAGCATTAGCTGCCACTCGCCGGTCATAGGCGCAAACACTTTGGTAAGGATTACAAAAAGGGTGAACACTGCTGCTCCCTTTGATATAACCGAGAGGTAGGCTGTTACAACGGTTGGGGCACCCTGATAGCTGTCGGCAGTCCACAGGTGGAACGGAACAAGTGAAATCTTGAATCCGAGGCCTGCAAAGAAAAGTACCATTGCAAATATCTGCATAGCCGAGCCGTTAATGCCAGCAACCATATCCTCGAAGTAGAGCGTTCCGGTTGTGCCATATAGGAACGAAATACCGTACAGCATGACAGCCGAAGCAAACATCGAGCTGAGAATGTATTTTATTCCTGCTTCGGCCGAGTGGTGACGGTATTTGTCGAATGCCACAAGGCAGGCAAGAGGAAGCGATGCAAGCTCCATGCCGATGAAGAACAACAGGAAATGACGTGCACTGAGCATGAAGAACATTCCGACAAGGGTGCTGAGCAAAAGTATATAGAACTCACCTTGCTTGTAGAATGTGTTCGAGGTGTGTTTCAGCCAGTGGTGCGACTGCAAAAGAACTATGGTGCTACCAAACGACAGTATTGCCTTTACAAAGGCTATCATACTGTTGCTGTAGTACATTCCTCCGAAGAGTGTCTGCTCCTCTCCACAGCTTATAAGACAAGCATATATTGATATGGGCATAAGCAGGCACACGAATGAGTGAAAGTAGTGTCGTGCGTGTCCTGTGGGAAGAATAAGGTCGAAGATGAATATCACTACGAAAATGCCTAAAAGACATATTTCGGGAAGCATCGAGAAGAATTCTAAGTAATTCATATCTTTCTTAAGGAATTAGGTTCGTAATTATATCTCCAACACCATCGTTGATGAGGTTGCTTACCCACAGAGGGGCAATTCCAAGACCGGCAACACAAATTATAAGGCATATAACAGTGAAGCGCTCGTCCCAGGTTGCATCGGTGAGGCGTTTGTGCTCCTCGTTCTGTGGCTCGCCATAAAGTATCTTGCCCACAACACGCAGAATGTAAACTGCTGTGATAACAATACTTGTGCAGGCTATTATGGTAACAGTGCGGTGGAATGTGTCGTCTACCATGAACGAGCCTACGAAAATTGTCATCTCGGCTATGAATCCGCTGAATCCCGGCAAGCCAAGATTGGCAAGTCCTGCAATAACATATCCCACAGCAAGGAAAGGCATAATCTTCATAAGTCCCTGCATCTGACGTATGTCGCGTGTGTGTGTGCGACCGTATATCATACCTATGAGGGCAAAGAAGAGGGCTGTCATAAGACCGTGCGAGAGCATCTGAAGGATGGCACCTGTGCACGAGGTCTGTGTCATCATTAAGAGTGCAAAGAGTACAAGACCACAGTGGCTCACCGATGAGTAGGCATTGATGTACTTAAGGTCGGTCTGACTGATGGCGCTGAGGGCACCGTAAACAACGCTTATGGTAGTGAGGATAATGAATATCCAGGCGAGGTCATTGGCTGCCTGAGGCATAAGATACATTGCTATGCGGAAGCAGCCGTATCCTCCGAGCTTCATAAGCACTCCTGCGTGAAGCATAGATACCGAGGTGGGGGCACTTGCGTGACCGTCGGGACTCCATGTGTGGAATGGGAACAGGGCACCCAAGACTCCGAAACCTATGAAGGTGAGGGGGAAGAAGATATACTGCATTGCAACGGGAATGTTATCCAACTCGGCAATCTCGTGTATGTTCATAGTGGTTGCTCCGCTGCCGTAGTAGATACCAAGGATACCCATAAGCAGGAATGCCGAACCTCCCATAAGCATAAGCGTAAGCTTCATTGCCGAGTACTCCTTGCGACCGCTTCCCCACACTCCGATAAGCAGGTACATGGGAATAAGGGCTGTCTCGTAGAACATGAACATTGCAAAAAGGTCGGTGGTGATGAAGAAACCGTAAACACCGAGTGACAGAAGCACGTACCAAAGGAAAAACTCCTTCGATTGGGGCTTGATGTTCCACGATGCGAATGTACCGGTAAACACTATTATCGACGAGAGAAGTATCATTGCTACCGATACACCGTCGACACCTATTGAGTATTTGATGTTAAGGGCAGGATACCAGCACCAAGAGTCGACATAGAGCTGGGCTGCCTGTTCGCCTGCACTGCGCAGAGCGATGAAATCGACGGTGAGATATACCGACAAGGCCAAAAGCAGCGTCGAACCCACCACCATCACTGTACGTATCTGCTTCATACCGTTGCATAGCCACAACGCCAAAAGCATTACCAGTGGAATAACTACAAATAGATTAAGGATATTCATTGTATTATAATTCTTGCGTGTATGTTATGCGAAATATATGAGTATGAGGATAATAAGCAGTGCGCCGCTTAGGAACCATACGTTGTAGCTCTGTACGTTGCCACTCTGCATGGGACGTATAAAGTTGCCAAGCTTTTGTGTTATGGTTGCCATAAGGTCCATTGTGCCGTCTATTATGTGACGGTCGAACCAGGCAATGGGGCGGCTTATGCAGTTGAATATTATCTTCTTTGTAATAAAGAGCCATAACTCGTCCATATAAAAACGGTGGTATGCTGCGCTGATGAGTCCGCGCATACTCTTGTTGATGGCTACTGTCAGTTTGCTTTCGCCACTCTTGTACATTATTGTAGCAAGGGCTATGCCTGCAAGTGCCAATGTTACGCTAACAGCTGCCACTGTGTAATTGAGGTGGATAGTGTAGGCGTGACCGTTGCTGCTGACAAACTCGCCAAAAGGAATAAAGCCCGAGAATACTGTTATTGTCGCCAGTATAATAAGGGGTACGGTCATTGTGGCAGGTGCTTCATGGGGCTTGTGCGGCTTATGGTCGCTCTTGCCTGCAGTGTAGGCTGCCAACTGCTCTTCGTAGTGGCTCTTGCCCCAGAATATGAGGTAGTAGAGACGGAACATATAGAATGCTGTAAGGGCAGCTACGAAGCTCATGAACACTCCCATCATTGTAGAGTACTCGTAGCAGGCTACAAGAATCTCGTCCTTGCTGAAGAATCCGCTGAAAGGGGGTATGCCGGCAATGGCAAGACATGCTATGAGGAATGTTATATGTGTCACGGGCATATATTTGCGCAGACCACCCATGTGACGCTTCTCGTTGCTGTGTACTGCGTGTATGATTGCTCCTGCACCCAAGAAAAGAAGACCCTTGAACATTGCGTGTGTAAAGAGGTGGAACATTGATGCCATATATCCAAGGCCGCCCTCATGAGGGTCGGACGATGTACATACGCCAAGAGCCACCATCATAAATGCAATCTGCGATATTGTTGAGAATGCGAGTACTCTCTTGATGTCTGTCTGTACGCAAGCTACTATGGCTGCGTATAGAGCTGTGAAAGCACCAACGTATGCTACAATGTGAAGCGCTTCGGGGGCAAATTCGGTGAAGATGGGGAACATTCGTGCTACAAGGTAGACACCGGCTACAACCATTGTGGCTGCATGGATAAGTGCCGATACAGGGGTAGGACCCTCCATCGCATCGGGCAACCATATATGCAGGGGGAACATTGCACTCTTACCGGCACCGCCAATGAACATAAGGCCCAGTGCAATGGGGATTATGCCTCCTGCTGCCAGAAGCGCTGTCTCGGATGGAGTGAACGAGAATGTCTCGGCATAGTATCCGTACAACAATATTCCTATGAGGAAGAAAAGGTCGGCAAAACGGGTTACGATAAATGCTTTCTTTGATGCGGCAATGGCTGCGGGCTTTGTATAGTAGAAGCCGATGAGAAGGTAAGATGATACTCCCACAAGCTCCCAGAATACATACATCTGGAAAATGTTGGTGGCTACAACAAGGCCCAGCATCGAGAATGTAAACAGTGAAAGGTAGGCATAGTAACGCTGGAATCCGCGTTCGCCTTTCATATATCCAAGCGAATAGATATGTACCATAAGGCTCACTGTCGAAATAACTATGAGCATCATTACCGAAATGGGGTCGAGCTGTATGCCCATGTCTATACTCAATGTATCGCCCAAAGGCAACCATTTGAAGTTGTAGGGGATGAGCGTGGCAAAAAGACCCGATGCATCGCGTCCCTCACCGAAATAAAGCACTGCTGTGGTATATGCCAGTACTGCAACTGCACCAAGTGACAGGGTGCCTATGATTCCGGCTGTCTTATGTGGCATCTTCATTCCAAAAAGTCCCAATACAAGGAAACTCAGTAATGGCAAAGCTAATATAAGTATTGTATAGTCCATAGAGCAATCAATGTTTAAGTTCCTTCATGTTCTTAATATGTATCGACTTTGCGTTGCGGAATACATTGATGATTATGGCTATGGCAACGGCTGTTTCGGCTGCGGCCACACCAATTCCGAACATCGTGAAAAAGAATCCCTCTAAGTGTTCGGGATGACAGTAGGCGTTAAAGACTGCAAAGTTTATATCTACTGCGTTTAGCATAAGCTCGGTGCTTATGAGCAGCGATATAAGGTTACGTCTTGTGAAAAAACCGAATACTCCTATAAAGAAGAGCACTGCGGCAAGTGCAAGGTAAAAATGTGCTGGTACTATCATAACTCTTATTTTTTTCGTGCAATCATAATGGCACCTACCATACAGGCAAGTAGCAAAATACTCAGAACCTCGAATGTGAGGACATAATTGTGTTTAGCTGTACCCATAAGTGCGGTACCCACTACTTTCATAGGTACACCATCGGTGGTGAACTTATCGGTAAAGAAGTTGGTTGTGTGTATGAGGTACAATGCCATACCCATTCCCGACAGCGATGCAAGCAGACCTGCAAAATAACGTTTCTTCGAGGTGTGGGTGACATCTATCGTTCCTTTACCAATGAGCAGGGCTGCAAAGATAAAGAGCACCACAATACCTCCTGCATAGACAATTATCTGTACCGCACCCAGGAATGTGTAATGTACCATAAAATAGAGACCTGCAGTACCGAAGAGCACAAAGAGCAAATAGGTGACTGCACGCATTATTCTGCTTGTCGTTACTGCTGCAAAGGCTGCGGCTATCATAAGCAGGGCGAGTCCCGAGAATATCAATAGGTTGGTCGAAAGTTCCATATCTCTTTTTATTTGTTTAGCTTTAATACGAGCTTGCTGCGGTCGAACACAGCATTCTCAAAATCGTTGTTGAAGGCAATGGCATCCTTGGGGCATACATTTACGCACAGTTGGCAGAACATGCAGCAACCAAGGTCGTAGGTGTACTCTTCGAGTACCTTTTTGCTTTTTCCTGTCTCGGGGTCGGTGACCATCTTTGTCTTTATTGTGATGGTTCCGTTGGGACAGTTGTTGGCACACAATCCGCAGGCTATACACTTGTTGTTGCCATTCTCGTCGAGTGGCATATAAAGGCGTGCGCGATGGCGCTCCGAAATCTTTTGTGTCTTGCGGTTCTCGGGGTATTGCTCTGTCACTTTAGGGGTGAAGAACTCCTTCAGTGTGGTCTTCAGTCCCGTTGCCAATGATGACACCGAGAAGAGTATCTTTCCTATATATGTATTTCTCTGTTTCATTTCGTCATATAAATTTAAAAAACTCTTAGAATGTCCATCCCATTACAACGCACAGTGTCATTATGAGCAGGTTTACAAGCCCTATTGGGATGAGGTACTTCCACTCGAGCGACACAACGTGGTCGATACGCATGCGGGGGAAGGTCCAACGTACCCACATAAGCATCCATATTACAAAGAATGTCTTGCCAAGGAACCAAACTATACCGGGAATGTAATCCATAATGCTGTTGAAAGCATCTAATCCCGATATGTAGAAGGGTGCCCAACCACCCAAGAACAGGGTTGTGGCGATACCTGCAACGATGAAGAGGTTCATAAACTCGGCAACATAGAAGAAACCAAAATGCATACCTGAATATTCGGTGTGGAATCCGGCTGTCAGCTCCGATTCGGCTTCGGGAAGGTCGAACGGGGCACGATTGGTCTCGGCATTACCTGCGATAAGATAGATGATGAATGCGATGAATGCCGGGATATGTCCACGGAAGATGAACCATCCGCCACGCTGCATCTCGACAAGCTCGCTTATCTGCATTGTACCGCTGAGTACTACAATAACCAGGATACAGAGTCCTATTGACAACTCATAGCTAATCATCTGTGCTCCGCTGCGGACGGCACCAATCATAGAGTATTTGTTGTTACTGCTCCATCCTGCAAGCAGAATTCCAAGTACTCCAAATGATGAGGCTGCCATGATGAAGAATACTCCTATGTTGAAATCGAGTACTTGAAGCCCCGATGCAAAGGGAAGACAGCTGAACGTGAGTACCGAACTCATAACCACAAGGTATGGTGCCAGATTGTACAGTACTTTATCGGAACGGTCGATGCTGATAATCTCTTTTATGAGCATCTTGAATACGTCGGCAAACACCTGTAGCAGTCCCCAATATCCTACACGCATGGGACCAAGGCGGCATTGGAAGGCTGCACACACTTTACGCTCCATGAAAATCATTACTATTGCCAGCATTACGTATGCCAGCACTGCGCATAGGGCAACAAGAATACACTCTACAATGAGCGCACCCTGGTCGGGGAGCACCGAACGTAGGAATTGGTCTATTGCTGTTGTTATATCGCTGAAACTTAACATATCTCTTTCTGTTTTTTATCGGTCAATATCGGGAATTACGTAGTCGAGTGTCGCTCCAATGGCAATAAGGTCGGCAACTTTGGCACCCTTTAGAATCTTGTGCATTGCGGCAACAAGCGGCAAACCCATCGGACGGAATTTCAGACGGTAGGGCGATTTGTCGCCGCGGCTCTCGATGAATACGCCGAACTCGCCGCGAGAACCCTCGACCGAGGCGCTGTATTGTCCTTCGGGAATGCGTATGATGGGCTTGGTCTTTACTTTGTAGTCGCCCTCGGGGATATTATCAATAAGTTGCTCTATTATATGTATCGACTCCAATATCTCGTCAATACGCAACAGGAAACGGTCGTAACAGTCGCCGTTTTTGTATATAATCTCTTTGAAATCTACTTTGTCGTAAAGGGCGTACGGGTGGCGTTTACGAACGTCGCAGGCCCAGCCCGATGCACGTCCTGTACCTCCTGTGCAACCATATGATATTGCATCCTCAAGCGAGAGGTGTCCTACACCAATCATTCTCTTGCGGGTGATTACGTTGTTTGTGAATACGTCGTTGTACTCCTGTATCTTTCCTCGCTGGTATTTGCAGTACTCCTTTACCTTCTGTGCAAATCCGGGGGTAATGTCGGCCTGTACACCGCCTATGGTGTTGTAGTTCTGTATAAGACGGCCTCCTGTTACCTCCTCGAATATGTCAAGAATCTTCTCGCGGTCGCGGAATCCGTAGATGAATGTGGTGATGGCACCAAGGTCCATTGCTGCACATGAGAGGAAGAGCAGGTGCGAGTCAATTCTCTGCAACTCGTCCATAATGGTGCGTATGTACTGTGTACGGTCGGTTATTTCAAGCCCCATGGCTTTCTCGATGCACATGCACAATGCATGGCGATTCTGATGCGCACTCAGATAATCGAGACGGTCGGTGAGTGCGAGAATCTGTGGATAGGTGAGCTTCTCGCTCATCTTCTCAATGCCTCGGTGTATGTATCCGCAACGGATGTCTATCTTGCGTATCTCTTCGCCGTCGAGTGCCAGACGGAAACGTAATACTCCGTGTGTGGCAGGGTGCTGAGGACCAATGTTGATGATATACTGGTCGCCGTGAATTATGTTTGTCTGTTTATCGAGAATGGCCATCTCGGCATCCTCGGCAATTTCGTATGAACGCTGAACATCCTCGGTGACCTCGCTCTCTAAACGAATAGGGTTGATTGCCTCACTCTCGTCATAATCCTTGCGCAGAGGGTGTCCCACCCAGTCGTTTCTAAGATAGAGACGACGCAGGTCGGGGTGTCCTGTAAACTTGATACCGAAAAAGTCGTATACCTCGCGCTCGTACAGCTCGGCTACTTTCCAGATGTCGCACACTGTGGGTATCTGAGGCTTTTCGCGGTCGCTGCAACGTACGGCAAACTGCTTGTTCTCCTTTGTGGTGCTGTTCTCGAGCAGATATATTACGCCAAGACCCTCCTCGCCCCAGTCGATACCGATGAGGTCGCGCAGAAAGTCCATACCCTTGGAGTGCAGCTCTTTCATCTGCTGATGCAGCTCTTTTATATCTATGAATGTAGGGGTCATTTTTCTTCTTTATTATCGGTTGTGGAAATGGGTGCATTGGTTACTATGATAGGCTCTTTGGGCATCTCGTCGCGGCTGTATTTGCGATTCTTGCCTCCAAAGAAATTCTCAACCTTTACCTTGCGTTGCAACTGCATCATACCATAGAGCATGGCCTCGGGGCGCGGAGGACATCCGGGGATATATACGTCGACGGGCAGTATCTTGTCTACACCGTTAAGTACGTGGTACGAACCCTTGAAAGGACCGCCACTGATGGCGCAACCACCTACGGCAACCACATATTTAGGCTCGGCCATCTGGTCGTAAAGACGCTTTAGTACCGGAGCCATCTTGTGTGTGATGGTGCCGGCAACCATGATGAGGTCGGCCTGGCGGGGAGAGTTACGTGTGACCTCAAAACCGAAGCGGGCAAAATCGTAGCGGGCTGCTCCCACTGCCATAAACTCTATTCCGCAGCAGCTGGTGGCAAAAGTAAGCGACCACAGCGAGTTGCTTCGTCCCCAGTTGATAAGGTCGTCGAGCTTGCCTACGATAACATTTGTACGCTCTTTGTTTAACTCGTCGATAAGAGCCTCAAGGGTTTCGTTGTCCTTGAACTCTTCATAAGGTATTGATTTGATAGCAGGCTTTTTCATTTCCATTCGAGTGCTTTCTTGCGCCAAGCGTATGCAAGGCCTAAAGTGAGGATAAATAAGAAGAAGAGTACTCCCAAAAAGGCGCTCATTCCAATCTCTTTGACAATGGTTGCCCAGGGAAACAGGAAGACAGTCTCAATGTCGAACATCAAGAACAGAATTGCAAATAGGTAGTATCCTGCCTTGAAATGCACCCAGGTCTCACCTTGAGTGGGGATACCACACTCGTAGGCTTCACCTTTTTGCCTGTTGTGTGTACGTGGCGAAATAAGACGTGCCACCAGCATTCCTGCGAATACCAATAGCAATGATGCCACAATCATTGTAAACAGTAGGACAAAATTCATATCTTAAATTTTTGTTAATTTTTTCAAATGCTATAATAGGCTTAACGTGCAAAGGTAATAAAAAATAGTTTTGGGGTGGATGGCTTTTTGCGGCTAAAATTTTACTTTTTGTGTTTTATTTTTTTTGAAGCTCTTTAGGGTGGTTTTTACAATATAGAATCGAGCGTCATCATAAGAGCAAATCCTAGGGCAAAACCAATGGTGCCGATGTTGCTATGCTCGCCCATCTGCGACTCGGGAATAAGCTCTTCGACAATGACGTAGAGCATTGCTCCTGCTGCAAAGGAGAGTAGTATTGGCATTGCCGATGCTGTGTTGTCGAGAAACAGCAGTGTTACTATTGCGGCAACCGGTTCGACGAGTCCCGAGAGCATTCCTAAAGTAAAAGCTTTGCTGCGACTCTTGCCCTCGGAGCGCAGTGGCATTGATATTATCGCCCCCTCGGGAATATTCTGTATGGCCATTCCTATTGACAGCGCAAAAGCTCCGGCAAGTGTCAGGTGGGCATCTCCGTTTAAAGTACCGGCAAAGACAACACCCACAGCCATGCCCTCGGGGATGTTGTGCAGGGCAACCGCAAGTGCGAGTTTGGTAGAACGGGGTAACGACGAGCGCAGTCCCTCGTCTTCGGCGCTGTCGAGGTGCTGGTGAGGGATAATCGAGTCTAAAGCAAATAAAAATCCCATTCCGGCACCGAATCCCAACAGTATGGGCAATATGCCTGTGAATGTGCCGTCACTGCTCTGCTCAATGGCCGGTTGTAACAACGACCAGAAACTTGCTGCCACCATAATGCCCGAGGCGAATCCAAGCAGCATCTTCTTATTCAACTCTGTTATCTTGTCACGAAGAAGAAATACCATGGCAGCTCCCAACGTCGTTCCCAAGAATGGAATTGCAAGTCCTATTATTATATTTTCCATGATGTATAATTGTTTTTAAGATTTGTAAGTTCCTTAACCGATGGCAAATTTATAAAAAATAACGTATCACAAACTATAAGGTTGCCAATTTGCTTAGGTAAGTTTCGATAATATAATCTTGTCGCTTATTGTTATAATATATTTAGACATTTTTAATAAATAGGGCCTCTGTCTCGTTTTTTTATGCTATCTTCGCACTCGAATACGGCAAGCATTATAATGCTTTTAAGCGTGAATGTTGCGCAATCTGTTTTGAATGAAATAATTAAACAAAAAGTTATATATGATTTATTTTTTCAGTACATCGGGCAATTCGGTTATTGCTACCGAGATTTCCCATACGTTGAACACCGAAGAGATTGAAAAATTATGTTGGCTCTATGGCGAGGCTGCACTAATCGAGGGTGAGGCTGTTGAGGGCTGTTTTGTCGGACCACGCCGCGAGATGGTCACTCCTTGGAGTACAAATGCTGTGGAGATTACCCAGAATATGGGTGTCGAGGGTATTGTACGCATCGAGGAGTATTTCCCTGTAAAGGACGAGAATGCCGAGTACGACCCTATGCTTCAGAGAATGTATAAGGGGCTCGACCAGAGTATCTTCAAAATCAGCATCGAACCTAAGCCCATCGAGTTTATCGAGGACCTCGACAGTTATAACGAGGCCGAGGGATTGGCCCTCTCGAGAGAGGAGATTGATTACCTGCATCGTGTCGAGGGCGAGCTTGGTCGTAAACTCACCGATAGCGAGGTGTTCGGATTTGCACAGATAAACTCGGAGCACTGCCGTCATAAGATTTTCGGTGGTACATTCATTATCGATGGCGAAGAGATGCCTTCGTCGCTTTTCGCTATGATTAAGCGCACTACAAACGAGAATCCCAACCGCATAATTTCGGCATATAAGGATAATGTGGCTTTTGCACAAGGCCCCGTTGTCGAGCAGTTCGCACCAGCCGATCACTCTATGCCCGACTATTTTGTAATAAAGGATATCGAGACAGTTATCTCTTTGAAGGCCGAGACACATAACTTCCCCACAACAGTAGAGCCTTTCAACGGCGCTTCGACAGGTACAGGTGGCGAGATTCGCGACCGTATGGGTGGAGGTAAAGGCTCTTGGCCCATTGCAGGTACAGCTGTTTATATGACTTCGTACCCCCGTACTTATGATGACCGTCGCTGGGAACAGATTCTTCCCGTACGCAAATGGCTCTATCAGACCCCCGAGCAGATACTTATCAAGGCATCTAACGGAGCATCCGACTTTGGTAATAAGTTCGGTCAGCCTCTGATTTGTGGTTCGGTGCTTACATTCGAGCATGCCGAGAATAACGAGGTATACGGCTACGACAAGGTTATCATGCTCGCCGGTGGTGTGGGCTACGGTACACGCCGCGACTGTCTGAAAGGAGCACCCGAGAAGGGCAACAAGGTTATTGTGATGGGTGGCGACAATTATCGCATCGGCCTTGGTGGAGGCTCGGTGTCGTCGGTTGATACAGGACGTTATTCATCGGGTATCGAACTTAATGCCGTTCAGCGTGCAAATGCCGAGATGCAGAAACGTGCTTATAATGTGGTGCGTGCTCTGTGCGAGGATGATACCAATCCCGTTGTTTCAATTCACGACCACGGTTCGGCAGGACACGTAAACTGTCTCTCGGAGCTTGTCGAAGAGTGTGGCGGTCTCATTGATATGTCGAAACTCCCTGTTGGCGATGTAACTCTTTCGGCAAAGGAGATTATAGCTAACGAGTCGCAAGAGCGTATGGGACTTCTCATAAAAGAAGATGCAATAGACTATGTACGCAAAGTTGCCGAGCGTGAGCGTGCGCCTATGTACGTTGTAGGCGAGACAACAGGCGACGCACGTTTCGCCTTTGAACAGGCCGATGGCAAGCGTCCTTTCGACCTTTCGGTGAGTCAGATGTTCGGTTCGTCGCCAAAAACATATATGGTAGACAAAACCGTAGAACGCAATTACAAGAATGCCGAGTATGATGCCGAGAATATCGAGGAGTATCTTACCGATGTACTCCGTCTCGAAGCTGTTGCCTGCAAGGATTGGCTCACAAACAAGGTCGACCGTTCGGTAACAGGAAAAATTGCCCGTCAGCAGTGTCAGGGCGAGATTCAGCTGCCTCTTAGCGATTGCGGTGTGGTAGCGCTCGATTATCGTGGTCGTCAAGGTATAGCAACCTCAATAGGTCACGCTCCTCAGGCTGGTCTGGCCGACCCTGCCAAGGGTTCGGTGCTTGCCGTTGCCGAGGCTCTTACAAACATTGTGCTTGCTCCTCTTACAAATGGAATAAAGACAATATCTCTGAGTGCAAACTGGATGTGGCCCTGCCGTTCACAAGAGGGCGAGGATGCACGTCTCTATCGTGGTGTCGAGGCTCTATCGGACTTCTGCTGCGACCTTGAGATAAATGTTCCCACAGGAAAGGATTCACTCTCGATGACACAGAAATATCCCGATGGCTCTAAGGTTATAAGCCCGGGAACAGTAATTGTGTCGGCAGGTGGCGAGGTGAGCGATGTTCGCAAGGTTGTTTCGCCTGTTATGGTTAATGAGCCCAAGAGCTCGTTCTATCATATCGACTTCAGTTTCGATATGTTGCGTCTTGGTGGCTCGGCTTTTGCGCAGTCGCTCGGATATGTTGGAAGCGATGTTCCCACTGTGCAGAACAGCGAGTATTTTGCCGAGGCTTTCGATGCTGTCCAGTCGTTGGTTAACGAGGGACTTATTCTCGCAGGTCACGACATATCGGCAGGAGGTCTCATAACCACACTGCTCGAGATGTGCTTTGCGAATGTAGAGGGAGGTATGGAGATTAACCTCGACTCGTTGGCCGAGTCTGATATTATCAAACTGCTCTTTGCCGAGAATCCTGCACTCGTTATCCAGGTGGCCGACAAGAACAAGTGCCGTATGCAGGAGATTCTTGATGCAGCCGGTATCTGTTTTGTGAAGATTGGTGTTCCAACCAAGAAACGTCATATTGCAGTGGCCAAGGACAAGCGCACACGTCTGTTCGATATCGACCACTATCGCAATGTATGGTTCGACAGCTCTTATCTAATGGATCGCAAGCAGAGCTTTAACGGTTGTGCCGATGAGCGTCTGAAGAATTACAAAGAGCAGCCTCTGCGTTTCCGTCTGCCGGCTAAGTTTACCGGTATGCTCGATAGCTACGGAATGTCGGCCGACCGCCGCGAGAAATCGGGCGTACGTGCTGCCATTATTCGTGAGAAGGGTACTAACGGCGAGCGCGAGATGGCATACGCAATGCACCTTGCAGGCTTCGATGTTAAGGATGTTACAATGACCGACCTTATCAGTGGTCGCGAGACTCTTGACGAGGTTAATTTCATCGTATTCTGCGGTGGATTCTCTAACTCGGACGTTCTTGGCTCGGCAAAGGGTTGGGCTGGAGGATTCCTCTTTAACCCCAAGGCCAAGGCTGCACTCGACCGCTTCTATCAGCGTGAGGACACCCTATCACTGGGTATCTGTAACGGCTGTCAGTTGATGATGGAGCTTAACCTCATCAATCCCGAGCACGAGAAGCGCGGATACATGCGTCATAACAACTCACATAAGTTCGAGTCGTCGTTTGTCGGTGTGAATATCCCCGAGAACAACAGCGTATTGTTCGGCTCGCTCTCGAACAGCCGCCTTGGTGTTTGGGTAGCTCACGGCGAGGGTAAATTCGACCTTCCATACGCAGCTGAACAATACAATATTGTAGCACGTTACTCTTACGACGGCTATCCTGCCAACCCCAACGGCTCGTCTTACGGTGTTGCAGCACTTGCAAGCGCTAATGGTCGTCATGTGGCTATGATGCCTCACCCCGAGCGTGCTATCTTCCCATGGCAGTGTGCAGCCTATCCACAGAACCGTATCGCCGATGATGTTACTCCCTGGATAGAGATTTTCCGCAATGCCTATAATTGGGTAGCCGAAAAAACTAAGTAACAAATGATTTTATCATAAATATTGGGAGGTTGTGTCGCAATTCAGTTTCGACACAACCTCTTGAATTAAGGATGTTATGCTTAAACTATTCATTACCTTTTTTAAGATAGGGCTTTTTACAATAGGTGGAGGCTATGCCATGATTCCACTCATAGAGCGTGACGTTGTAGAGCGTAACCGTTGGGTAGGCCGCGAGGAGTTTCTCGACCTTTTGGCGGTTGCGCAGGCTGCACCGGGCGTGTTTGCTGTAAATATCTCAATCTTCATCGGTTACAAACTGCGCGGAGTGGCGGGGTCGGTGGTGGCTGCTGTAGGAAATGTGCTCCCATCGGTACTTATAATTCTCGCTATCGCTTTTTTCTTCAGTAGCTTCAGTGATAACAGGGTAGTGAATAATATCTTTATGGGGTTACGTCCTGCTGTTGTAGCGCTTATTGCTGCTCCTGTCTTTTCTGTGGCTAAGAGTGCCAAAATAGGGTGGACCAATGTCTGGATACCTATTCTGTCGGCACTGCTGATTGTCTGTTTCGGTGTATCTCCTATTTATATAATAATGGCAGCAGTAGTAGGCGGTATTCTATGGGGCAGAGTGAAAGGAGGTAGAGGATGATACTTTTTCTGAAACTATTCTATACCTTTTTTAAAATAGGACTCTTCGGCTTTGGAGGAGGATACGGAATGCTCTCGCTTATCCAAGGCGAGGTTGTGACGCGACACGGTTGGATGAGTATGCAGGAGTTTACCGATATTGTAGCTGTCAGTCAGATGACACCGGGACCGATAGGTATAAACTCTGCTACCTACGTTGGCTATACTGCTGTGGTTAACGATGGCGGTTCACAAATACAGGCAGTGCTTGGTTCGCTGACTGCCTCGTTTGCAGTAATGCTGCCTTCGTTTGTCATAATGCTTTTTATAAGCCGTTTCTTTATGAAATACTGCCATCATCCTCGGGTCGAGGCACTCTTCAAGATTCTGCGCCCTGCCGTGGTTGGTTTGATTGCTTCGGCTGCGCTGCTGCTTATGAATAGTGCTAATTTCGGTTCGTTAGGCGAGAGTAACCTTCAGTTCTTCGTCAGTGCGGCGCTCTTCTTGTTTGCTTTTATTGCTTTGCGATACTTTAAATGGAATCCCATTCTAATTCTTGTGCTTTGCGGAATATTCGGAGGGGTGTTCTATGGGATAGTATAGCACTTTTTATATATATTATTCTACCCCTGTTACAGAAACTATAACAGGGGTAGAATTTATACCAAGGTATCTTAATCTTCACATAATTTACCTATTAGCCAGCATATACCGGCACCAACTGCTACCGCTGCGACCACGGGCGCTGCTGCAACCACAGCACTGCCAATCGCAGTTCCTACGGCGCTCGCTCCCGATGCAACTGCTCCAATTCCCGAAGCTACAGTCGACCCAGCCGATGCTATCGCTGTTCCTGCTGTACTAAGGCCTATGGCCGATGCAGCATTTCCGATACCTGTTGCTGCAGAGTTTACCGAACTGCTGAATGCGTTTACTGCACTATTGCTTGCATTTGTGATAGATGCACCAATTGTGTTTGCTCCTATTGTAGAGAGTGCGGCTCCTGAGGCCATACCTACTGTTGCACCTACGGTGCCTGTTATTGCTTTGTAGCCTATGCTACCGGGACGAGGAGGACGTGGCATAATTTTATCTGTTTTAGGGTTAAACTTCGTGTTTTCTGTATTGCAAAGATATTTCAAGGGGATTTTCGCAGCAATTATTTACATAACTTTACACTTTACAAACTTTAACACAATACCAGTGGAATGTAAAATGATGTAAATATGCGATGCTCTTTTGATAGCTTTTAAAATAACATTATTCTATTATTAATAAAAATAAAAGCTTTAGAGCTTGAGAAACAGAAAAAAACAGTATCTTTATCCTCTGTGACTGTGGCGGTAATGTGTGTAATAGTTTATTCTTCACTATTTGGCTGACACGTGTAAGCCTATTTTTTTGGTTTTATGTTGAATTTAAATTAAATAGTTATGGGAAAATATGAAATTAAAGATGGAGTAGCTATTATTCCCGAAGATATTAAAACGATTGATTATGGCGCTTTCAAAAATTGTCCCGACCTTACAAGCGTAGTAATCCCCTCCGGTGTTACCAAGATTAAGGCCGGTGCTTTTGAAAATTGCAGCGCTCTTACAAGCGTAGTAATCCCCTCTAGTATTAAAATGATTGGGGCAGATGCTTTCCGTGATTGCTGCGCTCTTACAAGTGTAGAAATTTCCGAAGGTGTCACAACGATTGGGAAAAATGCTTTCCGTGGTTGCAGCGCTCTTACAAGCGTAGTAATTCCCGATGGTGTCACAACTATTGGGGAAGCTGCTTTCCGTGATTGCCGTGGTCTTACAAGCGTAGTTATTCCCTCTACTGTTACAGATATTGGGAAATATGCTTTCGAAAAATGTATTAGCCTTACAAGCGTAGTAATTCCCGATGGTGTCACAACTATTGGGGAAGCTGCTTTCCGTGATTGCATTGCTCTTACAAACGTGGTAATATCCTCTAGTGTTACAAAGATTGAGGAAGAAGCTTTCAGTGGTTGCCGTGGTCTTACAAGTATTGTTGTAGAGGAGGGTAATCCTGTTTATGATTCGCGTAATGATTGCAATGCAATTATTGAAACGAAATACAATAGGCTTTTATTAGGATGTTCTACAACCGTTATTCCCTCTAGTGTTACATGGATTGGGGAATATGCTTTCAGTGGTTGCACTGGCCTTACGAATGTAATAATTCCCTCTAATGTCACAACGATTGATGAAGCTGCTTTCTGTGGTTGCACTGGCCTTACAAGCGTAGAAATTTCCGAGGGCATTACAGAGATTTGGAGAGATACTTTCTATGGTTGCAGCGCTCTTACAAGCGTAGTAATTCCCGAGGGTGTTACAGAGATTGGGGAATCAGCTTTCGCAAATTGCAGTGCTCTTACAAGCGTAGTTATTCCCTCTAGCGTTACAGATATTATGTGCTGTGCTTTCGAGAATTGCAGTGACCTTACAAGCATAGTAATCCCCTCTAGTATTACAGAGATTAGGGAAGATACTTTCAGAGGTTGCAGTTCTCTTACAAGCGTAGTTATTCCCTCTAGTCTTATTGATATTAGGAACCGCGCTTTCAGGCATTGCAATGCTCTTACAACTATTGTTGTAGAGGAGGGTAATCCTGTTTATGATTCGCGTAATGGCTGTAATGCAATTATTGAGACGAAATATAATAGGCTTGTATTAGGATGTTCAACAACCGTTATTCCCTCTAGTGTTACAGAGATTGGAGAATTTGCTTTCTCTTATTGTAAAAATCTTACAGAAATTGATATTCCTTCTAGTGTTACGAGGATTTATGAAGGTGCTTTCAGTGGTTGCAGTGGCCTTAAAAATATCATAATACCCGAAAATGTGACTTATGTTGAGACAGAAGCATTTTGGGGGTGTAACGGACTTGAAAAAATTACAGTCCTTTCAAGAAATATATACATATCCGTCTCAGCTTTCGGTCAATGCGGTAAGGTTGATAGCATATATGCCCCCTGCAAATCTATTGTTATAGATCGCAACGATAATTGTTGGTTACCCTTTTGTAAACACCTATACTATATATAATTAGAAGTTGCGAATGTAAAGATAAGACTCAAGCCCCCTTTGTAGCGATGGCGACCTTCTTGGTCGCCATCGCTTTTTATATTGCTCTTAGTTTTTCTTTCAGATATCTGCCTGTGTAAGATGCTTCGCAGGCTGCCACCTCCTCGGGAGTACCTGCTGCTACAAGATTACCGCCATTCTCGCCTCCATCGGGACCGAGGTCGATGAGATAGTCGGCGCACTTTATAACATCCATATTATGCTCGATGATAACGAGTGTATGCCCTCGGTCGAGCAGTCGGCGGAAACTGTCGAGCAGTTTCTTTATGTCGTGGAAGTGTAGACCGGTAGTCGGCTCGTCGAATATGAACATAGTAGGATGCTCGCTCTGACGGCTAAGGTAGTAGGCGAGTTTTACACGTTGGTTCTCTCCTCCCGAGAGGGTAGATGACGATTGTCCCAACTTAATATAGGCAAGACCAACATCCTGCAGTGGTTGCAGATTCGAGGCTATCTTTGTTTGTCCATGCTCCTGAAAGAAGTTTATAGCGTCGCCAACGGTCATCTCGAGTACATCGTATATGCTCTTATCGTGGAACTTAACCTCTAACACCTCGTTCTTGAAGCGACGACCGTGGCAGGCATCGCACTCTAACTGAAGGTCGGCCATGAACTGCATCGATACATTAATCTTGCCTTCGCCTTTACACTCTTCGCAGCGTCCTCCTTCCGAGTTGAACGAGAAATATCCTGCACCGAAGCCCAACTGCTTGGCAAGCGGTTGCTGTGCAAAGAGGTGGCGAATATCGTCGTACACTTTTAGGTAGGTGGCAGGGTTCGACCGCGACGATTTTCCTATAGGGTTCTGGTCGACAAACTCCACACCTTTAATCATCCTCAGCGCACCGCTGATGCTGTCGTGTTGTCCGGGAGCATCGCAGGCCTGCCCAAAATGGCGCATAAGGGCGCGGTAAAGGATATCTCGTACGAGGGTCGATTTTCCCGAACCGCTGACACCGCTTACTACTGTCATACAGTTTAACGGGAATTTTACATCAATTCCTTTGAGGTTATTCTCACGTGCCCCCTTGATATTTATATAATTATTGCTCTTGCGTCGAAATGATGGAAGGTCGATGGTCTCGGTTCCCAACAGATATTTTACGGTGTAACCCGGACTGTCGGAACGTATATCCTGCATATTCCCGCAAAAGACGATATTGCCACCGTATGAGCCGGCTTTCGGACCTACATCTATGATATAGTCGGCTGCGCGTATAATCTCTTCGTCGTGTTCTACAACTACCACTGTATTGCCAAGGTCACGCAGACGGCATAGGACATTTATAAGCCTTTCGGTGTCGCGGCTGTGCAGTCCTATGCTGGGCTCGTCAAGAATATATAGCGAGCCTACAAGGTTACTGCCCAACGAGGTCACAAGGTTGATGCGCTGGCTCTCTCCACCCGATAGTGTGTTGCTCAGACGGTTCATTGTAAGGTATCCGAGACCA
Source organism: Bacteroidaceae bacterium (assembly GCA_045588485.1). GTDB lineage: Bacteria > Bacteroidota > Bacteroidia > Bacteroidales > Bacteroidaceae > HGM04593. Next base: position 16,092 of record JAZNEI010000037.1, on the reverse strand, counting down.
ACGTCGATGAGGCAATCTACTCTGTTCCTAATCTCTATGAGTATGCGTTTGGCAACTGCTGCATCGTGTTCGTTAAGTTCCAATGTATCGAAGAACTCTTTCAAACGTGTAACGGGCATCTCCACAAGGTCGGTGATGCTTTTGCCGCCCACCTTTACATATTCGGCCTCTTTCTTAAGACGCTTACCGTTGCATACGGGACAGATGGGCTTGCCTCGGTAGCGTGCAAGCATAACACGATATTGTATCTTGTACTGATTCTCGCGCACCATCTTGAAGAAATTGTCGATGCTTATACACTCGTCATACTCCTTTATGTATGGGCCTTTGTGCCAAAGATAATCTTTCTGCTCTTGGGTAAGGTTGTAATATGGCTCAAAGATAGGGAAATTGTCCTCGGGGGCATGCAGGCAGAAAGCGTTTTTCCATTCACCCATCTTCTCGCCGCGCCAACAAAACACGGCTCCGTCGTAAATGCTCAGGGATTTGTTTGGGACAACAAGGTCCTCATCTATGCCTACGACACGGCCGAACCCCTCGCATTCGGGACATGCTCCAATAGGTGAGTTGAACGAGAACATCATTTCGCTTGGCTCTTCAAAGGTGATACCGTCGGCCTCGAAACGTATGCTGAATGTGTGGGGCTTCTCTTCGTCGGTAAACTGAATGAGACAGTTGCCACCACCCTCGTAGAATGCAGTCTCGGCCGAGTCGAGCAGGCGGCTTACAGTCTCGTTTGACGATGATACGGTAAGACGGTCGATGAGTAGATAGGGTGTCTCGCCTTTTTCGGGCTTATACTCCTCTATACGCTTAATCTCTCCACCTGCCCACACACGTGTGAAGCCTTGTTGCAGGTATATTGCCAATTGCTCTTCTATTTTGCGGTCCTTTCTCTTGGCAATGGGGGCAAGAAGCATAAAGCGTGTCCCCTCGGGACGGCTTTTCATACATTCGACAAGGTCCTCGGGGTTGTTCTTCTTCACAAGCGTGCCACTTATTGGCGAATAGGTCTTACCTATACGGGCATATAACAGTTTCATATACTCGTATATCTCGGTGCTTGTTCCTACAGTAGAACGTGGATTGCGGTTGTTTACCTTTTGCTCAATTGCAATGGCAGGAGGAATGCCTTTTATAAAGTCGCATTCGGGTTTGTTCATCTGTCCCAGAAACTGACGTGCGTATGAAGAGAGCGACTCTACATAACGACGTTGTCCCTCGGCATAGAGGGTATCAAAGGCAAGCGACGACTTGCCCGAGCCCGAAAGTCCGGTTATAACGACGAATTTCCCACGTGGAATCTCTACATCCACATTTCTGAGGTTGTTGACACGTGCTCCTTTAATAATAATACATTCCTTCTCGCTCATGTTGGCTGTTTACTTCTGTTCCATCCTGCGAAAATACACAAAAAAGTGCTATCTTGTTGTACAACTGCCGTTGAATAATGCGAAAAATGCTTATCTTCGCACAAGTTTTTGTAAAATTTAATGAAATGAAAAATATATTTCGACTCTTGTTGCTTGCTTTTGCAGTTATGCTTACATTGAATGTCGCTGCAAAAGATAAAGAGTTTCCCAAACGTGAGTTCCGTGGTGCCTGGATACAAGCGGTAAACGGACAGTTTATGAACATGAATGAGGCACAGATGAAGCAGTATCTTCTTACGATGCTCGACAATCTTGAACGCGCAAATGTAAATGCCATAATTTTTCAGGTGAGGGTCGAGGGTGACGCGCTTTATGAGTCTTCTATCGAGCCTTGGACACGTTATATTACAGGTAAGCAGGGTAAATCGCCCGGATGGGACCCACTGGCTTTTATGGTTCAGGAGAGCCATAAACGCAATATGGAGCTTCATGCTTGGATAAACCCCTATCGCGCCCGTACCAAAGGAACGACGAAGGTGGCTCCAAACCACCAGAGTGCAATTAATCCGGGGCGTTTCATCGCATACGAAGGACAACTCTATTTTAATCCGGCACTAAAAGAGAACCGCGATTATATATGCAGTGTGGCAAAGGATATTGTATCGCGTTACGACGTAGATGGACTGCACATCGACGACTATTTCTATCCCTATCCGGTTAAAGGAAAGGAGTTTAATGATGAGGCCGATTTTCGTCGCAGTCGTGCAGCCAATCTCGGCGATTGGCGACGCGAGAATGTAAACCGCCTGATAAAACAGTTGCACGAGACAGTACGTGATACAAAGCCTTGGGTGAAATTCGGTGTCTCTCCCTTTGGAATATACCGCAATGCTTCGGAGAATGTTCCCGAGGGCAGTGCGACAAAAGGACTTCAAGCATACGACGAACTATATGCCGATGTACTGCTGTGGATAAACGAGGGATGGGTCGACTACTGCATTCCTCAGGTTTATTGGGAGATAGGACACAAGGCTGCCGATTATGAGGCATTGGTAAAGTGGTGGGCAAAGTATGCTGCTAACCGTCCGCTGTATATCGGTCAGGATGTGAACCGCACAGTCCGTGCTTCCGACCCATCAAACAGCAATCAGCATCAGTTGCCAATGAAGATGAAGCTGCAACGCGAACAGAAACATATACAAGGCTCTTGTCTTTGGGATGCAGCCTCGGCTGCAAAGAATGTGGGTAACTATCGCGATGCTCTTCAGCAGTACTACCATCGCTATCCCGCGTTGATGCCAAAATCGCCTTTTATCGACAAAAAGGCCCCCAAAAAGGTCATGGGTGTACGTCTCATTGACACCAAGGATGGTAAGGCAATAGTATGGTTGACATCAAAAAAGAAAAAAGATACAGAACTTGATGAGCCTTGGCGCTTCGTTGTCTATCGTTTCGACCGCAAAGAGAAGGTGAATCTTGACGACCCCTCCAAGATTATAGCAATAACATCGAAACCATTCTACAATATTCCAAGTGATGTGAAGGGACGTTATACGTATGTAGTAACCGTACTCGACCGTCTACAGAACGAGTCGAAGGGGGTGAAATGCAAAGTGAAACTATAATTGTATTATAACTATGCAAGAAGATATTATTATAATAGAGCCTGCCGGCAGCGACCTGCGTTATGTGCCCGCTATCAGGCTGCTGCTGAAACAATTATCGTCTACCCCTATCGACTTTACCGAAGCCGATTTTACAGCCTTGGCCGATTCTCCGTCGAGCAATCTCTTTCTGTTACTGTGCGATGGAGAAGTGTGTGGAATGTTGACACTTGCTCACTATCTTGCACCTACAGGGCGCAAAATGTGGATTGAGGATGTTGTTGTAGACAGCACTATGAGAGGACGCTCTCTTGGTCGCCGTCTGGTGGAATTTGCCATAGAACGCGCACGTGAGATGAGAGGGACACTGATGCTCACCTCTAAGCCTGCGCGAGTAGCAGCCAATGCGCTTTACCGTTCTGCAGGCTTTCAGGCCAAAGAGACAAATGTATATAAAATGGATTTTAAATAAAAGTATATTATGAAAGAACTTATTGTAAGATATTCACTCCTGTTCTTTTCGTTATTGTTTGTTGCATCGTGCAGTAGTGATGATACGTCGAAGGCCCCCATGCCATCGGTCGATGATATAAAAGTAGAGATTCTATCAACCGAAGATTTTACAGCCGAGGAAGTGATGGCAGCTCTCTTTCCCGAGGATGGCGGAAGTATGAGCGCAATGCGCCCTATCTTCGTAGAGAGACTGAAGAAACAGACTCAACAGATTGAGGAGTCGATAGGGGTAAAAGGAATAACGCTCGGCTATCGGAGGGTAAAGTATCTTTATAGTACTACCGACCATCTTGGCAATCCTGTAACTCTTTCATCGGTAGCCTATTGGAACAGATATAAACTCGATGGCTGGCACGATGTAATCCCCGAGAATATATGCCTTGTCGAGCATTATACAATAACATCCGATGCCGAGGCACCGTCGAACAGCTATCCCATCGAACCGTATATTACAGGCAACAGCCTGGTCGTAATGCCCGACTATTTGGGTTATGGACACACTGCAAATGAGTTTCATCCCTATTTGAACTACGACCTTGCTGCAAAAAACTCAATGGATGCACTAAAGGCTGCATATATAATATGTAATAACCACAGCGAGAAATTGCTATCGGGCAGTTGGAGCCTTTGCGTGCTTGGCGCTTCACAAGGCGGCTCGAACGCTCTTGCAGTGCATAAATACCTTGACACTAATCCATCGGTCGCAAAGGAGTGGCGTTTCTCGCACTCTTGCTGTGCAGCCGGAGCCTACTCACTCTCAACTACATTCGAGACCTATATGCGTTGGGGTAGTTTGGATTATCCTGTTGTGCTTCCTATGGTGTTAAAGTCGATGCTGGCCTCGTATCCCGATATAATGTCAGCTTGGAGCGAGGATGATTTTTACAGCGATGCTTATCTTGCCATAAAACCACAGATAGATGCAATGCTTAGCAGCAAGAGATATACAACCGGCGAGATAAATGCTCTCTTCTTCAAAAATCTTGCCAATGAATCGAATGAGTTGCGCATCGAGAATATACTCTCGTCCGAGGCTATGGATGTTACTTCACCAATGTCAAAAGCTCTTGCCGTCTGTTTCCAAAAGAACGACCTTACAAAAGGATGGAAGCCTGTGCATCCTGTGAAATTCTATCATAGCAAGACCGATAATGTGGTGCCATACGAGAATGCTGAGGCTGCAATGGCTTCGTTCGGAACCATTGCTACATTACAGACCGCAACCGAAGAACTCGACCACACTACGTCGTGTGCAATGTGGATGCTCTCGATTTTTATGGGCGGACTATAAGTGGATAAAAACGTTTAATACAAGAGAGGCCGAGTCAAAAGAATTTTTGACCCGGCCTCATTATTTTTAGTGAGTATTCTTGAACTTTTATCGGATAATTATTTTACCATTATCTACAACCTTGCCCTCTTCAATAATACTGAAATTATATATACCGCTTGCTAAACGGTTGGTGTTTATGTTAACATTTTTTGTACCTGCCGATACTGTCTGACGCATATAGGTCTTACCCTCAACCGATGTAACAACAATCTCACATTGTTTCTCGCACTCACGTCCAAGATCAACCTCTACACATTCGCTCTTTTTGCGGATTCTAAAAGGAGCACGCTCAACCACATTCTGTAACGACGTTGTGTTTTTATAAAGACATTGCCATCATAGAATATAAAATAATGTAATTATATGGCTATTTACACAATGTTGTCATTTCGACGACCTTGTATGGGAGGAGAAATCTCTATGAGGAATTTATTAGATTTCTCACATACGTTCGAGATGACAATCTTTCATTTGTGATTAATCTTTACATATTGTGTAATGCTCTAATTATGCGATTCGGTCTTAAGCGTCTTCAGCTCCAACGATAGTGCCAATAGAGCACGCTTCTTTAGCATAGAAATGGTGTCCTGAACCCTTTTGGGGGGTATTGTACGCCAATCTTTATTACTGCTTTTTACGTGGGGCCAGATAGTGTCGGCTGCTTCAAGGGCGCTCTTACCCTCGATTACAATGTGGCGAAGAATCAATTGGTCGCGCTCATTAAGCTTAGAAAATGCCTCCCAAACGGGTGGTTGCTCGGTCTCTTCTTCCTGTGTAAACTGCGATAGCTCTTTGACGATATCGGGATGTTCGAGGGGTAAGCCTAAATTGGCTTGTTCGCGTTTTTTTATTGCAATAAAATGGTGTACGGCACATCGTGACAGGTAGCTGCCGAGCGATGCGCCGTTACGCTTTTTGTACAGACGTAGTACATACCAGTTGTCTTGCGAAAGAAACTGGTAAAAATCGCCTATCAATTCTCTTGTATCGTTGCTCCCAAATATGCTTAATGCAATATATTGAAGAAAACTCCTGCATTTAACCTCGAAAAAGTAACGGTGTGCTCGCTCTTCGGGTGGAATAGCCATTAGAAGCTCAATCCACTCGTCGTCACCGAGCAGTGCATATTTGCTTGGTAGCATCGACATTATTATCTTTTCTATGAGGTAGTTGATAAAATGTCGCTTACTCTTATTTACGGAAGATATATGAGTACTCGAGGTAGTTATCGGCTATAGCCGAATATTCTATAGTAGTTCCGCGTATCTCGGTTATGCTGTAGTCGAGCAAAAGTGACTGCAGGGGATATTGTCTGCCGTCTATCTTCTCGTATCCGTTATAGTTGCGTGTCTCCAACTTGTAAGGAGTGGTTTTTCCAAAGAACCCCATCGCCGCATAAATCTTGGGATTATGACCGTAGATGAATGCCAAAGGATTGAATCCATAATCCGATACGAGTTCGCGGTTGCTGTATCTGTAGTCGTATGTGTCGTGGGTGAGGTTGTTGCCATTAATACTTTGGTTGTGCACAGTGACTTGGGTAAGGTAGTCGCCGTTCCAACGATAGGTGTATGTTGTCTCGTTGTTTTTGTCGCGCACCGAGCTGCCTGTGCAGTAATCCTGTGTATATGTGAAGTTGCGAACGTATGAGTTAATCTCGCTCACTCCACCTTGATGGTGTTTCTTCATAACCTCGATGCTGCTTATGTAGTTGCCCAAAAATTTAGCATTCTCGGTTATTGTATCTTTGTATTCGGCACCTTTAGAACTCTTGTACTCTACAACAATCTGGTTTACAATACGACGTTTGCCATCAAAGTCGATATAGTAGTCGAGCTCTCCCGAACTCTCCTCTACAATTGTAAGGCCATCATTTTTCTTTACAGTCTGTTTGCAGGTGTAGCTGTCAATCGTATTGTCGGTGTTGTATTTGAAAGTCCAGTCCTCTTGTGTCGACGAATTCTCCGTTGCACTGCGGAATGTCATCTTTGAGGGGTAGAGGGGCACTTTCTCTTGTGAGGTGTAGGGGTCAAAGTTGTCGCTGTCGCTGCCGCACGCTGCTGTTAGAAATAGTGTCGATGCAAATATCAACAGATAAGCAAATTTTTTCATATTAAAGATAGGTTTAGTTTTTAGAAAATGGTTTTGTCGAAGCTGTTATTTCTTCATAAATATGATGATATAAATAAAAACAACTTCTTCTATGTGTTTAAATCTCTTTTAAGTGTTTCTTTTGCATTAATTTTGCGAAAATACTACAAAAGTTTTAATAGTAACAAATTATTAGCCTTTTTTAGCAATTGCTACCTTTGTAAACACTCATTTGTCTCTTTTTACCCATTGCTTATAAAGTCGAGTGCTTCGAGTATATGCTCTTTGCTTATCATAGTGCTTTTGGACGATAATGAATCGTCTATAAGTGTTGCTTGGGTAGGTAATCCTCCTGTTATTGCCGAACATATCTCATCGTAATGACGGCAGTCGAGAGGCAAGAGTGGGTATTCTTCGCGCAGGTTGCAGCAGTATGTGCGCAACTTTGTTTGGGGATATTTTGCAAGGCGGTGCGATAGATATAACATCCCTATTATGGCTGTTGCCTCGATATTTTCATTATCGTCCGATGCAAATGTCTTGCGTAGTGCGTCAAGTAGTGGTTCGCCAAAGTTATCGGGTATCTCTTTCTCTATTCTACTCAACACCGACAACGATAACTTCTCTTTGTCTTTTTTCATATATCATCTTTTTTCGTCTGCAAAAATACAATTTTAATCTTATAAGCTGTTTAAATTTGTATCGCCAAATTTTTTATAGGTCAAAAAAAAGGTTGTTTTTTATTTTTAAAGGTAAAAGATATTTTTATTAATTAAACTATTTTATGATTTTCTTGTCAAATAGTTGTCAATCTACATTGAAAGACGAGTCAGATAGCTTTTAGTATAATCTTAGAGTAATCCTTAAAAAGAATAACAAAAAAATATGAGAAAGTTTTTACTATTGTTGTTTGTCGCACTAACGGTTGCTGTTTCGGCACAGGAGAAAAAGAGTAGCAGAAAAAACGGAACGGTGACCGGTGTTGTATATAGCAAGAGTGAGAATGCACCATTGCAGAATGCAACCTTGCAACTCTATTTGTTGCCCGATACAGTGTATAAGGCAGGTGTAGCAAGTGATGAGAAGGGTGAATTTGGACTACAGGCTCAGGCCGGTGACTATCTCTTGCGTCTCTCTTGCGTGGGCTTTGTCTCACAGCAGAAGAATGTGAAAATAGTTGCAAAAAAGAGTGTAGATCTTGGCCGTATAGTCCTTAACGATGATGTAGTGGCACTAAAAGAGGCTGTGGTAACAGCCGAGGCTCCTCCTATTACAATGGCCGAGGATACGACAATATATAATACTTCGGCATTCCGTGTGGCTCCCGGCTCTATGCTCGAGGAGCTTATAAAGAAATATCCCGGAGTTACGGTCGAGGACGATGGAACCATTAAGATAAACGGTAAGACTGTAAACCGTATTCTTATGAAGGGTAAAGACTTTTTTGGTACCGACAAGAATGTAGCACTGAAGAATGTCCCTGTAGAACTTGTCGACCGTGTGAAGTTCTATGATAAACAGAGTGACTTTACTCGTATTACAGGTATTGATGATGGCGAAGAGGAGACAGTACTCGACCTGCAGATGAAGAAGGGTGCCGATGAGGGCTTCTTCGGAAATATCGACCTTGCTTACGGAACCAAAGACCGCTATACTGTAAAGAATATGTCGAATCTCTTCTCCTCAAAGAGTCAGCTCTCTTTGGTCCTTTCGGCAAACAATGTGAACGACCGCGGCTTCTCGGGTCGCGGTGGCGGCGGACTAAGTGCGCACAAGGATGCTGCATTCAACTTTGCAACCGAGGGCGAGAAGTATGAGATAGGAGGTAATGTGCGTTATCGTCACAGCGACAGCGACAACCAATCGTTTACTTCGACCGAGTACTTTATGACCGAGGGACGAAGCAACCAGTTCAGCAACAGCCGTAACAGAAGTTTCGGACGTAACAGCAATGTTAACGGAAATTTCCGTTTCGAGTGGAAACCCGATAGCTTTACCAATGTTATTTTCAGTCCCTCATTCTCGTACAGTAGCAATGACGGATGGTCAAATAGCACATCTGCAACATTTACAGCCGACCCCTTCTCACTAATGGAGTATCCTATGGACCGTTTCGGAGATGTTTACGATGCACTCGACTCTATTGCAATAAATAACAATAATAACGAGAGTATGAGCAATGGCGAGAACAGGTCGGTAAACGCCAATTTGCAACTCAACCGTCGCTTGGGAAAGCCTGGACGAAATTTTACTGTGCAGGGACGTTTCAACTACCGTGACAGCGAGAACAAGTCGATGTCGAACAATGTGGTACGTTACTATCAAGAGAATGCTGGCAGTCGCGGATACGACCGTCGCCGTTACTCTACTACTCCCGGCACCAATTGGGGTTATAATGTACGTCTGAGCTACACCGAGCCTATTCTCAAGAACCTTTTCCTGCAGTTAAGCTACCGCTTCAACTACAGCTATAGCAATAGCGACCGTGCGACATTTGTGTTTGACAGTATACCGACCGATGTCTACCACATGCTTTTGAACAGCAATTATCATTTCCCGGCATTGCCTCAGGATTACGAGCAGTACCGTGACGAGGACCTAAGCCGTCTCTCTATATATCGCAATGCCAACCACGATGTTCAGATGATGTTGCGTTATGTAACCGAGAAGATGAACCTTAATGTAGGTGTAACATGGATGCCTCAAAGTTCGCAGATGCGTTACCAATACCTTGGAGTCGATACTGTACTGAAGCGTACGGTCTACAATATAACTCCTAACCTGCGTCTGCGTTACAGGTGGAACAAGACTACAACACTGAATGTTATGTATCGCGGTTCTACAAGTCAACCTTCCATTACCGATATGCTTGATATTACCGATGACAGTAACCCACTATATATAACAAAGGGTAATCCCGGATTGAAGCCATCGTTCAACAGTAATCTGAATGCATTCTTCAATACCAATAACCCCGACACTCAGACAGGAATATCGGCTAATATAGGATTTAATAATACATTAAACAGTATAACTCGCAGAGTGACATATATCGAAGAGACCGGAGGACAGATAAGCCAGCCTGTTAATATAAACGGTAATTGGGGAACTTACGGTGGCTTCGGCTTTAATTCGGCACTTCCAAAGAACAAGAAATTCACATATAGCACAAATACCGACTTGCGCTACAACCATCAGGTCTCTTACATCAGCCCCGACCGTAACAGCAGTAGCGTTCGTAACACTGTCGAGACAACAAGCGTGGGCGAGCGTATAAGGTTCGGATACCGTAACGATGTTTTTGAGTTTACGATGAACGGTTCGCTTAACTACTCGCACTCGAGCAACGAGCAACAGCCCGATAGAAACCTCGACACATGGAATTTCTCTTATGGTCCCAGCGGTAATATTAAGTTCCCTTGGCAGAATCTTACTCTTTCGACAAATCTCTCTATGCAGAGCCGTAGAGGATACGAAGACCCACAGTTCAATACCAACGAACTTCTTTGGAACGCTCAGCTCTCGGCAAGCTTCTTGGCAAAGAACCAGCTTACAGTGAGCCTGCAACTATATGATATTTTACAGGAGCAGAGCAATATAAGCCGCAATATCAATGCCATTATGCGTAGCGACTCGCAGAGTAACGCCATCTATCACTATGCGCTTGTTCACGTTATCTACAAGATTAACTCTATGGGCGATAAGGAGACACGTCGTATGATGCGTGGAATGGGACACGGCGGTTTCGGACCCGGTGGCTTTGGTCGTGGCGGTGGCGGCTTTGGTGGCGGACGCGGATATTGATGCCGTAAATGTATAAAACAGTTAAAAAGAGAGAATCACAATCGGTTTTCTCTTTTTATTTGTTATTTTCGCAGATAAACATTGTTGTAATGGCTGCATTCGACTGGGAAAAAATATTCCATCTCCTATATATGTTGAATATCATTATCGCACTACTGATAATGGTAAAGGTGCTTTTGGGCAACCGCAACCCTTTTGTGACAATTTCGTGGGTGTTTGTGCTTCTCTTTATCCCTTTGCTGGGGCTTATACTTTATTTCTTCTTCGGTCGCGACACACGTCGTCTCAGATATATACGCAAACGGTTCGGGAGTCAGATACGCGAGGGTGCACATATTGCTTGCCATTCTTATGCACAAAAGGAGATTCCTATGCAATATAAAGGTCTTGCGGCATATCTTGAGAATGTATCCGAAGCATTTCCTGCAACAGCAGATGTCGAGTTAATTGCCGATACCTCGCATTTTATGGAACGCCTCATTAAAGCGATAGAGGCGGCCAAGGAGCATATTCATCTGCAATTCTATATCTTTGAGGATGATGAGTGTGGCAAAATGGTTCTTGATGCTCTTGTGGCTAAAGCGAAAGAGGGTGTCGAGGTACGCCTCTTGTACGATAGTGTGGGGTGTTGGAGGTGCAACCCCCGTTCTTTCGATGTTGTATCCGAGGCAGGCGGCGAGGTCAATTCATTCTTAAAGGTGCGTTTCCCTTTTCTATCTCGAAAGACAAACTACCGTAACCATCGTAAGATTGTGGTTATAGATGGACAGACAGGTTTCGTGGGTGGATGCAATATTGCTAATCGCTATCTGCAAGGTATCAATGGCGGTGAGTGGCGCGATACGATGTTATCAGTTACAGGATACGGTGTCTATGGGCTGCAATCCTCGTTTCTTATCGATTGGTACCTTGTAAGCGGCACTGTGGTAAGCGGACGACGCTATTTCCCCGAGCCGCAAAATGCAGGCAATATGTTAATGCAGATAGCAACATCTCATCCTATGGGGCTGTGGCGCACTATTCCATCTTCTTTGGTGATGGCACTGTCAAGCGCTCGACATTATGTCTATATCCAAACGCCTTATCTTATGCCAAAGGAGCAGGTTATCACAGCCATGGAGAGTGCAGCACTGTCGGGTGTTGACGTTCGTCTTATGGTTCCCATGCACAGCGACAGCAGTCTCACCGATTATGCCTCGCGTTCATATCTCGAACGGCTTATGAGGTCGGGAATAAAAGTCTATCTCTATTCTCCGGGTATGTTACACGCAAAGAGCTTTGTTTCGGATGACATGTTAACAATTATAGGTTCGGCAAACATGGACTTTCGTAGTTTTGACTATAATTTTGAGGTGTCGGCTTATCTCTATGATGCGCAGTTTGCCCGATTGTGTAAGGAGCAGTTCCTTGTCGATGCAGAGTGTTGCAGGCATATAACTCTGCGCGAGTTCCATAAGCGACCTTTCGGCGAAAAAATAAAAGAGTCGCTTGCACGACTCTTCTCTCCTATTCTGTAATAATTGTATTATTTGTCTTTTCGGCAGGCTCGGTAATATCCTCTTGCATCTCCGTAGCAACGTGTCTGAAAAAACTGAAATTTACACTGCCGTATGCTACGTGTCGGAAGAAGGCAGGGTGGTTACTGAAATCATTATCCTTACCGTGCTCAAAGATGAATATTCCACCAGGCTTAAGCATATTGCTGCTCATTACAAGTCCCGGAATCTCGGGAAGCCCTTTCAGTGCATACGGGGGGTCGGCAAAGATAATATCGTATGATGCGGTGCATCGTTTGATGAATTTGAATACATCGTCACGGATGATGCGCCAATTTCTCTCGCCAAGAGCTGTACCTGTTCTTTTAAGATGTGCAAAGTGCTGTTGGTCCATCTCGACCGATGTTACTGAACTGCATCCGCGCGATAATAGTTCAAGGCTTATGCTTCCTGTACCCGAGAATAGGTCGAGTGCGTCGCACTCCTCAAAATCGGTGTAATTCAGTAATATGTTGAACAGGTTCTCCTTGGCAAAGTCGGTAGTGGGCCTCGCCTTGAAGTTACGGGGAATGTCGAAGTGTCGTCCTTTGTATTTTCCGCTTATTATTCGCATAGTAGTAGGGCTTGTAGGTCAAAAGGTATATCCTTTATACGATTCAGAAGATTGGAACGGAACAAAAGGTTGGGGTTTATACGTTTACTGTGTCTTATGAACTGCCCCAACAATGTGGAAATCTCTTCGACGCTCTTGTCGCCACACAGATATAATGTGTCGTCGCTTTGCGATAGAGACTGTTCTTTCCATATACTCAGCAGATAGAATGTCTGGTCGTGCAAACTCTCCGACTTGAAACTGTTTATTAATGTAGGTTTCTCATCTTCTATGGTCAGCAGCAATGATTTTCCATTGTGAAAGCAGGCCAGCATATATCGTTTCTCTTCCATCGGCTGTCGGGCAAGGAATCCTAATAATATGCTTGCTGGGGCAAGGTATTTGACTCGCCCAATCTCGCATAGCTTCTTGTGCAGTGTGTTCTCTATTGCGAACAGAATGGTTATTCCTTGTGCAGTAAGATGGTTTGCGGCTATGTAGGCAGTCTTAGGCGTGTGTGGAAAGCAAAGGCTGTATATAGCCTTGTGCTCCTCTTTGTTGTCGTACTCTGTGGGGATTGTGGTAAACTCGCTTGTTGCCATTATGACATTTACATCGTCATAAATGTTGCCCTTGGCAAAAGGCGACTGTTCCCATGCTCTCTCGAAGTTGGCAGCAAGAGTTATTGTGCTATCTGCTTCGTAGTGGCGGTATTGCAATGAATCGGGTTCCGAGGATGTATAGCTGCAAAAACAAAATCCATCCGTACTTATGCGGATGGATAATGTTTTATGTGCGTAAGTGTTCACTCCGTTCATAGAGTGATTACTCCCAGTTACCTGCGTTGTTGTTAGCCTTCTCTACGTCACCGACCTTAAGACCGCAGTAACGGTTGAGCTTCTTCTCTTTGATGATGAGGTTCTTCATCTCCTGGTCGTTGATACCCGAGAGGTATGCCTCGAAAGGAGTGCGTGCCTCGAATAGCCACTGGGGAGCACCTGCCTTTGAGGTATCGCAGCTTGTCTCCATTGTGAACTGCTCACCGTTGCCGAAGGGTACGAAACGGATTGAGTCGATAGCATAGCTACGACCAAATACTGAGTCGAGAACCGAAATCCAGGTAGTATCGCGACGGAACTCCTTAAGACCCTCTTTCTCCAAGTCTATATCAAGGTTCTCTTTCTTCTTGTCCTCCTTAACGATAGTTACTCTCTGCTTCCATTTGTTGGTCTTCTGAGCCTTTTCGATAGCCTCAAGAACGCTCTTCTCGGTGAAACCACGCTCGAGCTGGTCGTCATTAAGCTCGCCTACCTTGAAGATAACGGGCATCTTGGCTGTCTTTACGAAACTGATGAGAGTGTCGAAATTGTCGGTATATGCACCCTTATTAGCTCTACGGTACTCGAGCTGAGCATTCTTGATGTCGATGAGGCGAGCGATAATCTGTTTCTCACGTGCGTCACGTACTTGTTCAAACTCGATGGGGTCCATAATACTGCGGTAGCAAATGAATGCCAAACCAACGATTGCTACAATTAGTAGCAAGTTCAATGCAATTCTTTTCATAAGGATTTAAATATTTTTTTGTTTTATTTTCTATGCTATTTTAAAATGTGTACTTTCGCACACGATAATACGTTGCAAAAATAAGATAAAAAAACGGAATAATGTTTCTCTATCTGAAAATTATTGTGAAAAAGTGATAAATAAATATTTAACCTCGCAAATTAAATTAAATTTTCCTTTCGCTCCAACAGTTCAGCAAGAAAAAACGATAGAAAAATTGGCCGATTTTCTTCTGATGCCTTCCGACCGACAGGTTTTTATGTTATGCGGTTATGCCGGAACGGGAAAAACGACGCTTATCTCGGCATTGGTGCGCACTCTTGTGCAGCTCGAGCGCAGGGTGGTGTTACTTGCTCCGACGGGCCGTGCGGCAAAGGTCTTTTCGAACTATTCGGGTCGAAGTGCGCACACCATACACAAATGTATCTATCGTCAAAAATCCATTGTGAACAATACGGTGTTCACTCTTGCCGATAATCGTTGGCGCAATACTCTTTTTATTGTCGATGAGGCCTCTATGATTGCGGCAGGAGGATCCTCCGGCTTTGGCTCGGGAGCACTTTTCGACGACCTTGTCGAGTTTGTCTATTCGGGTGATGGATGCTCTATGCTCTTGCTTGGCGATACAGCGCAGCTGCCACCTGTTGGCGAGGAACTTTCGCCTGCCCTCTCGTGTGACTATCTGCGTTCGATGTTTCTCGATGTCGTTCGCGTCGAGATGACACAGGTGATGCGTCAGAGCGACGGTTCGGGTATTTTGCAGAATGCAACAATGCTTCGCGAGATTATCTCGAAGGGGGTTATAGGAGAGTTTCCTCAGGTGCGTTTCGAGGGTTTTGCCGATGTGTGCCGTGTCTCGGGTGACGAACTCATTGAGGCTATCGAGAGCTGTTATAGCGAGGCCGGTATCGACGAGACAATAATACTGTGTCGTTCAAACAAAAGGGCTAATGTGTATAACGAAGGGATACGCCGTCGTATACTCTACCGCGAGGATGAACTCAACCGTGGCGACCTGCTTATGGTGGTAAAGAACAATTATTTTTGGCGCGAAGAGCTTGGAAAGGAAGATAAATCTCTGCTCGAGAAAATAGATTTTATAGCCAATGGCGATGTTGCCGAGATTGTGCGTGTAGGTGGGGTAGAGGAGATGTACGGCTTCAGATATGCCGATGTCACACTCTCATTTGTCGACTACGAGGATTGTGAGATGGATGTAAAGATAATGCTCAATACTTTGACAAGTGAGTCACCATCCCTTACACGCGACGAGAATGAACGCTTGTTCACTGCTGTCTGGGACGATTATCCCGAGATACGTTCAAAACGCAAACGAATGGAAGAGCTGCGTAAAAATCCCTATTATAATGCCTTGCAGGTAAAATATGGTTATGCTGTAACCTGCCACAAGGCGCAGGGTGGACAGTGGCGCAGAGTCTTTATCGACCAGGGCTTTGTCGCAGCCGACGGCTATGATGCCGATTACTACCGTTGGCTCTATACGGCCTTTACACGTGCAACAGAGAGGCTCTATCTTGTCAATTGGAAAGTTTAAGTATATATATAATTATTGGTATCCGGTAAAACTTTTTCAGTCTCTCATTTAGGCTTGTTTGCTAAATTCAGCCTTTCATTGTTCTTTTTCTCCTACTTTTCGTGCCGACGAAAAGTAGGCAAAAGGCTCTGCGCACAGAAAATCTTAACGTAAAATGCTCACGAT
>JAZNEI010000036.1:0-10104 GCA_045588485.1 Bacteroidaceae bacterium | reverse complement strand
GACTGCACTCGCTTTGAAAAATATTGAAGTGAACTTCATATTTCTCGCTCGTTTGTTAGTATTTTTGAGGTAAAAGTGGCAATATTAGCTCCGTCAATAGCACTTTTTGGGATTATTCTATTTTTATCGGACAGTAATAATTCGATATAAGATTTTCGCCCTCTTTTAGTAAGAGGCGGTTGCCTTTATTCCGGCCTCGGAGAGCATTGCCACAATGCGGTCGAGTTCCTCGCGCGTAGCCTTCTGAAGTCCTTGTTGCGGTGTCTCGCGGTCGATAGTATATATCATCACTTCGCGTGGTGCTATTGCTTTTACCGCCTCTAACCAGGGAAGAACATATTCGTCACCCGTATTATCCACGCTCACCCCACCGACAACACCCTTCATAAACATTGTCTGCACAACAAGAGCGCCGTTAAAGGCCTTCATACACTCTATTATATCCTGCAATTTATAAGCATCATTCGGACGGTCGACACGTGCGATATAATCCTCGTTTACTGTATCGAGTTTAAGGATATTGTTATCTACTTTCTTTAGTGCCTCGAAGACAGTAGAGCGCCCTATGAGTGTGGCGTTGCTGAGTACACTGACCTTGGCATTGGGGAAATATTTATCACGCAGAGCTATTGTATCATCAATAATCTGGGGAAAGCGAGGATGAATGGTAGGTTCGCCGTTACCGGCAAATGTCAGAACATCGGGAGCCGTACCCTCGCGTTGCATTGCAATAAGTTGCGCCTCGAGCGCCTCACGCACCTCTTCACGTGTAGGCAGCGGTGTACGACTACGATGCGTAACATTAAAGCCACATTCGCAATATATACAATCGAAAGTACACACTTTACCATCGCCCGGCAGAAGATTTATACCAAGCGACACTCCAAGGCGACGACTGCGCACCGGCCCGAAAATAGGAGAGGGGAATATTATTGTTGCCATATTTATTTCTTCTTTATAAAACTTCAACAGTTTTTCAATATTATTGTTTATCACCAGCCGGAACAAGCCTGTCCTGCAACATACGTGCCATATACTGCTGTATAATTGCCTTAAGCTCGCGCTCCATAGCAGCCTCTTTTTCGGGCATTGTTCCTAAAAGATTCTCTTGAGAGGCAGGATTACGGCGAATATCGGTTAGCGACACAGCCTTTGCACCGTCAAAGGTTAGCATATAATCATCTTTAAAATATTGATATAGTCCGCTAACCCAGTTCACCGCATAGCTATCTTCGGGCGAGAGGCGCAACAGGCTCTTTCCGAACGAAAGAAAAGGACGACTATAGCCCAGATAGTCGAGAACAGTTGGCATTATATCTATCTGCTGCGCAATCCTCACACTATCTATGCCTGGAGCAAATGAAGCATCGGCAGTAGGCGAATAGAAGATTACAGGAACCTCGAATGCCCCCGAGGGTGTATTATAGCGTTGGTCGTAACACTCGTTCGTGTGGTCGGCAGTAATTACAAAAAGGGTATTCTTGAACCAAGCCTCGCGGCTTGCCCTCGCAAAAAAGCCACGTAACGCATTATCGGTGTACTGTATACATTTGTGGATAGGAATCTTGCCCTCCTTATATATATGCTTATATTCGGCAGGAACAGCAAAAGGATGATGCGACGAGGCGCTGAACATCGACGCGACAAAAGGTTCTTTCAGTGTTCCCAAAGTCTCGGCATAGAACTTAAAGAAAGGCTCATCCCAAATAGCCCATGCACCGTCAAAGTCGTCGTTGCCACTGTTTTTTGCATCGTACTCATCCTTGCCATAGTACTCCTTGAACCCCGTAGCCTTTGCAAATGCCTGAAATCCCATAGAGCCATTAGGAGCACCGTGAAAGAATGCAGTGTGGTACCCTTCTTTGGCAAGTTCTCCGGCAATACCGCTAACCTTGTTCAACGATGCGGGAGTAACGAAGAAAGGCTCTACAAACATCGGTATTCCCGAGAGCACCGACGGCATTCCGTCGATACTCTTACGACCATTGCCGTAAGAGTAGGCGTATGTACGACTCACCGATATAAGCGAGTCGAGAAAAGGAGTCAATGATGGTTCGTCTCTATGAGAATTATATGCTCCTATATACTCTTTACCGAAGCTCTCTACGATAAACACCACCACATTTTTGCGCAGAACACTGTCGGCAGGATACTCCAATATAGGGTTGAAAATATCAGAAACCTCCTTCTCGTCGAAGTAATTCATCTCTTTGAAAGGATTCTTGCCAATAGTACGAATCATTGAAAAAGGGGTGTTCAATACTATTGCAGCCTGCGAGGGAGATATGATATACTCGTTAGCATCATTAAGACTTATGGGGCGCACGGTACGTCCCACACCGCCTCTTATACCTAATACTACCAGAGGAGCTACAACCGCAAGCAACACAACTCGCGAGATATAATATTTTAGCAGCCCCTCGCCGTTACGTGCAGGAGTATATAAACGCCAAAGGAGCCATATTATAAATATGCCTGCGACTACAAGATACCAATGAGAGACAACCTCTAAGCCCACAATCTTGGCAATATTACCCTCGTTCGAGAACTCTGAGAAGAGCGACCACGTTGTACGCCTGCCCGAAAAGGGCACATAAACCGCGTCGCATAGATTGGCTATAACGCCAATAGCGTTGCACAACACAAAAAGCAAGCGTTCAGTCTTGCGCATTAGAGCACCCTCTTTAATGTGCAGTGGCAAAAGCAGAGCCACGATATACGGGATATTCAGATAACACACCGCAGCAGTATCGAAGCGCAGTGCACCTTTCAAGATAGGCCACAGCGGTGCCGTCTGCAACCCTTGGGCATACATATCATAATTAACAACCACAAAAATCAGCCGACACAAAGCCAGTACAATGTATGCAAGTACTATGTTCCTTATTAATGCGACGACAATATTTCTCTCTTTTCTCATTATCTGCTTTATTGTATCTTATCCTTTCTTTAGGAGCGATTAAAAATCTCCCATCTGCAAAACACAATGCAAATATAGTTAACTATTCCTATTGTCGATATACGATAAAAGAGTTTCTTATTATATTTTGGTAATTATATGGCAATTTACACAAGGTTCATTTCGACGACCCATTATGAGAGGAGAAATTTCCATAAAAAAATAATTAGTTCTCTCACATACGTTCGGGAAGACAATCTTTCATTCGGGATGATTCTTTACATATTGTGTAATTTCGTATATAATTGCCTATATTTATTATTGAGTAGTTTATTTAAAGAAGAAAGGAGGCTGTAACGTTAGCAGCTCCCTTTCGCATCAAATATGAATATTCTATTCTTAATAAAAACATCTAACGCAGTTCCTCTACACTCACCCCTCTATCTACCAGCGCCACGCGCTTGGCGAATGTGCGAATATTTTCAATATCGTGACCTACAAGAACAACGGCACAACTATCGTTCAGTTGCCCGATGAGTTCATACAGATGAGTCTCGGAGCGATTATCAAGATAAGTCGATGGCTCATCGAGAAAAATGATATCGGGACGAGAGACCACTGCACGTGCCAAAAGTGTGCGTTGTAACTCGCCACCACTCAGTTGCCCGATACTCTTACCGGCAAGGTGACTAACCTTCATACGCTCCATAGCCTCATCAACAGCAGCCGAGTGCCTAAGCGCAAAAGGATTATAGAAATTGTTCTTATCGACAAGGCCCAACGACACCGCCTCGCGCACACTCATAGGGAACATGCGGTCGATAGACGAGCATTGCGGAAGATAGCCCATTGTAGGTACACCGCCATCGGCACGTCTGCGCTCTATGGTGCCTTTTTGTGCTTTAAGAAGCCCCATCATAAGTTTCACGAGTGTACTCTTTCCACAGCCGTTTGCACCAACGACACCAAGAAAGTCGTGCTCACCGACAGTGATATTCACATTATCAAGCAACAGCCTGCTGCCATACGAAAAAGAGACCTTTTTTAGTTCAATCATAGCAAATAGGTTCAATTTCCGGCCATTTCATCGGCCATTTTGCGCAACTCGGTGTGCCAATAGTAGTTCAGCGGGTCGATAGAGACCACCCTCGCCCCAATCTCTGCAGCAATAGTAACAGCATTCTTGCTATCGAATCCACTCTGCACAAGCACAAGTTTCACACTACATCTTTTAGCCTCGTCAATAACACTCTTTATATGTGCTGCCGAAGGCTCTTTACCCTCCTCTTCAATAGACAGCTGATGCAAGCCATAGAGACGTGCAAAATATGTCAGCGAAGGATGAAAAACCAAGAAAGAATATCCTTTGAGAGTATCGAGTCTTTGTGTTATATAACCATCTGTGGCAGAAATCTTCTCGTTAAGAGACTGTAGACGAGCGCGGTAACCATCGGCATTTGTGCCATCAAAGCCGCACAAAGCATCACACACATTCTTGGCAATAAGAGCCATATTATCGGGTGATGTCCACAGATGCGGGTCGCCATCCTCTCTAATAATCCCCACAGATGTATCGAATATTTTCAAATGGGGATACATCTCGGCAATCTTCCCGGCCCAAGCCTCCTCGAATCCCAGACCTCCAACCATAAAATAGGCTTCACTGTTTGCCAAAGAGACAATATCACGCGGAGTGGGGTCGAAAGTCTCGGGATTATCCCCTTTAGGGACAAGCGACTCGACAATCCAATCATCACCTGCGACAGCCTCAACCACGTAGCGATAAGGCTCAGCGGTAACAGCAAGTGTTCTTCTGACCACACTGCCATCCGAAGAACAGGCAAGCAAAAGAGGTAACAGCAGAAAAGGGAAAAGGCGCTTCATTGTATCCTATTCTTAAAAAAACGAGAAGAGTCCTGCAAAGCCCACGTATGACAATGCCACAAGCAGATAACGCAAGAACTTTCCAATCATCATCACCAATGTAACCTTAAACGCATCGGCACGCATCACACCAAGAGTAAGCAAAATAGCCGTACCTATCAAAGGGACAAACGAAAGGAACGATGCCCAAAAGCCGTAACGCTGAATAATCCTATCGGCCTGATGCATACGTCGGTCGGAAACCCTGAATATTTTTGCTACTCTCTCTTTTGTAACAAGGCGACCTGTATAGTAACAGGTTACTCCACCTATAGTATTTCCTATTGTAGAAACAAGAACAAGACCAAAAGTGTTCAGTCCCATACCCATAAGAAGAATTAAAAGTACCTCGCTTGTAAGAGGCAATACCGAACCCGACAAAAAGGCCATAAATCCCATTCCCCAATACCCATAGGCACTGAGCGATTCAACTAAAAAATCCAAATCCATACACCAAACAGCGCCGCAACGGCAATCCACATAATATTAAATATCCAAAAAACTATATTAAACAGTTTATTAAATTTCAACGTAAAAATATATGCAACAATAATAGTAAATCCCGGCAGTCGCCAAGCCGAAAGAAGTTCAGCATGTTCATAGACAAACCAAGAGAGAAGCCATAGATAAATATTCGCACATATAACGAACAACAACATACGACGCATAAGCGGCTTGGCAGGGCTGGGGCTACCGGCAAAGAGCACAGTTGCCGACAGCAACACAACAGCCTCTATAGCCATAGGCAGCAGCAAAGGCAACGACGGAACAGCAAACGAGAAATGCAACAGCCCGTCGAGTTGCGTTAGGAAAGCCTCACCAAAAACGACAGCCTCCGGAAGCACAATCATAGAACCATACAGAAACCATAACGGTGTTGCAATACCCAACAAGGCAGCCAACACATTCCTGAAACTCAATGCTCCCGACATTGATATATATATAAGGAACAGAGGCAGGATATATATATACTGCGGCATAAAAAGAGCCGCCAACGAGAGGATTGAGAATGCCGAATAGACCCATTTTTGTACATTTCCTCGGGGATAGCAGGCCATCAACAGTGCAAGCAACAATACAGTAATAAATACCGAAAGAGCCATAGCCAAGTTACATTGCAGGACAACGAAACAGGCTATCAGCCACATAAACAGTCCGCCTAACCAGGGAGTACGTCCCTCTATTATAACAAACGAATTAAGTATAAAGGCTGTTGCCATATACACTCCAAACGAAAGTACTCCATCGAGCCACAGAGGTAGCGAAAAAGACAAAAAGGAGTGCGGGACACTCTCTGTAATAACCCGTCCCGACACCCCTATAAGCCACAGCAATGCCGCACTCACCAGCAGCATTGTCAAAGTTAATCTGCCGGTAACAAACCTCTTCTGGAACGTATTACTGTTACTATAAAGCAATTTCTCTATGATTAAGTTATAAGAAACTGTTTAAAATTCAAAAAGAGAAGTTTTATAAATCGAAACCTATATCACTTCTGAAGTACTTTTTCTCGAACTCGACAGCCTTTGCCGAACGGAAAGATTTTTCCAGTGCCTCGGCACGATTGTTGCCATACGAGCAGACTGCCAACACACGGCCTCCGGCTGTTACAACCTTACCATCTTTAAGCGTTGTTCCTGCATGGAAGAGAATACTATCCTTTACATTCTCAAAACCACTCATCTCGTAGCCCTTGCCGTATGCCTCGGGGTATCCACCCGATACAAGCATCACACAAACTGCTGTACGCTCATCAAACTCAGCAGTTGTACCTGCAAGAGTGCCTGCATCCACCTTTTCGAACAGTTCTACAATGTCGCTCTTCAGACGCAACATCACCGACTCGGTCTCGGGGTCGCCCATACGTACATTGTACTCTATTACCATAGGCTCACCACACACATTTATAAGGCCAAAGAAGATGAAACCTTTGTACAGTAGTCCGTCGGCAGCAAGCCCCTCGACAGTGGGACGTACTATGCGCTCGTCGACCTTCTTCATCCACTCGGCATCAGCAAACGGAACAGGCGAGATTGAGCCCATACCTCCTGTGTTGAGTCCTGTGTTACCCTCGCCGATACGCTTATAATCCTTAGCCTCGGGCAAAAGTACATAATCCGTGCCATCGGTAAGGACAAATACCGAGCACTCTATTCCATCGAGAAACTCCTCTATTACAACTGTTGCCGAAGAGTCACCGAACATACCGTCGAACATCTCCTTAAGCTGCTCCTTAGCCTCATCGAGCGTAGACAGGATAAGCACACCTTTTCCAGCACAGAGACCATCAGCCTTAAGCACATAAGGAGCCTTAAGCCCCTCGAGAAACTTATACGCCTCATCAATCTGAGTGCCGTCAAACGCCTTATACGCAGCAGTAGGGATATTGTGACGCTGCATAAAATCCTTTGCAAAACTCTTGCTACCTTCGAGCTGTGCCGCATCGCGAGAAGGGCCAATCACAGCAACATGAGAAAGGCGCTCATCGCTCTTGAAATAGTCGTATATACCCTTTACCAACGGGTCCTCAGGACCCACTACCACCATGCTTATTCCATTATCGAGAACAAATGCCGCTATTGCGTCAAAATCGCATACCGAAATTGCCACATTCTCGCCCACAGCCGATGTTCCGGCATTTCCGGGAGCAATAAACAGTTTCTCAACCTTTGCGCTTTGCGCAATTTTCCAAGCAAGCGCGTGTTCGCGTCCTCCGCTACCTAAAAGCAATATTTTCATTGTCGTATTATTATTGTGGGGGGGGGCGACTGCAAACGCAAGAAGTGCCGCACACACCCCCGTTGTTCACTTTTTCACTTACTCTTTATTACGAGGTCCTTTACCAGCACCTCCACGTTTGCCGCCTTTCAGGAAAGGACGACCACCCTGTGCCGAACCTCTGCGCTCACCACTTTCCGAAGGACGGCGGCCTCCACGGGGTTTCTCATCGCCTCCCCAACCACGCACACTGTTTCGGGATGCTCCCGAGCGTCTCTCGCCACGTGACTCTCCACGACGATCATCGCGACGCTCATCACGGCGATAGCTGCCACGACCCTCGGAACGAGGAGCATTATTGTCACGCTCCTTACGCTCGGCTTTTACGCGCTGCGCAGTACGTGTTTTGAAGTACGACTCAAGCTCGCGGCGACGACGCATAGATGCCTCATCATCGGGTGCATCGCTGTCGACAACGGGACGGCGTGCCCCCTTCTGCTCACCGTCGAGTCCTGTCAGACGCGACTTGCGCTTAAGAGGAGCAAAGTCCTTCTTCAGCATATTACCCTCATCGCGGAAGCCCTTGTACTTACCCTGGAAAAGCTCGTACTTACGAAGCTCACAATCGAGGTCGCCATTAAAGAGAGGTATTCTTGCCGATGCCTTAAGACCTATCTGGTCGAAGCAGTCGTAACTGCTGCTTATTACCCATGCCTCGTTACCCTGGAAAGCGTGTTTAAGACGTTCGCCAAGGTCTTTATACACCTGCAACAGATTATCCGAAACAAGACGCTCGCCGTAAGGTGGATTCACAATCATGACGGCACGCTCGACAGGCTCCTGAAAATCCTTTATATCGCGGCATTCAACAGAAATTATATCTCCCATCATAGCCGATTTTATATTTCGACGGGCACAAGCCACCATACGTCCGTCTACATCATAACCGTAAATCTTATGGTTGAACTCACGCTCGGCCGAGTCATCGTCGTATATCGAACGGAACAGCTCCTCGTCAAAGTCTTTCCATTTCTCGAAAGCAAAGCTCTGACGGAATACTCCGGGCGCAATGTTACGTGCTATAAGAGCAGCCTCGATGGGCAGTGTTCCCGAGCCGCACATAGGATCGATGAAGTCACACTCGCCTCTCCATCCCGTTAGCAGAATCATACCAGCCGCCAGCACCTCATTTATGGGCGCAGCGCCTGTCTCGACACGGTAGCCTCGGCGGTGCAACGACTCACCCGAGCTGTCAAAAGCAAGGGTACAGTCCTCGTGTGCAATATGTATGTGGAATACAAGGTCGGGGTTATTCAACTGTACCGAAGGACGGCGACCCTCTTTCTCATTGAAATAGTCGGCAATAGCATCCTTCACACGGTAGGCAACGAACTTGGAATGACGGAAAACATCGCTATACACAACCGAATCGACCGAGAATGTAGAGCTACTGTCGAGATATTCGCTCCACTCGATACCCTTTATAACATTATAGACCTCATCGGCATCAGAAGCCTTAAAATGAAGAATAGGTTTAAGAATGCGTACAGCAGTTCTTAGGCAGAAGTTTGCCTTATACATAAGAGCCTTGTCGCCGGTAAAAGAGACCATACGACGACCTATCTGCACATTGTTAGCACCCAAATCGGTCAATTCCTGCGCCAACACCTCTTCGAGTCCCTGAAAAGTTTTGGCAATAAGTTCAAATTCCTCCATAAAATAACCTAAAAGAACAATAAGGCACAAGCCTCGATAAATATTCGTCAATCGGACATCCCGTTTGACACAAAATTACAATATTGTGCAAAGATACGCAGAAACGAGCGAAAAATATAAAGCTTGCTTTAATATTTTTTACAGCGAGTGAAGAATATCTTAGAGATTTATCTCAAAGATAACAAACGAGCGAAAAATATAAAGCCACGAGTAAGCGAGGGCAAAGAAAGTTAACTTGCTTTGCCGAGCGAGAGTGGTTTCGTAAAACAAAGCTTGCTTTAATATTTTTTACAGCGAGTGAAGAATATCTTCGATAGTATCTCAAAGATACAATCAAACGAGCAAAAAATATTATTGGTGTCTGGTAAAACTTTTTCAGTCTCTCATTTTGTCTTGTTTGCTAAATTCAGCCTTTCATTGTTCTTTTTCTCCTACTTTTCGTGCCGACGAAAAGTAGGCAAAAGGCTCTGCGCACAGAAAATCTTAACGTAAAATGCTCACGATGTTTTTTGGGTGCTGCGGAACTCGCTTCGCTCAAACAGCCTCGCACTTAATCCAAAAAATATCTACCATTTTACTAATTTTCCTATGGCGCACCAATGAACAACCTTATGATTTTATGAAAAAGTGGGCTTGCTTTAGTGTTTTTGAGGTAAACCTCGAAAATAGACTGCACTCGCTTTGAAAAATATTGAAGTGAACTTCATATTTCTCGCTCGTTTGTTAGTATTTTTGAGGTAAACCTCGAAGATAATTCTGCACTCGCTGAGAAAAATATTAAAGCAAGCTTTATATTTCTCGCTCGTTTGTTAGTATCTTTGTTGTAAAAGTGGCAATATTAGCTTCGT
>JAZNEI010000035.1:0-3283 GCA_045588485.1 Bacteroidaceae bacterium | reverse complement strand
CTTCCGATACGCCCCATTATGAGAACGTGCCGTTTGAGGTGCCAGAAGGATGGTGTTGGTGCAAACTGGATGACTTGGCTTTTTATAAGAAAGGGCCTTTTGGCAGTAGTCTTACCAAATCGATGTTTGTGCCAGACTCTCCAAGTGCTTATAAAGTATATGAACAGAAGAATGCCATAAACAAGGACGCAACGTTGGGACATTATTTTATAGACAAAATCAAGTTTGAGGAACTCAAAGGGTTTGCTGTTCAACCAGAAGATATTATTGTCAGTTGTGCAGGTACTATAGGAGAAACTTATGTGCTGCCACAAAATATTAGAGAAGGTATCATAAACCAAGCTCTTATGACCATTAGACTTTTCGATAAGTCTATTTCTTATTTCTATTTACTCTACTTTGATTTCATTCTTAAAAACGAGGCTGCAAATGAGAGCAAGGGTACAGCAATAAAAAACATTCCACCTTTCGACATTCTAAAGAACTTCTTCTTTCCATTACCGCCATTAGAGGAGCAGAACAGAATAATTGAAAAAGTATCATATTGGCTATCATTCGTTAATGCCATTGATAGCGAAGGAAAAGAAATGGGCAATCTCATTTCAAAAACGAAATCGAAAATTCTTGACCTCGCTATTCATGGCAAACTTGTACCACAAGACCCTACAGATGAGCCTGCATTGGAATTACTCAAACGTATCAGCCCTAATGCGGAAATCACTTGTGATATCGAGCAGTATGGGAAGATATCAAAAGGATGGTGTTTATGTAGGTTAGGTGATATAGGCAAAATAGTAACTGGCAATACACCTACAAAAGATATTGCAGAATATTATGGAGGTAATATACCCTTTTATAAGCCTGCAGATTTAGAGGAAGGTAAATGTATAAAGAATGCTAGTGACCATCTATCTGTATTAGGCTTTGAGCAAGCCCGAAAAATACCAGCAAATTCTATTTTAGTTACATGCATAGGAGCTACTATTGGGAAAACTGGTCTTATAACAGTTGAGGGAAGTTGCAACCAGCAAATTAATGCTATAATTCCTAATAAAGTTGCTTATGCAGAGTTTATATACTATACATGTATATCTGATTATATGCAAAAAGAGATAAAATCAAATGCTTCTGCTACAACACTTCCAATCTTAAACAAAGGGAATTTTGCTAAATTGCCATTTCCTCTTCCCCCTTATAATGAGCAGCAACGCATAGTAAACAAAATAGAAGAACTATTTACGTCACTCGACAATATTCAAAAAGCCTTAGAAGTGTAAAAGAATGCACTTCTAAGGACTTTACGTTACCAATTCACCACCTTATCTACAATCTTTTGCTGTTCGCTTGCAGTTCGACGTAGATAGATACGAGTCGTTTCTATGCTTTCATGCCCCATCAGGTCAGCAAGTAGGGCAAGGTCATTGAAACGGTCGAGGAAGTTCTTAGCAAAACGATGACGGAATGAATGGGGATAAACAACTTCCCTGTTCATTCCGTACTTGTCTGCAAAATGCTTCAATTGTTGGGCAATGCCACGTGTGGTTATGCGTTCACCGAATCGGTTAAGGAAAATATAGCCGGAAGACACTCCTTTGTCTTTTAACCATTTTGTAGCTTCCGCTCTCAGATTCTTTGGAATGTATAGACGGCGTATTTTTCCACCCTTGCTATAAAGGTCAAGATGCCCAATTTGGACATGCTCAGCTTTTATATGCAACAATTCGCTGACACGTGCTCCTGTAGCAGCCATAAACCACACTACAAAATACCATTCATCGTAACCATCGGCTTTGAGCCGTGCTTTAAGGAATTTATAATCCGCATCACTGATTACATTCTCCAGAAAGTTCTTCTGCTGAACTTTTACAAACTTTACTTTCAGTTTTTCTTGCTTTGTAAACTCCAAATACTTGTTGATACCTTGTAAGCGTAGGTTTACCGTTTGTGGCTTGAAGTTCTCCACTAAATACCCTTTGTAGGCTAAAAGGTTCTTTTTGTTCACCTCCCCATATTGGGCATAAAAATACTGCACTGTCCATACATACGATGTGATGGTGTTCTTTGCCAAGTTGGTCTTGGTCAGATGTTTTTTGAATTTTGTTACCATATGTCATTGAATTAAAATGAATACAGTAACAATATAAAGAGTACGTATCGAGCATTATCAGAACTTGCCTTATGAGATTCCTAAGAACTGGAGCTGGACGATGCTTGGGAAAATTGGCAAATGGCAATCTGGTAGTACACCGAGTAGGATGAACAGAGATTATTATAACGGTAATATTCCTTGGCTAAAGACTGGGGACTTAAACGATGGATATATTACCCATATCCCTGAATACATTACGGAAAAAGCTCTGAATGAAACTTCTGTAAAGCTAAATGCGACTGGCAGTGTGTTAATTGCCATGTATGGAGCAACAATAGGAAAGATTGGAATATTGACCTTTCCTGCTACAACAAATCAAGCTTGTTGTGCTTGCGAAGTTTTTAGTGGTATAGACAAAGAGTTTCTATTCCTATTTTTATTGTCTCATAGGGAAGAATTTATTAAAATGGGTGGTGGTGGAGCACAGCCCAACATATCCAAAGAAAAAATAATAAATACATATATTCCGTTGCCGCCATTTGCGGAACAAAAAAGAATCGTAAGTACTGTTAGAAAAGCGTTTGTCAAATTAGATACGATAATGGAGAGTTTATAGGCTCTCCATTATCATATCAAGATGCTTGAATGTGATATTGATAGCTTCAACAATCCTCTTCTGTTCATTATAAGGAGGTATTGGCACTTCTATTTCTTTGAACAGTTTCTTGTTCAGATGCGGAATTGCAGAGCCGACCTTATTTTCTCTCAGTGTCTTACGATGTAAGTTTATAACTTGCAGGACATAATCTGTATTCATATCATCTTTTATAGACAGTCGCTTAAAAGTACTGCCTTGATAGCCCTCAATTGGAGTCCTGAAAACTTCTCCAGAATTTTCTCCGTCAACCAATATCAGAAGTGAATTTGCTGGTGTGAACTTACCTGCTGTTAGAGTTTTGGCATCACGCTCACCTCTCAAATATTTGACATCAAGATTTATTCTTTCTACACCTGTTTGCTTCTCCCCATCGCTTAAAGAACACAGCATTCCCATGGATGCAACACACCACGAATTAGGCAAGTTCTGATAATGCTCGATACGTACTCTTTATATTGTTACTGTATTCATTTTAATTCAATGACATATGGTAACAAAATTCAAAAAACATCTGACCAAGACCAACTTGGCAAAGA
>JAZNEI010000034.1:0-51631 GCA_045588485.1 Bacteroidaceae bacterium | reverse complement strand
AGCATTTTACGTTAAGATTTTCGTGCGCAGAGCCTTTTGCCTACTTTTCGTCGGCACGAAAAGTAGGAGAAAAATAACAATGAAAGGCTGAATTTAGCAAACAAGACTAAATGAGAGACTGAAAAAGTTTTACCGGACACCAATAAAAATTTATTTGTAGCCGATAATCCATTCTATAAGCAAGAAAGAATGAGGGCTGAATCCATTTATAGACTCAGCCCTATCTGATTATTTAGCAGCGACAAACGTTGTAGTAAACACATTATCACCGAGTAGGCAATCTTAGCTTAACCGATTTTTATCGGCCACCAATAATACTTTTCACCTTTTCTAAGGTTCTATTTAATTATTAGAATCAAACTATTCTGCATAATACGTAATAGTCTTTGTATCTATGAGCAGCCCTTCGGGACCACCCTCATGACTCGACATATTATGCAAACACACATCGAAACAGAAGCTATTCCAAATTAGCTTACCACGGTGCTCATCATAATACTTCTGTAAATCGTAACATATACTCTTATACTTAGCCAAAGCATAATCCTTTTCACATGGTTTCTGAGTAAACTCAACATTACAACTATCGATATTACTAATAATCTCACCGGGTATCATTAAAGGATTCTCATTTACAACAATCTTGTATATAGCCAAAGGACCGTCTAATTCACATGAACAGAACGAAACACTTGCAATAAGCAACAAGAGAGTTGTAATTCTACTTACAATATTTTTCATAACAAATATACTTTATACAATTTCTATAGAGAATGGGATATTTGAGTTACAACTCTCACAGCCTATATTTATAGACCGTGGGAGTGTAACTTATCCCATATACCGCTACCGTCTTTTTGGTAGTTTACGTTTCTCAAATACAATTATATCGTCATCTGTTGCACCTACCTCGGTACTCATAACAGCCTTAAGCTCGAGCTGACGACGCTTAATCATATCGGGAACAATAAGACCGGCATCATAGTCGGCAGTTGTAAACGATACTGTATTACCATATATAAACTTATCCTCGTAATATACGAACGAACGATAGTAGTAGGTTGTATTTGGTTTAAGCTGCAACGCCTTAGAGAATAATCCTGTTGACGTATTCAATGTAACATCAACTTCACGTGTCACATTCTCGGTATCATTATCAAGGTCGGACTTGCTTGGAGCATACTCGAATCCGACAAAAATCTTATCGGTTCCCTGGGTATTAATAATATTAAGGACATCGCTGTTTACTTTACCTTTAAGTGTTGTCCACTCGTCGTTAAGCACTGCATCGAACGTCTGAATATTGAATCCATTATCGGGCTTACGACCAACCTTCAACTCTTTTACCTCGCTATGGTATATCTTCTTGCTTCGCGCAGGCTGTACCGACAGTCGGCAGTAGAACTTTGAATCCCAATTAAGATTGGGGAGTTCCAGTTCCCACTCGTGTTTACCATCTTTTTGTCCCTCATCGATACTCTTGAAGATTGTCAAAGGATCGTTCATCTTCTTATCCTTAGATATCTCGAAGAATACTGTTCGGTTCTTGTCGGCTTCGGTTTTTATTGAGTCGTTGATGAGTTTCCACAAAAGGTCGTTTACACGTCCTCGCAGTGTACCGTTATTGCCCTCTACGCTTGGCGGGTCGAGTGTTACCTTATACTCGAGCTTCTTTGTCTTGAACTGGTCTATTTCACTCTTATAAGCAGTCTTAACACCATCAACACTCTTCTCTACCACATATCTGTAGTAGTATGTTGTAGATGGGTCGAGGTCTTCCAACAGGAATGCCATCATATAGATATTCTTTTTCTTGTCAAGTTCCCAAGCCGCCTTATTATCGACACGCTCATCATCGGCAATTCCTGCATAAATATCCTCTATTTTCTTGGAATATTCTATTGTAATCTCCGATTTTCCGTTGCCGTAAGGATATGTTACATCGGCTATAAGTGTAGCCTCATCGGCCTCGGGTATCTCTATGAAATTATCTATAGGTGCAGGAATCTTAAACGAAATTGGCTTTGTCTCTATGTGTTCCTCACCATCATCGTAAATAACCTTTGCATAGTATGTGCGACCGGGCTCCCAACCTTTCTCACTTAATATACCTATGTCATAATCGGCTTTGTCGTGGTCGCGGGTAATCTCCGATGCTGGAATCTTAAAGATTCTCACAATAATCATCTCATCGAGATAATCGCTGCGGTCGTAGGGTTGGTTGCCATCCAGTTCAACGCCGCCACCATTCTCCCAAGTATTTTGGTCTTCGCTTACAACAACCTTGTACTTAGACTTATCTGAGATACCTACAAAGCCTCGGTCGGTCATTGCTCCCAAGAACACATTATCGTAGTTTACGCTTGCCTTAAAGTCGTAGAACACCGGTTTACTCTTGAACTGTACCTCTTTACCCATGTATTTCTTACCTGTTGTATTGTCTATTAAGAAGGCACGATAGGTGTACTCCTTCTCGGGCTGCAACTTGCCATCGACATCCCAATAGAAGCCTCGGGTTCTAAAGTCGTTGAGCAGAGCAGTAAAGGTCAGATTACCAGGATTCATTGTAATTCCTACAGTGAACTTATTGTCTATATGGTTATAACCCTCCTCGTCTAATACCGACTGGTGTACCGAGCCATTGAGCAAAGCACCGACAGCGGTAACCTCATTGGGTTCCAAAGTTTCGGGAGCGTAGTAACTTTGGAAGCCGGCATCCCAAGAATTGCTATACATATACTTATCGTTCACCGAGTCGTAGATATATGCCACAGCCTTAAAGGTCTCTTTTGAGTAGTCGCTACGCTTAAGAGTAGTCTCCATTGTTGTGTCCTTAGATACTCCACCTTCGAAGAGTTTAATTCTATCGAACTCCTCGTTTGTCTCTATGTCACGAAGTATGAAACCACCTTCATTAATGTACGGACTTTGCAGCGCATCCTTCTCGAACGTTGCTTTAAGTTTACAATTATCGTAGGTCTTGTCAACCTCGCGCATTGTAACCTTATAGGGAATATAAAGTTCATCCAATTTACCTATAATACCATATCCTGTGAAAAATGTATTATAGGCGTATGGGTAAATAGAGAGTTGACGACCTTTAAGTTCGGGCCTGTTAAGATTTACGCTGAAACTTACATCATTGGGACTTATTGCCTTGAACTCACCAAGATCTGCGGCAAGATAATCGGGTACCTCGTCATATAATGCGTATGGCGAGTCGTCAACAAATATAAGTCCTGCATCGTACGGGAATATAAGCCTTAACGTATTCTTTAGCGTTCCCGAATACTTGTAATCGGTAAATGTTCTTTTGGTTATCTCACTGGTATTTGGCGCTGCATCCAATCGGTAAAGTTCCCAGAATACCGTAGGCTCTATATCGAATTTCTCCAAGAAATCACTTAAAGTGAAAGAGAAGGCATCATTTGCAACATAAAATCCAATATCGACCAAGGCACCCCACTCTACCACGAAATTGGTTCCTTCGTTTAGTCCGCTGAATATCTCGGAACGCTCTTTGAACCAATCGGGCTTGTCCGATACCTCTCGGTCTATCTGACCGAATTTATATGTCAGCTGTGCCGAGACTTTTGGTCCCGTACCAAATTTAAACTGAAACTCGAGTCCCTCACCGGCAATACCAATTCCCACTTTTACGTGGAAAGCAAGGAAGAGTTCTCCTTTCAGACTAATCTCGCCCGAGGCATCGCCGCCAAAGTTCAACGGATTCTTTTTATTATTCTCTTTACTATCGGTCCACGTGACATCCTTATCATCGCCACTGATAATAAAACCAACCGACCTGTCAATACTGATACCGGCCTCACCACTTATTTTGGCCTCTAACAGATAATCCCAAGTGATTCCAAAGTCGATATTCACACTCACACCGGGGATTACAACCACCGGGATGGGTAGTGTAAGAAAATCAAACTCTTTCTTATCATCCTCATCGGGTTTAAAATCGACGCTTGCCTCGAATGTCACCTTTCCCTCGGCCGAGAAATCGACACCGCCCTCTATACGCTTAAAGTCTAAATGCCTATCGATTATAAGAGAGAAATGGGCAACGCTTGTAGCCTTTACATTAGCGGTAAATGTTATTGGTCCCTCATTACTTTCATCGTCCAATGAACTGACCTTTATTTTACCCTTATCACTAATGGTAAGTTTCTTCGCAATGGCAGTAACCTCGGTAATTGATTCTACTTTATTCACATTATCGGTAAAGTCAGTGCTCATATTATCGTCACCATCACCTGCACGTGTAGGGAGTCTCTTGAGCACTAATTTTCTTTCGACAATCTCCTGTGGTGTCTCATCGGGGTCGGGGGATACGCCCGAAACTCCACTTGCATATATTACATCATAGACCTCTTCGAGTCCTAATGTACCGCATTTCATCTCGACCCATCCTTTGGCATAGTCTACATTCATTTTCTCGACTCTACCCATAAATCCATTGGGCAATTTTCCACGGAAAATGTTACATAAAACTTTCTGACCCACTTTTGGCATCGGCACCCTTGTGAGACAGTCTATTCTGAAATAGATGGTGTGTACCGTATCACTCTCGACAATAAACTCGAACAGACGTTCATCAATCTCGAATACGCCCGCCGCATGTTGCGTCTCGGGTACCTCGAACATAAGGCTGTCTACATCATTGATGAATATGCCTAAAGTATCGGGATATACAGCACCGTCGAAAAGCAGCTGAACAGGCTTACGATAGTTGTTTCCTAAGGAGTCTGCATTTGAAAATGTTATTTTCCAGTTACCACCTTCGGGCAGCATATAATGCTTCCCATTTTTGCGCATTACTCCGAAAGATTGCTGAAAGTCGACCTGAGCAGCAACCGTGGATGTAAGTACAAATGTTGCAATTACAGCCAACATTATGTAATTTAATAACCGTTTCATCGCACAATAACTTTAATGTTAATATCCTTTACCTTAGCTACGTATGTACCTGCCGAAAGGTGCGCAAGAGAGACTATTCCTCCCTCTTTGACAGTTGCAGTAAGAATAGTCTTACCGGCAACATCATACACATATAGTGTTGCTCCGTTTAGTGAACGATGGAAAGTAAGAATTCCATCTAAGTATCGCATAGGATTATTTGCACTAACATCGGCAAGTTCGTCTATTGAAGTATCGATAGCCTCGATAAATTTCATCGACCTCATTTCACCACGCTCAAAGATATATTCTTCTCTTGTACCGATAACCTCTATCAACTGCACATTATTGCCATTTCTATCCTCGACATAGGAATAAACGTAGGAATCGGCATCAATCTCAATATCAAAAACACGTCCATCGATAAGAGTTATGATAATCTTGTCATATTGTTTCAGTTTGCCATCGGCAAAGGCTGAGGTGCAAAGAGTCAATCCAAATAAAATAAAAAGTAACTTTCTCATATCCTTCAGTTTTTCGGTTATTACTGTTTACGACTAATGGTCTTATATGTTTTTAGCTTAGAGAGTGTTCCGTATGTGTTTCCAGTCAAAGGTAAGGATTCAAAGACAAAACGCTCTCTGGTCTGTCTATGATAGCATTGAATTTCGGCACTCTCTCCCGGCCAAGTTGCCGATATACGCATCTCGAGATATGGAATCTCGTGCGCAGTACGCATAACAGCCTCACCGCGTTTTTCTCCGTCTACAATAGCCACTAAGCGTGTATCACCCATAGAATCGGTCAAGAGTTCATTGTCTATTGTCAGACTTGCATACACGACAGTCTCGTAAAGATATTCATCAGGGTCAATATCCTTCCATTCAAATACATTCACAAAACAACTATCGGTGAAGACTATAGGTAAATTGTCCGAATCATAACCTTTGGTTTCTACTACAACTTTAGCTCTTCCCGGCTTATTGGCATAGACACGACGACCAATCAACTGTACAGCCTCTACATCATCATAAACTTCCCAATGATATGAGACCTCTACTGTATCCGGATTTATATACGTTTCTAACAGAATAGAATCACCTAAAATAAGATCTACCTCGTGATGCGACAACAATACTCCTTCGGGAATGGGTTTTGCCTCCTCGAAAGTAAATAGTTCGCCGCAAGATGTCAGCGTTATAAGTGTCAGTGCTATGTAAATATTTTTAATCAGTTTCATAGTCTTCTTGTTTTACAGTGGTTAAGAAACTGTTGTCTAAAGAGGTTTATTATTATTTCTTCTGCTCTTCTTTTTGTGGTACAGTAACCCTTACTACGTTTGAATATGGGCTTAGATGACCATCTTTTGTACGCAAACGCATACGGTACTCGGCACTATCGCCGGGTTTCATATGATAATCTATCGTATATCTTTTCTTTATATTAATAGACTCTACATGACGGAAAATATCATCATCGTCCCACTTCTTATATAGGCAGAAATAAACACCGGCGTCCATCATTTCCTGTGTAAGTCCTGTGAGGTCCCATGCAACATATACCTTCTCTTCATCGGCACGGTAGCTCACTCCAAGATTAATCTTCACATTCAGCTTCATGTCACCTTTAAACAGGAACGAGGTCTCGAACGACGGTTCGGATGTTATTCCTGTCTCGTTCATTGTTTCTATATGGTAGAAGTAACGCTTCGTGCGATTGGGTTGAGGCGAATCAACCACCCACAAACGGCCATTCTTTACCGAGTCTTTTGTAAGGACATTTATAAGGGAACTTATATTCTCTCCATCAAGACGACGATAGACGTAGAATTTTTCGGCATCGGCCTCGGACGATGGATACCAGGTCATATACACAGCCTTTGTATCCTGCCAT
Source organism: Bacteroidaceae bacterium (assembly GCA_045588485.1). Classification (GTDB taxonomy): domain Bacteria; phylum Bacteroidota; class Bacteroidia; order Bacteroidales; family Bacteroidaceae; genus HGM04593. The sequence goes on along the minus strand of JAZNEI010000034.1, from coordinate 44,833 downwards.
ACAGAGTCGATACGGCAAGGACGTGGTGGATCATAGTTTTTGCGTTTCACAGTAAGAATATCCGAAAACGCCGACTCGTTACCCGAGAAGTCATACGCCTTTACGCGATAATAGGTGTATCTTTGTATAACACCGCTTACTGCCAGAGTATCCAGAATAGCTGTTCCTCGTGTGCTCTTGCCTGCTTTCTGTAAGAAAGTGTGCGTCGAGTCATTGGCATAGTATAGCTGATAGCCTGCTACATCTGCGTCCTTGCTTCTCTCCCACTTAATGAGCAGACTACCCGTAGGTGAAAGTACATACTCTAACTTAGTAGGAGGTGCAGGTGGAGTAATATCTGCAATAAACATCTCCTGTGGCATAGAGGCCGAAGAGTTACCCAAAGTATCTTTTGCAACCACCGTTACACGACCTGTTCCAAGATAGGTCACCTCGCAACGGAACACTGTATCCTCACGTGCAACGGTATAATCATTCAACTTCACCCAAGCACTATCTATCTGCGGATTGTAGTAGTAGATATCGTAACCAACAAAGTCGGGTTCGATAATATTCTTCTCCCACACAATATCGGCCACTACAGTATTCTCGGTGGGACGGTCGAGGAAGAAATTCTTTATCAGCGGAGCTGTAGGCGGAATGACATCGGGCATCTCAACCTTATGAGGTTCACTGTAGTTACTCTTCTCTCCAAATGAATCGTAACCACAGATGCGGAACTCGTAGGTACCCGGCTGTACTCCTGCATACTCATATATATTCTGTCCTACACTCTCGTCCTCGTAGGTCATAAGAGTCATAAAGGGACGCTCATTGAGTTTTTTCCACTCGCCACCATTGTAACGGCACTCAATATCGTAAACAGTGTAAGCGGGTTCCATAGGCCAGAAGATACGCATAGAGAGACCATCGGTACCCAATGAATCGGTTATCTTAGGTTCGAACTTAGCCGGTTTCTCAAGCACATTCTTAACATCTACAGCCTGATAGGTCATATTGGCCTCCTCTTTGGGGATATTTGTTGTTACAACATACATATAACGCTCTCCCTTCTCGGCGGTCTTATCGACATACATAAGCGCCATTGCCTCGGCAATATCGGGGCGAATCTCGGAAAGCAGCATTGCGTATGCAAAGCGTGTCTGCTGTTCCTCATAGACCTGCATAATACCATCGGCACCACTGCCGCCAATAGCGTCATTCAGCTTGCTACCCTTGCCATAGAGCATCTGTGCAGCAGCTGCGGCCAAAGAGTCGGTAGGGTCGAAACTCAGTTTCATCTGCTCGAGACTCATCGGGAGCAGATTCTTCTTGATTGTATCGACAACACCATCATCAAGATTCATACGCAAGATATTGTATCCATACTTATTGGCAAGATACCAGGGAGCAAACTCATCGGGGGCCCAACGCAACAGCACCCTGTCTCCTTTGGGACGTGCAAGCACCTTTACCGAAAAGGCCACAGTCACAGAGTCCTTTATGGTTGTATCCACCGGTGCAGTGCGCAGATACTCCTCATACTCTTTCTGACTCATCTTACTTATATCAACCGTATCATTTACTGCCGTATCGCTTGCTACAACAATCGGTTGATATATATGCTTCTTAATTCTCAGAGCATCACTCTTATTCTCATTTGCTGCCTGCAACGACACTGCTCCAAACAGCGCCGCTGCCACAGCAACTCCTCTCAAACTGAATAATCCTTTCATATATTGTTTTTTTATTTTTTACTTACGGGATATGGTCACACAAATATAACTACTGCACTGTAACGACAGCTCCTGCGTCTTCGAGTATTTTCTTTATTTCAGCAGCCTCGGACGAAGAGAATTTACCTACTACAGAGGGGAGCACATCTACATACTTCTCCTTCACCTCAGTTAAAGATAATCCTAATATCTCTTGCAGTGCCTTAATTACAGCAATCTTGCTGCTGATACTCTGTATTGTCACTGTTTTATTACCCGACTGACCTATCACCTTAACATAATTGCCATACATACTACCCTGCTTAAGTCCGCACGACGAAACAGCAAGTTTAATTACATCGTACAACTGCGTTCTTGTGGTTTCATTGATTTTTCCACCACGGCGAAGCGTATTGTTAATGCTTACCAACTTCGCCTTTATCTTTGAGTTGTTAGATGCATTAGAGCCAATCAACTCGATGGTAAAGGCTGTAGTAGGTGCTTTCTTGCTCCAATACTCAATCCACATAAGTGCGGCATCGGCAGTGTGGAATTCAACATTAATGCTTCCCGAAGGACGATTAATTTCAAAATCCTTAATCTTACACTTCGAAAGGTCACCGTCAAATATAAGTTCTTGTCCACCGAATGTAAGTTTATTAAGCGTACAACTATTCAGCTGCAAGATACGATTTGTACTCAGCATAGACAAATTATTAGCCGAGACATTATCGAGTGATACTAACTGCACACCACCATTTCCGTTTACACTCACATTAGAAGTGCTTGCAACGAGTGCATTCTTCAATATTGTACTATTTACATACGAATACGAAAGGTCGATATTACGTATAGAAGAACTTCGTGCATTGAATGTTCTGAGCGCCGTATTATCACTTATATCCAAAGTGTTAATTACAATCTTATGTCCACTCACATCAACGTCTTTAATATCGTTGTATCTCAGATATATTGTAGTGAGCTTAGGCATATACTTAATAGCATTGGTAATGCTCACAAGATCGGTACGCTCGGCATCAAGTGTTGTTATACTCTTAACATCGGAAACGTGCAGATAATTCTTTGTATTTGCATACTTTTTCTTGTAGTGGTTATACATTGTATTACCCAACGCATTCTTAAGTTCTAAATCCTCGGCAGTCTGAATATCGGCAAGACTTATGGAGTTCAGATAGGTAATCATCCTATCGTATCCGCTACCCTTGGTAACGTATCCGCGATTCACAGCTGTTATAATAGCCTGAACAGCCATCTTCTTATTCTCGGTCAGGAATCCGTTGCCCGCCTTTGCCTGAGTATTATAACTGCTGAGCAGAGTGCGAGTATTGCTGTTGCTGCCCACCGTCATATTGAATTTGGGAGCATTACCGCGAGTCTGGATATTATTCTCCGACCACTCGGCTATGAACTTAAGGGCATTATCGGCAGTGCTGAAGTTAAGCTCGTACTGAGTCTTTGCACCAAGATTAAAGTTCGATAGCGAAATTTCGCTCATATCCCTGTAGAAATAGAGATACTTACCAGTGAAGTTCAGACCCTGGAACTTAGCTTTATAGAGGCGCAGAGTATTATTATCGGTTGTAAATGTCTTGACACAGGTAGTCGATGTATTCACACCCATATTTATACCCACTGCACCGTTTATGGTAAGATTGTTCACAGTATTCTTTATCGCTGCGTCCAGCACACTGCTGTTGATTGTGTTCTTCGAGAGGTCGAGTGAAAGCACCGTATTCTTGAACTTAAGAGTATCGAGCTTAAACTTACTACCCGAGAGGTCTACCGATGTCAGTCGGCCATTCTCGCCAAGTGTCACACTGCGTAAATTATTGCCACTTGCTTTGACTGTTGTCAACGACGGCATATACTTAAGCACATTAGTCAGATTAACAACACCACAATCCTCGCAATCGAGAGTGGTCACCTTCTTAAGATCCTCGACGTGCAGATACTCGCGTGTAGGAGCATACTGTTTCTTCAACAACAGATAGAGTTTGCTGCCCATAGCGTCCCTCATCTTAACATCGTCATTCGAGAGTTTCTCGTGCAAATCGTAGTCATCAAGAACATCCCTGAACAATTCGCCTTTAGGAACCTTCTCTTCCCAAGCATACTTCAGCACATAGCTGTTAGCCATCTGTCGAACATTATCGTCGAGACGAGAAATGCCGTTCTTTGTTACATTATTCACAATTGACAACAGAGAGTTCACCGAGTTGTTGATTGAAGCGTCTCCTGTCTCTATTCTCATTGTGAATTTGCGGTTAGGATTATCATTTATCCACTTATTCAGCCACAACAATGCCATATCGGCCGATGTAAATATAAGTTCAATAGGCTCGGCACTATCGGCAAGATAGATATGCTCTATGCGGCAATATGCTGTGTATGAACCAGTGCTACCCATAAAGAACTTCAACGACTTTCCACCAACGGTTAGTTTGTCGGCCACGAGGTTATAAAGAACATAATTACGTCCTTTGGATACAAGCGACATCTCATTGACATAGCAACGGTATTTATACTTTGCCACCTCAAGCACTGTGGGGCCAATATCACCATCGACAATCAGTTTCTTGTTCCTTGCAATGTTTAATGCCTCTACCAATCCATACTCGTTGACGTAAGAGTGTGAGAGGTTCAGCTCGTCGAGTTTACTAGATTGATAGTTGAACGAGAGCGAATCGAGCGCCGCATTGTTAGATAGGTCGAGTTTATCGACACCGTCAAGGTTCTTCAGAATCACGGTCTTCATTTCGTTACCCATAGCATTTACGACCTTAGCCTTAGGCATATATTTGAGAATACCATCGAGATCGACAATCTGCATATTTGCACACTGTAGTTCGGTTAGGTTCTTCACATTCTCGACGTGCAAAGCACGAAAGCCGAGGCTGTCGGGACGCAGTTTCTCCTTCAAATGATTATAGAAAGTCTCACCCATTGCCGCACGCAGTTTCTTATCGTCTTCGGTAATAGCCTCTACCCTTGTCGGGCACGATGGGTCGTAGCTCTCGATATATTTGTAAGGATGATCGGCTGTATAGAGGGTCATATAGGTAGTGTGACGGTTCTCGGGATAATCCTTCCACTCGTCCCATCTCTTATACCAGTTCTTACTGAACGCCCTTATCTCGACCCTAGCGCCCGAGGCCCTTTGCGGTACACCGGCACACAATTTTGTCAGATAATTAATATTCGTTCCGTGCAGATATACACCATCGACTATACATCCTGTAACATTAATTGCTGTAAGACGCTGGAAATTATAATAATTATATGCTACTCTCAATCTAAACGAAGGATTGTTCGACACATTTATTTCCTTCAACCAAGCCATAGTACTCTTAGGCTTATATTGAGAATCGTAATTAAACAACGGGAAATTGTTGCTGCCACTATATATTTTTGTGAGAGCACAATTGTTTGCTATAAGTTCCTCTAAACGGCTTGTGGTTGCAGCCAATTTCAATAGCTTAAGCGACGAGTTATTTGCCACGTTCACAATTCTGATATTGGTCGAAGAGCTAAGGTCAATCTCATCAATATCGCCCAAAGCACCCGCCGCCTCAAAGGTTTGTAAGTTAGCGTTTGCCGGTATCTTAAAGTTACCCTTTGTAAACTTATTATAGCTACATTTAAGGGTAGTCAGTTTACTCATCTTGTCGAGTACAAGCTCGGTCAGATAGTTGTTCGAACAGTCGAGGTAATTAAGCTCTGTGTTTACATTAGGATAGATAATATCTATGCTATTGTTTGCACACTTAAGGTGAGAGAGCTTAGGCATAGCATCGATGGGTACCGACGATAGTGAGTTGTTGCTCACCTCTACCCAATAAATTTTATTCTCGCCACGCACCTTAATATCGGCCAATCGGTTATTATTGGCATACACCTGCCTAAGCTCGGCAAAACCTGTAAGGTCGAGCTCGGTAAGTTCGTTGTCGCTTACATCTATAAGAGCAAGTTTAGGCATCCAGGCATCCAGATTCTTAAAAGACTTAATCTTGAGTCCGGGCACCCTCAATGTTGTCTGTGCCGAAGCCCATTCGAATACACTCTTCTTTGCCTTCTGGGCCTCATCGTACATATAGCTATACAGGTTAGAATCCAATGTTCCTACACCTTTATCCCTGCTGGCCTCTTTTGTGAACCTCGCCTTATAGTTAACCGAGGATGAGTTCATATAATCGGCCGAAGAGTTTGATAAACCGAATGTCTTAACATCGAGATATTTGATATATGTGCTTATTGCTCTGCCTTTTGCCGTTTTATATGTCTGGAATCCCGCTTTCACAAAATTCTCAGACAGTTTATACGATGCACTTATGTCGAGATGCGATAGACAGTTCATTCTAAGGTCGAGCACCTCGAGTGTAGCAATGTTGGAGAGGTCGAGTTTCTCTATGAAACAGCCGATAACTCTAAGGTCCCACAACTTTGTACACTTGCTAACATCAAGATAACTTACACCCTCGGAGTTTCTTACAGTGCTAACACTTGGAGGTGTTCTGTTATACATACTGCGAATATCGATATTCAGTTTCCTTAGTTCGGTATTATATCTCAAATCCAGACTATCGACATACCATTTTTCGAGTACCAACTCCTGAAGATTTGGGTTACCGTCCAATCTCAAAGTCTTGTTCTGAGCGTGGAACTTATTATAAGCCGAATTGGACATATCACCACTCATATTGTTAAGCAGCTCTAACTTTTTAAGATTAGGCATCAGTTTAAGAGCATCCAGCGACGCAATGCCCGGAGCAGGTTGATTAGGACGAGTAACCTTTCCCTTGATTGTCGAGAAGTCGAGTTTCAGCGTTGTTATTGCCGCCATCTCATCAATGTGCAATCGGCCATCATCGTTCTTATCGTAATTGGTTAAGAGATATTCGAGCATTACGGGGTCGCCGATGGTAACATACTCTTCGCGATTGATAGAGATATTATTATCGGTAATACCGTTCAGTCCCTTACCATTTATGTTACAGCTTATTATAGCTGTTCTCTTTGCACTCGTAGTTGGACGTACACCAAACTTAGTAGGCTCAACCCTGCCTTTACCGCTTGCCTCGGCAATATTATATCCGTCACTGAAACGTATTCTAACCTTTAACTCCTTTATTCTATTCAGGTAATCATCGGCTTTGAATGTGCTCCACTGACCTGTAAAATATTTATAAGACGATGTAGCTGCGCGACTATTATTTGCATTAAGTCCATACTTGCCCGAGTTGTCGGCAGCATACATAAGAGCAATTTGCCAGCTTGGAATCTGCACCCACGACCTTGAACCGGCAGAATATCCGCCGTCACTTACATAGTTGGAATAAACCTGCATCATTGAGCCGTTGTCGGCATATCTATCAACAAGATTTCTAATATCCTTTCTCTTATTTTTTTCTATTCCATATTTCAAGTCACTGTTATAGTAATACTTCAATTTAGTCTCTAAATTCTGTGCAAGATAAGCATCATTGTATATTGCATACCATATTATCTTGAATATCTTTTTCTTACCCGAAGCATTACGTGTATAGGTCCTCATATCATCGAATCTGAACCAATCGACAGCAAATTTGGGGTTAAGCCCACGCTCATACTGCGTATCGCTATACTTACTACCCTCGGAAATACCATTACGCAGATAAGGATAAGTAAGGTTATACGACAGCGAGGTAGAGCCCGAGAAGTTACACTCGTCGAATGGACGGCTGCATAGGTCGTACTTAGGAGCACGCCAGACAGCCGCAGTAGAGTTCCAATAGTTCAGCGCAAAATAGGGGTTATTGCTTCGGTTCTCTGTTGTTCTAAGACCATATACAGCATTGGGGTCATAGCCACCGCTGATCTTAGCAGCCTCCTCTTTGGTTACAATATCCACCATCTGACAATAGACTGTCGATGTGTTTGTATCGTTTGCATCGCTGCCCGAATAGTCCCAAGAATCGCTCTTAGTCACATAATCGAGGAAAGAAGCCTGCCCGTTATACTTATAATCTTGAGTATAGACAACCTCGGCAAACGCTGATGTATTTGCCTTTAGTTCCTCTTTATACTCCTTCATACGTTGCTCGGCCTCGTTCTCGCCATAAAGGTCGCTCATCTCTTTATAGTAGTTATAGAGGTCGCGTATAGCCTGGTTGGTATTCTTGTCGCCCGCCTTTTTGTCTCCCTCGGCAATTGCAGCATCCATTGCATCGAGCTGCGACTCATACTCGGCCATATCCTCTTTGGTAAGCGCCAAGATGTTCTTATAGCTCTCCTCTACCATATCTAAATACGAGTCGAGCTGTGCGCGGTTGATACGTCTTATCTCAAAACGTACCTTATCCGATACCTTGAAGTACTCTCTTGGAACAGGATTTTGCAGAGTTACGGTTGCAAACTTAAAGTTATTGTTGCTCTCGTCTATACCCTGCTCGACAATCTCTACAACCTGCAGGTTATCGTATTTTGTAATCTGTCCCTTGCGTAATCCGTCGCGAGCATCGGGGAATACGTATGTATTTGTTTTACTGTCGTACACCTTTATGCTTGCTACAAACTCGTGGTCGGGATTCAGCCAATAGTCGGGACGCTCGTGCATCTCCATAAATGAAGGTTGTGTAACCTCGTCAAGAGTCTGTGTGAAGGGAGTGAGGTTAGGCAGATAGTTTGCCACCTCCTTATTAATATCGTCGCTAAGATTATCGGTGCGGAAATATATGTAACGCTTATCTTCAAATGGACGATGTACCTTCTTTCCTGTGATTGAATCCTTGTAGATAGGATTAACCTCATCACCATCTACAATCTCCTTACAGGTACCGCGCAACTGAATGCGATAAAGTGTGCGGGGCTGCAAAGCACCAAGCTGTATCTCGTAATTCTCCTGGTCATAGGTAGGATTGATATGTGTTACCCAAGTAGTGATTTTCGTACGGTCGTCGTTTGTATTGTCCGACTCGTCATATTTACAAAGCTGGAACTGCTTGTCGAGATAGAACACATATTTACGAAGCACATTATTGCCATCGCCATCCATTCCTGCACGCTCCATTGTCTCACCTTCATCAACAAGTGTAAGCACCTTACCAATCTTCATATTGGTTGTAAAGGTCGATTTTCCGTAGCACGATACAAGACTCTTGTCGGCCCAACCAATCTCTATATCCTCGTCACCGGGATTAATATCACCGAATACCTTTATATCGTCGAGCGGGTTACCCATCTCGGGAACACATATCTTACCGGCCTTCATCTCGATTGTTGATGAGAACTTAATAAGACCACCGAGTACCGAACCCTTTGCACGCAGACGGCCATATACCCAAGTGGGGTTGGGGAAGCCACCCTGCAACAGAGCACCCAATGTCATATCCACGAGAGGCACTTTACCCTCGAATATCCACAGGTTAATCATAAGTCCAAGCTCGCCCTTTAGCATAGCATAGAACTGTCCCGTTGCATAGAAACCGTTCTTACCGCCTGCACGACGACCATCGGTACATTTTATTCCCTCTTTATACTGTTTTAGGATAAGGTCGAAACCGAGCATACCCTCGACCTCGGCATAGCAGAATACCGCATTACAGCCAATCTCGGCACCGATGGCAGCACCAAGCATAATACCACCGTTGATACCACCTGCGGGGCCACCCTTCATCGTCTGCTCACGGGCAGCTGCTATCTTACCTTTGAGGCTGTTATCTACCTTACCGTCGGCGCCCTTCATACCAAGTGCCTCTGTAACCTTCTCGGGAAGCGGTGGCAACTGACCATCTCCGGGAAGCTCGTTACCCAGGCACAGATAGGCATTTGCATAGAGCTTTGCCCAGAGTCCTACGGGTGACTTACGTCCAAACTCGAAGTCGATGAATGTGATGCGACAACGCTTGCTCTCGTCGGGCTCTCCAACGTACAAGTGCCAGAAGGTCTTATCCTGCGAAGGATAATGTCTTACCTCGAGTTCAAGGCTTATGCTTGCGCTTGCACCCGCCTTTACATAACCCTTGCTCTCGGCTGCTCCTGCCGAAGATGCAGTGTTGTTCTTCTCGCCTTGATTCTCGCTATCGGCATTCTTCTGGTCGAACTCCTCGAGTCCAACCATAGGATTCTTAATTTGTAATTCCTCACCTGTAAACTGCTTATATACTCCTGCCATATCGGCATCCACAGTTATTGTGAGACGGAACAGTTTATGCTCCTCTTTCTTCTTTTCGAGGTTGGCAGCTATATCAGCCTTACTCATTGTCTTCATCTCCTCGTCGGTAAGGTCGGGAGTTGTAGTATCCTCGTAAAGAATTGTAATCTTCGAGTTTATAAGTCCATCGTCCGAGTCGGGTGCACACAACGCGGCAACATTACCCTGGAACAGCACTCCCGGACAACGTACACCATCTTTCTGAATATCAATCATCAGCAACATAGTGGCATTACCCTTTATAAGAGTCTCCTCGCCCACAACAAGGTCGACACCGAACATACCGCCATAAGATTTATATTTCGGTTTCAGATTCTCTTTAAGCGTGGTGACAAAGTCGTCTGTTCCATCGAGCGACGACATTGGAACCGAGTAGTTGATGAAGAAACCACCGGATATGCCTTTCAATGATACGGGACCCATTGGGATAGGCGGAAGTTTGGCATCGGCCACAAAGAATCCTGCGTGATAGTATTTATCGTTCTTCTCATCGGCATCGTCGAGCTTAAATTCCTCATCGCCCTTTTGTATCTTATAATATCCTCCTGCAACATCCATCTCGAAGAGGCCCTTTACCTTAATCTCGAGTTCGGCATCGAATCCCGATTTTTCCTCGTCATCGGCTACGTTAAGGTCTCCAACCACAGATACCATTCCTGCAAATTGTCCCTCGACGTGCAGTGTATTGAACTCTACACGGTCGTACGAGAGCGCCATCTCTTCCCAATCAATCTTCGACCATATTGTGAGTCCTGCGGTACATCCAAGTCCGAACTTCTTATTACCCATTACCACAATACCACCTTCGATGTAGAATCCAAGTTCCTCGGCACCATCGCCTACCTCCATAGAAATCTTCTCAAGGACAATAGGCATACCTCCCCAGAAGCTACCCTCGTCCTCTCCCGGGTCGCCTGACAATGCCCAGCGTCCCGTGTGGAAGTCGGTATCACCCGACGGGTCTTTCAAAGACTTACTCTCGGTTTTTTTATTGCTCTTCTCATCTTTCTTGCCTTTATTCTTATCTAATTCACCTTTCTCGAAGTTTGCTATACGCATATTCTCGAACGGGATAGCAGGCAGTTTAAAGTCGATGCTCTCGGTACAGGTAATCTCGACATCACCATCGAGACACAGCTCAACAAGGGTCTGTTTCTCCTTGGGCAGAGTGTCGCAATAGATAATATTGAAATAGGTACTGTCTTTGTAGAAATTGACATTAGCCAGCATAAAATCGAGACTTATCGAGTCCTCAACCTGCTGCATACCGAAATTCACGGCAAGACCCTTCTTTGCACCGTGGTCAACAGAAGCTATATCGGCCTTATAGCCAATCTTGGCCTTCTCCTTTGTACCTTTCTTATATAATAGCGGAACCTCTATTCGGCCATTGAATCCTGCATCGCCAAAGTTGTTCTGCCTAATGTTCATATATATCTTGTCGATGGTAATGCGCCAACCGCCCACCTTTGGTGTTCCACGATTGAGCAGACTATCGACCTCTACTCCCATTGAGAATCCCGACTCGTCGTATATGATATTATTGACAGCAATCTTAACACGCGAATCGTCCTCGTCGTCAAGCTCGACGAAATGCGGCAACTTACAGCTTAGCTCCTCGAAATAGAAGCCCTGCCACTCTTTGTAAGCCTGTTCATTTGTTCCGGGGTCGGCAGTTAGTCCCAAACCATCCTTGTCGTAGTCGTAGTTTGCCGGGAATTTAATTCCTGCGGGTGTACGACGCTTCGAACGGTCGAACACAATACCCACCGAGTCGCCCACAGCGCTGAAGGTGTAACCCGGAGCACTTGTAATCTGGAAAGGATCCATCTTTACCGTTGCGAACCAGTCCTCGGCATCGGCAATAAAGGCTGTCAGTGTAACCTCGGGATGTACGTTGGGGTCAATGGGGTCTTTTCCATTATCCTTTACTATTTTAGACGAAGGTATATTCATTGATATGCTTGCGCACATCTCCTTAAATCCTCCATTCTCCCAAGAGATGAAACAGCCGTCAGTTGCCTTGCTGTAATCCTGATTAGTTGGTGCCTTGAATGTAAAGACAAAGTCGGACGATGGATCCTCTAATCTAAAGTCTTTTACAAGGCCCAACGAACCTGTTTTTGGCATAAACTCCTCGGGCGAGGTTGATAGCTTACGCGCTGCAAAGATTAGAATATCGCTATACGCAAGTTTCTCGGGTTCGGGGCTTTCGGGAAGAACGAACTCACCTATAAGGTCCATATTGGCATCTACGGGAGTGAACTCCATCTGAGCAAGCTGAATTGTAGCAGGACACTCAAGTTCCTTATCAAGAGGCACGGTAAGTCCCAACGGAAGTTTCACCACCGCCGCAGAGTCAATCTTGCCTATTGTCTGCATTGCATTGCCTATAACATAGGTGTAGAATGCACCGACATTGCTCTCTTTAAGGAACTGGTCGACCTTGGCCTCGGCTCCCTCTTTATCGGTCTTTTCGAGTTCCTTCACGAACTCCTCTTTAAATATGTCGAGCGGTACGTGCGCACTCTCCTCGGTAATTGAGCGTACATTATTCTTTACTACACGTTGCAACTCGTTATCAATATATATACTGTCATACTCTACAGCCACACGAACGGGAATACCCATAATAGTTGTGTGTACGTGTCCCTTACCCTTGAAACAGTCGTTGCCGGCTTTATTCTGTTCGGGGTCCTTTCCTGTAATCTTCTCGAAATCGGTAAGTGTGAGACGATATTCGCCAATCCACACATCTCGCAATGCAGGCTGGAAGATGGTATCGCACACCGATACCGAGTCAACCTTAAACTCCTCGGGTTTAAGTTCGTCCTCGATGAGTTTTTTCCACACAAGAGCCGTTACTGTGTTGTCGCCCTTTGGAATCTCAATATCGGTAGCGCTTGGTTTCTCTTTCTTTACATTGCCAAGCGAATCGCACTCGAAGAGAGGTGCACCATAGCTGAAGATATCGTATCCGCAGATATTGTTCAGACGGGCAGCCGATAATTTTAGTTTCTCCTCGGGTTTTAAAGTTATGACACTGTCGGGCTTATCGATGAAGTACTGATAATTGTATGTGAGACGGAGATTTACCTTCTGCTCTTCATTGGTTACGTTAAGCAGTGTAACGTCGAACAGGTCGCCCGGCTTCTCGAAATACTTATCGGGTTCGGGTTGAAAATCGGCATCTGCCTTAGGAGTAATTGTAACAACAACCTCTTCGAATTTTATGTTTTTTGCGATAAAATCGGATTTTCCACCACCAAGCATTGCACGTGTCTTGCGGTCTTCCATCTCTTTGGGGAGCGACTTAAGCGAATCGACGCTGTAAGCAATCACCTCGACCTGATTGAAAGCCTCAAGGTTAAGAATCTCGTTGATATCGGGAATAGGTTTCTCGACAAAGCCATCGAGACGCGCCTCGAAACACTTTATAGTATCGGGGTTGCCACAGAAAGCGTTAAGGTCGGACGCTGTTATCTGCTTAATCTCGCCAGGAGCAAGGGTAACAAACTTTTCGAGACGTTTGTCGTCGTATACCGAACCGTAGTAGGAACCAAACTCATCAAACAGATACATTATGTTGGGAATAACCTTATACTCGTGCAGAGTGTTATTCTTAAGTTCTATATCGAACAGTGTTCCGGGGCTGTTGAAATAGAGTTCGGCATTGGCTGGCAGAGGCTGTATCTTAGGCTTCACAGTTACACTGACATCGTCGAGACGCACAGTTGATGAAACCTGAAAACTAAGCTCACCTGTACCCTGATAGAAATCGATGAGAAGTGCATCTGTACCTAAAGCATCGAGGTAGGTGGGGTTTAATGCAACAAACTCGACTTTAGTAAACGACTCGGGGTCTAATACAATATCCTTATCGGCGTTAAAGATATTGTAATCGAGACGTTCGGGGTCGCCACTCTCCTGTTCAACCATCTTATAAAACTTCTTCCCTGCAAAGAATTTGTTGACGTACTCATTATTCATCTGTTTCTTTTCTCCAGCGCCAATAGTTATAATGGGAACATCGGGGTCGTTATATGAGCCTGAAAGATATGTCACATCCTCGTCACCGTTAAAATTATATTTTATAAGAGGAATAATATCAAGATCTTTGTCACTTGTGTTTGAGAGCCACACCTCGAAGAGTTGTTCGGGTTTGGTAAAGTATGCCCTTGTATTATAGGGCATAGGGTTCATCTTAGGCTTTATCTCTATATCAAGGTCATATAGGACGTAGTCGGGATTGGCCCAGAAATCGTGCTGCATAGTAGCGACTGTCAAACGCTCCGAACGGTTCTCACTACCTTGTGGGATAGCTCTTACACTGTCGGCATTGACGAGGGTAAACTTCATGTGGTTGGCACCCTCGGTAGTGATAATCTCGTCGAAATCGGTAAACTCGAACTCATTTTCATCGGTAGAATGAATATGACGCACGGCAGTTTCATCACCACAGAACTGCTTTAGGAAATTACGGTCGAGAACTTTCTTCTCCTTGGCACGAAGCACAAACTCGGGTTTCTCGTTAAAGAATTTTGCCGCAGCGTAGGAGTAGGTCTCTTCGTCTATCTCGCGATTCTCGTATGTGATACCGGGAATTAGTTTAAGGTCTTTATCGGTGAGGTTGGTAAGAACTATATTAAACATACGACCCGGGTCTTTTATATACACATCACCATTTACGGGATAGTCCTTGACCGGTTCTATTGTAATATCGACATCACCCAACTTTACACTTGAAGATACCTGATGCGACTGCTCATACTGCATAAGCAACGCCGATGATGCCGGCTCCTCTTTAAGATTGAGCATACTGAGCCTGTCATAATCCAAAAGAACCAGATTGGTATATATCTGTTCCTCGAATTCTATTGTAGAGAAGTCAGTGATGACACCATTCTCGCCATCAACTCTGCACTTAACCTCCATAAAACCACCGAAGAAACGGTCGAACTCCTCGTCGGTTAATGTTTTTGTTTCCCCCGAAGCAAAGGTTAAATAGTTATCGGCCATACGCTTGACATCGCCGAAATAGCTGCCGTTATATATATCCTTCTCGTCGCTGAAACCCGTACTCTTGCCAATCTGAAGTGCCGGGAACACACGTATTGCGTTGGGAGCAAGACTCTTTATCTTTAGTTTAAAGATGCGCGAAGGCTTGGTAAAATAGTGCTTGGCATCGGCCGGCAGGATGGGCATTTTAGGTTCAAACGATATGTTGAACATCTCGCCATTGAGCACATTGGGATTGGTATTAAACTCGGCCCTACCCTTACCAATTATTGTCTCACGCAGTACCGGCTTACCACCTGTGTAACGACATACGCGCAGAAAAGCTGTATCGACCTTCTCGCTGAAGTGCTCGCTCGTTGGCTTACCCATAATAAATCCGGTCTTTGCCTTGAACGCTATGACATCGGTATCAAAGTCGTACCCACCCGCAAGTTCGTTTATCTGCTCCTCGGAGAGAACAATTTCCTCACCTGCTGGAATATCTATGAACTTATTTGTATGCTGACGTGCCGGCGCGGCTGTCACACCCCAATTTCCTTTGAAATACTGTAGCAACATACACACGGAAATATCCTCGCCCGAGGTATTTTCGAGAGTCACGTTAAAGAGCTCGCCCGGAGTCTCGAAATAACTGTACATTGCCGATGGCAACTCGGTATATTTAGGAGCAATCGTTACGTTTATGGGATACTCCCTTGTCGAGTTGTCGACAACAATATCCACATCTTCGCCATTGCCAAGAGCATCGTCCTCCATAAGAAGCACAATCATCTCGCTTTTACCCTCATTACCGATGATGGTATAGTTGGGATTGGAAGCATCTGTCACAAGCGGACGTGCCGTTACCTGTGCCACATATTTAACGTTGGCGTAACGTTTGAGACGGGCTACGACATTATAGGGCACAATGCAATAGGGAGTCATAAGACCCAACTGCTCAAATGCAATATTACCATTATGGAGTGTCGCATCGCTCGGGTCCTGATTTATCGCAAGCTGGTAAATTCTGAAGTCGTACAGGAACTGTCGGGTAATGCTTAGCTTAGTGTTATTGAATGTCGGTTCAGTCCACGAGAAGCGTGGGTTGTTTGTGGGGAAGTATGCCGTATTATACCCATCCATGCCTACGAGCCCTGCTACAGCCGAAGCATCGCCATTGATATACTGTATATTATTGAAACTCGGTGCCGATGCATTATAACAGATATCGAAGAAACATACCGACTCGCCAAGTACGTCACCGGCATCATTATATTCGGTGTAGTTTGTCTTTGCCGTAATCTTCAGTCCATAGTGACCCTCGGGCAGCAATCCGAATATACCATTGCTTCCTCCACTCTGGAAAGTATCGTACAGATACCCACCACCAAACATCTCGGTACCGGCATCGTATTGTCGGAACATATTGTAGAGGTCGGTCTGCGTCAATACACGTGTATGTCCCGGGCTAAGCGGTATATACACCGGCATTGTGCGCTGGGCACTTGTCGCAAGATACGAGCCGTTGTCGGGGAGAATATCGAATCCACCCTCGATAGGTCCTTCGATACGTGCTTCGAGGCGCACGGGTATAAGTTCTGTTGCCGACGTATTTGTGAGTGAGACATTAAAGAAACGTCCCGGATCGGTCATATACAATGCACCCTGCGCGGGCAACGGGTTCTGACGTGGTACTACCGATACAGTAACCTGCGCAAACACATCACTAGCACATAGCAATGTACCTATTAGAGCTACTAAGATAAATAGTCTATTCTTTATCATAACAGTGTAGTTTTATCATATTATAATTACATTGCCGATGCCTCGACACTGTTCATTCTTTGTCTGTTCTCGGTATTCTTCTTCTGCTGATGTTCGAGCAGTCTGCGTTCACGAACAGCTGCACGAGAGAAGTCGGAGTAATATTCGTAGTTTCCGTAACGAGCATGCTGCTCCTTAGGACGACGCTTTATACTGAATGCTGTAAATGAGTAGCTATAGCTGAACGAACAAGAGAAGTCGTAGCCGCCCTCGTGCTGATAGGACGAAGCCACAAGGTTGGTATTCGAGAAGCGGCTATAGTTAAGATTAAGGCTGAAGCCGTGTACCTGAGCCAACGTATAGGATGCCGATACGTTACCACCTAAAGTAATACTCTTACTACCGTCCATTCTATTATCTACAACAGAGGCCGAAGCATTCAGCGAGAGGTTACGTTCCTTAAGAAGAGCCTTAGAAGCGCTTAGAGTATATACTCCTGTTGTATATTTCGAGTCGTAGCCATCGGAACGCTGATAGCTGTAGTTAAGGCCAAAGTTCGTTTCAATGGGCACAACACTGAGCGAATAATTGGCTCCCAAAGCAGTAGTAGCCACATCACCTGTACCGGCCGTTGTCCTATTATGGTCCTCATTCAACGAATAATTGGCCGACAACGAAACATAATGGCCAAAATTCTCACTACTTGTATTATAAGACAATGTAGCGGTGTAACTATTCATATTACGGTCGATTCTTGTAGTATCGTTTACAACCGCCGTTCCGTCATATTGACACTGACGATAGCCGTTATAGTTTGCCGATACCGAAAATTTGTTACCGATAGGCATATTCAGACTTGCCGCATAAGATAGTCCGCGTGTGGTATAAAGCTGCTCGCCCGAGATATTATCCTCTTGCAACGAGAAGTTACCACCTACATTCAGCTTACCTAAACGCAGATTCACCGCTGTTCCTATATTATGGTAGTTATTGTTCATATAAGAGACACCCATACTCATATAGTCGGGCTGTATGAGCTTATAGAACAATGACATAGAGATTCTTTTGAAATTTGCTGCCAAAGTGACATCCCCGGCCCATCGCATAAGTGAGCTATAACGTACACCGAAAATATCGTCATACTTATCAACCTTATCGAGTGGAACTTCGGGGGCTGTAATATCTGTCGAGAATATAGATGTTGCTATATTTGCCGTAATAGAAAGAGGCTTCAAAATCTGCCAACGTCCCTTAATACCTACGACAATGTTCTCCTGAGCATTGACCTCATCGTACCATATTTCGTCGATAGAGGAACGATGGTCCTGTGAACGGAACAGATAGAGGTCGAAATAGTTGCGGCTGTTTCCGTAACCGAGCTTAAGTCCCCATCCCGAACGCTTGTAGACAGGACGACCCGAAGGCATCTCGCCCGGAACAAAATTAACGGCATCGCGCAGAATACCATAGAAGAGTCCGAAACGGAATCCTGTCTTCGCACTTTTGTACTCGAGTCCTACACCATTAAAGGGAAGATTATAGACGTATGAAGAAAAAGGCATGGAGCGACGACCAAGATGCAGTGTCCACCCCTTATAAGTGGGGCTGAAATTAAACGCAAACTGCGGATGCGAGAATGAGTAATTATTACTGCTATAATAGAATGCAAAAGGCATATTATAGCCATATAAATTGACATTCAAATTGGCATACATAGAATAGTTCAGAGGTGAAGCACTGCTCACTCCCGAAGAATAATAAAGCGTACTCTGTGTACCCAATGCACCGGTAATGATAAGTGGGTCTTTCTTTCGAGGATCCTCAATTGCATATATCCCCGAAACCGAGAACAACATTATCAGGAGCATTATTTTACTGACACTTGTTTTCATATCGCTACTGTATTAGGTAGTATATATTGTCTTGTCCCAAAGACAAGTAATCATTTTCAATTCCAGTGTGAAGGTAAAGTCCTCCAGATTATTTTGTGTTTTATCAACAGCACTAATTCTACTCAGCTTTTCAGTTGTGCCAAGCTGCTCTGCAGCCTGTATTCTACATTCATTATTAAATAATGATAAAAAGGGTAGCTCCTGCCCCACCATGGAGGCAGGAGTCTACACCATAAAGAATATTATTTATGAACTTTCTTTGTCACAATGCGGTCGCCCTCACGTACCTTAATAATATAGATACCATCGGTCATTTCGCTAACTGCGCGTCCTGTTGCATCGTAAATAGCCTCGATATTGTTGCTATCTACAGAGTTAATATCGACAATACCTGTTGTACCACCGACAACACCCATAAGAACAGGAGCCTTTGCTGTACCTGCCATATCGGTAAATGTAATTTCGGTATCCACGTCGATATACTCACCTGTCCACTTGTCACAGAGACGGAAAGTAACAACCTCACCGGTTTCACCTGCAATAGAGATATATGCCTTTCCATTGATAAACTTACCCTCGCCACGGCACTCGTCACCGACAAATGCACCTACTGTGTAAGAGTTGCAATCGTCAACGTCAATCTTAGCAATCACAGCCATAGTATTTGCAAAGCGACTGTCGTCGTAGTTCCAAACAGAGCGCTCTATAACCGCAGCTCTTGCAGCAGTATTATCAGCAAAATATCCCTGTTCAAATTCAAAGCGGTTAGGCATACTCAATGTAAATCCATCTGCATTATTACAATAAACCATATATCCCTCATTGGGAATAAGTGTAGCGAGTGAACCCTCCCATACGCCGTCTGTCAGTGTAACAAAACCTCCGCTCTTTGAAAGAATCATATCACCCTCGGCAAAGTTAGCTGCAGCAAAGACTTCTTCAACAGGATAGCTGTACTCGTAGGGATAAGATACCCAGTTCCAACCCTTTACAAATGACTTATCAGCAATGCTACCATCGGGAGAGAGCATCATATCGCCTATCATGATAATATTAGACTCGGCATCCTCTGTCATATTCTGCATATCGATATTTACTTTATAAGCCTCGCTTGTTCCCAATGTACTTAACGAACCGAAAAGTCCCCAAGCGGGGTCGTTGTAAACAAGTTCACTCTTGCTACGAGCCTCAACAAGAGCCTCTGTCAACTGCGACTGGGACAAGTAATACTCGCCCGAGATAAGAGAAATCCAGTTCCAGCCATCGTTCAGAGTGAGTTTTTCACGAATACAGTGCTCGGTAACATAATTAATATTTTCAAGACTCTCTCCTTGTAGCGATGTATCGTAGGTGAAATCAAGAACTAAATTGCTGCAAAGTGCACGTGGTACAAATTCAACGGGGATAGCACCATCGACAGCTTCGTGTAAGTTTATATCCAATACACTCCAGTTATAGGGATATTGCTGGTCGCTATAAATCTGAATATTATAAGAGAGAAGTTCGGCATCAAAGTCGGCATCACTGGGGTAATAAGTAAGAGTTGCCATATAGGTTTCTCCGTCATTATACATTTCGTAGCCAATGCCCTCTAACGATATACTGATTACACGTTTCTTCACAGTAACAACACAAGTTGCCTTAACGTTGGGATTATTGACACTTGTAAATGTAAGAGTTGATTCACCTTTACCTATTGCATAGTAACGATAGCTGCTCTCAGTCTCAGTCTCGGTATCGGGTACTACACTTACAACATTTTCATCCGACGACACTACTGTATAGCGTTTATCGTAGGCATTATCAGGGGCAATCGTAACACCAATTTGGAACTCTAAAGAGCCGTCCTCGCCAATCCAGAAATCAAGAGCATTATCTGTTAGAGTAATTTCAGCAACCTTCTCTACCACATTAATTCTAACCAAATTCGACAAGAAGTCCATGTCTATTACAGCCTGCAGATAGTAATTCTCTTGCGGTATTGACTTAAACTTGAACTGGAATGTGCAGACACCATCTTCGACAACAGAACCAATAATCTCGACAAACTGCTCGAAACCGGCAATCTCGCCCCAGTTTGCATTTACAAACTGCATTGTAAAGTTCTCGTAGTCGGCATCATTCGGATTTACAACGGCCTTTGCTGTTACAATCTGATTAACGGCAACCTCAACCTCGGGCATTGTTTCCATTCCTCCATCAATTGCCACGCCATTAATCTCGGTAATGGTAACCTCATTAACAGCTTGTTTAACAACCACCTTATATGTTACACTCTTTGTTGGGTCATAGACACTGGTACAAGTTATATTGGCTGTACCCTTTTTGACAGACACTACACGCTGATAAGAATAAGCCTCTTCCTCAACCTCTTCTATGCGAATGATGTCGGCGTTGTCGCTCACCATTGTAAACTCCTCGTTAATATCGTTACCAATGATAGGCAATCCTTCCTCGTTATTTACCCAGTTGAACGTGGGCACAGGGAATTTCATCTCCTCTTCTTCGGATGTACCTCTGGTATATTCGTAAGTATCGTTTTCGAATTCTGTCACCATTGAAGAAAGTGCCGAGAGGATATTCACTTTGAAGGTAGTAGTTACCTCAGGATTATCTTCTGCAACAACCGTAATTGTAGATGTTCCTATTCCGTGGAAAACAAGCATATTCTGCACTACCTCGGCAACATCGGGGTTACTGCTCGAAATTATTCTTACTACTCTGTTGGTAGGAGTGCTCTCGTCTTTGTTATAAGTTATGTCCTCTTCGGTGAGTGAAAGACGACCGTATCCGGGCCAATAGTAATTATAATCCTCAATAGCAATGTCTGTTACAGGGATATACTCCTCGAGAACCTGCACCGGAACAGCTAAAGCAAAGTTTCCGACGATATATGTAATACCACCATCGTCATAATCAGGAGTTCCATCGCCATCATTATCGGGTGTACTGGCCATACCTCTTATATAAGTTATACCATCCTCCTTGATTTCCTGCTCGACATACTCACTCTTTATTGCCCAAGTGCCCTCGGCATCTTCGGGTGTAGTCTCCTTACCATCAATACCATAGAATTTCACATAGTAACCATCGAGAGAGACTCTATCACCAACGCGCATTGAGATTGAAGGTGACTCAATCTCAATGTCATTTTCGAGTGTATAAATTTTTGCTCGTACAGCAGGCGATGCACTAAGAGTATAGTAGTTCGAGGGATAAACAGCCGTGTTATCACCAGTCCAAGTAATAGTTGGGCCGCTTAAAGGATAGATTAAACCACTTTGTGGGTCGTACAATTTAAAACTGATGGGCTTTCCATCATCATTTGCCTCGCCACCCACACGAATGGTGTAGATGCGGCCTTCACCTGCCGGCACTTCAATCTGAGTGTACTCCGAGACAACCGCCCTTAGTTCTCCATTGACAAATGCAGCAACCTCGGGCAAGACATCAGTGTTGTAAAGCCCATATTCGCCACAGTCGACCGCAGCATAGACAACCGTCTCGAGCTGATAATTACCCGATGGATTTGTCCACCCGCTTTGTGCAAATGCACTCATCCCGAGAAGCATTAGCAACGAACTTAACAAAAACTTTTTCATAATAAAAAAATTAAAATTACCGATTATTTACTCGCTTTAAAAATGTCAATTTCCACTGAATGCAAGATAGAAATAATTGCAGAGCAGTTTTTTCACTCAAAAAAAAAGTTTTTTAACTGCAAAGACATTTAAAGAGAAATAAGGAACATTACGTAAAAAAAACAGGTCTACAGTGCTAAAAAGTGTCCTAGAGAGCAATTTTTGGTTACATTTGCATAAAAGAGTAAAAAAAAGAATTGTGTGTAAGTTTTTTTTACGAATAACAATAGTTGTATTGACAGTTATTTTTGTCGGATGCAATAACAAAAGCGACAACAGCCACCACGAACTACACTGTAGCAAAGCAAAGGCTATTGCCGATAGCGTGCGCGACGTCGACGAACTTAGACGTTACATCGCATATTACGACTCGGTAAACGACAAGTATAGCGAACTGCTCATAAGGCAGAAATATGGTAATGTATTGCGCAACCGCTCGCAATTCGACTCAGCCATAAGTGAGCACGAGATATGCATACGGCTTGCCACCGAACTTAAAGACACAATACAACTTATTATAGCTTACAATAATCAAGGTACAAATTTCAGACGCATCGGCGACCTCAAAGAAGCTGCCGACCACCATTATGCAGCACTGGGCTTATATGACAAGACCACAAGCGACACATCATATATAGCACGCAAGAACAGGGTGCGCACACTCAACGGATTGGGTAACATAATGCTATCGCTTGGAAATACTCAGGTAGCCGAAGATATGTTCCGTCGTGCCCTGCAAGGCGAGAAAGAGCTGCACAGCAGTACCGGAGAAGCTATAAACTTTGCCAATATAGGCGCTATAAAAAGGAGAAATGGTGATATCGACTCGGCCCGTATATATTATAATAGGTCGATGCAAAAAAACAGAGAGAGCAACAACCTGGTAGGCATAAGTATCTGCCACTATAATCTTGGTGAATTAGACGAAATAGACAACAACCTCGGTACGGCACGAGAGAATTACCTTAAAAGCTACGAGATAGGACTTAAAGCTAAAGATACTTGGCATTGGTTAAATGCTTGCAGCGCACTTGCTCAATTGAGTTTAAAAGAGAAAAAATACGATGAAGCATTAAAGCGCAATAACGAGGCATTAGAAGCAGCGAAGAACATTAAAGCAAAAGGCCGTTTGGCAATGCTATATTCACAACAGTCCGAGATATACGAAAAAACAGGAAGATGGCAAAAAGCTCTTGAAAGCACACATATTGCACAGTGCCATAAAGATAGTGTAGATATTGAGGAGAATCGTATTCACACTCATAATCTACGTGTAAATTACGAAATAAACAAAAGAAAAGAGGAGGTAAAAAAGGCACAAGATATGTTTCTTCATGAGAAAAAGATACGCTGCATTATACTATGGGGAGGCATTATTACAATCATATTGACGTTTATAGCAATATCCGCAATATTACGTGCAGCACAAGAGCGCAAACGAAGCAATAATGTTCTTAAAAAGATAAATAAAGAGCGTCAAGAGTTTTACCGCGGAATAACCCACCAACTGCGTACACCACTCACTATACTTTTGGGAATGACGCAGGAGCTTAAACGACATATCCCCAAAGATGATGAGATTGCAAATAAGGAGTTTGATGCAATAACACGTAAGAGCAACGACCTGCTCGAATTGGTAAATCAAATGACCGAGTTCAACAAGAATGGTGGTAATAATGTATCTATAAAGGAATACCAGGAAATTAGCGACAACCAACAAACCGACAACATCTTGCAAGACGAAGAGCCACAAAACTACATACTTGTAGCCGAGGATGATAAAGACATAGCGCTATTAATAACGCGAATATTAAAAAATGAAGGATATTTCTTCCGATACGCCGAAAACGGGGAAAAAGCACTTGAACTTATATCAAAGCAACAACCACAACTGATTATTACCGATATAATGATGCCACAAATGGACGGACTCGAGTTGATAAAAGCGATACGAGCCGATGAAGACACAAGCCATATACCCATAATCGTTGTATCAGCACGCACCGACAGCAGCGACCGCATTTCGGGTATAGATATTGGTGCCGAAGCCTATATGGGCAAACCATTTATCCCCGATGAGCTACTGATGATGGTGCGCCGTCTGCTGGAACAGCGCGAAATACTCAAAAAAAGATACAGCAAGAAGCTCGAAGAGGCCAATCTGCACGATTACAACGAACACACCAAAGAGATTACAAGCAACGAGCAAGAGTTTATAAAGGAGATAGACGAATACATACACGAGAACATCATGAACTGCAACCTTAATGCAGCGATGCTTGCCGACCACCTTATAATGAGTATTACTACGTTGAACCGCAAAATAAACAGCATAACAGGAACAAATACCACAAATTACATACGTCAAAGAAAATTGGCAAGAGCCAAATATCTTTTAACAAACTCAACAATGTCAATGGGCGAGATACAGGCGGTATGCGGCTTCGAATCACCAAGCTATTTCAGTCGTGCTTTTAGAGCTGAATTTGGAGAGTCGCCAACCGAGTATCGCAAAAAACAGACTAATAGAGTATAATAATCATTGTACCGAGTAAAAGCTATATTATCTTTTTATAAAAGCTCATAAACAACAAAATTCGTTCTTTAGGGTTACCTAAGAACGAATTTTGTCTTTTAAGTTAAAACTATTTTCTTTTTAGTGAAAAAGAAGGTACTGCATTATTGCCATCTTTGCAGAGGAGTAATGCAAAGGTATTATATCATGCAAGACAGTTCAAAAGAGATAAGACGTAGGTATATGCATCTATTGAGTGAGAAGAAGCTATTTTTCCTCGATAAGAATTACTCTATAATCGAGTTTGCTGCCGACCTTGGCACAAACCGTAGCTATGCATCAAGATTCGTAAATATTGAATTGGGGATAACATTTCCGAACCTGCTCAACAGTTTAAGACTCTCGCATTTTATGCGACTTAAAGACGAAAATCCAAAGAAATCTATAAAATATCTGGCAGACTATTGCGGATTCAACTGCACACTATCATTCCGTAGGGCATTCATAAAGGAATATGGAATGACACCGAGTGAATATTTCAAGAAAAAGATTTAATCCTTTTTAGGAGGTGTCACAAACGCCTTTATTCGCACAACATTCTTGCGCGGAAGAGTATTTGTATAAATGTATATACTCTTCAGATATTTTCCTTGAAGGTCTTTTGGGAAGAAACTGACATATATATGGCCTTTCTTACCCGGTGCTACAGCCTCTTTGGAAAATGTTGCAGCTGTACATCCGCAACTCACATATACTCCTTCGATATGCATTGGCCTGTCACCGGCATTTATGACATCAAACGTACAGATTACCGAATCGGAATCCTCATATACTTCACCAAAATCATGAACCTTCTTGGGTAATTGCACAACTGCTTGAGCCGCCAAAATGCTTGGCAAAAGCGACAGAGAGAGCAATAGTAAAAGAGACTTTAAAGACATTGGCATCAAATGATTCATGAGTGAGCAAATATAACGATTATTAGGCTATATCTAAAATATTGTACGCATTTTATTCATAACAAGCAACTATTTACGAGATTAAGCATCTTGCTCTATTTGAGGAATAGGATGTTTGGCACTCTGTTTCGCACCAAGATTCTGCAATTTTGAGCAACTGTTAACAATACTCTGTCCGCCGGGAATCAATTTTTTCATACCCTCTTCGTAAGCCTGCGCTGCATTATCTATCGCCTTTCCTATAGCCTCATATCTTTTTAGAAAAATCCCCACACGTTCGAGAATCTCATTTGCAAGGGCATATACTTTTTCATGATTCTCGGCCTGCGCAATGTGTGTCCAAGTGAGACTTATCATTCTTAAAGCTGCGAAAAGGGTCTGTTCATCGGCTATAAATACATTCTGTTCCATTGCCCTGCGCCATAGGTCGGGCTGTCTGTTTAACGCTGTCCATAGTGCTCCTGCGTGCGGCACGAACATTATCACATAATCCATTTTCACTTTTGGTGGTTTTATGTAGGAGGCATAATTCTTATTAGAAAGCCCTTTCACGTGCCTTTGCAGGCTTTCGATATGCTCTTTAAGATACTTATTTCGCTCATCGTCGTTCTCGGCATTAACATAATTGAAGAATGCCGTTAACGAAACTTTTGAATCTATTATTATTTCGCGATTGTGGTCGAGATGCAAGATAACATCGGGACGCATTATTGTTCCATCACCCGATTTTACGGTATTTCCCGAAGAGTCGCGAATAACAGTCTGTGTATCGTAATGTACCCCACGTGTTAAGCCCTGCGACTCAAGCAGTTCATCTAATACCCTCTCGCCCCAATCGCCCTGCACTTTACTTTTATGCTTAAGCACTGTTGCAAGTTCTTCGGCTGTAAGACGTGCAGCCTCGCTATGACGCATCATATTCTCAATATTTACCCTCATTTCGCTGCTCATAGCAGTCTGCCTAAGAGCTGTGTCATGCATCGTTTCTTTCATTTTATCTATTGTCTCACGTAAAGGATTGACAATCTGCCCCAGATTGACGTTGCTCGACTCGGCAAACTCTTTTTGACGTTGACGTAACATATCATCAGCCGCCAATTTAAGTTGCGCCGTAACCCTATCTACTGTCTCATCGAAATATTTCTGTTGAGTTTCATATAACTCGGTATATTTCTTCTCTTTCTCCTCCAAAATAATACGGTAGTAACTATCAGCCTCGGCTTTTGCCACTGCGACACGCTCGTTTACCTCGTTCTTTACATCTTCTATCTGTTTTTTAAGAGCATCAATTTGTGCTGTATAACTCTGTTTTTCATTATCTGCCTGCCACAGCAACATCTCAATTCGGGATTGGAAAGTCTGGCATCTGACACGCATAAAAAGATAGCTTAGAAGAGCGCCGAGTAGCGTTCCCGAAAGAATATAAATAATCTCCATAGTCGTTTTATATTAATGTCGCGAAGATAACTAAATTGAACGGAAAATAGACACATCCTGCCATTATAAAAAAATAGCACAACTATTACCTCTTTTTTTATTTTTTACCTTATATTTGTAAATGATATCATTGAAACATCGAATATCAGCGATAGACATTAAATACAATGAGTGAACTCCAATAAAGAATAAATTATGAAAAAACTATTTACTCTTCTTACCACATTACTGACTTTGGCAGTAGCAGCAAATGCACAATCGGCAAGTTACGACCAATTTCCAATAAAAGTAACAAGCGGATTGACCAGCAACTCCATTATTTCACAGTATTATTGGGACTCGCCCACATACACTTTTGCAAAAGCTGTCGATGGTATACGTATTACATTCCTAAAGAACAACACCGGCGAAACTTACAACGGTTTTCCGATGGTTGCTCTTGCCGAATTGACTGTATACAACCGCTATAACAACATAATAGACTATCCTACAAGCAAATTGGAGACCAACTCATTGGAGGCAAGCGAGGGCTCGTTAGAGAGCATTGCCGATAACAATTGGGACAGTTACTACCACTCGGCCTGGAAATATGCAGCAATCACGCCCGAGGATTACGTATATATCGACATCAAATTCAGCCAGCCGCAGACCACATTCAGCCTCACACTCGTTTCACGTAACCTTAAAATTGCCCCCGAGTCAATCGTCATCACCGAGACCGGTGTGAAATATGACGGAAAAGACGAGGGAGGAAACGGCGGTGCCGGAGGCGATGGCAATGGAGACGATAATGGCGACAACGGCAACAGCAACAATGTTACATTTGAGCCTGTCGACATTTTCAACGAAGATATCTGTTATGTTTACCTGAAAAACGGTGGAATAGATGCCTATCAGCGCTCGGCAATGGATGGCGACTACACCATTGAGAATGGTAACCTTACAATAAAGTTGAAAGACGGCACAACCGCCAACTATGCCGAAAGTGAATATACAGGCTGCTCATCGGAGTGCCCCGAGCTACCCACAATGACATCATACAAGTTCAATAACAAATATAATGCCAACCTAAACGTAGATGCCATTGCCGACTCGGTAGAGAGCACAATGAATTTCTCATTGAACGCTATCGGTAAGAGCCTTACTGCAAGTTTCAACCTTAGCGACAACCGTGCAGTGGCATACATCGGACAGAAACTGCAAACAAGCAAAGAGTCGCGCAACCGTTTCGACAAGCCTATACGCTATGCAGTAACATATCCGGGATACAATATCATTCAAAAGGTAAAAGTTAAGGACGAGGTATGGGACTATGGCGAAGAGATTGTAGAGGAGATAGCATTGAGCGAAGAGATGCTCTCGACAAACAAGCCATCGGAGGTTGGCGACGACCTCGGCAATATGATAGACAATAACCCCGCCACTGTATTCCACACTGTATATGGTGTCAACTACGATGCTTCTATAATACCATACATACAGATAGAGTTGAATGAACCTGTACAAAATATACGTTTCTATTATATGACACGTACATTCGGCAACTACAACCCTACAGGGCTTAAATTGTACGCAAGCAACGACGGCAATGATTGGACACCCGTTGTTCAATACACCACAGCCGACGGCCTGCCTATTGACCCTGCCGGTGCCGAGTTTACCTCGCCCACAATAGACCTGGGCGAAAAGTACAAATATCTGCGTCTGGAACAGACAAGCAGCGAGTATCACAACAACCATCTGGTATTTGCCGAGTTCCGCCTCTATGAAGTTACCCCAGGCAGTGGAGAGCCTACATTGGTCGAAGAGGCTGTATACGAGACCGTAAAAGTGCCTTTCGGACGATTGTACACCGTAGACATTGAGTGGCTTACCGACCGCGAGAACTCTGTTCCACGAATAGATATAGATGTAGAGGGTGGATTATCAATCACAAGCAAAGACTACTACCGCAAAGCTAATTTCCGCATCACCGGCTACGGGGTATTCGATGATTTCGAGGACTCGGTACAGATAAAAGGACGCGGAAACTCAACCTGGGGTTATCCAAAAAAGCCCTATCGTCTGAAATTCGACAAGAAGAAAAAGCCTTTCGGACTCACCAACGGCAAGAGTTGGGTGCTGCTTGCCAACTATCAGCGCGGTTCGCTTATGGCAAATGCCATAGCAATGAAGGTGGGACAGTTGGCCGAGGCACAGTACACCAACCACATTATCCCCGTCGAGGTGTATATGAACGGCGAGTATTTAGGCAGCTATATGTTCACCGAGAAGGTGGGATTTGGCAATAACAGCGTAGACATTGACGAGGACTTGGGCACAGGTTATATGCTTGAGCTCGACGACTACTACGACGAGACATTCAAATTCAAGTCGAGCAGCTACCAACTTCCTGTAAACGTAAAGGAGCCCGACCTCAGCGACATTGAAGACGCAGCTGAAGCACAGCAGAAGTTCCAAAATATAAAGAACGACTTTAACGCATTCGAAACAGCACTGTTCAATGGCGAAGACATAGCCTACTACCTCGACCTCGATGCAGCAGCACGCTTTATGCTCACTAACGACCTTGTATTGAATCAGGAGCTTGGACACCCCAAGAGCACCTACCTGTGGCGCGAAGACTACACCAATCCGGCATCGAAGATTATCTTCGGCCCGCTGTGGGACTTCGACTGGGGATTCGGCTACGAGAGCACAAGCTCGTACTGCGTAACGGGTGCCACATCGAGCATACTATCCTATAATATGGCGCATAAGACAGGATACAGTTTCTTCTACGACCTTATGAACAATGAGCAATTCAAGAAGCACTACCTGAAAGTGTGGAAAGAATTTGCACAGAAAGGCCACATACAAGAGGTAATAGAGTATATGGACGACTATTACAACTTTGCAAGGTCGTCATTCGAGAACAACTATATGCTGTGGTACGACGGTTACGGATACGATAGCGAAATAGACAGAATGCAACAGTGGATGAAGCAGCGTCACGACTTTATTCTGGCTAACCTCGAAGATGTTGACATAACCGACATTCTCTACACTCTTACGGGTGATGTCGATTGTAATAATACTCTCACCGTACACGATATTTCTTTGGCAGTAAACAAACTTGCAGGCAGCGATGCAGCAGGCTTCAATTTCAAGAAGGCCGACACAAACAACAACGGCAGAATAGACAAAGGAGATATAAACAATATAGCAGCACAGGTATTGGCAGCCGACCCCATTTCGTCGATATACTACTTCAACACTCCTATGGCCGAGGCGCTTCTTGCAACAGAGAACTTCGAGGCTGTAATAGAGGAGAAAAGCGAACTACCGCTTACCATAAAAGAGTTCGGCGAGAGAGAGTATAAGAGCATACAGATTGATGTAGAGCTACCCGCAGGAGCAGTGCTCAGCGATGCAGCCTTTACCGAGATTGCCGATAACTCGGTGGTACAGTTCAACCAGATAGGCGAGAACAGCTACCGAGTAGTATCTTATCTGCCCGACAACGACACATACAGCAATAACGACACATTTGCCAACCTTAGCCTCAGCGTTGCAGAGGTTATCCCCGAAGAGGAGTGCACCGTCAAGATGACAAACATACTGGTGGTAGATAACGAAAATGTAGAGCGTCGCCTCGACAATTTGAATGTAAACTTCACCATTGCCACGGGAATATCTTCTACAGCAGCTACAGCAACCGTTCGTGGAGGAGAGCAGCTGACAATCTCTCTGCTTAAGGCTCAAAATGTGGATGTATATGCTGTTGACGGTCGTAAGGTTGTCAGCATACAGGCAAGCGAAGGCACCACAAAGATTGAGCTGCCTGCCGGAATATATGTAGTATTGGGTAAGAAAGTGATAATACGTTAAGAGTAACGTATACAATAATCGGGAGCAATAGGGTTGTATTGCTCCCGATTATTGTATTAAACATATTCAAACGCTATTTGCGACACCTTAAAGTTGCTGTACCTCACGCATTACGCGCAACCAGTTTCCGCCCCAAATTTTCTCTATATCACATTCATCGAATCCTGCACGGAGAAGTTCACGAGTAACATTACGCATCTGCGAAGCATCGGCACAACCTATTATTGTTCCGTCACCATCAAAATCACTGCCTATTCCTACGTGGTCGACACCTGCAACAGAGATTGCATGCATCAGGTGACGCATAAAATCATCGAGTGTAGCATCGCCCTCCTCGACAAGAAAGCCCTTGTACATTGTAATCTGCACCACCCCACCCTTTGCAGCAAGGGCACACATCTGCTCATCGGTGAGGTTACGCGGATGGTTACAGAGAGCCTTGCACGACGAGTGTGAGCAGACAACGGGACGCTTGCTCAACTCAAGCGTATGATAAAATGTCGATTCAGCCGCGTGAGACAAGTCTATCATCATACCCACACGGTTCATCTCGCGCACAACGTCGCATCCGAAGGGGCTTAATCCCCCATGCTCGCCACTGCCTCGTGCCGAGTCGCAAATATCATTATCCCCATTATGGCACAAGGTCATATATACGACACCTTGACTGCGGTAGCGCCCGATATTGGAAATATCGCGTCCGATGGCATAACCATTCTCTATTCCACGCATTACTGCATGCCGTCCAGCTCGTTTCAGAGCAAAAAGCTCATCGGGCGAAGAGGCAAGCGAGACATATTCACCAAATTCGTCAACCTTATCGGCTATAGCATCGAGCAGAGCATCGGCCTTTGCCGTTGCAGCAAGGAGCGATTCATCATCCCGTGCCTCCTGTTTCAGATAAGCAACCATTGTAACGGCATCAACACCACCCTCGTCCATCTTATGAAGGTCGACAAGAGCATTGCCACGTTCGCCCATACTGTACCCATCGGCAAATATCATAGGAGTATCGCAGTGTGAATCCAACGTAACTATACGGCTGTGTATATCCTTTGCACGACGATACAGCGAAGCCTCGGATATAAGCCATTTGAAGAGTGGCATCATACAGCGATTGGCATCTTTCAGGATGAAACTTTCGGGATGCCACTGCACACCTATTATCGCGCGTCCGTCGACAGCCTCCATTCCCTCTATTACTCCGTCGGTGGCACGTGCCGAAATACGGAAGCCTTGTGGCACTCTCGACACCGCCTGATGATGGAATGTATTTACAGCCAAGGTATCGCAGCCAAAGATAGCGGCAAGACGTGTACCTTGCTCAAACTGCACAGAGTGTGTAGCCACACCGCGTTCCTCGCTCTGGTCGTGGTTGAGCAACCCGCCGCCCAATGCCGCATAAATATCCTGATGCACCTCGCCACCAAGAGCAGCCGCAAGTGTCTGTATGCCACGACAAATGCCCAATATAGGCAATTGACGGTCATTGGCAAGCAGAGTAAGCATAAGCTCTTGTTCGTCGCGCTTGGGGTTTATCGTATGCAACAGATTATAGTCGGGAGTCTGCCCCATGTAACGAGGCTCTATATCCGCACCACCCGAAAGAAGCACCGCATCGACAGTGCGCAACGTCTCAATGAGCGCCTCTCGTCCCGCATACGGGGGAATAAGCAAGGGAACGCCCCCTGCTTCGAGTATAGAGGCATAATAGGCCTCGGCAAGGCAAGCGTTCCCATCATTGAAATTGGCTGTAATTCCTATTATCGGCCTGCGGCCAGCCATAGGATATTGTCGGTGCAGTTCGTTATACTCTTTTCCAAGATTGAACTGTTCCATAATAGTCTCTTATTCCATTGGCAGATTCCTCTTTATGCTGCTGTCGAGCACAATCATAGTCTCGGTGCTGACAACACCCGGGATGCTCTGTATTCTGTTATTCAGAAGTTCCATAAGCTGCTCATTATCCTGCGCATACATTTTGGCAAGAATTGAGTAGGGACCTGTTGTAAAAGAGCACTCGACAATCTCGGGGATATCGCGCAGATGCTCTACCGCCTCTTTATACATTGAGCCTTTCTCGAGTCGTATACCTATATATGTACATGTTTTGTAACCCAAGCGTTTGAAATCTATCTCGTAGCAAGAGCCCGATATTATGCCCATATCGATGAGGTGCTGTACACGCAGATGGATGGCTGCTCGCGACACGCCGCACATCTCGGCTACATTGCGGAAGGGAATTCTTGCATCTTTCGAGATTATGCCAAGAATCTTGAGGTCGAGATTATCGACTTTACATTCTACATTGTTTTTCATAATGTTGATGGTAATTAGTATTTTTTCGGTTATTTTCTAATAATATCTACAATCTCAATATCGAACACAAGTGTGCTGTAAGGCTCGACACTATTGGTACCCTCAGCTCCATAGCCCAACTCCCAAGGGATGTAAATCTTGGCACGTGTACCTTTGGGCAGAATACATAGAGCCTTTGAGAATCCCGGAATAAGGCGGTTAACAGTTAGTTTAGTTACAAGACCGCGTGAAGAGTCGAACGAACGACCATTCACAAACGTACCCTTATATATACAGCATACAGTGTCCTCGGGAGTGGCAATATCACCGCTGCCCATTGTATCCACCTTATACTGCAAACCATCGGGAAGCGTTACGACACCTGGACGATTGGCATTGTCACGCATAAACTGTTCGCTTGCATCGCGATATTTGAATGAGTTGTAGTAGGATATTGCATCGTGCTGCGACATTGCAGTCTCGGCACCATATACGCCTGCTACTATTGCCTCAAGGAAGAGCTTGCGGTCGATTTTCTTTGTTGTATCGTTTCCGTAAAGCATTTTCTGTGCCCTCTCGAGCATCACCTGAGCCTGCGCACCAATATACTGTCCGTATGAATAGGCAAGCTCCCTGCTGCTGTTGTCGGCAGGATAGGCATCGCGTATTCCGCGAACAAATTCATCGGTAAAAGCCTTGTCTACCTTTAACTGTTCGAATGCCACATTCTGAATATCTTGTGCCATATAAGCACCTACAGCATACGATATAGAGTCTTTTCCATCGGCAAGTGTCAGTTGTTTATCGCTCACCTGCTGCGAACAGGCTGCAAGCAGCATTGCAGTACCTGCCATTATAGTTGTCAGCCTTTTCATTGGATTGTATTAAAGCACTTTAATAAGTTCTACATCAAAGATGAGCGCACTGTAAGGAGGAATCATCTCACCTGCACCGTGCTCGCCGTATGCCATCTGATAAGGAATATAAAGACGCCATTTTGCGCCCTCTTTCATCAGTTGAAGCGCCTCGACCCAACCGGGAATAACCTGTGTTACGCCGAACACAGCAGGCTCGCCACGCTTTACCGAACTATCGAATATAGTACCGTCGATGAGGGTACCCTCATAGTGGCACTGTACACGGTCGGATGCTGTAGGCTGTTTGCCTTTTCCCTCGGTGAGTACCTCGTACTGCAATCCGCTGGGCAGTGTAACTACACCCTCTTTCTTGCTGTTCGCAGCAAGGAATGCCTCGCCCTCATCCTTAATCTTTGCATACGCC
The DNA here is from genome assembly GCA_045588485.1 of Bacteroidaceae bacterium. Lineage (GTDB taxonomy): Bacteria > Bacteroidota > Bacteroidia > Bacteroidales > Bacteroidaceae > HGM04593. Next base: position 10,275 of record JAZNEI010000034.1, on the reverse strand, counting down.
TGTTCGGATAGTTTCTGGAAATGGTCGTTCACCACCTTCTGTGCCTCTGCATGCGTAAGTTGGGGCTTCTCGCCTGTAAGTATCGCCTTAAGCGCAGCTACAAAATCATCCACATTAATATCGCTCACACCCATGGATAGGAGATTCTGTCCTATTCCCATTCCTAATCCGTAACTGAATTTATCCATTACTTTTTACTGAGTTTATATTATTAATTATATGTATTTTACGTTTTTACGCCTTATACAACCAACCGTTAATTATTGTCATTTTGTCAGCACAAAGCAGCTATTACAGCTGTTGATACGCTTGCGAATATACAACATTTTATTTATTATTCTTGTCTTTTGCTAAAAAAATCGACACAAAAACGAGTTTTTCGACATACAACACTGTTTTTTACTCCAAATTATTTACAAATTGTCAAAGCAAAGCTACAAAAACAAAATATTAGAAAATCTCCTCCAAAATTTTCATTTAGAAATTTCGGAGGAGATTGAGAAGCTGTTTGAATTTTGGTAATTATATAACAATATACACAAGGTTCATTTCGACGACCCTATATGGGAGGAGAAATCTCCTTAAAGATTTAATTAGATTTCTCACATACGTTCGAAATGACAATCTTTCATTTGGGATGAATCTTTACATATTGTGTAATTATGTATATAAATGACTGAATTTTATTTGGAAATCTTTCTGTTATTATGCGAATTAATTTCGACCTATAAGTTTTTCCCGAATCTTTGTCACTTTACAATAAGAACCGAGAGGGATATACAATGTATCGCATCCGACTCTATCTTGGGACCATTATCTACAACCTTACCATTCAGCTTGACTACACGTTCAATCTCAAGATTCTTGCCCTTTATGTTACAATCGTTCGAAAATTGAATACAATCGGATGTACCATCGCCCCAATGAATAATTATCTCTTCATCGGTTACATCTTTGTCACCATCAAACTCACCGAACGACAAGAAGTATGAACCTTTCTTATTTACAAACCTGCACAATCCATAAAACTCGGCAGGAAGAGCACGTGTAGCATCATTTACGGTATAAATATCGCCATTATACTCGTACTCGATTTTACTGCAATCGCCCAACAAGTCGTTTCCTGCGGAATCTTGCACAAGAACATTAATGCAGTAGGGATTAACATCCCAAATATACCGTTCATCATTGTCGTCGCTACAAGAGAAAAAAGCCAATGACAAGAGAGAAGCAAACAGAAAAGTGATAGTCTTTTTACACATAGCTTATAGATTTTATGTTACTTTTATTGGTTGACGCACAAATATATGTGAATAGTCAAAAAAAAATGATACAATTGCGTTTTTTTTGCATTATTTAACTAACAGCTTATTATAGTCCATAGATTAAGACACTTTATAACTTTGGTACAGTTGTAATATACAAAAAGCTATTTTTAACAGTTATATAGCCTGCCATACACCCTTAAAAAGATAAAAACAGAACCTATTTTTGCTATATAAAAAATTTGGCGATATAAATTTAAAGAGCTTCAGAATTTATTTTATAAATTCGCACTGTTATTCGCGTGCGCGTATTTTTAAATATACAACATAAATAAAAAAGGATTTATGACCGAGACCATTTTGCTTATAATAATCTGTGTGTTGCTTTTGGCTACATATTACCTGTTCAACAAACTGCGTGGTCCCATAGCCGACCACCACGACCATCATCACGACACTCCCGATGGCGTGTGCTGCGGCCGTCACACCGTATGCGACAAGGGTTACGACAACAGCAACCTCTATTTCGACGATGAAGAACTCGACCGCTACAAAGAGCGTGGCGAGGATGAATACACCGAAGAGGAGGCCGAAGAGTTTCGTCATGTGCTTTATACAATGCAAGAAAATGAGGTCGAGCAGTGGATAAAATGTCTGCAAACACGACAGATTGCTCTGCCCTCACAGGTTAAGGACGAAGTACTTCTGATGTTGCAATAACTGCTATGGAGATATTAGAATACCAATTTTTCCAGAATGCTCTTGTCGGTTGCCTGCTCACCAGCATCGCCTGTGCAATATCGGGGACATACATTGTTACCCGACGATTGGTATTAATCAGTGGTGGCATAACACACGCATCGTTTGGCGGTGTAGGATTAGGACTATATTTAGGCATAAGTCCGCTGCTTAGCGCAATGCTCTTTGCAATAGGTTCGGCTCTTGGGGTTCAATGGATGGGAAGCAAACAGCGTCTTCATGAAGACTCGGCTATAGCACTTTTCTGGATTGTGGGTATGTCGTTGGGAATAATATTCAGTTTTATGACTCCAGGCTACTCATCGCAACTATCGACCTATCTTTTCGGCAATATACTCACTGTGACACCGACCGATATAACCATCTTGACATTTATAGCACTGATATTGTCGGGAGTATATGTTTTTATGCATCGCGGAATAGTATCGGTGGCTTTTGATAGGGAGTTTGCTGCCTCGCGAGGAGTGCCGGTGCTGTTTATCGAATCGTTAATGATGACACTGACGGCTGTTACCGTTGTTTCATCGTTGCGTCTCATTGGAGTTGTGTTGGTTATATCAATGCTCACCGTACCTGTAATGACAGCAATGCTCTTCTCGCGCAGTTATGGCAGAATAGTGCTGCTATCGATACCAATAGGCTTCGGAGCTTCGGTGACAGGACTTTTTATCTCGTACCTTGCCGACATTCCGTCGGGTGCAACTATTGTACTATGCACTGTGGCAATATATGCTGTGTGCCGTTGTTTACCGCCAAGATGCAGAGTGACACAATAAACGTACATTTTTTCAGTTATATTATTGTTATAGACTGCTACTGTGAAAAGATATTTCCAATATACATTTCTGTTTCTCCTGCTTATTACCATAAGCGGATGTGCCAGCCGTAAAAAGAATACGGCTCAGACACGTATGTATCACTCATTCTTTGCCCGATACAACACCTTCTACAATGGCAATGTTGCATTCAAGAAAGGATACGATGCCCAACTAAAAGGACACAAGGATAATTTCCTGGAGCAGCTTCCCCTGCTTATAGTAAGCGACAAGAGCACTAAGGAGATGGGCAAGAGCGACTATGACAAAGCAATAGAAAAATCACAGAAAGCCATCAAGAACCACTCGATAAAGCGCAAACCGCGTCGCGAGGCCGGCAAGAAACTCACCGAGAAAAAGAAACGTTTCTATGCACAGCGCGAATTTAACCCGTTCCTGTGGCATGCCTGGATGATGATGGCCGAGGCACAATTTCAAAAAGGAGAATTTACCGAAGCGGCCGGAACATACATATACATAAGCCGTCTGTACGAGAACAACCCAAAAGTGCTTGCCGCTGCAAGAATAGGCCTTGCACAGTGCTATGCCGAGCTTGGATGGCTGTACGAGGCCGAGGACCTTATATCACGCATAAAGCGCGACAGCCTGCCATCCTCTCTTGGCAGCACATTGGCACATGCCAATGCCAATATGCTTATACATCAGGAGCGTTATGAAGAGGCTGTTCCACATATCGAGAAGGCTATAAAACGTAAAGGTATAGGCCCTATCGAACGCGCCCGAGAGTATTACCTTTTGGGACAGATACAGCAACATCTTGGGAACAACAAAGAGGCTTTCAACGCCTATTCAAAGGTAATATCACAAAGTCCGCCATACGAGCTTGAGATAAATGCCCGCATAAGACAGACCGAGACAATGACCGGCAAAGAGAAGCGTAAAATTATACGAAAGCTCGAAAGCATGATAAAAGCCGACAAGAACAAGGAGTATCTGTCACAGCTCTATTATGCTCTTGGCAATGTGCATCTTAGTGCAAAAGATACGTTGCAGGCTATCCGCGCCTATGAGACAGGACTTGTCAAGGGACAGTCAAGCGGATACGGTAAGGGAATGTTGCATCTGTCATTGGCTCATATATATTGGGAGCAGCAGAAATTCTCGAAATCGGGAAACAACTACAAAGAGGCATTGGGCATAATAAAAAGTGAAGACGAGGAGTCAGCGATATATAAGCAACGCTCCGAGATTCTCGGAGAGCTTGCCCCTCACACCGATATTATAGAGAAGAACAGCGAGCTTCTGCAATGGAGCCGTATGGACGAAAGCAGCCTATCGGTCGAGATTGACAAGAAGATTGAGCAGGCCGAGTTCGAGAAAGAACTGCAAGAGTATATCGAAAAGGAGCAGCGCAAAGCCGAAAAAGGAAGCGAGCTTGATAATGCCAACACAGCAGCCAATATGAGTACCAACCTACAGCCGACAGCAAATATTCAATGGTACTTCTACAATCCGCAGCTTGTATCGTCAGGCATAAACAATTTTAAGAAGAGCTGGGGCGACCGCAAACTGAAAGATTTCTGGCGACTGAGCAGAGAGAACATCACAATAGCATCGAACGACACCGTTGTTTCGGACAGTACACTATCAGGCGATGCGCTTGCAACCGACTCACTGTTGAATGACTCGACAACGATAATAGATGAGACATTATCGGACACTCTTTCAACCGACCCGACGACACGCGAATATTGGCTGCAACAGATACCACGAACCGAGGAGAGCAAGCAGCAGATGCACACAAGCCTAAGCAACGCACTCTTTGATGCTGCAACAATCTTCGAAGGCAAACTTGGAGATAAGGAGCTGGCGATGAGTCATTGGGAACGATTGGTGTACGAGTATCCACAATATAGTCGTATGGCCGACGTATATTACCATCTGTTCCTATGCTCATCACGTTGGGACGAGCAGGAAAAAGCCGAGCTATACAAGAACCTGCTTATCACACAATATCCCGACAGCATAAACACAAAGCGCATACAGGAGCCCGACTTCTTCGAAAGTGTAGCCACAAAGCACCACAAAGAGGACTCGATATATGTAGAAACATACGAAAGCTACTGCAAAGCCGACTATGACAAAGCTATAGATAACAACAGATACGCAGCATATAAGTACCCCAAAGGGGCACATCGTTCGCGTTTTATGTTCATTGATGCATTGTCAAAACTCTACTCGGGCAGACAGGAGGAGGCACTTGCGGCACTTGACACACTGCTGAAAGTATTCCCAAACGACACGGTAGCAGGGATAGCAACAGAAATTGGTACGGGCATCAAGGAGGGGCGCTTATTGCACAGCGGAATATCCACATCTATATGGGACCGACGACTCGATGGTACGATAAAGGGAGATACCGACAGCGTGCCGGGCTTCAGCGCCGAGCGTAACGAACCTTACTATTTTGTGCTTGCGTTCCCCAACGACTCACTCGACGAAAAACGTCTGCTTTTCGAAATGGCACGACACAACTTCTCGCGTTATATGGTGCGTAACTTCACAATGGAATTCAACAGACAGGCCAAGATTACACTTTTAGAGGTTAAAGAGTTCTTGAGTTTCGACGAGACATTCGTGTACCGTAAACGTCTTTATGGCAATAGTCAAATGGCAACACTGCTCGATGGAATAACCAGCCTTATCATATCAAAATCGAATCTTGAATTGTTATTAAAATACTATACCTTTGACGATTATACAAGATTCTACGAGGAGCATCTGCTTTCGATTCCCGAGCCCGAGATTGATGGTTACACACTCGACGAGCCATTGGAGGAGAAAGCCGAAGAGAATAACAACAATAGCGAAAATAGCGATAGTAAGAACAATAGCGACGACAATAGAGCGTTGTAAAAAATATAACCGATTATGGCATACCGATTACTTTGGGCCGATGACGAGATTGAGTTGCTTAACGCCCACATAATATTTCTGCAAGGCAAAGGTTACGAGGTGACACGTGTAACCAACGGCCTTGATGCAATAGAGGCCTGCAAAGAGGAGACATTCGACCTTGTGCTGCTTGACGAGAATATGCCGGGTCTCAGTGGTTTGGAGACACTTGTACGGATAAAAGAGATTTTGCCCGCCACACCGGTGGTAATGGTTACAAAGAGCGAAGAGGAGGATATTATGGAGCAGGCAATAGGCTCCAAGATAGCAGACTATCTTATAAAACCGGTCAATCCCAACCAGATTCTGCTGGCACTGAAGAAAAACATCCATCAGCGCGAGATTGTCACCGAAAAGACCAATAGCGCCTATCAGCAGAATTTCGGCAAATTGGGAATGCAGATATCCGATTCACTAACAATAGAGGACTGGATAGATGTATACCGTAAACTTGTCTATTGGGAGTTTGAACTTGAAAATACCGACAACAGCATGCGCGAGATGCTTGCTTCGCAACGCGAAGAGGCAAACAATATGTTCGCCCGCTTCGTAAAGAAGAACTATATGCGATGGATGGCCGCCGAACGCAAAGAGCGCCCAATGATGAGCCACGACCTTTTCCGCGAGCGCATTTTCCCCTTGATAGACCGAGGCGAGAAAGTTTTTCTTATTGTGATAGACAATTTCCGCTACGACCAATGGCGTGTGCTTGCCAATGAGATTGGAGCCGACTTTTCTATCGAAGACGAGCTTTACACAAGCATCCTACCAACTGCAACACAGTATGCACGTAACGCCATATTTGCAGGCCTTATGCCCTCACAAATAAAAAGTATGTACCCCGACCTGTGGGTCGACGAGGAGGAGGACGAGGGCAAGAATCTGAACGAGAAGATGCTCATCGAGACACAGATTGCACGATACCGCCGCCGCGATACATTCTCTTACAACAAGGTAATAAACTCGTCATTGGCCGACAGATACATAGATACAATTAACAACCTACAGGGCAACAGCCTGAACATCCTAGTGATGAATTTCATTGATATGCTCTCGCACGCACGCACCGAGTCGATGATGGTACGAGAACTTGCATCGGACGAGGCTGCCTATCGCTCAATAACCCTCTCGTGGATACGTCATTCGGCTGTGACACGTCTGTTCCGCTATCTTGCCGAGAGCGACTACACTGTGATAATCACCACCGACCACGGCAGCGTACAGGTAAACAATGCCATAAAGGTTATTGGCGACAAGAACACAAACACCAACCTGCGATACAAATTGGGTAAGACACTGAACTACAACCCCAAAGAGGTATTCGAGGTAAGAGAGCCTGCGAAAGCAATGCTACCTGCTCCCAACGTAAGTACAAGCTACATATTTGCGACGAGTGACGATTTTTTTGCCTACCCCAACAACTACAACCACTACGTATCGTACTATAAAGATACCTTCCAGCATGGTGGAATATCACTCGAAGAGATGCTTGTTCCACTTATAACACTAAGACCCAAGAAGAATTGACAATGGAAAAACATATCATAGAAATAGAGAGTCTCGAGAACTACGCTGTTGCAGCCGAAGAGTTTATACAGAAGATGGGCAACAGACGCATATTTGCCTTCTACGGCAGTATGGGAGCAGGAAAAACAACATTCATCAAGGCTGTTTGCCATGCGATGGGTGTTGAGGATACAATAAACTCGCCCACCTTTGCCATAGTGAACGAGTACGAAGATGCCGACAGTAATACAATCTTCCACTTCGATTTTTATAGGATAAAAAGTATTGCCGAGGTTTATAATATGGGCTACGAGGAGTATCTTTACAGCAATGCCTACTGCTTTATCGAATGGCCCGAGCTTATAGAAGAGCTTCTGCCCGAGGAGACTGTAAAAGTTACAATTGAAGAGACTCCCGAAGGACGACGCAAAGTAACAATGGAATAACTACAAACATATAGCATTATGAGGATAAACACAAATGCCACAGGAACAAGAACAATAGAGATAGACGAAGAGCATCTGCTGACAATACAGAGATACTCGCTTTTTGAGCGCATAGCAAACAGCATGGGCATTGTCGATGAGGAGTCGCTCGAAAAACTGCGTTGCACTGTACGCTCACTCATTGCATCGCAGGCCGAGGACAGCAAGGCGCTTCTGCGTCTGGCTCTTGTTCTTTATGACGATAATATGAAGTCTCTTGGACTAAGCAACCTTATAGCCTGCTACAACAGCTGGACAGCCGAACAATTGCCGAACGAAGAGGCTGCAAACGCAGACGAAGAATAATGAGCGAGAGGAAAATCACAAATTGGCTGCCAACCACACGCAAGGAGGCACAAGCCCGCGGATGGGAGCAGATGGACGTTGTCATATTCAGTGGCGACGCATACGTCGACCACCCCTCTTTCGGTGCGGCTGTAATAGGTCGACTTTTAGAGGCCGAGGGATTGCGCGTGGCAATAGTTCCGCAACCCAACTGGCAGGACGACCTTCGCGACTTCAAAAAGATGGGTCGTCCGCGTCTTTTCTTTGGTATCTCGGCAGGTTGCATGGACTCGATGGTAAACAAATACACTGCTGCAAAGCGTTTCCGCAGCGAGGATGCCTACTCACCCGACGGCAAGCACAGTATGCGTCCCGAATATGCCACCACAGTGTATGCCAATGCAGTGAAGAGTCTGTTCCCCGATGCTCCGGTGCTCATTGGCGGCATCGAGGCATCAATGCGCCGCTTCACACACTACGACTATTGGCAGGATTGCCTGAAAAAGAGCATCCTTGTCGATAGTAAAGCTGACATTTTAGTATACGGAATGGGCGAGCAGCCTATCCTTGCCATCGTAGATGCACTGCAACAGGAACTTTCGGCAAGCGGTGCAGAGTATATGACAGCACAACGCGCAAGAGAGGTCACAGCCGATATTCCACAGACGGGACATCTTGTCAGAAGTGTCACCAAAGGCGATAATGACAGCCTGCTGTTCTCCCACGAAGAGTGTGCAAAGAGTAAAGAGAAACAAGCAGCCAATTTCTTGGCAATAGAGAAAGAGTCGAACCGCGTCAATGCCCATCGACTGATACAACCTTGCAACGAAGGAGCAGTAGTAATAAACCCACCCTTTGCCACAATGACAACCGAGCAGCTCGACCACAGCTTCGACCTGCCCTATACACGTCTGCCCCACCCTAAATACAACGGAAAGCGTATTCCCGCATACGATATGATAAAATTCTCGGTAAATATCCACCGAGGTTGCTTCGGCGGATGCGCATTCTGTACAATATCTGCTCATCAAGGCAAATTCATTGCTAACAGAAGCGAGGAGAGTATTTTACGCGAGGTGAAGGAGATAGCAAAGCTGCCCGACTTTAAAGGCTATCTGAGCGATTTAGGAGGCCCCTCGGCCAATATGTATATGATGCGTGGACGCAATAGCGCCGCATGTGCAAAATGTTCGCGTCCATCATGCATACAGCCTAAAATATGTCCCAATCTTAATATGGACCATACTCCACTACTCGAACTATACCGAAAGGTAGACGCACTGCCACAGATTAAGAAGAGTTTTATAGGAAGCGGTGTCAGATACGATATGCTGTTGCACCGCAGTGGCGACAAGGCTATAGACGAGGCATCGGCACAATATACCGAGGAACTGATAAAGAACCACGTAAGCGGCCGTCTGAAAGTAGCTCCCGAACACACAAACGACAATGTGCTGCGTCTTATGCGTAAGCCGCCGTTTGCTCTGTTCCATCGGTTCAAACATATCTTCGACCGTATAAACAGCGACGGGAACCTGCGTCAGCAGCTTATACCCTATTTCATAAGCAGCCATCCCGGAAGCACCATAGAGAGTATGGCCGAACTTGCAGCCGAGACCCGCCAACTGAATTTTCATCTCGAGCAGGTACAGGATTTTACCCCTACACCCATGACAATGGCAACAGAGATGTATTACACAGGTATAAACCCTGAAACCAATGAAAAGGTATACTGCGCACGGTCTATGCGTGACAAGGAGGCTCAGAGAATGTTTTTCTTCTGGTACAAACCCGAGGAACGCAAACGGTTGCGCGACACTCTAAAACGTATGGGACGCAACGACCTCATAAAGAAAATGGGAATATAATTTTTTTTCGAGAAATTATTCGGTGTTTAACGAACTATGCGTGCCCGAATTATTCCGCTTAATATAAATTATTGGTGTCCGATAAAAATAGAATAATCCCAAAAAGTGCTATTGACGAAGCTGATATTGCCACTTTTACAACAAAAATACTAGCAAACGAGCGAGAAATATGAAGTTCACTTCAATAATTTTCAAAGCGAGTGCAGTCTATTTTCGAGCTTTACCTCAAAAATATTAAAGTAAGCCCACCTTTTCATAAAATCATAAGGTTGTTCATTGGTGCGCCATAGGAAAATTAGTAAAATGGTAGATGTTTTTTGGATTAAGTGCGAGGATGTTTGAGCGAAGCGAGTTCCGCAGCACCCAAAAAACATCG
>JAZNEI010000033.1:0-13107 GCA_045588485.1 Bacteroidaceae bacterium | reverse complement strand
CTTTGTGTATCAGGAGTTATGTCATTGATGCAAAACAATAAAGAACTCTGAAATAGGAACGGTTGCCATCTCGTTACCCAATTTCCATGCAGCCCGAATAACCGTTTAATTCTAAGATAATTGCAAATTCTGCGATTTTTTAGGAAAAAAACATTAGAAGCTGTTCAAAATCTATTTCGAGCTTATTTTAGAACTGTTATCGGGTAGGTTTACTTTGCTTTATTACGTTTTTGGTACTCTTTGCAAATATTTGTCAAACCACATTTGTCGCATTCGGGTGTACGTGCCTTGCAAACGTAACGTCCGTGCAGTATAAGCCAATGGTGTGCCTTTGGTACAATATCGTTAGGGATATATTTCATAAGCTCCATCTCTACACTATAAGGGGTAGTGCAGCGCTTGGGAACAAGCCCTATACGATGACTTACACGGAAAACATGTGTGTCGACAGCCATAGCACTTTTCCCCCATACTACCGACTGTATTACATTTGCAGTCTTACGTCCAACACCGGGCAGCGTTACAAGCTCTTCGAGTGTGTCGGGTACCTCGCCGCCAAAGTCGTTGCATAGCTTTTGTGCCATCCCAACAAGGTGCTTGGCTTTATTATTGGGGTACGATACGCTTTTTATATAATTGAATACCTCGTCGGGGTGCGCTTGCGACAGCTCGTTTGCATCGGGGTAGCGGCAGAATAGGTCGGGTGTTACCATATTCACACGTTTATCGGTGCATTGTGCCGAGAGAATCACCGCCACAAGAAGCTCGAATGGGGTAGTGTAGTTCAATTCTGTCTCGGCCACAGGCATTGCAGCCTCGAAATACTCTATCGCTTTCTTATATAGCTCGCTTTTTTTCATTACACGATAAATTCCCTTATTTCGCAGTTATCCATCAATGTAACATCGCGGTGAGTTACCCCTTTTATCTCGGCCTCCATAATTCGAGTAAGGAATCCGTGGCTGAATGCAAGAATTTTCTTATTCGGGTACTCTTGCTGCACTTTTTCGATGAATTTGCGTGCACGTATCTTCATCGACTCCTCGGTCTCTACAGTCTCATTTAGTGTTGCACCTTTTATGGGGGTTCCTGCAAGATTGCCTAAATCTCTTTCGCGCAGAAGTGGCTCTTTAATAATCTCACAATCAATTCCTTCGAGAATGATATTTGCAGTATCAAGACAGCGCTTAAGGTCGCTGCACAGAACTGCATCAAATACTAATGCTGCAACAGCCGGACGTGCTGCCATAGCTTGTTCTTTACCCAATTGCGATAGTGTTCCCGGTGTCTGTCCCTGAAATACTCCACGTGCGTTTTCTTCGGTCTCTCCGTGTCTTATCAAATATATTGTCGTGCTCATTTCGAATACTATATTTCTGAAAATTTATATTATAATAGATTTTTTAATCGGTTTTTTGCTGTAAATTTTGTTGTATTTTCCCTATGTATAACTCTAAATAATTATTACTGCAAATATAAAGATATTGATTAAATAAATTATTCTTTTTCAATTAATTTTTCTGTTTTTGTCGTCTCGAAAATAAAAGCCTTGGGTGAGGACTATTAGCACGATAATCATTGTAATGAAATATTCCTCACGTAGAGTTGCACAATCATAAGATAACCATAATAGTAACCCAAAATATTAATTCTAACATGACAACAATAAAAATTAAGTTTCGACCATCTATGGTCGATGGCGGTCAAGGTACTGTTTTTTACCAGTTGATTCACAATTGTGTCGTTCGACAGTATAAGAGTGGTTATAGTCTTTATATTTATGAATGGAACAATAGTTTGTCAAAAGTTATATTGCCCGAGTTCAACTGTAGTCGAAAAGACTACCTTTTCGAAGTTAGTGAGAAGATTCAATCCGATGTGAGGCTTTTTAAAAAAATTATATATATGTTAGAACATAGCGGCAATCAATATACAGTCGACGATGTAGTTGCAGAATTTAAAGCAGAAAACAAGAGTAATTATCTGTTCTCATTTATGGAAAATACTATACGTAGACTTAAGGCGTTAGGTAAGACACGTACGTCCGAGACATATACAGCGACTCTTCGCAGTTTTAAAAAATTCAGAAAAAATTGCGATATATTATTTGATGATATTGATGCCGAAATTATAATGTCTTACGAATCCTATCTAAGAAGCAGGGGGTTGGTTCCAAATAGCTCATCATTCTATATGCGTAATCTTCGTGCTGTCTACAATAGGGCTGTCGAAAAAAGAATAACAACTCAAAAAAAACCATTCAAACACGTATACACAGGTGTTGACAAAACAATTAAACGAGCCGTCTCACTCAAATATATCAGACAACTTAAAAATGTGAACCTTATGAATAACCGTGCATATGACTTTGCCCGCGATATGTTTTTGTTTTCATTTTACACTCGTGGCATGTCATTTGTTGATATGGCTTATTTGCGAAAAAAAGATTTGAATAGTGGCTTCTTATGTTATCGTCGTCGTAAAACCGGTCAACAACTTCAGATAAAATGGGAAAAATGTATGGAAGAGATAGTGAAAAAATACGAAACGTCCGACTCTGTTTATCTTCTGCCCATTATAAGGCAGTCGAAAGATGTTGACGAACGTATGCAATATATTCGTGCAGCGCACAAAATAAACCGCAGTCTCAGAATGATAGGCAGCAAATTGAAATTCCCTATTCCTCTCACACTATATGTTGCCCGACACTCTTGGGCCAGCATTGCAAAAAATAACAAAGTTCCTATATCTGTAATCAGCGAAGGTATGGGGCACGATTCGGAAACGACAACACGAATATATTTGGCTTCATTGGATACTGTGGCGGTTGATAAGGCTAACCGAATGATTTTAAAATCAATATGTAAGTTATAATAGTTTGGCTTTTTGTGTTATTTAAGATAATTTAAATTGTGTTTTTTGCAAATTTTACTCTCTTCTTGGAAAGAATTGTTATTATTGCAAAATGAATTTGATAACGGCCTATTTTTGTAATATTTATCATAACTCATATTAAGATTATTGTTTTTATGGGATGTTATAAATGTTACTTATCAGCTCTCGTTATATGATTTATTTTGATAATAATATTTTACAAATAAACTGAATTATGAAAAAACTGATGATTTTTTATCAAGAGCGATGCCCTTTCTGTAAACGTGCATTTGCTTATATCGAGGAACTCAAAAGAGAGAATTCCGAGTACGATAATATACCCACGGTGCTTGTTGAAGAGACCTTACAGCCCGATTTTGCCGATACCTTCGACTATTATTATGTGCCTACATTTTATATAGACGGTCGGAAAGTTCACGAAGGAGGAATTAAGAAAGATGAGGTGAAAGAGATACTCGACGCGGCATTAAAATAATTTACATATAATATACTGTTCGTCTTTAAAGTAATATGAACGGTTAAAGATGAAAAGAACAAAAAAAGGCAAACAAACGGCAAAAAATCGCCGTTTGTTTGCCTTTTCAGTTTGATTGTGTTATCTTCGCACGATAATATATAAAATTACTAAGGTATAAACTCATAAAACAGACAAAAAAATGAGCGACCAGCGTTATATGATGCGTGGAGTTTCGGCATCAAAAGAGGATGTACACAATGCTATTAAGAACATAGACAAAGGATTGTACCCCAAGGCTTTTTGTAAAATAATACCCGATATTCTGGGTGGTGACCCCGACTATTGCAACATTATGCATGCCGACGGCGCAGGCACAAAATCGTCATTGGCCTATCTCTATTGGAAAGAGACAGGCGACCTTTCGGTGTGGAAAGGAATTGCACAGGACGCACTTATTATGAACATAGACGACCTGCTGTGCGTAGGTGCAACCGATAATATTCTCGTTTCATCTACCATAGGACGTAACAAACTGCTTGTTCCCGGAGAGGTGATTTCGGCGATAATAAACGGAACCGACGAACTGCTTGCCGAGCTTCGCGAAATGGGTGTAGGCGTATATGCAACAGGAGGCGAAACTGCTGATGTAGGCGACCTCGTGCGCACTATAATTGTCGACAGCACAGTTACTTGCAGAATGAAGCGCAGCGATGTAATAGACAATGCCAACATTGCCGCAGGCGACGTGATTGTAGGTCTTGCATCATACGGACAGGCAACATACGAGAAAGAGTACAACGGCGGAATGGGCAGCAACGGACTGACCTCGGCCCGTCACGATGTATTCGGCAAATATCTTGCCGAAAAATATCCCGAGAGCTTCGACGGAGGCGTTCCTCAAGAGTTGATATATTCGGGTGGTCTCGAGCTTACCGACAAGGTCGAAGGCTCGCCTCTTGATGCAGGAAAATTGGTACTTTCGCCTACACGTACATACGCACCCATAGTGAAAAAACTGCTCGATGCACTGCGTCCCGAGATTCACGGTATGGTACACTGCTCGGGCGGTGCACAAACCAAAGTTATGCACTTTGTCCAGAACAAGCGAGTGATAAAAGACAACCTCTTCCCCATTCCTCCCCTGTTCAGAACCATCAAGGAGCAGAGTGGAACCGATTGGGCCGAGATGTACAAAGTTTTCAATATGGGACATCGTTTAGAGGTTTATCTAAGCCCCGAGCATGCACAGGAGGTTATTGAGATAAGCAAGAGCTTTGGCGTTGAGGCACAGATTGTAGGACGTGTCGAGGAATGCGACCACAACGAGCTTATCATACGTAGTGAATTCGGCGAGTTTGTCTACTAACTTTAAATGCAGATACAACTTTCCATTGTAACCAATTAAGAAACCGTATGAGAGACATATAATGGCCGATAACAATAACATACTTAACAAACTAAACGACCTTGAGGCACGTTTCCAAGAGGTTGCGTTACTGATTACCGACCCGGCTGTGGTAGCCGATATGAAACGTTATGTTAAGCTGAACAAGGAGTATCGCGAATTAGAGCAGATTATGGATGCTCGCAAGCGTTATATGCAACTGTTGCAATCGCAAAGCGAGGCAAAAGACCTTCTTGCCAACGAGAGCGATAACGAACTGCGCGAAATGGCACGCGAAGAACTCGATAACTGCTCGACAGCAATCCCTGCAATCGAAGAGGAGATAAAGCTATTGCTCATCCCCGGTGACCCGCAGGACGACCGAAATGCAATCCTCGAGATTCGCGGTGGAACAGGTGGCGACGAAGCCGCCATATTTGCAGGCGACCTTTACCGTATGTACACGAAATATTGCGAGAGTAAAGGCTGGCGCATGGAAGTATCGAGTTTCACCGAGGGAACATCAGGAGGTTACAAAGAGATAATATGCACCGTATCGGGCGAAAAGGTCTACGGCACATTAAAATACGAGTCGGGAGTTCATCGTGTACAACGTGTTCCGGCAACCGAGACACAGGGACGTGTACACACCTCGGCTGCATCGGTGGCAGTGCTTCCCGAAGCCGAGCCTTTTGATGTCGAAATTACCGAGAGTGCAATAAAATGGGATACGTTCCGTTCAAGCGGTGCCGGCGGACAGAATGTAAACAAAGTCGAGTCGGGAGTGCGCCTGCGCTATCCATGGCTGAACCCCGAGACAGGTCAGGTCGAGGAGATACTTATCGAATGTACCGAGACACGCGACCAACCCAAGAACAAGGAACGCGCCCTTGCGCGTCTGCGCACCATGATATACGACCGCGAACATCAGCGTTATGCCGATGACATTGCAAGCAAAAGAAAGACAATGGTATCGACAGGCGACCGTTCGGCAAAGATACGCACCTACAACTATCCGCAAGGGCGCATCACCGACCATCGCATAAACTACACGATATACAACCTTCAGGCATTTGTAAACGGTGACATCCAAGATTGCATAGACCATCTTATAGTAGCCGAGAATGCCGAGCGTATGAAAGAGAACGAATTATAAAAGTATAACCGAAAAAATAATATAACTATGAACAAACAAGAACTTATTAAACAGATTAAAGAGAAACGCTCTTTCCTGTGTGTAGGACTCGACAGTGACATAAAGAAACTGCCTGCATGTGTATTGGAAAGCGAAGACCCTGTATTCGAATTCAACAAAGCCATAATAGACGCTACCGCCCCCTACACAGTTGCTTATAAGCCCAACCTCGCATTCTACGAGGCAACAGGTGTAAAAGGTTGGATAAGCCTTGAAAAAACAGTACAATATATTAAAGACAACTATCCCGAGATTTTCATCATAGCAGATGCAAAGCGCGGTGACATTGGCAACACCTCGGCACTCTATGCACGTTCATTCTTCGAGGAGATGCAGGTACACGCGCTCACCGTAGCACCATATATGGGCGAAGACAGCGTATCGCCTTTCCTCTCTTATGATGGCGCTTGGGTTATAGTGCTTGCACTCACATCGAACCCCGGTTCACACGATTTTCAACTCACCAAGGACGAGAATGGCGAGATGCTTTTCGAGAAAGTTCTGCGCACCTCACAGAAATGGGGTAGCGACCGGAATATGATGTATGTTGTCGGTGCCACACAGGGCAAATCATTCGAGAATGTGCGTAGTATTGTACCCAACCACTTCCTTTTGGTTCCCGGTGTAGGAGCACAAGGCGGTTCGTTAGAAGAGGTCTGCAAATATGGAATGAACGACGAGTGCGGCCTTTTGGTCAACGCCAGCCGTGCCGTAATTTTTGCCGACAGCAGCGAGAACTATGCAAAGATTGCAGGTGAAAAGGCGCAGGCCTACCAGCAACAGATGGAGGCCGAGCTAAAAAACAAAGGCGTAATCTGATAACCGACAAAATGCAACTGCGACGGTGTTGTAAAAGTCCAAATATCATAGTTTAGAGTCGTCTCTGATATAAAATAAAGAATATAACAACACCATTTGACAAATAATCACTACATTCGCAGAAATATTGGAAGTAACAATATAGAGTAAAACCAAAGTATATGAAATTCACAGCAAAACAGATAGCCTCATTCATTGACGGCGAAGTTGTAGGCAACGAGAATGCCGAAGTATATACATTTGCAAAGATAGAAGAAGGAACCCCCGGTGCACTCTCATTTCTTGCCAACCCCAAATATGCCGAATACATATACACGACACAATCGTCAATAGTATTGGTAAACCGTGATTTTATACCCGAGAAAGAGATTACAACAACCATCATTAAGGTTGATAATGCGTATGGCAGCCT
Organism: Bacteroidaceae bacterium; assembly: GCA_045588485.1. Taxonomy (GTDB): domain Bacteria; phylum Bacteroidota; class Bacteroidia; order Bacteroidales; family Bacteroidaceae; genus HGM04593. The sequence goes on along the minus strand of JAZNEI010000033.1, from coordinate 5,945 downwards.
TGCCAAGCTAATGACACTTTACGAGTCGATGAAGCCCAAGAAACAGGGCGTAAGTTCATTGGCATCCATTGCAGCAACAGCCAAGATTGGCGAAAACTGCTACATTGCTCCCTTTGTCGTTATTGGCGAGAATTGCGAGATTGGCGACGGATGTATGCTTTACGACGGAGTATCGGTTGGTGACGGTGTCAAGATTGGTGACAACACAATGCTCTATGCACACGTTACGGTATATCACGATTGTCGCATAGGCAGCAACTGCATTCTGCACAGTGGCAGTGTGGTAGGTGCCGACGGCTTCGGATTCGCTCCCACACCAAATGGTTACGAGAAAATACCCCAAATAGGTATTGTAATAATAGAGGACAATGTCGAGATAGGCGCAAATACCTGTATCGACCGTGCAACAATGGGAGCAACTGTTATACACAGCGGTGTCAAGCTCGACAACCTTGTGCAGATTGCACACAACGACGAGATAGGCCGTCACACAGCAATGGCAGCCCACGTTGGTGTAGCAGGAAGCACCAAGATTGGAGAGTGGTGTATCTTCGGTGGTCAGGCCGGAATATCGGGACACTGCACCATCGGCGACCGCACAACAGTAGGACCTCAGTGCGGAACAATCGGCAGCCTTAAAGGCGGTGAGACTCTTCTTGGCTCTCCTGCGATAGATGCCAAAGAGTACATCCGCTTATCGGCATATATGAGACGCTTGCCTGCAATGGACAAGAAAATTAAAGAGCTTACAAAGCAGATTGAGGAGCTTAAGAAAGGTGAATAAACACACCTATAAGCACCTAACGAACAAAGAAAGAATAAAACAAGAACCGCGCAATGAGCATCACACGCTCCCTTACCGGTTTCTCAGTTATAACAACAAATACAAGTTCTTATGAACAACAAACAAAAAACACTTAACGGTAGTTTCTCACTTTTTGGCAAAGGTCTTCACACAGGACTCAGTCTGACAGTGACATTCAATCCTGCCCCCGAGAACTACGGATATAAAATCCAGCGTATCGACCTTCCCGGCGAACCCATTATTGATGCTATTGCCGAGAATGTTACCGAGACCACACGCGGAACAGTGCTTACAAAGGGCGAAGCAAGAGTAAGTACTGTTGAGCACGCTATGGCTGCTCTCTTTGCTTCGGGAATAGACAACTGTCTTATGCAGGTCAACGGTCCCGAATTTCCAATCCTGGATGGTAGTGCAATACAGTATGTACACAACATCGAACGTATAGGACTTAAAGAGCAGAATGCCGAGAAGGACACCTTTATAATTAAGTCGAAGATAGAGATTAAAGATGAGAATACAGGTAACTCAATCATAATCCTACCCGATGATAAGTTCAGTTTGAACGTACTTGTACATTACGATTCGGGTGTTTTGTACAACCAGTATGCGACACTCGAGGATATGGAGGATTTCAAGGACGAGATTGCATCGAGTCGCACATTCGTCTTTGTACGCGAGCTTGAGCCTCTGCTTGCAGCAGGACTCATCAAAGGCGGCGACCTCGATAATGCCATTGTAATCTACGAGCGTGAGATGCCTCAGGAGCGCTACAACCGTCTGGCCGACATAATGGGCGTGCCTCACATGGATGCAACCAAGCTCGGCTATCTTAACCACAAGCCTCTTGTTTGGAACAACGAGCCTGCACGCCACAAACTGCTTGACATAATTGGCGACCTTGCACTCATCGGAAAGCCACTTCAGGGACGCATCATCGCAACATGCCCCGGACACACTATTAATAATAAGTTCGCGCGTGCAATGCGTAAGATAATACGTCAGAATCAGATTCAGGCACCCACATACAATCCTAATGACGAGCCAGTGATAGACAACGTCCGTCTGTGTAAGTTGCTTCCTCACCGCTATCCTTTCTTGCTTGTCGACAAGGTTATAGAGATGGGTTCCAACTACATTGTAGGTGTAAAGAGTATTACAGCCAATGAACCATTCTTCCAGGGTCACTTCCCCGATGAGCCTGTTATGCCCGGTGTTCTTCAAATCGAGGCAATGTCACAGGTAGGTGCTCTAATGATACTGAATATGCTCGAAGATCCCAAACTCTACTCGACATATTTCCTGAAGATAGACAAGGTAATGTTCCACAAGAAAGTTGTTCCCGGAGACACACTTGTTTTCCGCGTCGAACTTATATCCCCTCTGCGTCACGGTATTGCCATGATGAAGGGTTACGGATTTGTAGGCGAGAAACTTGTAGTTGAGGCAACATTTACCGGTCAGATTATCAAGAATAAATAAAAGCATCCAAAAGTTTCAAAGTCAAACCACAAAAAACAACAACTATGATAAGTCCATTAGCATATATCGACCCCGAAGCTGTAATTGGCGAAAATTGCGAGATAGGTGCATTTGCATATATAGATAAAAATGTTGTAATTGGCAACAACTGCGAGATTATGCCCCACGCATCGGTGCTCTATGGCACACGAATGGGCAACAACAACAGGATATTTCACGGTGCTGTAATAGGCGGTGTCCCCCAAGACCTCAAATTCAAGGGCGAAGATACTACCTGCGAGATAGGCGACAACAATACTATACGCGAGAATGTTACTATAAACCGAGGCACAGCTTCACGTGGAAAGACGGTCGTAGGCAGCAACAACCTTTTCATGGAGAATTCTCATATAGGACACGATTGCGTTATTGGCAGTGGCTGCATCATCGGAAACTCCAGCAAGATGGCCGGTGAGGTTGTCATCGACGATAATGCCATCCTCAGCGCCTGCGTGCTTGTACACCAATTCTGCCACATTGGTGGCTATATTATGGTACAGGGCGGCAGCCGTACAAGTATGGATATTCCTCCCTATATTATTGTAGGACGCGAGCCTGCCCGTTACTGCGGACTTAACATTGTAGGTCTGCGCCGTCGCGGTTTCAGCAACGAGACTATTACAAACATACGCAATGCCTACCGCCTTATATACGAGAGTGACAACAATGTAAGCACCGGCCTTGCAAAGATTAAAGAGACAATCCCTATGACTCCCGAAATAGAGTACATAGTAAACTTTATCGAGAAGCAGTCCGAGCGTGGTATAATAGGATAAACGAGTATTCTTATGATATACAAATTCAGAATTTTGTCCGACGAGGTCGAAGATTTCCGCCGTGACATAGAGATTGATTCCGAGGCATCATTCCACAATTTACACAAGGCAATTCTTGAATCGGTAGGATTCCCCGATGATCAGATGACCTCTTTTTTCATCTGTAACAACAAATGGATAAAGGAGGTCGAGATAACACTCGAAGATATGGGAAGCCGTTCCGAAGAAGATAACTATGTTATGTCCGAGACTATTATCGGTGATCTTGTCGAGGACGAGAAGCAGCGCCTTATGTACGTGTTCGACCCACTGGGCGACAGAGTTTTCTATATGGAGCTAAGCAAAATCGAGTTTGGCAAAGATATAGACGCACCCCGATGTGTAAAATCGGTAGGCGAGCCTCCTGCACAGACACTCGATTTCGAGGAACTTATGAGCAAGAACCCCATAGCATCGACAACAAGTGAAGACTATGACGACGATTTCTATGGCAGTGACGGCTACAACGAAGAGGACCTTGACGGACTCGACCTTGGCGATATTGCCGATACTAGTTCTATTGACGACCTTTATTAGAGCTATCAAACACTGATATATAAATGAATAATCTTGTCGTACTTATTGGTCCCACTGCTGTTGGGAAAACAGCAACGAGTTTGGCAATAGCCAAGCACTTCGATTGTCCAATTATATCGGCCGATTCGCGTCAGATGTATCGCGGATTAGAGATTGGTACGGCAGCACCAACACCCGAGGAGTTGTCCCGACAGAAGCATTACTTCGTCGGACAACTATCACCCGGGGAGTATTACAGCGCAGCACGCTACGAACAGCAGGTATTACAACTGTTAGAACAAGAGTTCCCCAAGCACCCCACAATGCTTCTCTCGGGTGGTTCAATGATGTACATCGACGCAGTATGCAAAGGAATCGACGACATTCCAACCGTCGACGCTGAGACTCGTCAAATGGTAAAAGAGAGATTCAAGCGCGAAGGCCTCGAGACACTGTGCAGCGAACTGCGCCTGCTTGATTCCACCTACTATGCCGAGGCCGACATTAAGAACCCCAAGCGTGTAATGCACGCATTGGAGATATGCTATATGACAGGAAAGCCATACAGCAGTTTCCGCAGTGGCGAGAAACGCAAACGCCCATTCAATATAATAAAGATAGGCCTCCGACGCGAACGAGACGAGCTGTATGCCCGCATCTCGCAGCGAGTCGATAAAATGATTGCCGATGGGCTAATCGACGAAGCACGGCGCTTTTATCACCTTAAGGAGCATAATTCGCTTAACACTGTAGGCTACAAAGAACTGTTTAAAGTCTTTGATGGCGAATGGGAGCTACCCTTCGCAATAGAAAAGATAAAGCAAAATACCCGTATTTATTCCCGCAAGCAGATGACGTGGTACCGTCGTGATGACGAGATAGAATGGTTCCACCCCGACAATATCCAAGATATTATATCTTATATCAATAATCGCATCAGTGGGGTAGAGTAGACCTATACATATAACTTACCTTGCCACGTATCCCGTTCGCGCATACGTCGCTTCACCATCTCAACAAGTTCATAGTTCTTTACACCCCAATCGGGAGCAATAAGCAGCTCCTTAGGCGACGACGAAGCAAACCTTTCAAGAACAATATCGGGGCGCAGACGCTCGACAAAATCCACGACAGTCTCAACATACCCATCGAGCGAAAATAGCGAAAACTCATTGGGACACTCCTCATACTCCTTTGCCATCCTTGTACCCCTTATCAACTGTAGCTGATGCAGTTTAAGCGTTGTGAGTGGCAGGCGCGATAGCACCGTAGCCTGTTCCACAAGCATTTTACGCGACTCTCCGGGTAGCCCTAATATAAGATGAGCACCAACCATTATTCCACGCTCTGCCGTACGCTCGACAGCATCTATGGCAGCAGCATAGTCGTGTCCTCTATTAATACGTTCGAGGGTAGAGTCGTAGGTACTTTCAATTCCATATTCGACCAGTAGAAACGTACGTTCCGACAGCTTGGAAAGATAGTCGAGAAGAGCATCAGGCATACAGTCGGGGCGTGTTCCTATCACAATTCCCACCGTACCCTCTACCGATAAAGCCTCCTCGTACAGTCGCGATAATCTATCTATCGAAGCGTAAGTATTTGTATACGCCTGAAAGTAAGCAATGTATTTCATTTGCGGATACTTATGCGCGAAAAAGGCTATTCCCTCACGCATCTGTTCGTCTATGGGACGGTTACGATGACAATAGGCCGGACTGAAAGTCTGATTGTTACAATACGTGCATCCGCCTCTTCCCAACGTACCGTCGCGATTGGGACAGGTAAATCCACCATCGAGCGTAATCTTTTGCACCTTGCACCCCAGGTAACTGCGCAAGAAAGAACTAAAATCGTTATAATAGAATCGAGTGTCTGCCATTGTTTTATTGTCGATGCCACGAAGTTACAAAAAACATTCTCATATACCTAAAATTTTATAAGCAAAGGTAATAATTAGACCTTTACCCGATGCACCATCCACTAAGCAAAAAAATGGGCGACCCCTCAAAGGTCGCCCATTGGCAAATGCCTGTGTCTGTTTCTACCTATAAATGATAGAAGTTCTTTAATCTTACTCGTTATAAGTTACAGTGTAAGTGGGTCTGCCATCAGCAGTAGCACCCTTTGTAATTTCATAACCTGCGGGGAGTACAATTCCATTCTCATTGAATGTCTGACCCTCGATTAACGCACCCTGATAGTAAGACCAAGGACGCAGGTAGTTAGGTGTAGTGGGAAGCATACATCCCTCATCACCCCAAGCGGGGTTGGCACCTACGAATGTACCA
>JAZNEI010000032.1:0-10398 GCA_045588485.1 Bacteroidaceae bacterium | reverse complement strand
GATTGAGCCAATCCAACCTCATTTCTCAGATACAAGCAATAATCACGAATGAAATCCTCGGTCAGTTCATTCATCGCAATATCTGTACGCTTGTAGTGTACCTTAATAAATTCTGCAAGATATTTCCTTACGGTAAGGTATTTTTGATATGTACTCAGAGAACGATCCTTGCCAACTCGTTTGGCAAAGGCTTCGTTCTCCTTGTCAAATGCTCGGAGCAGGGTCTCATACTCCGTTCCGATGCCTTGATAGGCATTGCGTACCATTTCGGCAGTTACAAATGCTTCTCTATCTGAAATGCGTTGGTAGTGTTTGATGATTTGAGCCTTGATGTTATCCAAAGCCAAATTGATGTCTCTCGATTCCTTACTCTTGCCTTTTGCTCGGTTGCCTTTCACATCCCATAGGTCTTTGTGGATGCTCTGCTTGCAACTGAATTGAGCCACAGAACCGTTGATTGTTACTCGTCCCATAATAGGAACAATACCGTTTTTCTCTTTGCTTCCGTTCACGTAGAACAGCACCTTAAATGTACTTCGCATAATCTAATCTTTTTTTTTGTTACAAAATTAGTTATCAGCGAGTTATACATTGATATGCAAACTGACGCAGAACGATGAAACGTGACGACACAAAGAAAAACTTTACAGCATTATCGGGTAATGACTTGGCAACCGTTCTATTTCATTACCTTGCGTTTCTTTGCTAAATTGCCATCGTTACTATTTCTGAGGATTTCTGTTTAATGCGTTATGACTCAGTTCAAAACGCAGAAATTTACCTTTTTTGCTCCGAGAACCGTAATTTTTTAAAAAAATAAGTACTCAATTCTGAATTAATTAATTTTTTATAGTATTTTTGTAGCTGTGTAGGCTGTCGCAAGCAGCCCTAAAATTTATTGTGTTAAAAGAACAAACTTATTACTAACTAAAATAATTTAACAATTATGACAATTGACAATTTTCAGTTTGCAGGCAAAAAAGCCATCGTTCGCGTAGACTTCAACGTACCTTTGAACGAGGAGGGTAAGATTACCGATGACACACGTATCCGCGGTGCTCTTCCTACACTGAAGAAGGTGCTTGCCGATGGCGGTGCACTTATTATCATGTCGCACATGGGTAAGCCCAAGGGCAAGGTAAATGCAAAGTACTCTTTGAGCCAGATTGTTGATGCAGTATCTGAGAAGCTGGGTGTTCCCGTACAGTTTGCTCCCGACTGCGCTAAGGCTGCCGAGGCTGCCGCTGCATTAAAGGCCGGTGAGGTTCTTATGCTCGAGAACCTTCGTTTCTATCCCGAGGAGGAGGGTAAGCCTGTTGGTATCGACAAGGAGGACCCCGCATACAACGATGCAAAGAAAGCAATGAAGGAGTCACAGAAAGAGTTTGCTAAGACTCTTGCTTCATACGCCGACTGCTACATCAACGATGCATTCGGTACAGCTCACCGCCGTCATGCTTCAACAGCTGTTGTTGCCGACTATTTCGACAACGACCACAAGATGCTTGGTTACTTGATGGAGAAAGAGGTTAAGGCTGTTGACAATATCCTTAAAGACATCAAGCGTCCTTTCACCGCTATCATGGGTGGTTCAAAGGTTTCTACAAAGATTGGTATCATTGAGAATCTTATGGACAAGGTTGACAACCTTATCCTTTGCGGTGGTATGACATATACATTTGCTAAGGCTCAGGGTGGCAATATCGGTAACTCAATTGTTGAGGACGATAAGCTACAGCTGGCTCTTGATATCATCGAGCAGGCTAAGGCAAAGGGTGTAAACCTTGTACTTGCCAAGGATTGTGTTGCTGCCGATGACTTCTCGAACGACGCTAACACTCAGGTTTGCCCCGCAGGTGCAATTCCCGAGGGTTGGGAGGGTCTTGATGCAGGTCCCGATGCACAGAAGGCATTTGCCGCTGCTATCGAGAGCGCAAAGACTATCCTTTGGAACGGTCCCGCCGGAGTATTCGAGTTCGACAACTTCACAGCAGGTTCACGTGCTATCGCCGAGGCTATCGCCAAGGCTACCGCTAATGGCGCATTCTCGCTCATCGGTGGTGGTGACTCTGTTGCCTGCATCAACAAGTTTGGTATGGCCGAGCAGGTTTCTTACATCTCAACAGGTGGTGGTGCTCTTCTCGAGGCTATCGAGGGTAAGGTACTTCCCGGCGTTGCAGCTGTTAAGGGCGAATAATTTCCAAGAAAACAAACAATATCTTTATCGCGGGGACGACTTTTGGCCGTCCCCGCGTGTTTAAAAAATATCGGAGAGCCTAAAATTGGGTTGCCTAAAAAAAGCAAAGTAATATCAGATATATGAGCAACAACCACCTACACACCAAAGTTGAAGAACTTTTATATGAGGGCCGTCTTAAGCAAGCCATAAATAAACTGTCGGGTGTAATAAACAGCGACACCGACTGGGAGTTGTATACCCGTCTGAGTGAGGCAGAGACAGCATACAGGTATATGCTCGACTATATGCAACAAGGCATGCCCGACCCCAACCGCGAGACTCTTCACTGCGAACTTACAGGGCAGTGTCTTACAATAAACGACGAGTGCAGACTACTGCAACAAGCAACAACAGACAAATATACCCTCTTTGCACAAAAGCGCCAGCTCTATCGCGGTGATATTGCAACCGAACAGATGCGTATCCGCCTTATTGAAAACAGAGCGAATATAGAGACTGCAAAGATGGTGCCCTACCCCGAGCGTCGTACCATAGAGAAAGAACTGATACAACAGCACGAACAACTGTTGCAGGAGACATTCTACCGTATTCTCACAAAAACAGGATGGCAGGCCCAGAACCGCAAAGAGATCATAGCCCTGTTATGCGAAAGAGAAATCTCGACAAGCGACCGCGCGACACTTATTGGTTCGGTAGTGCTTGGACTGCTTCAGAGTTTCGAGCCGCAAAAGGCACTCATACTTTGCCATCTCTCGGTAAGCGACGAGACAATTATCGCAACACGTGCTCTCATAGGACTTATAATAGCACTCACCACTCACTGCAAACGAATAAAATATTATCCCGAACTTATACAGGCAATAGAGACTTTACGCGACACACCCGAGGTAATGCGTCGCATAGGTACAACACAGATACAATTGCTGCGCTGCCGAGAGACACAGAAAATAGACCGCAAGATGCGTGAAGAGATTATCCCGGCAATGATGAAAAATCCGCATCTGCACAGCAGCGAGAAGCTTGGTATGGATATTATAAAAGAGCTGGAAGAGGAGGAGAAAAACCCCGAGTGGAAGGCCTGGGTCGAGAATGACGATATAAAGAACAAACTCGACGAAATGGCAAAATGGCAGATAGAGGGAGCTGACGTATATATGAGTACTTTCTCGCAACTGAAACGTTTCCCTTTCTTCGAGGAGATGAGTAATTGGCTTCGTCCGTTCGACAAGAGCGTACCACAGATAGCCGAGCTTATGCCCGACAATTCTAACGGTCGCAAGACCCTGCTCGATGCAATATGTTCGTCACGATTCTTCTGCAACAGCGACAAATACTCTTTCTGCTTCACATTCGGACAAGTACCTCAAGAACAACGCGAGATATTAATGCAACAGATACCCGAAGGAGCCGAAGAGGGTCCCGATACAATGGCAAAGGCTCCTAAGGAGCAAGAGAGTGAAACATTTGGTAACCAATACATTCAGGACCTGTACCGTTTCTTCAAACTGTCGCGCTATGGCAAAGAGTTTACCGACCCGTTTACACAATCACTGAATCTGCTGAGCAACAATATACCCGTACCATTGATGGAAAGCTCAGAGGCAATACAACACACATTCCACTACCTTGTGGAAAAAGAGTATTACAGCGAAGCAGCCGAAGCCGGCAAAGCTTTGGAGAGCCGGGGAGCCGAGGGAGGATGTGATGCACAGTTCTATCAGAAGATGGGTTACTGCCTTCAGAAAGAGGGTGATTATCACACAGCCATAGACTATTACACAAAAGCAGATATCTTACAGCCCGACAGTTTGTGGACTATGCGTCATATAGCACAATGCTATCGTCTCTCGGGCGATTTTGAGAACGCACTGCACTATTACATTGCAGCCGAGGAGGTTGCCCCCGAGAACCTGACACTACTGCTTCAGACAGGCGAATGTCTGGCAATACTTAAAAGATACGACGAGGCCTTTGCACGGTTCTTCAAAGTGGAGTATCTCGATGCGGACTCACAGCGTGCCACAAGAGCAATAGCGTGGTGCTCGTTCCTTACAGGCAAAGACGAGCAAGCACAGCGTTATTACGACCGACTGCTGCAACATAGCAAGGTGCGTCTCGAGGACTACATAAATGCTGCACATGTAAAATGGATTGCCGGTAACCGCCCACAAGCAGTCGAGCTATACAAGAAAGCAGCATCAATGTGCAACAGAGAACAGTTCGAGCAACTTATGAAACAGGATGAAAAGGTACTTATCGAGCGTGGCGCATCGGCATTTGAATTAATGCTGCTAAAGGACCTCATAGAGTAAAGCTGTTACCGACAGAGGTAATATAGAATAAGAGGTGTATCAGACGAAAAGCCGATACACCTCTTATTTTTTACATATAATCCTCTATGGGATTAACTATTACCTCGACCACCAAAATACTTATCAACAATGTAATCGTCATCAGAATGCTCATCATCTTCTTTTTCAACATTTGAAGAGTATTGTTCCGCTGATGAAAGTTCCGAAACAGTATTATCTTCCGACACCGCAGTTCCTGCATCATTAACCTCGGAGGAGCACCCTTCATAGGATGCCAGCAATTGAAAATCTTTTTCATCTTCCTCTAAGTGCTCATCAATCTTACTTAAAGCACGTTTACGCATAAAAATAAAAAATATGAAGAAAACGACAAAGACAAAAAGAGCATAAGCTGAACTCAGTTTTATCGTCATCAATAAGAAATCGTACAGAGTGTGTGCAAGGATAGGTGCAACAAGTACCATTGAGATATTAAATAATGATGGATTCTTGTACTTGACAAGCGAATAGTAATATCCCATGAGTATACCATAGAAGAAGTGACCGGGAACCGAGAGTATAGCACGATTAAATCCTACCTGAACCCACGTATCGTAATAATTTATAAGATACATAATATTCTCTAAAGCAGCGAATCCAAGTGCAACGCAAGAGGCATATACAATACCATCCATTCGCTCGTCGAAGAAGCGATTTTTACGCACTACAAGCCAAAACATAAAAAATTTCGCAACCTCTTCGGGCAGAGCTGCACCAAAAAGCGAAAGTTGCATAGCGCCCATAACAGAATCGTAAGAGTCGGAATATAGACCAAAAGCTCTTAGAATAAGAGAAAGTGTTATTCCCAAAATTACAGAAAGTACACCGGCACCAAAAGCCTTCAACAGCTGACCGATGGGTTCGGGACGCTTCTCATCTTTTTTCCTTATATAAATAAAGAGAAATATTGCCGGTGCCAAAGCCACAAATAAAAGCAAGAACAAATCCATAGTAATAAATCCAATATAAAGTTAAACATTTTTAAACACTCTAACAAAAGAAATCTATCCTACCCTCTGGAGAGTTACCAATTTTTGATTTAATATTCCTAAGCAGTATATTTTCACAAATATACTTTATGCAAATGTAGTAAAATTTATTTGTTATGATATTTTCTTAGCCACTAAACAATATAATAAGGTTCTTATTTGTATGCTATTTTTGCATACCTATCTATTTTGTTATAAATTTAAACAGCAATACTTTGACAAAGCGTCATAAATTTTCGGAATCTCAACAAAAAAGAGTATCTTCGCAAGATATTAGCGACAATTAAACAATAAACACATAAGCTATGAAACGTATTTTTTCTCTAATGCTTGCGGCACTTATGGCTCTGCCTATGCTTGCCGATGGCAAATTCACCCTTTCGGGTGCTATGAACGCTTTTTGGGCACAACGTTATTCGGCAATAGAGCCAATGGCCGATGGTGAACATTTTGCTCGCATAGGCGGTGGTGGCAGACTGATTCTCAAATGTTCTTTCAAAAGTGGCGAGGTTGTTGATACGCTTTTCAACGCAGCCACAGCACGCGGATTCGGCAACAAGGCTGTCAATGGATATCAATTCTCACCCGACGAGAGCCTGATTCTTATTCAGACAAACACAAAGAGCATATACCGTCGCTCATACACAGCCGACCACTACATCTATTCGCGCAAGAACAACAAGGTAACACCGTTGTCTGAGAATGGTTCGCAACAGGTCCCCAAGTTCTCGCCCGACGGTACAATGATTGCATTTGTACGCAACAACAATATCTTTATTGTAAAATTATTGTTCAACAACAGCGAGTCGCAAATTACAACTGATGGCGAATTCGGCAAGATTATAAATGGTATACCCGATTGGGTTTACGAGGAGGAGTTTTCGACAAACTGCTCTTTCGATTGGAGTGCCGACAGCAAGGTACTTGCCTATATACGCTACGACGAGAGCGAGGTTATGAACTATGACATGCCAATGTATATTCCCTCGACAAACAAAGTTGAGTACGACCCCTACGTGGCACCCTACAGCTATAAATATCCCGTTGCCGGCGCACCAAACTCGAAAGTATCGGTACACACATTCGATGTAAAGAGCCGAGTGACACGCGAACTGAAATTAGAACTTGATGAAGAGAGTTATATCCCTCGTATACGCTTTACAAAAGACCCCGAAACACTTGCTGTGGTGACGCTGAACCGTCATCAGAACACAATGGACATATTTGCTGCAAATCCTCTTTCGGGAGTATGCAAGCGCATTCTTCGCGAACAGAGCGACACCTATCTTAATGAGGCTACATACGCCAATTTAGAGTTCTTCGAAAAACACTTTATCCTTCATAGTGAGCGCAGCGGCTACAATCATTTGTACCTTTATACAATAGGTGGCGATTTTGTACGCCCCATCACCGAAGGTAGCTACGAGGTTACAGGTTTCATTGGCTGGGACCAGAAGAAGAATGAGTTCTACTACAAGAGCAACGAGGGCAGTCCTCTTCGCAACAATGCCTACAAGATTGACAAGAAGGGTCGCAAGACACGTCTGACAAAGGGAGAAGGAACAAATAACCCCATCTTCAGCGCAGGAATGAAATATTTCATAAATACATTCGACAACCTTAATACCCCTCCTGTAGTTACCACGAACGACAATAAGGGCAACGTTATAAAAACACTCATCGACAACAACGAACTAAAGTCGAAAATGTCGAAAATGCAACTTCCCTCGAAAGAGTTGTTCTCGTTTAAGACAAGCGACGGTGTTGAGATTAACGGATTGATGGTAAAGCCACACGATTTTGATGCAAACAAAAGATACCCTGTGATTATGTACCAGTATAGCGGTCCCTACTCTCAGGAGGTTAAAGACACATGGTACACAGGTATGTATCCCGGAGCAGGATTCGAGACATATATGAGCGAGCAGGGTTTCATCATGGTATGTGTTGATGGACGTGGTACAGGAGGCCGTGGAACCGAGTTTGGTAAATGTACATATATGAAGCTTGGCTATTACGAGCCACGCGACCAGGTAGAGGCTGCAAAGTATCTTGGCACACTACCCTACGTCGACAAGAATAATATCGGTATATGGGGTTGGAGCTTCGGCGGATATAATACTATTATGTCTATGAGCCAGAATGATGCTGTATTCAAAGCCGGTGTAGCCATTGCAGCACCCACCGATTGGCGCTTCTACGACACCGTGTACACCGAGCGTTTTATGCGTACTCCCAAAGAAAACAAAGAGGGATATGACCTCGGCTCGGCAGTGTTACACGCAAATGAGCTTAATGGCAAACTTCTTATCATTCACGGTACAGCCGACGACAATGTACACTTCCGCAATATGCTACGATATGTACACGAGCTTAATCAGGCCGGTAAACACGTAGAGATGGCACTCTACCCCGACAGCAACCACAGCATCTATTTCGGCAGTTACACACGTATGCACGTATTCGAGCGCTTGAGCAAATATTTCATTGAGAATTTGAAATAGCAGATTCTTAAAAAACATTAAATACGAGACTGTACAATAATAATACTTGAACAGTCTCGTATTTTTGTAAGAAATGAATAATTACATATTTAAAATGAGCCTACTGTTAATATCAATTCTCGTATGCTTCTTCATAGGAAATGCATATATCTTTATCAGAGCGCTTCGGACAATAAAGAAAGTACATTGGATTATTAAGGTTATCTTTGGTATTCTCTTTTGGCTAATGGCGTTCCAACTATTCATTGTTATGGCATTGCGCCATAGCAACCTACCCGAGTTTATACCCAAGACAATGTTCGGTATTGGTACAACGTGGATGGTATTTGTTCTTTATATGACACTATCTTTGCTTGCCATTGACATTGTGAAATTCTTCTTCCTAAAAAATTTGCGCTATGGTTTTCTCATTGCCCTGGGAATAACCGCAGCCATACTCGCCTATGGATATATAAATAACCTCAATCCCAAGATAGAGACTATCGAGATAAAACTCGATAAGCCACTGAAAGGTACTACCACTATCGTGGCTGTAAGCGACCTTCATCTTGGCTATGGTACCGGAAAAGAGAAACTAAAGAAATTTGTGCAGATGATAAATGCACAGAATCCCGACCTTATTATAATAGGTGGCGACTTAATCGACAATAGCCTTATTCCATTGTATAACGAACAAATGGACGAGGAGTTAAGGGAATTAAAGGCACCGATGGGAATATATATGGCACCCGGAAACCACGAATATATCAGTGGAATAGAAGAGAGCTACAAATTCCTTGAGCGCACACCAATTAAGATGCTTGCAGACTCAGTAGTAGAACTTCCCAACGGACTTCAACTTATACTGCGCGACGATATGAACTTAAAAACCAATATCCTTCCTGTATACAAACTTGTGGCAAATGTAGACAAGGAACGTGCATCGTTCCTTGTGGAGCACCAACCGACACAGCTATCACAAATAGATAAGGAAGAGATTGATATTGTTTTCTGTGGACATACGCACCACGGACAGATATGGCCCGGTAATATTGCTACAGATATACTTTTTGAACAGAGCCATGGCTACCGTAAATGGAATCATTCGCACATTTTTGTATCGAGTGGTCTTTCGCTGTGGGGTCCTCCTATGCGCATTGGGACAAAGGGTGATATGGCGGTATTCAAAATAAGCGGAAAGGAATAGTATTTTCTCGGCAAAGGATTTTAAATACATCGCACGAAATTAAGCATCCCTCGGCATATAAATCATTTTTTTGAAATAGCGTGAAAGCCCGATAATTATATAAGTTTTATCTCACTTTTTGTCCACCCAACCAAGGATAAGAAAACAGAGAGGATGGCCCCTAAAAGGAGCCATCCTCATAATTTTCATAAGCTAATCAACGAATTAAGCGTTTACCTTAGCCATGTGAGCGATAAGGTCGAGAACCTTGTTCGAGTAACCGATCTCGTTGTCATACCAAGATACAACCTTTACGAATGTATCGGTAAGAGCGATACCAGCCTTAGCGTCGAAGATAGAAGTACGAGTGTCACCCAAGAAATCTGATGAAACTACAGCGTCCTCTGTGTAACCGAGGATACCCTTCAACTCACCCTCAGAAGCCTCTTTCATAGCTGCGCAAATCTCAGCGTATGTAGCGGGCTTAGCGAGGTTTACAGTAAGGTCAACTACAGAAACGTCCAATGTAGGAACGCGCATAGCCATACCTGTGAGCTTGCCATTGAGGGCGGGGATAACCTTACCTACAGCCTTAGCAGCACCTGTTGATGAGGGGATGATGTTACCTGCAGCAGCACGACCACCTCTCCAGTCCTTCAAAGAGGGACCGTCAACAGTCTTCTGAGTAGCTGTTGTAGAGTGTACGGTTGTCATCAAACCATCGGTGATACCGAACTTGTCGTTCAGAACCTTAGCGATAGGAGCCAAGCAGTTTGTAGTACAAGAAGCGTTAGAAACGAACTGTGTACCCTTAACGTATGTTGTCTCGTTTACACCGCATACGAACATAGGAGTGTCGTCCTTTGAGGGAGCAGACATAACAACGTACTTTGCACCAGCCTCGATGTGAGCCTGAGCCTTCTCTTTTGTAAGGAAGAGACCTGTTGACTCAACAACGTACTCAGCACCTACAGCGTCCCACTTAAGGTCAGCGGGGTTACGCTCTGCTGTTACGCGGATAGCCTTACCGTTAACGATAAGCTGGTTGTTCTCAACGTCAGCCTCGATAGTACCATCGAAGATACCGTGCATTGTGTCATACTTAAGCATATAAGCCAAGTAATCTACGGGGCAAAGGTCGTTGATACCTACAATCTCAATGTCGTTTCTTGTCTGAGCGGCACGGAAA
>JAZNEI010000031.1:0-102511 GCA_045588485.1 Bacteroidaceae bacterium | reverse complement strand
GAACTCGCCGTTTACCTTCTGGGTAATGAGTGCGCTGTAAGCACCGTCACCGCTGCCTTCGGTCCAGCTCTCGAAGAATGCGATACCGCTCATGATGTTTGTTCCGTTGCGGTGTGCCGCATCGACCCAAGCACCGGGAGCCTGAAAGAATCCGTGGTTCCATGAACCGAAGAGGTTCGTGTACTGCCACATAGAGAATACGTCGGCTGCGAACTTGTCGTTAGGATAGCCTGCTGCGCCGCCTGAACCCACGTCCATAGGAAGGTTGAGGAAGAGGTTGCGCTTCTCGTAGGTCTGTGGGCGGAGACGGTCGCTGCGGTCAAGAATCTCGGCACGGCGAACGTGTGAACGCACGAATGCAATGTCTGATGCTTGGATACCGATAGACTCGAGCTCCTCCATTGTCGGGTACTTGCGTCCCTGTTGCTCAACTGTGTAGAAAAGGTCGAGCAGTTTCTGTACATCAAAACCGGAGAAGTCATAAATCTCCTGTGTTGCTGTCTCCGAAAGGTTCTGCGCTGTTGTTGCGGCCGGTGTTCCGAAAAGGGCAAGGGCCAACGCAAATCCTGCTAAGTAGAGTTTCTTCATAAATACAGATTTTTGTGGTTAGTTAATAATTAAATATTCTATATAAAAGTTTTTTAATGAATATTTTCCTTAATTGCATGCATCTTGCTTGCAAAATGTTATCCCGTTACATTTCAGGTGCTTGCATGCAAAGCAAATGTAGTAATTTATTTTAAATATCAATGTATTTGTCGGGTAAAGATAGTTCCGCTGAAACACTTTTTAGTCTTTTTTATGAAAAGATGCATTCCCTTTTATTGATAAAAAGAGCAGGTTCACTTCACATCATGAACCTGCTCTTTCTGTAATGCTCTGGTTAGAAGTTAGGAGCGTCAACATCCCACCATAGGCGTGTAGCCTGTGCGTCGGGACCGCCCAATGTAGGCAACGCATAGTTGTTTACAATATCCTGAACGCGCGGGTCGGTCGGAACCCAAGGAATGCGACGGATCATTTCGCCCGGCAATACCGAACCGTCACCGTCATCGGGATTAAGGATAGCGAACACCTTAGGATAGCCGGTACGGCGCATCTCGGTCCATGCCTCGGTTGAAAGCGGGAAGAGTGCAATGTACTTCTGTGTGATAATCTTCTCGAGTTTTGTCTCGTTGTTGTCACCGTCGTTCCATTTTATACCAATCTTGGTTACGCTCTCCATTGTGCCGTTCTCGCCTGTGGGGTCTATGCAGAAGTATTCGTTAGGCTCCTCGCGGCTTATGTATTCCTCAATGTTCTGCTTGTATGGGAACTGGTCGGCAAACATCGGGTCTTCCATGTAGCCGTTGCGTATACCGCGCTCGTAGAAGAACTGTGCGTCACCGCCCATGCTCCAGCCGCGCAATGCACCCTCGGCACGCAGGAAGTCAACCTCGGCCCACTTTACGAGGTAAGCAGGAGGCAACATACCACCCATTACGCTGTTGTCGAATGTAGAGTAAGCCTGACGCTGGTTAAGAGCGTATGTCTGACCCGAACCTACGAGAACACCTGCACGGATACCGCAGAGTTTTGTTCCCGGCTCTAATTTCTCACCTGTCTTCTTGTTAAGAATCTCCTGGCTGTTGGGCAAGAAGAGATACTTTGAATAGGGGTGGTCAAGACTCATAAGAAGGCTCTCGAACGAAGCACATAAGCGAAGGTCGCCCCAGCTGTTTGCAATATCAATAAGAGGATGAGTAAATCCACTTACAATGGGATAGAGAGCCGACTGCTCATCGGCATTCTCAACAACACCCGAAGCAACAGCCTCCTCGGCCCAACGCTTTGCAGTCTCGGGCTCTACCTTTACAATGTGCAAAGCCATACGCAGCTTAAGAGAGTTAGCCAGCTTGATGTATGAATTAACAGTCATATCACCGGTAATCATAGCACGGTTGGTCTGATGGAAAGGCATAAGCACCTCGTTGTAGAGAAGCTGCTTGTACCATTCGGGACGCTGCTCGAAGTGGTTCAGACAAGCTACGATTGTATCGAGATTCTCGACAATACCGTAGTAGATTGTCTTAAGGTCGTTATACTCGTATGGAGCCTCTGAGTTCTGCTTGTCCTCGAGATAGGTGAAGGGACCCGAAAGGTCGGCCTGCTCCTGAGCCATAAGGCTGTAGTAAAGCAGGTTGATAGCCTTAATCTCTGGGATTGAGTCGACCAAAGGATGGTGCAACAGAGGCATAATGGCATTCTTTGCCATTGTGTAGGCACCAAGAGGACCATTGTTAAACTCGGCCGATACGTTGTAGGTAGATGTCAGTGTACCATACATAAAGTCCTTGTGGGGAACAGTAAAGTACTGAGCGTATGTATCGGGACCTAGAGAATACTGACGCTGGTAGGCGTGAGCAGCGGGCATACCATTCTCCTTACCACCACGCATATTGAACTGACCACCGAGACTCTGACCAAAGTAGCCGAGTTTATTCATAGAGTCGATGGCAAGCTTAACTCCTGCCTCGGTGGGAACATAGTCGCGGTAAGGAATTGTATCTATATTACCGACATATTCGGTAGTTTCGGTTGTTGTAGAACCAACACCAAGCTCGGCACCCGGATCATCGTAGTCGAGACACGACTGCAACGCAAACGAGGCAAACATAAGGGAGCCGGCAAACATTATATATTTTTTCATAATCTTCCTTTGTTTATTTAGTTTATACTCTTTTACCTAATTATTAAAGATTAAGCTTCAGGTTGAAACCGAATGTACGTGCCGAGGGGAAGTTGAATACATCGATACCACCAAGACCATTCGCAGTCGAGAGCGATACATCGGGATCAACGGGAGAATCCTTATACAAGAAGAAGAGGTTACGGCAGATGAACGAGAGGTTCAGGTGCTTGTACTCGCCAAAGAGGTTACGGAATGTGTAACCGAGTGAAAGCTCGCGCAAACGGAAGTTTGTAGCATCGTAGATGTAGCTGCTTGCATCGGCACGACCAACGAATGTATAGTAGTCCTCTACAGCAACCATATCGCGACCGTCGTTCAACCACATACCGTGACGACCATCCTCGGTGTAAATATTATTCTTCTCGGCATAGAGACGTGCGTTACCCGAACGCTCCGATGCACCATAGTAATCGAGATAACCCTCGGTGAGAGAAACAACCTTACCACCTATACGTCCGTTGATGAGGAAGTAGAGCGAGAAGTCTTTATAGCTGATTGTATTCGACCAAGAGAGCTGATACTTGCTATTGAGGTTACCTGCATACTTCTGGAACTTCTTGCTGGCATCGCGTACACGAAGGTTACCCGACTCGGTTACCTCGACATAACCGCCAAGAGCCGGGCTTCCGTTAGTGATGTAAAGGTCGCCAGCCTTGTTCACAAGCTTACCACCCTCGACGGGAATAGAGCTATACTTTACAACTTCCTGCTGTACAAGCTGATTGTTATCGTCTACAACCTCTTCAATAGTAGTGTATTCATAAATATCGGTAGAATAACGACGGAAGTCGGTCACGTAAATATCGCCGTATGAACCACCCTTGCGGTAGAGAAGCTGAATCTTACCCTCGGCAAGTGAAGTTGACATATCCTTATTGAAACCATACTTATCCTTGTTGGTAGCCTCAATCTTGTTGTGGTTGTAAGAGAAGTTCACATTGGTATTCCAACGCCAATCTTTGTTGATAGCCCAGTCGTATCCAACAGAAAGCTCGACACCTTGGTTGCGGATGATACCGCTGTTCACAGGCTGCTGCTTACCGTTTGAACCTGCAATTTCGAGATAAGATTTGTGCATTGCCGAGTTATAGTATGTTACATCAACATTCAGACGGTCGCGGAAGAACTGCATTTCAAGACCTGTCTCGAATGACTTTGTCTTCTCGGGCTCGGGGTCGAAGCGGTTACGTGATGTAACGCCCACTGTACCCAATACGTCGTTGCGGCCGACCTCGTTGAAGACTACGTTAGGAATAGAGTTACCTACCTCAGAATAGCTGAGACGATACTTTGCATAGCTGAACCATTTGGGAAGCTTAACGAGGTCGCTGATGATGGCATTGGCACCTACACCAAAGTATCCATAGCTCTCCTTTGTATCATAACCCCAATCGGCAAACTGCTTGAAGGGACGATACCAGTCCTGACGGTAAGAAGCATCGACGAAGATTTTGTCTTTCCAACCTACCTGCGCTGTAACAAGTGCAGCCTGGTCCCAATCACTGCTCTTGCCCTTGCTTGTCACAGCTGCTCCACCCGATGAGGGGTCGAAACGGTTAACTATAGTAGGAATATCCTGAACGATACCACCGATAGTCATATCTACGGTTGCGTTACCAACGTATGTATTGCTTGAGTTGCCCTTGATGGTATGACCTACATAACCTGCCGAAGCCGAGATACTCCAATCCTCGCCAAGCTGCTTATTGTACGAGAATATATAATCGGTGTAAATCTCGTTTGTGCGGCTGTTGTTAAGATAGTATGTACCGTATTTGTACATATCTGTGGGACCCCAAGTTGTAGCGTATGTACCATCCTCTCCCTGATATTTGCTGTGGTCGATAGATACACGTGCCTGGAAGTTCAGTCCCTCGAGAATGTTTACAGTAGCATTGAACGATGCCGAGAAACGCTCCTCGTTTGTCTCGCCATTAGCCATATTGCTAATCCAATAGGGGTTGTTCTGCATAGGAGCTTGGAAGGCATACTGCTGCATAGGACCGTTGAGGATTGCAAAGCCGGTGTTATCCTTAACATAAGCACCGCCCTGCTGACGATAGATAGTCTGAGCACCGGTGTAAACAAGACCCTCGCCATAAATGCCGTTGTGGTTCAAATCCTGGTCGTCCTTCTCATCTACAAGAGCCTGAGAAGAGAACCACTGACCATTGGCCTTGTAGTTATCCTTGTAGTAATCCATATCCACGTCACGAGGAGTAGTGTAAAGATGATAGATGGGGTTACCTACAGTACCACCACCGACACGATTCTTTGTCTTTGCCTGATTGTAGCTTACGTTAACGCCCAACTGAATGCGGTCCCACAATTTGTAGTTCTGACGCAACGCGAATGTGTTACGGTTGTAACGGTTCGACTCAATCATACCCACTGAGTGAGAATTTGAGTAAGATACATAAGTCTGAATCTTCTCGGTACCGCCTGAAACCGAAATAGAGTTATTGGTATTTACACCAAGCTCGTAGAATTCGGCAATGTCGTCCTTAGCATAGTTACGCAGATAGGCATCGTGCATTGTACCCTCGGGATAGTAGAGACGGTCGGCTGCTGCACTATATATGTGCTTGCCGTCGCCACTGAGACGAGCACCCCAGCTGTTATAGTCGATAGACTTATTGCCGAACTGGTCGACACGGTAGCTACCGTATGCATTCTGCAAAGCGGGAGTGAGAAGAGGAGTATCGAATGTGGTATTCGAGTTGAATGTAACCTCCATCTTACCCTGCTTACCCTTCTTTGTTGTAATCATCACAACACCGTTGGCAGCGCGTGAACCATAAAGAGCCGCAGCATTCGCACCCTTAAGCACGTTCATCGACTCGATATCGTCGGGGTTAATCATTGACATAGGGTCACCACCCTCGGTAGCACCCGCATATGTAAGGTTGGCAGCATCGCTCACCTGACCACGGATACTGTTTGTCATAGGCACACCGTCAATTACGATAAGAGGAGCGTTGTCACCCATAATAGATTTATTACCACGAAGGGTGATTTTTGAAGCACCACCGGCACCACCGGCACTGGGGGTAATTGTGATACCCGAAATTTTACCTTCGAGCGAATTTACGAGGTTTACATCCTGCACTTGAAGAAGGTCGGCAGCCTTAATCTGCTGGGTAGCGTATGTAAGAGACTTTTCTTTACGCATGATACCCATAGCTGTCACCACGAACTCTTCGAGCATCTCGGTCTCCTCGGCAAGAGTAAAGTTAAGAGGGCCACCGTTCCAAACAAGTTCCTGTTTTTGGTAACCCATCATCTGAGCACAGATTGTAGAGCCTTTCTTTACGAGGTCGAGTTTGTAGTTACCGTCAAAGTCGACCTGAGCCGAGTTTGTGGTACCAACCACAAACACGATGGCACCGAATACGGGTTCGCCCTTAGTGTCCTTTACAACACCCTTGACTACTCCACCATCCTGTTGCATCACATTAGTTTCGGCGTACGCTTTTGGAGCAAAGCCGCAAAGCGGTAATCCCAAAAGAGATGCCGCCAACAGTGAAATTCCAACTGTTTTAAGTTTCATAAGTTATAAATTTAAAGGTTGTTAGGTCTGTACGTTCAATAATTCCTCACAAAAAATCGGGTTGCCCGAAACTATTGTCCGTTTATCATATACACAATTTTGCCAAAATTACATAATTTTTCCAATTCCTACCCCTATTTTCTATCTTTTTTATTAACGCTTAGTTTTTTTAACCAAAAAGCGAAGCTATTCATTTATATAAATAGCATCTACATAAATAAAATTTGTTTATTTGCCATAAATTAACGAAATTTACAACGCAATAGACAATCATTGCATAGTAATCATTAACACAAACTTTTTTTCGTTCAATGAGCAAGAATAATCCATGGGCTTGGATACCCACATTATACTTTACCGAAGGACTCCCCTACTTTGCCGTTACCGTAATTTCGGTAATCATGTATAAGCGTCTTGGAATAGACAACACAGCTATAGCTCTGTACACAAGCTGGCTCTATCTGCCATGGGTTATTAAGCCTTTTTGGAGTCCGTTTGTCGATATGCTCTCGACACGCCGCGGATGGATTATCACCACTCAGCTTATTATGGGCGCAGCACTTGGTTCGATAGCGTTCCTTATCCCGGTAGAGAGTTTCTTCCAATGGACGCTGTGTATATTCTGGCTCATAGCATTCAGTTCGGCGACACACGATATTGCAGCCGATGGTTTTTATATGTTGGGACTCGACGAGCAGCAACAATCGTTCTTTAGCGGGATACGCAGTATTTTTTATCGTATAGCCACTATATTCGGACAGGGTGTACTCATAATCCTTGCCGGACGATTGGAAGAGAGTACAGGTTACATAGCATTAGCTTGGAGTATTACATTCGGCATACTTGCAATAATTCTATTCGGCATGGGCTTCTACCACTCATACACATTACCCAAACCAAACAAGGATATTGCACGCAATATAAGCAGCACCTCCCAGGCTTTCAATAATTTCGGGAATATAATATCGAGTTATTTCAAGAAACCGGGCATAATACCTGCCCTGCTCTTTATGCTTCTTTTCCGTTTGCCCGAAGCGCAGTTGGTGAAGATGATTAACCCATTTCTATTGGATGGGAAGGATGTAGGCGGCCTGGCACTATCGACCGAGCAGATTGGTATAACATACGGCACAATAGGTGTCATCGGACTTATAATAGGAGGAATATTAGGTGGAATATGTATATCGGTAAAGGGACTTAAATATTGGCTGTGGCCAATGGTGCTTGCAATCTCTCTGCCCGACCTTGTATATGTGTACCTCAGTTATGCACAGCCCGATGATATGAGTATCATAAACTGTTGCATATTCGTCGAGCAGCTTGGCTATGGGTTCGGATTCACAGCATATATGCTGTACCTTATATATTTTTCTCGAGGCGAATATGCGACAGCCCACTATGCCATTTCTACCGCCTTTATGGCGCTTGGAATGATGCTCCCGGGAATGGTATCGGGATATATACAAGAGGCTATAGGATATAAATATTTCTTTGTATGGGTAATGATATGTTGCCTTGCCACCTTCATTGTATCGGCAATGCTGAAGATTGACCCCAAATTCGGAACTAAAAACAATAATCAATAATTCTACAAAATGAAAAGAATCAAGACATTTGCAGTGGCAGCGCTGTTGGCGCTCGCTGCACAGGCACAGACCGACTACACAAAAGGTCTATCGGTGTGGTTCGACAAACCAACAACATTGAACGGTCGACAAGTATGGTACGGAGGTCGCCCCGACCTTTGGCAAGGAAAAGGAAAGCCCGAATGGGCAGGCGAAGGAGCCTATAACCCCGACCAGGAGTGGGAGTCAAAATCGCTACCCATTGGAAACGGCAGTATCGGTGCCAACATCATGGGTTCTCTTGAGGCCGAGCGCATCACCCTCAACGAGAAAACTCTGTGGCGCGGCGGCCCCAACACCGAGAAGGGCCCCGAGTACTATTGGAACGTAAATAAGGAGTCGGCACATCTGCTCGACGACATTCGTCAGGCATTCATGGATGGCGATGAGACAAAAGCGGCAAAACTGACACGCGAGAATTTCAACAGTACCGCAGCATACGAGTACTATGGCGAAAAACCTTTCCGTTTCGGTAACTTCACCACAATGGGCGAGATACACATCGAGACTGGACACAGCATGATTGGCCTTGGCGACTACAAGCGCATCCTCTCGCTCGACTCGGCGCTCGCAGTGGTACAATACACCAAGGACGGCGTTAATTATGAACGTAAATCATTTGTTTCGTACCCCGCCAACGTGCTGGTAATGAAATTCAGCGCAAGTAAGCCGGGAATGCAGAACCTAACATTCAGCTATGCTCCAAACCCCGTTTCTGAGGGCACATTGATACATGCAAGTAATGACCAACTTCTGTGGAAAGCAAAACTCGACAACAACGGCATGGAATACGCCGTACGCATCAAGGCTGTTACAAAAGGCGGCCATTATACTCTGCAAAAGAACGGAATTCAAATAAAAGGTGCCGATGAGGTATGTTTCTATGTGACAGCCGACACAGATTATAAAATCAATTTCGACCCCGACTTCAGTGACCCCAAAACATACGTTGGTGTAGACCCCGAGAAGACAACAAACACTTGGATGCAGAATGCTGTTAAAAAAGGCTACGACACACTGTTTGCCGAGCACTATGCCGACTACTCGTCACTCTTCGGCCGTGTGAGCCTCGACCTTAACCCCAACGCCCCCACTACCCTTGAGTACCCCGGTGTAGCATCGTTGCCCACTCCGGCACGTCTCAAGAGTTACCGCACCGGTAAGCCCGACTTCGGATTAGAGGAGCTTTACTTCCAGTTTGGTCGTTACCTGCTCATCGCAAGTTCGCGCCCCGGCAACCTTCCCGCCAACCTTCAAGGAATATGGCATAACAACGTCGATGGTCCCTGGCGTGTCGATTATCACAACAACATCAACTTGCAGATGAACTATTGGCCCGCCTGCGCCACCAACCTCGACGAGTGTGTTCTTCCCCTTGTCGACTTTATACGCACCCTTATGAAGCCCGGTGCCGTAACCGCAAAATCCTATTTCGGCGCACGCGGATGGACAGCCAGCATATCGGGTAACATTTTCGGATTCACAGCTCCCCTAATCAGTCAGGATATGTCGTGGAACTTCAACCCCATGGCAGGTCCTTGGTTGGCAACACACGTATGGGACTACTACGATTATACACGCGATAAGAAATTCCTTAAAGAGACCGGCTACGAGATAATAAAGAGTAGCGCCATCTTTGCTATGGACTATCTGTGGAAGAAAGAGGACGGCACATACACTGCTGCCCCCTCTACCTCGCCCGAGCACGGTCCTATCGACCAGGGTGCAACTTTTGTACACGGTGTTGTGCGCGAGATTATGCATAATGCCATCGACGCGAGCAAGGTGCTTGGTGTAGACAGCAAACTACGCAAAGAGTGGCAGCAGGTGCTCGACAAACTCGCCCCCTATCAGATTGGCCGTTACGGACAGCTTATGGAGTGGAGCAAAGATATCGACGACCCCAAAGATCAGCACCGCCATGTGAACCACCTCTTTGGTCTGCATCCCGGACACACCATCTCACCCGTAACAACACCGGTCCTTGCCAAAGCATCAAAGGTGGTGCTTGAGCATCGTGGCGACGGAGCAACAGGATGGAGCATGGGTTGGAAACTGAACCAATGGGCACGTCTACACGATGGCAACCACGCATATACCCTCTTTGGCAATCTATTGAAGAACGGCACCCTCGACAACCTGTGGGATACACACGCTCCCTTCCAGATTGACGGAAACTTCGGTGGTACAGCAGGTATCACTGAGATGCTTATGCAGAGCCACATGGGATTCATTCATCTTCTCCCTGCCCTTCCCGATGCATGGAGCGAGGGTAACATCAACGGAATCTGCGCGAAGGGCGGCTTCGACGTAGACATCGCTTGGAACGAGGGAAAACTGACACAGGCCATTATAAAATCGAAAAACGGTGGCAAGTGCAGCCTACGCTACGGCGACAGCACTCTGAATTTTGGAACAAAGAAAGGCAAGAGCTACACTGTTGTATTAAAGGACGGCAAGCTGAGAGTAAAGTAAACTCTTGTCATAACAGCTATTAAGTCCCATCCCGACGGTGTCGGGATGGGACTTGTTCTTTAATAATCGGTTACGTATAGGAGGAAATAATTAAAAACAGTGAGACACCAGCCCACCATTGCGTGTAGGGGCAATTTTTAATTGCCCGAACCTTTGTACTCGCTTAATCGGCTGTTTCCAATCACCCGAAAAGCAAATAGGATAAAAGACGAAAGTAAAAAATATCCCACCGCGTCAGAGTGAGACAAACTACAAATCATATAGACACAAAAAAGTTTTGCTGCACGAAGAGAACGATGAAACTCCGAGAATATAAGATTTGAGCGCTCCTGTTCTTTGTAATCCACCGGCTCTCTAAAGCTACCCGAAGGCGTGGCCCGCCATTGAACAATATGAAGGCATCTCGGTTTTCAGATTAAATTGATGAGTTTCCCAGTCAATCGATGCAGCAAAACCGTACACAAACATACGACACTTATTCCTAAAAAGCAAATTTTATCCTCTATTTTTCATTATATTTTTATTCTTTTAGATTCATCAAGATTATTAAAGGGGCTATCCTCATCATCTATCAGAAGTTAAGGAAAACACGTTATCGAACTTCTCGAACGCGATTAATGAAACAGTTTAATCGGCTGTTCTCAGTCGCAATGGTTCGGGCGATTACAAATCGCCCCTACTATCCGCGAGGATTAACGCGGAGATAAATCATTGATACTCATTGCGCGTAGGGGCGATTTCCAATCGCCCGCAACAGCGGTAATGAGCAAAGCTGTTACTCGGGCGCAAAGCTACATATTCCCTTCCCCTGCCCGAAACACAAGCAAGAATTAACACATAGATAATCTCTTCATGTTTGCTTGTTTCTAGTTACTTTTGCAAACGTATCGAACTAAGCAATGATTCGGGCGATTACAAATCGCCCCTACTATCCGCGAGGATTAACGCGGAAATAAATCATTGATACTCATTGCGCGTAGGGGCGATTTCCAATCGCCCGCAACAGCGGTAATGAGCAAAGCTGTTATTCGGGCGCAAAGCTACATATTCCCTTCCCCTGCCCGAATCACAAGTAAGAATTAACAGGTTGTTTGGGAGTTACTTTTGCCAACGCATCGGACAAAGCAATGATTCGGGCGATTACAAATCGCCCCTACTATCCGCGGAGATATAAACACTTTATACCCATTAATAAAACTCATTGCGCGTAGGGGCGATTTTTAATCGCCCGAACCCTTACTAAAAAACAATGTCTCCACCCTATTATAGGATGAAGACATTGTTTCAATATATAAGTAACTATTTACTTAATCAGCTTTATCAAGCTCTCACTTAACCAGCACTTTGCCTGCGGGCAACTGCTTTGCGTTCGGCAATGATTGATTAAGCAAGCTTATCAATCATTGCTCTCACTTAACCAGCACTTTTTTACCATTTACAATGTAAAGACCGGGAGTGGTAACTTTCTTTACCTTGCGGCCTGTAAGGTCGTAAACTCCTTTGCTCTCGGCTTCGGCATTTACATCCTCGATGCCCTCGGTTGCTGTTACTACAAGCAGAGCATCAATGATGGTACCACCATTCTCCTTGAAGTCACCGAACTTACCGTCTGAATCGCCCATAGGGTCGATGTTACACCAGTCCTGTTTGAAGCGGATACGATAAGTACCCTCCTTCTCGGGAGCCTTGAACGCAGGGAGTGAAGGCTTGTTGCGGTTGCCACCGGTAATCTCGTCACCCACGCTGTTCCAACCACGCTCGTCGCTGTCGGCACCATTGTTATAGAACGAGTAAGAAACAAGGTCGCCTGTAGGTTCCCAATTGCTACCCTCCTTTATTCCGGCCTTAAAGCCATCGCCATCGTAGTCGACATATACAGCAAAGTGTACCCAAGAACCGGCAGCGTTAACAGTGGGGATAACCTCCTCACCGGGAGCAACAACAAAGTTCACAGGTTCCTCTTTATTAATTAGCACTACATAATCGAGTCCCTTTTCGGTTTCTGACAGCGCATACTCTGTTGCACCGTATGCAGTACTTGCTACACTAATAGAGTTAACATTACGGTCGCCGCGTGTCTTAGAACCTGTATAAGTAGGCTCATAAACATCGAATTCCTCAATTACAACAGGCTGCACACCGCTGAAAGCATCGCCAATGGCCTTACCAACGACTACACCCTCGGGAATTACAACAGCGTACTCACCGGGAGTTGTTACCTCCTGTGCAAGAGTTACGGTCAGTACTTTACCCTCGACACTGTATGTAGCAGATGTTACACTCTCACCATCCCCGTCGACAAAGAGCACCTCGGCACCTGTTGCAGCGTCTGCAATCTCCTTGTTGAATGTAAGAGCAATGGTCTTAAGCGAGAATATATCCTCGGCAGGCTCTACACTCTCAATAGCAAGAGGTGTAGGGGCAACTACTGTTATTGTGTGCCAACCGCTATAAGGTTTGTCGTCTATGGCGCGGGCAACAACGGGCTCGGGAATCAGAAGATGGTAGGTACCCGGGGTGGTTACCTTCTTTTCGAGTCTAACAGTGAGTGTGCTACCCTCTAATGTAAAGCCGTTGTTGTATGCAACAACTGTCTCTTTTGTCTCGTCGTATAGTGCAAGTGAACCACCTGTGGGTGTATTCTCGTTTACAGTACCTTCTTTAATCTCGGCGTTGAAAGTAATCTTGATAACCTCGACAGACTCCGCGCTCTTGGGAGTAATGTCGACAACCTCAAAAGGGACCTGTGAAGGGTCGCTGTTCAAACCATCGAAACCGTATACCGAGCTTGCAGGAAGTGTAACAGTCAGCTGTTGGTCGATGTCGATAGCAACACCCTCGGTAAGACCGCTGAGTGCCTCCTGTTCCTTAAACGACTTGTTAAGAACTATTGCACCACTGATATTTGCAGGAATTTCAAGTGCCTCACGCAGTGTGAACTTATAAGTCTGAGGGCTGTTAGCACCGTTACGCAAAGCCAATGTAGCTTTTGCTCCGTTCCAAGCACCCCAACCGTAAACCTGCTGCACGCTACCTGTCCAGGGGCTTCCACCTACCCAGTGAGCATCGGGCAGAACATCGGCATTCTTCTTCTGCCAAGCAACACACTCGGCAAGGTCTTCCCACAGTTTACCACCGTTGATACTGTTCATAAGAGAGTAGTCGGCATAAAGCTCAACCATACCCGAACCACAAAGGAACGCACAACGCAACTCGCGAAGAACAGCGTCGTATGTCATATTCTTTGATACCGCACCAAACTTAGTAAGGATGAATCCGTGAGTCATCATTGTGTTGATGGGGCAAAGAGGAGAGTTCTGTACATAGTTCTGATAAACCAGACGGTCGCGGTAGGTAATCCACTTCTCGCGGTCGATGCTGTTGTTACCAGCCTCGCCATAATCGGCCTCTTGTCGCCAAGTTGCATCACTAATCTGATACCAGAAGGGAGAAGCCCATGTACCTACAGTTGTATTGAAGAAGATATCTTCGCGCATATTCTCGCGCACATACTGCTCAAGACGGATGATACCCTCGGCATTCTCGTTACCTGTGTCACCGGCATCGGGACCTGTAGCCGAGAACTGAGCCGAAATACCATCGAACTTAAAGAAGAGGTAGTTATCGGTAGCGCGGTTAAAGCCTTCTACACCATCCTGCTGGCAAACAAGATTATTGGCAGCCTTCAAATAAGCCTCATAGTAAGCAGGGTTCGAGAGCTGCATACCGCCCTGATTGCTCCAATAAGCACGACGATAGTTACCACTCTGTCCGTAGCCACCAACGGGACCTAACCAGGCACCTACACCTGCACCCATCTCCTTGGCAGCAGCCGCCATATCGCGCATCTCGTTGGGGAATCCTTTGTGGAATGTCCAGGGACCGTAGTTATCCCAACCGTCATCAATTACAAAAGCAACAATACCCTCGCCATATTTATCGTAGTAGTTTGTCTTCCACTGTTTCAATACATCCATTACCTGGTCGGATGTGAAGTTGGTGTGCTCCTGTCCGGGGGCAGCATTGTTACGGTCGATGTTAAGCTCGTACCAACTGTTATAATGGGGGAATACACGCCAGGGCACTGCACGCTCGCGCTCGCTATATGCAAGGAACGAACGGCGTTTCTGTGTCTCGCGGATATTCTCGCTTGTCTCTTTGCCGTCCTGTGCAATAAGACCCACTACCGAGGCTACTTTCCATGTCTCGCCTGCTGCAAGTGTGGTGTTACGGCTCCAACGACCCTGAATTCCTACAATAGCAGTATTTACAACAACGCCCTCCTTAGCATTATAGATGCTGATAGTGAGGTTGCTCGATGCATTGATTGACTCGGTCTTGTCCTCGACGAATACACGCACTGAGAATACGCCATCGTAAGGAGCGATAAAACTGAATGTATTATCGCTATGCTGACCACCCGAATAACCGCTGTGATAGTCAACAGCCGAGATATTACCTGTAACATCCAACAGGTCGGCACCACCAAAGTTCAGACGGTGCGAACCGCTTGTGTACTGCACTGTTGTCTCAACTTTTTGTCCCTCTTTAAGCTCTACATTCTCTACAACGTATGCATATACATTGGGATAGCCTGCGCCTGTAGCCTCGATTACACGATTGGGCACCTCATCTACGCGCTCCCACGACGATGCAGTGAGTGATACAACTGGAAGAGTCTCGGCAAGTTCCCAGGGGTCAGTCTCACCTGTAGCCTCACCCACTGTGTTATAGGCAGTAGGAGTCTCAAGACCTGCGAAAATCTTATTGCTTGCAAGAACGGCACCGCGTGTGTTACCAACAACTTTAGGAGCAGAGCCTGCTGCTTCGGTATCGACGTTGTAAATCATAGGAATTACGTTGAACATATCAACATTGTCAACACCTGTCAGCTCCATCTCGGTACGCAGATAGTGGCTACCGTTACGCAATACCGCACGCCACAGAATCTCAATCTTAGTCTCTTTGTATATGTACTCATACTCGGCTACAAGCTGTACACCGCCAAAATGCTCGGCACCGCCGATAGCATCGGCCTTGGGCGAGAGAGTCTCACTCTTAACACTCTTAAGTGTCATAGCCGAAGCAGGTACATTGTCACCGCTGCCAAATGCCACGGTAAAAGGCTCGGTACCGGCAACAAGATTCATAGCATTTGAACCTGCAAAATAGAGAGCATCGCCCACCTTGACATAGCTTGCAGCAAGCACATTGTTGCTGAGAGTATAAGTATTCTCACCCTCGCTGATGATTGCATCGCCCACATTGTCCTGCTGTTTGGGATATACCCAAGCATTCTCGTAGGGTGCACACTCGGGCTGTGTAGGCAATGTAGCAACATTTACCGTAATGGTATTCTCTACGTCATTAACCGATACAACAGCGAACTGCCCCTCGGGAGCAGTTACTACAACCTTGCTCTTGTCGAGAGAACCCTCAACAGTAATCTTATCGCCGTTGGAATAAGCCTTACCATCAATCTTGATTGTAATACCCTCGGGTACCGATATTGTATATGTGCGCTCGGCAATCACAAACTCGGTGAAAGTATAGCGGCTACCGCCATCCTTTGCGCCATTATCCTGCCAAAGACCAAGGGTCTTTCCGACGTTGGCAGCAGCACCCTCGTAGTAGTTAAGATACTTGCTTGCCACGCTGCCGCTTGTTGTATAAGGAGCAATCTCATAGTTATCATCGGCATAATTGTTTACATTAAAGTAAGCACCGTCGGGCTTGCTGTCATAAAGTTTAACAAAGCTCTTGCCGTTGCTGTAGCTTGCAGCCTTGTCATATCCCAACCACTTCTTCGCATTATGGCTGTAGATGTAATAGGCACCGTTTACACCCTCTACAGCGTAGAAAGCGAAAAGGCCATTCTCTTCGTCACCCTGCACAGGGGCAGTTGTAGCTCCTACAAACGCGCCATTGCCGCTTACCATTGTGTAAACGTGCTCGGGCTTGCCATCAGTGGGCAATGTTGTCGAAGCAGTCACTTTGTCGGCAAACACCTGTGTCGAGAGGCATAGTGCGCCAACCAAGAAAAACAAAAATTTCTTCATAGGTTTAAAATTAAGGTTAGTTATAATTTTTGATAATTTAATATAAAATTTCGGAGCAGGACAAGTTGTTGTTTTCCCAAATACACAAAATTACTCTAAAATATTGCAAATATACCACAATAGTACTTTTTACCCCCCCCGATTTTGTTAAATAGTGTTAATTGTGAGTTATTAAAGCCTATTAAACCCTATCGAGTCGATGGAATATAAAACGCTGTCTGCTCCTGCAATTAACGACAATTAAGCTGTAAGAGGGAATTTTCTGTAACAATTCCGGCGATTATAAATCGCCCCTACTATCCGTGAGGATATAAACACTTTATACCCATTAATAAAACTCATTGCGCGTAGGGGCGATTTTTAATCGCCCGCAACAGCGGTAATGAGCAAAGCTGTTATTCGGGCGCAAAGCGACATATTCCCTTCCTCTGCCCGAAACACAAGCAATAATTAACACATAGATAATCTCTTCATATTTGCTTGTTTCTAGTTACTTTTGCAAACGTATCGGACAAAGCAATGATTCGGGCGATTAAAAATCGCCCCTACTATCCGCGAGGATATAAACACTTTATACACATTAATAAAACTCATTGCGCGTAGGGGCGATTTTTAATCGCCCGCAACAGTTGCGTAGAGAGTTTTTTTGCCTCTACTCTACCCCATAGCACACTGAATAAAAAAATGCCGTCCTTATGTAAGAACGGCATTGTAGCTAATATCGTAGTAGGAGATATTACTTAACCTTGTCAACGATAGCCTTGAAAGCTGCGGGGTTGTTCATAGCGAGGTCGGCAAGAACCTTACGGTTAATCTCGATACCTGCTTTGTGAAGAGCGCCCATAAGCTGCGAGTATGACATACCCTCGAGACGTGCAGCAGCGTTGATACGCTGAATCCAAAGTGCACGGAACTCGCGTTTCTTGTTACGACGATCGCGGAAAGCGTATGTAAGACCCTTCTCCCAAGTATTCTTGGCAACTGTCCACACATTCTTGCGGGCACCGAAGTAACCTCTTGTCAAACCTAAAATTTTCTTTCTTCTTGCTCTTGAAGCAACGTGATTTACTGATCTTGGCATAGTTTTAATTCTTTTGAATGTTAGCGCCGCCATTCGCGGACTTTCGGGCTGTTTTTAAATTTACCCTCGGCTAAAAACATTCGGTTAATAATTCTTTTACTTAACGCAGTGACAACAGTTCCTTAACACTCTTTACGTTAGCAGGTGCGAGAGTTGTGAAGTGTACAAGATTTCTCTTCTGCTTCTTTGTCTTCTTAGTCAGGATGTGACTGTGATAAGCGTGCTTTCTCTTGATTTTACCCGTTCCGGTAAGAGCGAATCTTTTTTTGGCACCGGAGTTAGTCTTTACTTTTGGCATTGTTAAAAAATTAATTGATTAGTATTATTACGGCAACGTACTATACAACGTTACTCGCTTTTCTCATTATCGGCTTTTGGCGCTTCGGGCTTGGGTTGCGCAGGCTTCTCCTTTTTTACAGGAGCAGCTTTTTTAGGAGCCACCATAATTGTCATACGCTTTCCCTCGAGTATAGGCATCATTTCTAATTTTCCATACTCCTCAAGATCTTTTGCAAAGCGCAGAAGCAGAATCTCGCCCTGCTCTTTGAAAAGTATCGAGCGGCCCTTGAAAAATACGTAAGCTTTTACCTTATCGCCATCCTGCAAGAAACCAATCGCATGCTTCAGTTTGAAGTTGTAATCGTGCTCGTCGGTCTGAGGACCGAAACGAATCTCTTTTACATCAATCTTCACCTGCTTTGCTTTCTGCTCTTTTTGACGCTTTTTCTGCTGATACAGGAATTTTGAATATTCAATAAGGCGGCACACCGGCGGAACTGCTGTGGGCGAAATTTCTACAAGGTCAACACCTCTCTCCTCTGCCATACGCAGAGCTTTTGATGTGGGAAGTACCATTGACTCAATGTCATCGCCTACGATACGTACTTCGTTCACGCGAATCTGTTCGTTTACACGATACTGATTCTTCAGATTGTCGTTCTTCATTCAGAAAATTGATAAGGTTCTTTTAAGTTTTTACTATTTTTCACTTAATGCGGCGCAAATTTAGCATTTATTCTTCAAATTAAGAAGAGGTTTACTATTTTTTTTCGCGCTACATCTGTTTTTTTCAATAAATTATGGAGAAAAAGAGACTTTTTCTCCATAATTAACTATTTTGAATACTCTGACAGTTTTTTTACTCGGCAACCTCTACTTTGCGAATCGTCTTTGTACGAATCTCTTCACAAATTTGAGCCACAAAATCGGCAATAGGCTTCACGCCCTCATCGCCTGCGAATCGGCTGCGCACTGCAACTGTGCGATTCTCCTCCTCTTGCTGTCCAAGAACAAGCATATAGGGTACACGATTGTTACGTGCGTCACGAATCTTGTAACCGATTTTCTCGGAACGGTTGTCGACGTGTACCAACACTCCGTTGCGTTTAAGTTCGGCAGCAACCTCGTAAGCATAGTCGCCATACTTCTCCGAGATGGGCAGCACACGCACCTGCTCGGGGCATAGCCATGTGGGGAATTTTCCCTCGTATTTCTCAATGAGCCAAGCGAGTGTACGTTCGTAGCAACCCATACTTGTACGGTGGATTATATAAGGACGCACCTTCTCGCCATTCTGGTCGACATAATACATGTCGAATTGTGCAGCCAACAGAGCATCCCACTGTACGGTAATCATGGTATCCTCTTTACCGTATACGTTCTTGGCATTAATATCTACCTTAGGACCGTAGAATGCCGCACCGCCTACCTCCTCGACAAAGGGTATCTCGAGTTCATTTAGCATCTGACGGATATGTTCCTGTGTCTCTTCCCACACCTCGGCCTCGCCGATATATTTCTTGCGGTTCTCGGGGTCCCACTTTGCAAGAACGTAAGTAACATCATTCTGCAAACCAAGTGTTTCCATCACATGCTTTGCAAGAGCAAGACAGTTCTTGAACTCCTCGACCATCTGGTCGGGACGAACGATAAGGTGACCCTCGCTGATTGTAAACTGACGCACACGTGTGAGTCCGTGCATCTCGCCCGAATCCTCGTTACGGAACAGAGTAGAAGTCTCGCTGTAACGCAAAGGAAGGTCGCGATACGAGTGATGTGTCGCCTTATATACATAATATTGGAAAGGACAGGTCATAGGACGCAAAGCAAACACCTCTTTGTCGTTCTCTTCATCGCCAAGGACAAACATACCCTCTTTGTAGTGGTCCCAATGTCCCGAAATCTTGTAGAGGTCGCTCTTTGCCATCAGCGGAGTCTTTGTTCTAATGTAACCCCACTCGTTATCCTCAAGATCCTCAATCCAACGCTGAAGGGTCTGCACTATCTTCGCGCCCTTAGGCATAAGCAGAGGAAGTCCCTGACCAATAACGTCAACAGTGGTAAAGAGTTCCATCTCGCGACCAATCTTGTTGTGGTCGATATTCTTTATGTGCTCAAGGTGTGCAAGATACGCCTCAAGCTCCTCTTTACTAAAGAAAGCTGTTCCGTATATACGCGAAAGAGAGGCATTATTCTTGTCGGCACGCCAATAAGCTGTTGATGTAGAGAGCAGTTTGAAGCCCTTTATCAATCTTGTATTCAGAAGGTGAGGACCCATGCAAAGGTCTACAAAGTCGTCTTGTGTATATATTGTGATTCTCTCGCCCTCGGGGATGGCATCAATAAGCTCGAGTTTATAAGGCTCGCCCTTCTGTTTCATCAGTTCGATAGCCTCTTCGCGAGAGATAACTTTTCTTTCGATACGGGGATTCGACTTGATGATTTTCTTCATCTCTTTCTCTATAGCCTCAAGATTCTCCTTGGTAAAAGGAGGACACTCGAAATCATAGAAAAAGCCGGTCTCGGTTGCAGGACCTATTGTCACCTTTGCATCGGGGAAAAGGTGCTTAACGGCCTCGGCCATAATGTGTGTTGCAGTGTGACGCAGTACATGCAGCGCATCTTTCTCCTCTATTGAAACAAGCTGCGCCTCACAACCATCTGCGGGGATATCACGAAGGTCGACAATAGTGCCATCGACTCTTGCAGCAACGACTGTGTTAAGTATTTTCGGGTCTATCGACGAAACAAGTTCGATAAACGATTTTCCATAATTCTCGGCACCAAATTCGTGTACGGCACCTTCGGGTAATGCAATCTTTATCATAGTATAAAATTTATAAGCTGTTAAAATTCTCAAAAAGCAGAGAAGCTGCATGCCTCGCTGTCATTTACAATCAAAAAGTCTGCTCTGCTCTTTTTACGATTATATTGCTCTGAAAAACAACAAAACACACCATTTTTTGCTCTATAAAGACCGACGATATAAAAACAAACAGTTTCTTACTCTTATTATTAATTCTTTTTTCTTAAAGCGGCGCTAAGATAATAAATTATTCGCTGAAACGGTTGTATATAAGTATTTTTTATCTCTTTTTTGAGTTGATGAATGAAAATTCACTCTTTTACAACAACTATTCCTGCCCCGAAAAGCGTTTAATCACATTATACGCCGAATATATTCCAAGTTCACCGGCTTTACCAAGGTCGGCTATGCCTTCGTGTGTCTGTCCCAGATATATTTTGGCAAGACCTCTATTGTAGTATGCCTCGGCCAGTTTATCGTCAAGTTCAATAGCCCTGTTATAATCGACCACCGCCGACTTGAAATCACTCAATTTAGCCGACACATTTGCCCTGTTATAATAGGCGTATGCAAAATCAGGCATTTCGGCAATAACCATATCAAGGTCGTTACGCGCTATACGATAGTCGATATCGGGCAGTGCATTCTCTTTGGCTACGGCATACGAGCCATCGGCAGCCATACGGTTTACGCTCTGCGACTCGAGTAATTTTGCACGCACCGTTGCACGAATAAAATAGACAAGCCACATATCGCCTTCGAGGGCAAGTGCCACGTCAAGGTCGCTAAGCGAAGCACTGAAATCCTGCACAAGATAGAAATCGAGTGCTCGTGCAAGGCGATAAGCCAACACATCGGGATACTCGGCTATATGCTTCGAATTTATGTCGATACCGGTAAAATGTCTCTCGACTTCATGCTCGCTCAAAGCCCTCTCGTCGTTGGTAAGCAACACATTCTGCAACAACATTCCCGAGCGCACAAGGTCGTCGATGGGCTTATAGTAGTGTATGAAAGTACTAATGTCTCTTGGGCGCTCGTAATAGGTCACAGCAAACATAGGCAACAGTTCAATGTGTATATTACGGTTCTGCACCTTACCTCTATAGTTGGTTGCATACTGTCTGCCGGGTTCGTCATCGGCAACAACCATCTTATTGTAGTTATTCACGTTACGGTCGGAACGACGGCGCACCTTTTCTCCATTACTCCGAACCGAGTCATTCGAGGATGCCCCTTGAGCAAGGCTGTTCTTCATACGATACTGCAAAAGCCACATCTCGTCGGCCTCGGCACCCTTTTTATCACCAATCTTACGCCGTGCCTCGGCGCGACAATAGTAACCATATTCAAAAGTAGGAAAATCCTCTAATACACGTGTTATATCATCTATAGCACCCGAAAAATCGCCCGTATTACTCCTTAGAATAGAACGGTTGAAACGCGCCATGGCATTATCGGGGTCTATATCAAGCACCTTATCGAAGTCCTCTATTGCGCGATTGTCGTCACCAAGCTGCATACGCAGAAGTCCACGGTTATAATAGCCATAGAAATTATCGGGGTCGACATACAACGCAAGATCGTAATCATCCATCGCACCACGCAGATTATTGCGGTAGTAGCGTATGAGCGCACGGTTCAGATAGCTGCTTCCGCGTCCGGGCATCAGTTCTATGGCACGGTTGATACTCTCCTCGGCCTCTTCGTAGCGTTCCTTGTCACAAAGCAGCATAGCACCAAGGGAAAATACCTCGGGCGAGTATTTGTCGCATTTGAAAGCCTCGGTCATCATGCGCTGTACCATCAGCGTGTCCTCTTGCTTTATTGCTACTTGTGTACGCATAAGATAAGCATCGACATTGCGTGGTGAAAATATGAGCATAGAGTCTATTATCTCGGCCGCCGCACTCCACTGTTCACGCTTTATTGCCGTTACTGCAAGATTTTGCCACAGGATAGGATTCTGAGGGTCATATTTTATTGCCATGCGAAAATCGCGTTCGGCATCGACATACCCCTCCAAACCGGCACGACAAAGCCCGCGCAACTGGTAGCTGCGCGATACGTAAGGATTTCGCTCTATTGATTTTGTGAGGTCTTCCTCGGCACCTTTATAATCGTCGAGATGATATTTGGCAAGCGCACGGAAGAAATAGGGTTCGTGCAGATAGGGACGTGCCGCTATAACCTTATTAAAGTATTGTATAGAGAGAA
Organism: Bacteroidaceae bacterium; assembly: GCA_045588485.1. Classification (GTDB taxonomy): domain Bacteria; phylum Bacteroidota; class Bacteroidia; order Bacteroidales; family Bacteroidaceae; genus HGM04593. The sequence continues at coordinate 79,688 of JAZNEI010000031.1, read as the reverse complement.
CATAATCCTCGAAATAGAGCGCATTGCGCCCTATTATCATCACCTGCTCGGTATTCAGTTGCGCCTTGACAAATAGAGGGAACATCATCAGCAGAGCGAGGATTATCTTTCCCACTCTACTCATTTAAGAACTCTTTTTGTCTTATATGTACAGTGTGCCTTACCCTTAAGCAGATTCATCAGACGGTTTTTATTCATCTGACGACGCAGGGGCGAGAGACGGTCGACAAACACTTTACCCTCGAGGTGGTCGAACTCGTGCTGCATCACACGTGCAAGGAAGCCATCGACCCACTCGTCATACTCGTTAAAGTTTTCATCCATATACTGTACACGTATACGTGTGGGACGTGTCACCTTCTCGTGTATTCCGGGAACACTCAGGCAACCCTCTTCCATTGCTTCGGTCTCCTCGGAGGTCTCTACTATATGTGCATTGATATAGACCTTCTTAAAGTCTTTGAATTCGGGATAGTCCTCGGCAAGAGGGTCAAGGTCGATAATCACAAGGCGGATTGGCAATCCAATCTGCGGTGCAGCAAGGCCAATACCCTCGGCTTGTGTAAGGGTCTCGAACATATCTGCTATAAGTTTCTTCAACTCGGGATATTCTGGTGTTATATCCTCGGTAACTTTTCTAAGGACACTCTGTCCGTACAAATAAATAGGTAATATCATAACATTGTTTTTTTCAATCTTCGACTCTCCATATACGACTGTAATATAATGGTAGCGCTTATTTCATCTATCAGCTCTTTATTGTTGCGTCGGGCCTGCTTTTTAATTCCCGACTCCAATATAGCCTTCTGTGCCAGCACCGATGTAAAACGCTCGTCGTAATACTCGACAGGGATATCAACGAGTTTACGCAGACGATTAACAAATGGTTCTATGCGCACCATATTCTCGGACAGTTGGTTATTCATCTGTTTGGGAAGTCCGATGACTATACATTCTACCGGTTCGCGCTTGATATAGTCGAGAAGATAGTTAAGAAGCTCTTTGGTATCAACAGTGGTTAGCCCACCCGCAATCAACTGTAACTCATCTGTCACAGCCAATCCGGTGCGTCGTTTCCCATAGTCTATAGCCAAAATGCGTGCCATTAATTTCTTATTATCTCTTAATTCTTTAATCGCTGCAACGTTTGTCATTCCGAACCTTGCGTGAGTAATCTCAAATAATAGCGAGGAGAGATTCTCATTCGGTCGATATAACACAGACGTTAAAGCCTTGTCGCTCGTAGGGATGAGGATAAATCGTAATACGAGTGCAAAGTTAGCCAAATAACCCGAAAGGTTTTCTCTATTGCATCAAAAAAAAATATAAACAACGCTATAATAACGTAAAAATCCCACAAAAAAGCGGGATTTTCACATTACATATCAGACATTTCTATTTATGAGTCAAAAGCCTACTGCTTCTATAAGCATATATTGTAACAATAATAAAGCATGCCATTGGCAAGGCATAAGATACATTTACAGCCGGCAGTCCAAAAAGAGTTCCACAGTCTATCACCATTCCCTGCAAGGGAGGCATTACTGCGCCACCAACGATAGCCATCACAAGGAAAGAGGCACCAAGCTCGGTGTCACGTTTCTCGACATTTTCAAGAGCTATTCCGTATATTGTGGGGAACATAAGCGACATAAAGAAACTTATGGCAACCAAGCAATAAAGACCCGCTTTACCCACAATAAGGATTGTACCCAATGATGCAAGTGCAGCACCCACACCGAATATCATGAGCAATTTACGCGAATTGACATATTGCATAAGATACGTGGCAATGAATCTACTGCAAAGGAACATTATCATAGCCAAAATATTATAATTCTGCGCTGTAGCCTTGTTTATTCCCAAATTATCGGCATACTGGATGATGAAGGTCCACACCATAATCTGAGCCGCCACGTAGAACATCTGTGCAACAACACCCTCGCGATAGGGACGATTAGCCCACAAGCGCACGAAAGTATCTTTCAGAGGCCCTCTCTCGCCCTGCTCCTTTGTTCGGGGCATCTTTGTTATAAGAATAATAATAAACACCAGCACTACAAGCAATCCGATAGCCACATACGGGTCGCGGATAACAGCAAGGTCGTGCAGACGAATATTAGCTTTTTCAGCCTCATTCAACCCATGAAAGATAACCTCACCTGCCGCATCGCGTTTATCCGACATAAGCGAAGGAAGCACAATCAGTGATGCCACTGCCATTCCCGAGAGCGAACCCATAGGATTAAAAGCCTGTGCAAGATTCAAACGTCGAGTGGCAGTCTCCTTATCGCCCAACGACATAATCATCGGATTCGCCGTTGTCTCAAGGAAAGCAAGACCGAATGTAAGGATATATAACGACACACAGAAGAACGAGAACATCTGATAATTTGCCGCAGGAATAAAAAGGAAAGCTCCAATAGCATAGAGAGCCAATCCAAGCAAGATTGCACTCTTATAACTATATTTTCGTATGAAAAGTGCGGCAGGAACCGCCATAGTAGCATATCCGCCATAGAAAGCAAACTGCACCAAAGATGCCTCGGAAGCAGGTAATTCCATCAATGTTTGGAAAGCCGCTACCATAGGATTGGTAATATCATTGGCAAAACCCCACAGAGCAAAGAGTGAGGTTATAAGAATGAACGGAAGCAGATACTTCTTCTCTACAAGTTTCGGTTTAATGTTATTCTCCATAGTTTTTATTTTGCATTATACAGGTGGAACATACGCTCCATAAGTACCCACTTTTCGTCGGACGACGCACCGGGAGGTGCCACCTGAAACTCGGACATATAGTCTTCCCACTCCTGTTGGCGCGGCAGCGTCGAGAGTCGTGCCATTGCCTCACTCCAATTAAAATCAAGCGGTGTCTCGACAATCATAAAGAGCCTTGTACCGACGATGTAAATCTCCATCTCAAGGATACCCACCTCGCGTATTCCATCGAGAATCTCACTCCATGCCTCGCCCTCGCTATGACGTTTGCGATACTCGGCAATGAGTTCGGGATTATCCTTCAGGTCAAGTGTCTGACAGAAACGTTTTACAGGGCCGTCGTATTGTTGCACCTTATAACCTGTTAATTTTGTTTCACTCATAATAATATTTTTATAAATAGCAGAGAGCCTGCGACCCGAAACTGCGAGGCCACAGGCTCACCTCTTATAGAATTATTAAATTATTTATAAACAGGACCGTAGTTCTGACAGGCACGATAATCGGCACCCTCTTTATCCATACCGAATGCATTCCAAGCGGCAGGACGGAAAATCTTATCCTCCTCGACATTATGCATACATACGGGGATACGCAGCATCGAAGCGAGGGTTATGAGGTCGGCGCCAATGTGTCCGTAGCTTATCGCACCGTGATTGGCACCCCAATTGTTCATCACCGAATAAACATCTTTAAAGGGAGCTTTGTCGCACAAACGGGGAACGAACCAGGTTGTAGGCCAAGTGGGGTCGGTGCGCATATTAAGTACCTCGTGAATCTCGGGAGCAACATCGGCTGTCCAACCCTCGGCAATCTGAAGAACAGGACCAAGGCCTTTTACAAGGTTAAGACGACTCATTGTCACAGGCATGCCACCCTTAGAAAGAAAGTTCGACGAGAAACCGCCTCCACGGAAATAGTCGCGGTCGGCAGGCATCCAATTTGTGTTACCCAAGCAAGCCTCAACATCATCCTCGGTCATCTCCCAACAGGGTTTCATACAAGCCTCGCCCTGTGCGTTGGTGCTTGCACCCGTTGCATCGAGTGTAGTAGCGCCCGAGTTAATGAGGTGAATCATACCACCTGCTGCAAGACCTGTAAGTTCTTTGCCTGTTACGCGCTTAACAGCCTCGGGACTCCAATATGTACGAACATCCGAGAACATCTGTCCACAACCTGTGAGCAGCTTGCCAAAGAGCATTGCAACACCGTTGCAAGCATCATTCTCGGTAGCAAGCACGTAAGCCTCGCGTATGCCGTTCCAGTCGAAGGTACTGCACAAGAGCGCCTCGGTAAAGTCGCCATTGGGTTTCCAATCGGTCCACTGACGCTGTCCCTGGAATCCTGCTGCGATGGCATTGTGTCCGATAGCCTCCTCTTTGAATCCCATCTCGCGCAGACGAGGATTACCAAGCATCAGGTCGCGCACAATAAGAGTCATCTTTACAACAAACTCCCAATCGGCATCCTTGCCGGCACGGTCTTTCTGCTTCTCGGGGCGGTTCTTGTCCCAACCCTCGCGAGGCTTGCAATATTTCTCGGTCCACGCCATAGCCTTCTCATACTCTTCGTGGTCGTAGATACCCTCGTCCATACGACGCAGAATCTCGGTTTCATCGACACTTTCGTTGCGCATACCCAGATACTCTTGGAAGAAGTTCTGGTCGACGATAGAACCTGCAATACCCATACACTGGCTACCTACCGAAAGATAGCTCTCGCCACGCATCTGAGCCACAGCCACAGCAGCACGTGCCCAACGCAGGATTTTCTCGGCAACATCTGCGGGGATTGTATTATCGTCAAGGTCCTGTACATCGTGTCCATAGATTCCAAATGCGGGCAGACCTTTCTGTGCGTGACCGGCAAGCACCGCTGCAAGATACACCGCACCGGGGCGCTCTGTACCGTTGAAGCCCCATACAGCCTTAGGCCAATGAGGATGCATATCCATTGTCTCGCTACCGTAGCACCAGCATGATGTAACCGAAATAGTTGCACCTACATTCTCGCGCTCGAACTTTGCTGCACAAGCAGCACTCTCGGCAACACGACCTATTGTACCATCGGCAATTACGCACTCGACAGGTTTACCATCGGCATATCTTACATTTGCCGAGATAAGTTCTGCCACTGCCTTTGCCAAATTCATTGTTTTCTCCTCAAGGCTCTCACGTACTCCCCCCTGACGACCGTCTATAGTGGGACGAATACCTATTTTTGGGTATTTACTCATAAAAATATAAAGGTTAGTTTGTGTTATTTTAATTGTCTGTTTGCGAAAATAGCACTTTTTTTTCTCTTACAAAATATTTAAACAATATTTAATTAATTTTCGCAGAATGATAGTATATAACAAAAAGATGGTACAGCAGAAAGCCGTACCATCTTTTGTATCCTCAAGAAATGTTTATTTATCCAACGATATTACTTATTATAAAGCAACCACGACTTCTGGAAGTCGGCATCGGTGGGGTGGCTTGCCTTGAACTGGTCGCGAGCCTCAGCAGCACGTGCCTTATCATCGTAAGTAGCACAAACTACACGGTACATTCCTGTTGCCGGATTCTGAACTACAAGTGCGCTGTAACCCTCACCAACAAGCATCGCTTTCAAAGCATCGGCATTTGTTTTAGAAGCGAAACTGCCACAGACAACACTGAATGCCTTAAGCACACCCTGCTCACCTGTTGCAAGCACCACCTTCTCCTCGCGATAAGTCATATCAACGGGAGCAGCTGTTGTTGTATTAGAAGTTGATGTTGTCACAGGAGCAATCTCAATAGGCTCGGCCACCTGACTCTCGCCCTGAACAAGCTCTTGTTGCTTAGCCTGATCATATGCTGTTTTATAAGCACTCTCCTTTGAAGTCTTGCATGAGCTGAAAGACAAAACGAAGCAAAGACCCAATCCTAAAACAATAAATTTCTTCATTTCAATTACCTCAATTAATCTGTTAATAATAATTCTTATTACATTTCAGTAGGAACGGCATAATACACTTCTTATATAAACCGTTCGCTTAGCGCAAAGGTAAGAATAAAACTGTAATGTCTAAATATTAGAAGATACTTTTTTGTAAAATTAAGATAAAGTTTCTTAACTTCGCGCTTATAATAACCATAATGTACATAACAATGAAAAAATTGGTAACATCCACAGCATTCGTATTGCTGCTTCTGACATCGTGCGGAAGCATAAAGAGTAACATCGACACCAATGCACCGGCACAAGAGATTGTATTCGACGACTATTTTACAGGTCGCACATTAAGGTACGATTTTCACCATGGAGGCAACAATAATCAAGAGTATTACACATTCGACGCGATAAAACGTGAAGGAGCATGGGCCGGTTCAAGAAAAGCCCTTATCAACCCCTTCGATTATGGCGAACAACATTTTCGTATTATAGACGAAAAGAGTGGCAAGATAATATACAAGAACAACTACTGCACACTCTTCAACGAATGGCAAACAACAGGCGAAGCAGCCAAAATAAGCCGTTCCTATCCCGAAGGAGTTGTTTTTCCCGAGCCTAAGGAGAATTTCCGCATAGAGATATATGCACGTAACCAAAAGACAAAGGCAATGGAGAAGTTACACTCGCACAGCATCGACGTAAGAGACTATAATATACGTCCTGCCGACTATGCATACGAGAAAGTAGACATTCACATAGGCGGTTCGATAGAGAACTCACTTGATATTGTCCTGCTACCCGATGGGTTCACAGCCGCCGAAAAAGAGAAATTCCTTGCCTCGTGCCTGATGTGGAGCAATGCTCTTTTCAATTATTCTCCATTTGACAAGAATCGCCACCGCATAAACATACGCGCAGTGTGGGCACCATCTAAGGAGTCGGGTATAAGCGAGCCAGGACACGGTAAATGGGTAAACACCATCCTGGATGCACGATTCTTTACATTCGGCAGCGAACGCTACCAGATGGTCGAGGATTTCCAGCGTGTGCGTGACATTGCAGCATGCGCCCCTTATGAGAGCATTTTCATTCTCACAAACACTGACAAATATGGTGGCGGTGGAATCTATAATTTCTATGGACTGGGTTCGGCCGGAAAGACTGGCCGCACGGGCGAGGTATATGTTCATGAGTTTGGTCACTCGCTTCTTGGACTGGGTGACGAATATGTCGAGATAGGTAACACCGTCAGCGCCCTCTATCCCAAAGGGAAAGAGCCGTGGGAAGCCAATCTTACCACTTTCGTCGATTTCGACAGAAAATGGAAGAGTATGATAGACAAAAACACACCTATCCCTACTACGTTCGATAAAGCTATGCTGAAAGAGAAACAAGAGAACCTTATATTGGGAGCATACGAAGGTGGAGGATATTTGGAAAAGGGAATATACCGTCCCACTCCGCAATGCATGATGAATCAGCTGCGCAATTTCTGCCCCGTATGTCAAAAGGCAATACAAGAGTATTTGGATTATCTTTGTAAATAAGACTCTAATATTATTAAAACAGTTTGCAAGTCAGACCTGCAAACTGTTTTAATAATAATATTGTTTAATCCTCTTAATACTCTATCGTCATTTTCACTCCCGATGGAAGCTGACAAGAGACCGGATAACCGGCAGCATCGATAACCCACTCGCCATCGGGCAAATGCAGGCTGCGGGCACCCAACATATCGAATGCCGCAAGATGACAGAAAGCATACAGCCAATTGTCGTTATCATAAATCTCGCGTTCGGGAACCCAATAACCCACAAATCCCGAAAAATCTATATTAGTCTTATTATTTATCTGCGAATAGGCATACTTATTAAGTTTGTCTGCAATTGAGTCGCCATATTCACACATATAACCGATTAGATTACCGTAACGGTCGTGTTGCAACGAATACACTCGGCCATTATCTACGTATGCCTTTGTGAGTGTATTACCCGAATACTCGCAATCGAATGTACCGAAATGTACTAAAGCACCTTTTGAATTGAACTCACCCGGCAGACGATAACCCTTGGTGGTGTTCCAATCGGGATAAGTAGGATACTCCAACGAGGCATTATATATCACTCCAAGATTATTATCAATAAATTGATATTCGGTTGTCGATTTAATATTCAGTTTATACCAACGGGTATTGTTTCTTAGCTGATAAGTTGATATATCGCCATCGATAGACTTGATGCGTCGCTGTGCATCATAGTTGAATGTATAGTTCCAACTATGCTCGCCCTTACTGTCGGTAACACTCATCTTTATACTTTTCACCGTTTTATAGTTCTCGGGCATAGGATTATAAGGAGTTATTGCGGTGTCGGCATTATACCCCTCATCGTCGCTGCTGCATGCTACTGCCAAAAGACATATAGGCAGAATCATTAATTTGAAAAAGTTCTTCATATACCTCTGATTTTGTCGATTATTTGTATTTTGCTCGCGAATATACTCTATTTCTGCCATTTACTCCAAGTTTTCACTTTATTTAATTGTTATAATGCGACAAAACAGACGACTCAACCACTTTGGCACACTATTTGTTGTATATCATATATAAAAACTCATATTATGGCTTTCATAGATTACTACAGAGTATTGGGAGTAGACAAGAATGCTACCCAAAAGGATATACGTAAGGCTTACCTGAAACTGGCAAAGAAGTATCATCCCGATATCAACGACAAAGATGCAGATGCAAAAGAACGCTTCCAACAGATAAACGAGGCCAACGAGGTACTGAGCGACCCCGAGAAGCGTAAGAAGTATGACGAATATGGTGAAAACTGGCGACATGCCGAGGAGTTCGAAGCACAACGACAACAATATGGCAATTACGACTTTGGAGGATTCGGAGGGTTCGGCGACTTCAGCCGCAGCGCCGGAAACAGCAGTCAGTTCAGCGACTTCTTCGAGAGTCTCTTCGGTGGACGAGGTTTCTACGGGTTCAACAATGCCCCGCGTCAGGGACAGGACCTGCAGACCGAGCTTTCACTTACGCTTCGCGAAGCTGCACAAACACACAAAAGAGTGATTAACATAAACGGCAACAGCATAAGGCTTACAATACCTGCCGGTGTTGCCGACGGACAGAAGATACGTCTGAAAGGACAAGGAGGCGTAGCACCTCAAGGAAGCACACGCGGCGACCTTTACATTACTTTCAAAATAGAGCCAGACAGCCAATTCACCCGTAACGGCAACGACCTCTACACCACCCTGCCTATCGACCTCTACACACTGTTGCTTGGCGGAGAGTTGACCGTTCCCACCATCGACGGCACTGTACGAATGCAGATAAAGGCCGGCACACAGCCCGATGCCAAATTACGTCTGAGGGGAAAAGGATTTCCATTCTATAAGAACGAAGAAAACAGAGGCGACCTATTCGTCTCTTTAAAACTTACAATTCCCACACTAAACGAGCAGCAAAAAGAGTTGCTTAAGAAAATTAAAGAGGCATCATAAATATATTCGGCCGTGTCAATATCAATCGACACGGCCGAATATATTATAAAAACCATCTCTAACCATTATACATAACCACAAACCAATTAAGATAGCTCGCAAATGCCAACCACAAGAGATAGGGCAGGAAAAGCCAACCCGATGAACGGTGAACAACAAATGCACCTGCAAAAAATATAAGTGCCGCAATATCAAGGAGCATAATATCTATCAGTGCTAAAAGCGGACTCTCCATATAGAAAAACAGAAAGGTCCAAAAGAAATTAAGAACAAGCTGAATAAGATAAACTATATTCAACATCCGTGTGAATATAGAACGTACACCATACAGTAACCCCACCGAAATACCCATCAGGATATACAAAATAGTCCACGCAACAGGAAAAACCCAGTCGGGCGGAGTCAACGTAGAACGCTGCAACGCATTATACCATTCATCACTTGCTGCCGATTGGAAAAAGCTCGATACAAGCCCAACCACCAGCGTAACAATTACCCATAAAATCACAGATACAGTCCTGTTCATACTTCACAAATTTTATTTGTGAAACAATAAAGCCACTGTTTTTGTTTATATGTCACTGCCAAATAACAGCCCAACAATCGATAATTATCATTACAAGGATGAACACACAATAGACAAATTTTATTCCGGTTGTCAGCATAAAAGAGACAAATGACATAAAAGCGACCTTTAAAGCCTTATCTTTCGGTGTCCCAGCCATATATTCTCCTATAAGCGCACCTATGAACGGTCCTAAAATTATACCGGGCAGACTAAAGAAAAGCCCTACAAGCATACCTATTCCTGCTCCCCACATACTATATTTAGAGCCACCAACCCTCTTGGTCAACCATATTGGAGCGACATAATCGAGCAGAGTTATTAAGGCTGCTGCAAGACCTAATACAACGAGAGTAACTATAGAGACCTCGGAGCTACACAAGAACAAGATTAGTACCCCTACGAAACTCAGCGGAGGACCGGGCAAAGCTGGTAAGACAGCACCTATAACACCGACAATTGCGCATATAAGAGCAATGAACAAAATAATATATTCCATAGAATACTAATGCATATTATCACCACCCTCTTTACGGGCATTAAGCACCTCGTTTATTTGCGAATTTGAGTGATAGGGAACCTTACCCGAAGGGACATAACGACTCGACGAGGAGAGGTGAGTATCCTGGTCGTCAAAGAAGATATGTGCACCAAAAGCCCTGAGTACCTCATCCTTTCGCAAGCCACCGAGGAAATAGGCCTCATCGACATACACTCCCCACTTACGCAGAGTTTTTATGACACGGAAATGTGACGGCAAACTGCGTGCAGTGACAATAGCCAAACGCAAAGGCGAAAGCTCGATAGAGGTAGGCAACGCCTCTTGAATCTTCGATAGTTTGATGAGCAGATTGGCAAAAGGTCCCTCTTTCAGAGGTTCATCGGCATGTTCTTTCTCATATTTATAGAAAGCATCTATTCCTTCGGCCTTATATCGACACTCCGATTCATCCGAAAAGATAACGGCATCGGCATCAAAAGCAATCTTCACTCGGCTATCCTCGGGGTTAAACTCGGTAGGAGGAGCATAAATCTGCGCTGCTGCACATATACCCGAATCTATGACACGTTGAACATCGTTCTCGTCTTTAGATAGAAACAGGTCGATGGAGAAAGCCTTCAAATACTTTGTCAGCGACTCGCCACCCGAGAGCGCAACACGTGTGATGTCGAGTCCGTATTTGTCAATCGACTTAAGCATACGCATACCCGTCTCGGGACTGTTACGCGACATAACAACAACCTCTACGATAGGCCTATTTGCCTGTTTGTTTAGTTCCAAAAGACTCTTTACGAGATAAAAAGCCGTACCACGCTCAAGAGGCTCATCCTCGTGCGCCTCTTGATACTGTCTGTATTTTTTTATACCGCCACTGAGAAAAATCTCATTCTCTTTCTCGAGGTCGAAAAGTGCACGTGACGATACACCTATAACAAGTCTTCCTGTCAAATCCTCCATAAATTAAGAATTTCTTTAAAATCAAGATGCGAAGATAGCTCTTTTAGTATTGTGTAACAACAAAAAAGCATAAATCTTGCTCACAAGAATGAGACAATGCAAAAAAATCCCTATCTTAGCAGTGACTAAGAAATTTCTAAAAATGATTAAAGATATTGTATTCGACTTTGGCGGAGTGCTCATTGAGATTGATACCGCAAATGCATTAAAAAAGTTTAACAGTCTGGGACTCAAAAACCCCGAACGATACCTCAACAGCTACAAGCAGGAGGGTCTCTTCTATGCTCTTGAGAACGGCGACATAAATGCCGATGAATTTGTACGGGAGTTGTCAAAGCTATGCAACAGAGAGTTGACCTACAACGATGCCTTTGAGGGGTGGATGGGCTTTGTTGTGAAAGTACAGAATGAGTATCTGCAATGGTTACAGAGCCTTCGCCCCCACTACCGTCTCTCGATACTCAGCAACACTAACCCTTTTTTGCAGGGATGGGCAAGAAGCCGTTCATTCACAGCAGACGGAAAGAGCCTTGACGACCTCTTCGACCAGCTTTTTCTAAGTTATCTTATGCGTTGCTCCAAACCAAACGACAAGATATACCTGAAAATGCTTCGCGACGGTAATATGAGACCCGAAGAGACACTTTTTGTCGACGATGGTGCCAAAAACATCGAAGCCGCACGCAATCTTGGAATTAATGTACTTCAAGTTAAAAATGGAGAAGATTGGCGACCTGCACTAACAAAATTCCTTGAGGAGCATAAATAAACAAATAATCCATATAGCTACAACACGAGAAGCTATATGGATATTTTTCATCTCTCCTTATCTCTATTCTTGTCGATATATATAAGTCCCGAAAGAATAAGTGCTGCACCCAACACCGCCTCCTTGGTAATACGTTCGTCAAGCACCAAAGCCGAGGTGAGCATCGTAAGAATCGGATTCAGATAAATGAAATTAGTTGCTCGGACAACACCTATCTTATCCAAGCACCAGTTCCAGCCAAGAAAACAGAGCATAGAGGCCACACAGCCAAGCGCCAAGATATTTCCCCACACTACGGCATCGCCTACGAGAAATATATCCCACGATATTCCGTTCACAGCAAGCATCGGTATTATGGTAAGAAGTCCATAGCCAAACACCTTTCTTGTAATGAGAATTATTGGGTAACGTGCCTGTAACCTTTTTATTATAAGCGAATAGGCTGCCCAACAGAGACATGCTGCAAAAGCCAATATGTCGCCCAATGGTGACAATTTAAGAATATAGTTACCATTAAAGACTACAAGCGTCATACCGGCAAGAGCTATTATAGAGCCTCGATACCCCCGGCTATTCATACGCTCATGTTTGTAGAACAGACCAACCAGAAAAGCAGTTATCAGAGGAGTAAGACATACTATCAGCGACACATTATAACAATAGCCGTAGGCCAAAGCATAATTTTCGGTAACAAAATAGAGCGAGCCACCCGATAGTCCGAGAGCAAGTGCCAAGAGTTCGTCTTTCGCATTATCGAGAAACAATCTTTTACCTGCGAATGGCAGCATAAGAACATAAGCAAGAAGAAAGCGAAAGAAGAAAATCTCATCGGGACGCAACCCTGCATTGATAAGAATCTTTGTCTGCACAAAAGTACAGCCCCAAATAACCACAATGACAAATGCCACAATGTAGACAATTAAGCCTACCGTCCTTTTCTCTATCTTATCTGTTTCTCTCATTATTGTACATATATAAGAGAGAGAAGACCCATTTGTCCTCTCTCACCTTAAGCAACCCTATGATTTAATCACTTATTATCCATTTTACCCAATACCTGCTGTGCTCTGTCAAGTGCAATATGAATATCGGAGCAGACATTCTCTTTACCCACCAATTTCACAATTCCCGCTTTACGCAGAGATTTCTCTACATTCTCGTGTACACCCGAAAGAATAATTACTCTACCCTCTTTCAACGATGAATTTATAAAAATCTCGAGGTTGTGCAAACCGGTCGAGTCGATAAACGAAACTTTACGCATACGCAGAATACGTATAGGCATTGCATCGCGTGTACGCATAATCTCATCGAATTTGTTTGCTACACCAAAGAAGAATGGTCCCTCTATCTCGAACACCTCGGTACTTTTGGGAATTGCAATAGTCTCGTCGTGCTCTCCATCTTGATGTACATCGAGCTGGTCTCGTACAACAGATATATTCGCACTCTCCATAACGCGCTTCATTACTATGACAACCGCCATTACAAGACCCACCTCGATAGCCAATGTAAGGTCGAAGAAGACTGTAAGCAAGAGAGTGACAAAAAGGACACCGGTACCAGCCATAGAACTACGGTACATCGACAGAATGGTTCTCCAACCACTCATATTATATGCCACCATAACAAGTACACCTGCAAGACAAGGCATAGGTATAAGCTCGACAAGAGAACCCAAGCACAACAGCACTGCCAATAGTACAAAGGTATGTACCACACCGGCTACAGGAGTCTTTCCACCATTATTGATATTAGCCATAGTACGTGCAATGGCACCGGTTGCCGGAATACCACCAAAGAAAGGAACCACAATATTTGCAATACCCTGTCCTATAAGCTCGGTATTTGAGTTATGCTGGTCGCCGATTACACCATCGGCAACCATAGCCGAAAGAAGCGACTCGATGGCTCCAAGCATAGCGATTGTAAACGCCACAGGAGCAAGTGCTTGTACTGTAGAGAAGAAGCTGCCCGACTCCATCGATAAATCGGGAAGAGTAAATGCAGGGAATCCCGAAGGCAATTCGTACAAATCGCCGATAGTCATGATAGATGTTATATCGGCATATTCGCGAAGCAACCACGCAGCTACTGTCATTACAATTATCGCAAGCAACGAACCTGGAACCTTTTTTGAGAATTTTGGAGTAACGGCGATGAGCAGGATACTAAGTACACCCATGGCAGCACTCCACCAATCTATATTCGCTACATTGTCGAAATAACATACCCATTTGTCGATAAAGTTAGCCGGAACATCGCTGATACCCATTCCAAATAGGTCGTTAATCTGTGTCGAGAAGATTGTAATGGCAATACCACCTGTAAAACCGATGATAATGGGGTAAGGCATAAACTTTATAATGCTACCCAAATGGCACAGACCCATAATGACCAATATGATACCTGCCATTATTGTGGCAATTGCAAGTCCGCTTAATCCATACTGCTGCACCACTCCGTACACAATGACAATGAATGCACCGGTAGGACCACCTATCTGCACTTTAGAGCCACCGAATACCGATATAAGAAAACCTGCCATAATAGCTGTCACCAATCCCTCGGTAGGCCCTACACCACTGGCAATACCGAAAGCAATGGCAAGAGGAATGGCAACAATACCCACGATGATACCTGCCATAACATCGGCACTAAACTTCTCTCGTGAATAGTGTTTCATCGCCTCAAAGAACTTGGGATGAAAATCCATCAATTTTGTCGCTTTCATTCTGATTATCTTTATTTTACGAATCTTATTATTTGATATCCGAAATAACAATATGTCAAATAGAGTGCAAAGTTACAAAAAAAACAGTTTTTAACAGATACCACATATTACATTTTTATTACAAATGCAGCAGGAAACAAAAAAATATTGTGTGTAGAATAGGTTCTAACACACAATATTTCTTAAATATTACTGTTTGATATTGACAGTGTAAGTCTCGTATGGGAAGTTAAGACCGCGTTTAGGCAACTGCTCGTATACTTTTTGGTTCATATCAAAGTATACGTCCCAATAGTCGGCCTGCGTGGTCCATACACGAACTGTAATATTAACAGAACTTGCACCAAGACTGCCAAGTGCAACAAATGGTGCAGGGTCCTTTAGTACACGTGCATCCGCAGCAATAAGCTCCTTGATAAATTCCTTTGCCTTCTCGTAGTCATCACCGTATGAGATTGGGAAAGAGAAGTCTACGCGACGCAGCTTTTCGGATGAATAGTTCATTACAATACCTGTGGAAATAGGACCGTTAGGAACCATAATAATTTTGTTATCTGCGGTTTTAAGCACTGTATTGAAAATCTGTATCTCCTTCACAGTTCCACTCTGTCCTTGAGCCTCGATATAATCACCCACTTTATAGGGACGGAAGAGAAGTATTATCACACCACCTGCAAAATTCTGCAAAGTACCGCTAAGAGCCATACCCACAGCAACACCGGCCGACGCAAACAGAGCGATGAACGATGAGGTGTCAATACCGAATATGCCTATAATCATTACAATAAGCAATATTAGAAGCACCACATCTATAAGACTTGTAACAAAAGTCCGTACCGTTACATTTGTATTCCTTTTTTCCATAAGGATTTTTGCTACAGATACAAGGCGTTTCGTTATCCAACGTCCTATCACCCACACAAAAAGCACCTTAATTATTTTTAGACCGAAAGATATACAGAACGATACAAAGGCCTGTAAAAGTTCTTGATAGGATAATCCTTCGAGAGCCGATTTCAAGCTCACGCTCTCCTCGACCACAGTCTGAATAGTGTCACTACTAATTACTGTGGTTGCAATTGTAGAAAGTATGTCAAACATATTTGTATTTTGTCGTTATTTTATTGTTATTTTGTTATTTTTCATCGAGAATCTGTCGTGCAGCATCTTTTGTATCCACCTTCTTTATTACCCGTTCTATTATGCCGTCGGGAGAAATAACAAATGTGGTACGTATAATTCCCATATATGTGCGTCCTGCCATTTTTTTCTCACCCCAAGCACCGTATGCCTCAATGAGTCTCTTGTCGGTATCGGCTATAAGGGGGAAATTAAGCGCTTGCTTACACTTGAAGCGCTGATGCGAAGCAACACTGTCGGCACTTACACCAACAACGCTATATCCAGCTTTTACAAGTTCATCCATCCCATCACGCAGCGAACATGCCTCGGCTGTACAGCCGGGAGTGCTGTCTTTGGGATAGAAATATACAACTACTCTTGTTCCCGAAAAATCACTTAGAGAGAGTTCGCGTCCCTCATCATCAACACCCAGAAAATCGGGTGCCTTATCTCCAACGTTAAGCATAATTATTTCTCTTTAACAGTAACCTTAAGAATACGTACATCAGTCAGCGGACGGTCATATTTATCACGCTCTACATTCTGAATCTTATCTACCACTTCGAGCCCCTTTGTTACCTCGCCAAATACTGTATACTCGCCATCGAGATGAGGAATACCGCCTACTGTTGTATATGCCGTAGCTTGTTCAGTCGTTAGTTCCATCTTGCGTCCCGTACGCTCCTCGATGAGATTTACCAGAGCCTGAAGTTCGTGCTTTTCATACACTTTTCCCCATGCTATATAAAATTGGCAGGGAGAGGACATCTTTGCAGGATTTACTTCATCTCCTTCACGAGCCGCAGCAAGTGCGCCGCGTTTATGTATCAAGCCGGGGCGAATCTCGGCGTTTAGCAGATACCCCGGACCGCCCTCACCCAGACGTGCTCCTGCGGGGGCATATTTTGAATCGGGGTCGCCACCTTGAATCATAAAATCGGGGATAACACGATGAAAGAGCAACGAATCGAAATAGGACTCATTCGCTAATGAAATAAAATTATCGCGATGCTTTGGGGTCTCGTTATATAGTTTTAGTTCTATAGTACCCATTGTGGTCTCTACAATAACCTCGGTCTCACCCCTCTCTTGCGAACAAGAAAGCATAAGAGTTGCAGCCATTGCAACTATCAAAAGTTTCAAATTCATATTATTTACCTTATTATCCGGATTTCCGGCGCGAAGTTAGTAAAAAAATATGATACAGAAAGAAACTTATAAACAAAAGAATGCATAAGTATATTCCCTATGCATCCTTATTATATATATGGTATCCCTGTAATGTGTGCTACATTGTACCGGCAAATTCCCTTTCTCGACTCTGCGTAATCGTACGTTCTTCCTTTAAACGGTATATTTTGAAACTATTGGCAAAAGGTGTCATAGCAATCTCCTCATCTATTAGAAGACGTTCTATTATATCGGGTAGTTTTTCGTAAGACTCTATATTCAGTGCTGTATGTCCGCTGTGACGTTCAAGGCCGAAAGCTGTGGCAATATCAACGGGAAAAGCAGTGCCGTAACGCGATAGATATTGCAGCACATTAGAGGGGGTAGGTTCAAGATATTGCTCTTTATCCTTGTACCCAGCAGCAGGCAAGATATTGCCCGATGTCAATCGGGTGATATTTTCCTCAATAGTCACCAAAGTATTGAATCCTTGAATCAGAATCTCCTTACCACGAAACTCGAGAAGGAATGTAGGGGTTGTCTCAACGCCATAGTGTGCGGCAAGTTCTCTACCCTGTTCGAATAGTCTTTTTGTATCGTCACTCTCTATTCTTCGGCGCAGTTCCTCGGGGTTGATACCTACTACTGCTGCAAGTCCCACAAGAGTGGATATTTCGCAGGTACGTACCGCTTCGGCAGCTGTTGCCTGCTGTATCACCCTCAGATAGCGATGTGCAACATCGACATTCTCTTTCCCTACGCACTCACGAGCTGCTATATATGCCATACATTGCGGAATTGTCGAGGGGTGCTGCTCATCGAACAAACGGAAACCCTGTTCTTTTACCGGCATCCCATGAACTTTTGATGCCTCGACCCATGCTTTAACCATATTGCGGTTGGATAGAGCAATATCATCACCGCCTATATGCAAGCGCCTGTCGCTGAACGAACGAATATCATCGACCATTCCTGTCATCACATACTCAATCTCAACACTACTGCCATAGCGAAACTCTATAGCTCTGCTTATAGGTGCCGTTCCCCAACACCATGTGCATACAGGGTCGGCAAAAATTGTAATTTTCAATTTATCCATATTTCTCTGAAATTTTCAGAGAGTAAACAAAGAAAACAAAGATTTTGTTTTAGGGAAAGCCAATATTTCATCTAATATCAAACAAGCTCCCAGAGAAAATTCCGGGAGCTTATTGTCTTTTAAAATTTATTATCTAATAAAGAGCTTAATCTCTGAGTCTGAAACCGGATGCCGTTGCAAGAATCTTAGCCTCAGTGCGACGTGTCGACAGAAACGACATCACATAAAGAATCAGTGCGATGAAAGGGAATAAGGTAGCCCACTGCATTGCCATTCCTACACCATCTATCATAAGCAGCGAGAAAATGAGCAATAAGAGATAATATCCTGTCAGCAGAAGTACACCTAAAATAGCTACTCTTTTCTGCAACTCGAAATTCTGGAAGAAAGATATCAAGAGAGCAAAAACATTTACAAGTGATGTAAAAATAAGTACTACTCCCAGCGCACACACAACATACGAGAAAGAGCCATCGGGTTGCTGAATGGAGAAATTGGTCATTACCGATGTTGCACCATTCGACTCGATATACTGTGTAACCGGCAGAAAAAGCGATGCGATAAGCAAAGCCAATGCAGCCGCATAAAAGAGCTGATATATTCGGAATTTCATATAGCAGTATCTCTTATTCTATTAATCCTCGTCGTCATTAACCTCTTTAGAGGGGTCGCGGAAATATACTTTTCCATCGAGGAACTCCTGCGCAGCAATAAGTGTAGGCTTGGGCAGTCTCTCGTAGAAGCGAGAAATCTCTATCTGCTCGTGATTCTCGAACTGCTCCTCGAGGTTATCTGTTGTTGATGAAAACTCGTTTAGTTTTTTCAGTAATTCCTCTTTCATCTCTGTTGCAATCTGATTAGAGCGCTTGCCAATGATTGCCACCGACTCATAAACATTACCTGTTTCTTGTACAAAATCGGCCATATTACGTGTAACCGTACTTGTAGGAGCATTTGTCTTTTTGTAATCCATTGTCTTTGAATCTATTTGTTTGTTATACTTTATCTAAATTAATCGTAGAACCTATTCTTGAACCACCTTTAGAGAATTGGTGTAATACTCCTCGGCTTCGGGAAGATATTTGCTTGTTGGAAACTCGTTCTTAAACGAATAATACTCATCAAGAGCATCGCGATAACGGTCTATCTTCTTACTCTCTACACTATGCAGTGCCATCATATATTTTGCACGCAAAATAAGTATCGACAGGTCTTCGCGCAACGAAGTGTAGGGATAATCTTTCAACACATTCTGCGCTGTTACTATGCATGCCTGATAGTTATTACCCATATATGCCATATAATCGCCAAGTTCATAATACAACTTTGCCGAGAGATACTCTTTCTTTACAAGTACATCGTGCATATCGAAGAGCATTTTCTGTGCTTCTTCACGATATTTGCTTGCAGGAAAATACTCCATAAAGAGTTGTAACTCGTTTATGGCAGTATAAGTATCTGTCTGGTCTAATTCGGGTTCTGTTATACCGTTGTACAGCGACTTTCCACTATAGAATCGCGAAAGCTCTGTATACTCTCCACGAGGATAGTTCTTGTAATAGGTTGTAAAATATTGCGAAGCTGTATAATAGTCGCGCGACTCGTAGTAACACATTGCAAGCAAGAAGAGCGACTCCTCGGCCTTGGCGCTACCCTTAAACACACGTACTAATCCTTCGAGCAGAGGTACAGCCTTAGAGTATTCACCATTGATATAATACTCTTTTGCAGCCTCGTAACGGTATTCAATATCGGTTGTCTGCTTTAACAATGCATTGTAGGGTGAGCACGAAGCAAACAGTACAATTGCCAACAGCAATATATATATAGAATTTTTCATATCAATTTTTCACTACAAAAAGCACACTGCCAAAATCCGTCCCTTTGGTTTCTTTTGTACAAACACATCTTACTGTTAATCGAAACTTAAGAAATCATATTACTTAAAAACGAATTTCTGTGCACAATTCACATTACCGCAAATCGCCTGCAAAGATAGCATTTTTTGATTAAAGAAACAACCGATTAAAGACTATTATTTTATATAAAGTACAAATAAACTAAAAAAAATGAAAACAAGTTATAATATCCATCCAGGCAGAACAATAAAAAAGCAATGATAAATGCTATAAAAATAAACGTAAGCTAAAATCTTCATATATAAAAGTAAAAAACATTTGACACCAAATAGAATATTTTTATTACAAAGTGCATTATTTTAATTAATTTTCATTAGCTTTGCGGCTATTGTTTTACAAAAGCAAGATAGCAAAAACAAACAACAGTAGCCAATTGATGCACAAAACGACAAAACAATGAAGAAACACATATTTACAATTCTATTGACTGCCATATTTTCAGGCATCTTGGCACAAGAGGATAAAACTCTATCGCCCGATTCCTTACGTAACCGCTTCGAGACAGAGGCTGCACAAACTGTGGAGAACTTCGAAAAATTCAGCGAAGAGGCACGAAAAGAGTACGAAAAGTACGAGAAGCAGATGCGTAAAGAGTATTTCAACTATGTAAAGTCTATTAAGAAAGTATGGGGTAACGACACAATCATAGACGATACCAAAAACGAATGGGTAGAATACAGTGACGATTATCAGTCGCGTTCGGTTGTAAATTTCGAAACAGGCGATATTCTCATCGAGGTAGCTTTTGACGACATACACAAATACGACTCGATAGAGATAGACCGACGTATATCGGCAGCCATAGAGAAAATGCTCGAGAGCCGTGGTTCTACCTGCCCATATAGCTCTAAGGTCGATTTCAACCAATATCTTGCCGAACGGCCTATCCTTGACGGATTGGTAGACCTCTCGAAATATACATTCCCCGACAGCGCCGAAGTAGCCTCACAAAAGCCGCGTAGTGTACGTCCGACACCTCCTGCGCCAAAAGTCAGAGGCAAAGAACTGACACTTGTCGAGGAGCGAACAAATAAAGTGGATGTAAGCGCAAACGGCGAAACCATGGCAAGCAGGGTTGCCCGAGAAGGAGGCAACAAAAACAGCACAGCCCGAGAGCGCGAAGAAGCACGCGAAAGAGCACGTAAACTCTACTCGGCCAAAGCCATTGCAAATGCAGCCGCCAAGCAAAGTGCCAAGAAGAGTATTACCATAAAAGGTTCAGACAACAAGGAGCGCACGGTAGTACAGGTTAAGATGAGCATGGTTACCGACAATATCTCGAAAAATGCAGCACTATACAAAGAGCACGTTGCAAAATATTCTCAGGTATTCCAAATAGAGCAACCGCTTATATATGCAGTCATGGAACAAGAGTCTTATTTCAATCCCAAAGCCACAAGTTGGGTGCCTGCATACGGACTTATGCAGCTTGTACCGCGTTCGGGCGGCTACGATGCCTACCGTTACGTCTACAAACGCGACTGGGTTCCTTCTAAGAGCTATCTGTACGTTCCACATCAGAACATAGAGCTTGGCACAGCATATCTGCGAATATTGATGAATCAGTTCAGCGGAGTGACCGACCCCGACTGTCGCCGTCTCTGCGTCATTGCAAGCTACAACACAGGAGCAGGAAATGTGAGCCGCGCCTTCACCGGAAACACAAACATAAAAGGTGCTATTCCACTTATAAACAGGTATAGTTACACACAACTTTACAACCACCTCACAAGCAACCTCAGCACCGAAGAGGCGAGAAACTATGTAAGCGGTGTAAGCAAAAGACGCGAGAAATACCTGAAAGAGTGATACTGCGCATATAAATATGCGAGACAAACACTTTTACAACAAATAACAATGATACACTAACACAAAACACCCAGATATGTATTGCCCCGAATGTGGAAACAAGTTAGAAGATAATATGCGTTTCTGTCCCGAATGCGGAACACAGGTTGAGTCGCATTATACATCGGAACAACCCGAAAGCCAAAATACAGAAGACGACGAAAAAGGTGATTATATTGCAAGTTGCATAATATTCACCAATACGACCCTGCTTGGAGGTGTATTGAACACACACCCACAAGATGTAAAGAAACTATTGAACCAATTCATTGATATAAAGAGAGATTCGGGACTTCTCTATACCCTAGTCGATGCAGACGACTATACATACCACAAAAGCAGTTTCTTCTCAAAGGCCAAAAGAGTATCTCTTAACCTCAAGAGTAGTTTGTGGGAATATATGGAGATATTGATGGATGTGTATAAACATCAAAAAAGTAAGCCCGAGTATCTGTTCATCATTGGAAGTGACAATGTAATTCCTATGCCCTGCGTCAAGCACTATATCGCCAACGACAAGCACGACGACAGCATAGACACAGATATACTATACTCCTATCCTTACGGTAGCGGAATGCTTCCTCTGCTCGAGAATCAAGAGATTTTCAAGCAAGAGCAACTATTTCACGTGGGTCGTTTGCCTTTCGGGAGCGATTCCAATATCAACGACCTATGCAACTATCTGCAACGCGACATAGAGTGCACCGAAGGTATTCCTTTGACACAAGCCTACGGACAGTGCGACCCCAACTGGAAGAATGTATCGGTAAAGGTTGCAGCTCGGATTCTCCCTATAATGCGCAATTTCGATGGTCGCATTGCCGATGAGTTCTATTACAACAGAATGATTCTCTCGCCCATGGTCGATGACGGTAACGTAACACAGATATTCGACACCGATGCATCGCTTTACTATTATAACCTTCATGGTGGAAATGCTTTGAAGATAAGAGGCTATGCCGGTGCCCCTCGAGGCGAACAACGTACACGTATGGTGCTACAGCCCGAGCATATGCAGACAGCCAAACAACCAAACGTTGTTGTATGTGAGGCTTGCTATGGAGCACGTTTCATTAATCTTGACAAGCACCATAGTATGTTGCTCTCATCTATACACACCAACACAATGGCATTTTTAGGTTCGTCACGTGTTGCCTGGGGATGTGTCGACCAATCGACTACCACACCGCAGAATGCACATATAGGAAATGCCGACATTATGGCCAACAGTTTCATTTCTGCACTGTTAGAGGGATATTCAACAGGACAGGCAATGTTTATAGCCCGAAGTAACGTCCTGCACAAAAGCCAACCTGGAAATTTACTGTCGGCGCTCACCATTGTAGAGTTCAATCTTTACGGCGACCCAATGATATGCATCAACACAGAAGGTAATAAAACATTACGTCATAAAAAAGTTAATACAACTGCATTTATAGATAAAGAGGAGAATATACAGTGTGCGGTTGAGGAGATAAGAGACAGTAAGGAGGAGAGCAACGGTTCTATACTGAGTCTTGTTCGCAATGCTGTCAATGCCAATATTGCACAAATACACGAGAGAATCGGAAAAGAGCTGTACGAGCAGTTCGGTCTTACCCCTCGACCGGCCGAGAGTATATTCAAGGTCAGATACAGCGACGGAAGCGAGGAATACAATTTCAAATACAAGAGCAATGAATCGGAATCGGAGATTGCGACATACTACCTTGTCACAACTGCATCCGACGGCAAAATAAAAGAGATAAACTCAAGCAAATAAAACTAAAAACACAATACTATGAATTGTCCATATTGCAACGAAAACATTAAGCCCGGCGCAAAATTCTGCGCACACTGTGGCAAGAAACTCGAAGAGACGAATAGTTGTCCGCAATGCCATTCAGCCTTGAAACCGGGCGCGAAATTCTGCGGAAAATGTGGAACACGCATTGCCGGCGGCGAGGCAAACGACAAGCGCAATCTACCTTCGGACATTGAGAGTGCAACCGAGCGTATATATTGGAATATACAACCCGGACAGGTAGCACGACTCATCAGTGAAGCCGAATTTGAATCATACAACGACATAAAAGGTGTAATAATTTCCGAAGGCACCACAGCCTACATTCGTGCCAACGGCCGTACCATTGCCAGCATCAGCGGAGGCACATACGATTTTATACAGAATTCACAACAAGGCAATAAGGATGAAGGACTTCTGCGCAAGGGGTGGCGCTTTATCACAAGCCTCTTCAGTAGCAAAAAGAAAGAGACCGAAAGACCGGTCGAGAGTCCCGAAGAGGCACTCTATCGCAGTCAGCAAGAGGCTATTCTCGAAAATGCGAAACGTGGAGCAGCATTCTCGGTTGTCATTCTGCTGAACAAAGCATTTCCTCTGTTAATTGGAGCCAAGCAAGAGAATCTCGACGACTACAAGCAGTTCAAGCCAATGTCGATAGCGACACGCAACCTGAACATCGGCGTTGGAGTAAATGCCTATTTCAGTATCACCGACCACGAGCGTTTCATCACCCACTATCTTACCGATAAGCAGATGATGAATACCACACTCATTGTCGACGAGATAAGCAATACAATACGCAATATAGTACAGGACGAGTTGTACGACAAAGATATTACATCCAGCCGTATACCCAAAGAGTTGCACAACAGGATTAAGGACTCGATAAACCAAGCGGCTGCCGAATCTTTTTTTGGAATCTCCATGGTGCGCATCGTAGAGATATCGGCCGAAAATGCCGACCTTGAACGCTTTGCAGCCCTCAGCCGCGAGTTGTACCTATCAGAGAAGGAGCTTGATTATCTGCGTCGCACCAACGATTTCAAGAACCGTCTTGCCGATGCCCAGAACAGCCAGCTTTTGCATGAAGCACGCACACAGCTCGAGTTGCAGCAACAGCTCGACATAATAAACCGCGATAACATACTGCGTGAGGATGAACTGAAAAAGTTTGAGTACCTCCTTGCCAACGAGAGAATAATACGCGAAGCACGCAGCGACGATGAGCGCGAAGCAGCCCTTGCCGAGATTGCACGCACAGGACTTGTACGCGAAGAGGAGATGAACGCTCTGCGCGACAAACTGAAGACCGAGGAGTACAAGCGTGGAACAGCACTTGCAATGATGCAGCTCCGCGACAGCATAGAGTTTGAGCGCATACGTCTCGAAGGCGAAGCCGACAAAGCCGTAACAATTGCCCGCAAGCAGATTGAGGTAGAGATGATTCGCGACGAATACAAAGATGCACGATATTACAAGGAGCTTGAGAAAGAGAGTGCAGCAGCCAATGCGCAACTCGACATAGAGCAGCGCAAACGCGACATGAACTTCAACGACGAAAAACGCCGTAGCGAGCTAGAGCGCGAAGAGAACGATGCACAGTTCCAGCAGTTCATGGCTATGCAACGTGCCCAAGAAGAGTCGAAGCAGAACGAACGTCGCCACGAAGCCGAGATGGAGAAGGCCCGTATGCAACATACTCAGGAATTAGAGCGTTTAAAGTGGGATAGAGAACTGAGTGATGAGCAGGTATGGGCACTTGTAGGTGGTGAAAATGCTGCACAAGCATACGCCGAGAACAAATATAATATGGAGAATGAGCGTCGCGCAAGAGCCGAAGCCGATGAAATCGTAAGAGCCGAACGTGCCGCACGAGATGCCGACAACCGCGAAAACAGAGAGGCGATGCTAAGAATGATGGAGCTGGCATTAGGCGGTAACCGCGAGAACCAAAGGATACAAGAGGAGTCACGCCGTGCCCAGGAGCAGTTGGCCGAGAAAGAGCGTCAGTTACAAGAACGAGACGAGCGCATACGTCGCCAAGAGGGACGCATGGATACCGCCTACGACAGAGCACTCGACTATACGACACGTAACAATGTTGCCCCCCAACAGCCTGTACAACAACCTGTACAGCAGCGCATGCAGCAGCAACCTACGCAGCAGCCCCAAAGTGCATCTAAACAGGTTGCATCAGTATGCCCCGAGTGCGGTGCACAGGTCGAGCCCGGCAGCCGTTTCTGCGAGGAGTGTGGAGCAAACATATAAAACAGTTATTTAAACAATAGTAGTTTTAAAAAATAGAGAGATGAGCGAGATAAAAGGTAAGATATTGATAACAGAGCTGAATACAGGCTCAAAATCAGATGGTGCTGTTGCCAAATTACACACAGCCGATGGAAAGGCATATACCCTTTACCGCGAGAATTCACTTCCGCAAGACGATCCTTTTTTCGGACCACTCAATGAACAGGATGTAATAGTAAACGGAAATATCGAAGAGGAAAACAGCCATATATGTGTCGACTCGATAATCCTCGCCGATGGAAGCAGATTACTACCCCCTGCTCCGGTCCAATCGGCAAATATCGTCTTTTTCAACGAAGCCGAACCTGCATCGTCTGTTGCAAAGAGCGTAAAACGTCTGCCACGTAAACTAAAGAAACTACTAAAGAAAAACAAGAATAACGATTAATACTAGAATATCATGAGCGAACAAAGATTCTGTCCCGAATGTAATACACCTATCGGCAGCGATGAAACATTCTGCACAAACTGTGGAGCGACACTGAGTAAACCCGAAGTAAACGAGGTAAACGCCTATAATCCCGAGAACAACAGCGGTGCCATTACCACAAACCGTGAAACCGAGGGCGATGATATTACACGCAACAATGTGATGGGCAGCATAAACAAGACCACCACAAACACCACAAATAACAGCCAGACTGACAACTCGGTTAACACATCTACAGTTAACTCAACCTCAAATGTCACTAACACCTCTTCAACGGTCGACAACTCAACAGTTCATAACAACACCACCATTGTTATGGGAGGAAAAAACGAGCCAGAGTTCTGCGAAGTGTGTGGCAACCCGTTCGAAGGCAAGCATGCACGCTGCCCCAAATGCGGTAAGAGCATCTGCTTCGACTGTAAAGTCAAGGGTAAGAACCGCTGTATCGAATGCGAAAAGAAAGCCGTCAACGAATACCGCATGGCCTATCAGGAGCTTATGCTCACAACAAACGGCAATATAGGAGTGGCAGGCCGTCAGATGATGAACCGCAAAGCACAGGAGCTTGATATTGAGGATAAGAAAAAGAGTATCGAAGAAGATATAAACTCGATGTACAAGAGCGAGACAAAGCCCAAGCAACCCGATGTTGTCCCTGCCTCAGCCACAGTTACAGGAGCAACAAACAGAACCAAGCCACAAGACAACAACACTCCCATTAACCAAGAGAGTAAGGGTGTAGGTACGCTAAGCGACAAAGCCCCAGGCCTACATCCACATAATATGCCTAAACAAGAAGGTGGTTCAAAAAAGTGGCTCCTCATCGTATCGGCAGTAGCAGTAATAGCACTCGCATATCTGCTTTTTGGCGGAGGAGGCAGCCAGCCGGCAACCACTCCCACTGTTGAGGAACAGCCGACTGCACAGCCACAAGTTGCACCACAAAAGAGCGAACCAACTCAGACAAAGCAGGAAGAGCCACAAACAACAAAGAAAGCCGAACCTGCACCGTCAAAGAAAGCCGAAGCAGCACCGGTAAAGAAGAATGACGTAAACTACGATGCCGGAATGAAAGCCTATGAAGCAGGCAATGGTATCGAAGCTGTTAAGAAGTTCAAAGCATCGGGAAGTGCCGATTCGTATTACATGTTGGGTGTAATATATGAGTCGGGTTGTGGCGGTGTCGGTAAGAACGCAATGATGGCCCGTCAGAATTTCAAGAAGGCAGCAAATATGGGCCACGCCGAAGCAAAGGCCAAACTGTAAAGCGAATATTTTAATACAATTCAATAAATAACCAATTAAAACCACAAAACATTATGTATAAAAAACTTTTAGCAATAGTAATGCTATTTACAACAGTCTCTGTATTTGCACAAGAAGAGCGTCTGAACATCATTCCCAAAATATATGTAGCCGATTTTACAGCTGCAAAAGGGATATCAGCAGCCGATGTAGAAAAAATAAAAGCAAATGTAATTACCGGAATGCAAAATTCGGGAAGATGTACTCTTGTCGACCAAAGCATAATAGATATGGTGCTCGAACAGCAACAGAAAAGCGATGTGATGTCTTTGGAAGCAAACGAACAGTTCCAATACATTCTTACAGGTGAAGTCACATCGTGTATCGTGGAAGTTGTAGAGAAAAAATCGAAAGACTCTAAGCGTAAAGAGTACACCTGCAAAATAACAGGAACACTTACTCTCAACGACCTTAAAGCCAAAGAGATTATAGCTACTATAGCTATTAATTACGAGGACAGCTACACCGACTATTACGAAGACAACAAATATACAAAAGGTAAAGAAATCTCGACAAATACAGCAAAAGACAATACTTTTAAAAAGACAAGAGGAGCTGCAAGAATTATCGTTGTCGAGAACTTCCCAATAGAGTCATACGTCGAGGATACCAACGTCACAAGGAAAAAGAAAAAGGTCTATGATTTTTACATCAAAATAGACAAATCTCTTGTAACCGAAGGACTTGTCTTTGAGATTTTTGTCCCCGAACCCATTTTCGACGAAACAGAATATAATGGAATAGGATATGCCAAAGTGATAAAAGTTGGTGAGAACTACTCAAAGCTCGAGATTATCTCGGGTCAGACAAAACAGAAGACACGTTCAACGATGTTTGAAAAATTAGACGATTACGAAAAGAACAAAGCAGATGACCCCAATACAGCACGATTGAAAGTGAGATCTGTAGGACGCTACGAAATAGAACTATTCTAAACATGATTCTATAAGAAAAAAATATTTTAGAATTAAAACAGATTATTAGATATTAGGATATGAAAAGAATTACAATCACCATATTATGCTTAATGTGCTTCTTTGTAGCACATTCACAGGAATATCTCGAAATTGTATTTTTTGAATCGGAAAACGGAAATAGCGCTACATTTACTTCCGTAGGATTAGGTGACAAGAGATCCGAAACCGAGACAAATGCAATAAAATCACTATTTCACACCCTGTTATTCACTGGAGTAACAGGAGTAAACAACGATGAACCGTTAGTTGTTGTGAAGAAACCGGCTTACACAAATTCATTCTTCAACAGCCAGGCAAGATACGCCGGTTACGTAATAGATTGTGAGTCGGACGGCGATTCCAAGAAAATAGCAGGAAAGTATCAAAGGAACTACAAAATCAAGATACGTATAAGAGACCTCATCAACGATGTAAAAAGAAACACCGGAGGCAACAAGAAACAGGCAACTATCCCCGAAAGCACCCGCCTTACCCCAACACTACAGGCATCTCCCAAGATTGCAGTTGTTCCATTTGTTCAAGATGGAGAAAACTTTCAGGCAGTCCTTAAGAACAATTTCGATTTGCGCGCAGCTGTCAACGAGGTTGAAAAAGGATTCCAAAATCTGAATATCGACACCGAAAATATACTCTCGGCTCCTCAAAGCAGCCAACGTCGTGCTCATTTCGAAAACGATGCAGCCAGTTCGAATGCCAAAGAGTTATTACGCAGCACCGATGCCGACGTATATGTAGTGGTAGATATTAAGAAGAACACCACTACAGCCGGAACAAGCATTGCACTCATACTTAAAGCATACGAAACAGCCACCGACAATAATTGGGGTTCGCAGAACAGCTGGACAAAGCCCAATAAGAATGCAGACATAAGCTACCTTTGCGCACTTGCTGTAAAAGCCTATCTGCCCGACTTCTTAAAGCAGATTGAGAAGAACTTTATGCAACCGGCAAGCGCCGTAATAGAATTCTCGATAAAGAACGGTGCAATGGTAACAATGCGCGACCGTGTTAAAAACGGCAAACGTCTGTCGGCATTTATATCAGACTGGCTCGAAGAGAATGCATACAACGGCGAGTACCATTTACAAGGAGTGGTAGATGAATCGGCAATATTCGACGACGTATTAATTCCCCGTACAGACAAGAACGGCAAGAAGATGAATACAAACAAGTTCGGCGAGCAGCTATGCGATGCATTATATGAGGTTGGAATAGAAACCGAGATTAACACAGCCGGTAATAATATAATGATTACTATATTAGAAAACACCGACCTTTAAAACCTATAGCTATGAAAAGGAAGATTCTTTTTCTTATGCTTGTGATATCAAGCATAATGAATATAACAGCGCAAGCGCCAAAATGGGTTACCCAGCGTCCCGTATCTGATAAAGAGTACATAGGAATTGGCATTGCAATGCTATCTGACAACGACTACATGAAGATAGCAGCCCAGAATGCCCTTGCAGATATTGCATCGCAGGTAGCAACCAAAGTAGAAAACGAGTCTTTTCTTCATACAGTAGATGTCGATGGAAAATCGCGCCAATTGTTCGAGGATAAGATAATAAACAAGATGGCCGCTTGGATTGAGGGTGCCGAGCTTAAAGAGAGTTACAGCAGCGACGAGAAATATTACGTATACTATACTCTCGACAAGAAATTGCATAAAAAGAACTCCGATGCCCGTCGCGACGAAGCAATAGCCAAAGGAACAGACTATCTTAAAAAAGGCCGCACTGCCGAAGAGAGCAGCAATCTCACACAGGCTGTTCAGCTCTATGGCAAGGGTCTCGAAGCAGTAGAGCCTTGGATATTCTTGAATCTGACCACTGACCTCGACGGAAAAGAGGTTGATATTGCAGCCGAACTATACGACGCATACATCAATGTTTTCAGCGGGATGGCACTTACCACAAACACTGTGAACATAGAAGGTGAGTCGTTCAAAGCCATAAAGCTCCCTGTTGCAGCCTGTCTGTCGCGTAACGGAGTGGTAGTTCCCAATGTCAAGCTCACAGCAAAGTTCGTAAAAGGAGGCGGTGCAATAACCCCATCCATAGAGACTGATTATAACGGTACAGCCGAGTTCTACATTACCAATATAACATCGAAAGAGCCGATACAAGAGGTACGCATTGCCATCGACGACAGTTTCATCTCGGCACTGCCCAAGAGCTATCGCGAACTGTTACAGAATCAGAATTGGCCGACTGCCAAGGTAACGGTGACACTATCCAAGAGTGCAACCACAGCCTATCTGTATATGAACGAACAGAACGACCTCGAGGGAATTGAGCGCTACGTTGGCAAGATTCTTGCAAACAACCACTTTGCACTCACTGAAGACCCAGATGCAGCCGAGTGCTTCATCGACGTATCTACCTCAATGGAACTTGGCGAGACGGTTAAGGGAAAATACGACCTCAATTCGTGCTATTGCACCATAAATATAAAGATATATAACAATAGCAATCAGATGCTGCTTCTCGACTACAGCGAGAACCGCGTAAAGGTTCTTGTTCCCGAGAGTAAAAGTGCCGAGGAGACAATTTCAATGTGCATTAACGAGGTCATGAAGCGTGTAAAGCGTAATCTGCCCAACAAAATGCAAAAGATGAATCTATAAAAATCAGAAAAGCCATGAAAAAGATTATCCTATTCGCAATGTGTGCATTGGCAATGCTGTCACTCAACAGTTGCCGTTCGTCAAAAGAGAAGACTCCTGTAAAGACATACGTAATGCCCTGTTCCGAGTACACCAATGGCGACGGTGCTTTGCGTGCCTGGGCATCGGGAACATCGGACAACGAGACAACAGCACGCAAGAAGGCATTGACTTCTGCTTCAGCCGAGCTTGCAGCAATGCTCTCAAAAACAGTCCAAGAGACCACCGAAGACTATAGTTCGGTGCTTACCGAAAGCGAGAATGTACTATCAAAGTCATTCATGAGTGACAAGACAAAGATTACTGTAGAAAAGAGTATAGCAGGAGCAACCATAGTATGCGACCGCTGGAACAAGGACGATAATGGTCAATACACCAATTACATTGTTCTTGAGCTTAAAGGCAGTGACTATCTTAAAGACCTCTACGAAGAACTGAGCAAAAACAGTGATGTCGCTATAAACAAAGAACTTTTGGAGAAACTATTCTTGGAGAATATAAACAAAAGTTCGGCCAAGTAATAAGTATCCAATATCATTATACAAGAATGGTTTCTGTAACTGAAAACGTAGCAGAAACCATTCTTGTATTTTAACAACCTTACACAAAAAATGTTAATAATAAAAGGTAAATTTTCGACTTTAATTATATTTATATATTTTTAAGCCATCAATTATAAATATTGCAAAACAAACGACTTAACATTCTTAATTAACTATTCAACTAATTACTTTATGAAGAAAATTCTACTATCGCTTTTAGCCTGTATATATGCGCTTGGAGCGTTGGCCGACGGGCCTTTCCGTAACCACAGGTTCGACTCCTTTAAAATCCTTGAACCAGCCGAAGGAAGCATCGTCTTTATTGGCAACAGCATCACAGATATGCACTGTTGGCCCGAGGTATTCAAGACCTCTAACGGCGATTATCTACCTATCGTAAACCGAGGCAATTCGGGTACCTACTCAACCGAGCAGAGCGACAATTTAGAGAGCTATCTTGGCAAAAAGCCCAAGAAAGTGTTTATGATGATAGGCACCAACGACCTTGCCACCAGTGGAGGACTCAATTTCACAGGTGAGCAGATTCTCGACTACATCAGCAGTATGGTTAAGCGTATACACGCACGCTATCCCGATACAAAAATCTATCTCTACAGTATTCTTAACAACAATACCTCGAACCGCGTAGCCGAGACCTGGCTTCACGCCAACGAGGTTATAAAGAACTACGTAAAAGAGACAAATGCCGATTGGTTGACATATATCGACCTTTACGATAAGCTTACCAACGTAGCGTCCGGAGGTGCGTGGAGCTACGACAAGCTGCATCTTACAGCCGGTGCCTACCAGGTGTGGTGCAATGAGATATGTAAATATCTGCAAGAGGGCGAGGATTACACTGTAAGCAGCCTGTACCCCTCGAACACACTATCGGTACAGAACAACGGAGGCCTTAGTGGTGTTCACGGAATGCGTGCAACATATTTCAGTGCACTTCCAATCAACAGCGAGGATGTCCTTGTCTTTGGCGACGAGCTTATAAAGAATGGCGAGTGGCAAGAGCTTCTGGGCAACCCTAACGTAAAGAACCGCGGAACAGGCTGGGGCTACGGTGGCGACATTGCAACAACAAGCAAAATAGTAGATGCCACATTCGCAAACGTCTCGGGAGTAAAGAAAGAGAACCCGAAGGCAATTTTCCTATACACAGGAACAGCCGACGCAAATGGCACAACAAGCATCGCAACCGTACAGAGTTCATATAAGACCTTAGTAAACAAAATTGCACAAAAATCGCCATCATCTACTATATACCTGATGGCGCTCTGCCCCACCAAGAACTCAACAACAAACATCAACCGCATTAAGGTTCTGAATGAATATATCAAGAGTCTTGCCACCGACAAAATAAAATTTGTCGACACATACACCCCATTGGCAAGCGGTAATTTAGCCAACAGCAAATATTTCTACCCCGACAACTATTTGGGCGGCTTGGGATATGTTAAAATGGCGCAGCAGATGCAAGCAGCACTTGCAACCGATTTTTCCGAACTATCGATAAATGTCATTAGCGACGAAGAGGCTGAGGCTCGCCATACACAGGCCGGCATACGTAACAATATTTCACGAGCAATAGGTCTTGGAATAAACCTTACTCCCGGAACAAAAGTCGGCGAATATTCGGCCGAAGCCATAGAAGCATTCAACGCCCAAGTTCAGAAAGCTAACGAAATGCTAAAATCCGACGGCATCTCGGAAGCAGAAGCAGAGGATATGGTAAAAACTCTCAACGAGCTACTCACAACAACAGTAATAAGACCCACAGCAAGCAACGATGATAACGAGTATTGGTATCAAATGACATCGCTCCGTTCAAGTAATCTGTATGTCTCGGCCGAGGGAGCATCGGCAGGAGTTACAGGCAGCGAGGAATATGTAAAATATGCCGAATCGATGTGGAAACTCGTAAATCGTGGCGACGATACCTACGACATTATCAACCGCGAGTATAATTGCTACCTAAGCCCCACAGCCAACTACAACGCACAGATACAGACAACAAGCAGCAAGCCCTCGAAAGGATGGACAATAGGAAACTCGGGAACACCCGGATACTTTATCATCAGTTCGGGCGAGGTGCAGCTCAATCAGACAGGTTCGGCACAAAACTATGCCATCTACAACTGGAGCGACCCCAACAACAAAGGTAACGACCGCAGCGACGCAGGCTGCCAGCTTAAGATAACCGAAGCCCCCGAGCCCGAAGCAAAGCCCGAGGCACAATCGGCTATTGAATATACCGTTGACAAACTCAACGGTGACCTATGGCGCGGTACCTCAAAAAACCAGGCGTGGAACAGCACCTGGAAGAGCACAGCAACACCTCAGTTACAGTTCGGTTGCGGCACAATAAACAATATGAACTGGAACGGCAACAACGTTCAGCTGATGACCGGAACAGCAGGCAGTGCAACATATAGCATAACACCCCCTGCCGGATATGTTATCACCGATTACAGTTTTACATTCACCAACAGCGGACACAGCACTGCCCTGTCGCTGAGCATGGACGACGGACGCGAATATACAACAAAGAGTACAGCGCAGACAATTAGTGCAAGCAACGTAAAACTTTCATCGGTTGCCTTTATTCTTGCTGGAAACAACGGCAACGGTGTTACACTCACCAACTTTATTGTAAAAGTAAAAGAAGACAAAATAGAGGCACCAAAGATAAGTACCGACGGCAACGAGCATTGGTACTATATCACCAACGCATCGTCAAAGGCCTACTGTGCAGGAAAAGCCATCTACCACGACGTTGAGAACAATCTTATGCGCTTTGGCGACAAGGCATTCAACGCGAATTACATCTGGAGTTTCTGGGAGAACAATGGCAAGATTGCCATCAAGAACTACAATGGCAAATACTTCGGAACAGCAGGAGCAGGTACAGGCGGCTCGACACAATTCGGCACAGTTGATACCCCCAACCATATTTACTCGATAGAAGAGTCGTACGGATTCTTCATCATCAAGGATAATGCAGTTGAGCTTCATGCACAGGAGAGTGGCTCGGTGATAGTACGTTGGGCTGCATCGGCAGATGGAGCATCGCTGTGGCGCTTCGACGAAGTAGACACAAGCAATTCACTTGCAGCCCTTACAACAACAAAAGTCGTTCAGGGAAAAGTATCTACCGGAATCGGCAATAAGAACCAGCCCATCATACGCTCAACACTGCGTATAAGCGGTCTTACAGGCAACTGTAAGTTACAAGCTGTAAAAGGTCGTTTCGTAGGCAAAAGAGAGTCGGATATCACCAACGTAAAAGCCTATTTTGCCACAAATGCACGCGAGCTTTTTGTAGACGAAGAGAAAGCAACACCCTGGCGCGAGGAGAATGGTGAACTCTTCGGAGAACCCGTTGAGATTGCAACCGACGGCACATTCACTATCACAGGCGAGAAAGAGCTGACACCCGGTGACCACTATCTGTGGATAGCCTACGACATTGCAGAGGATGCCGTTGAGGGTAACACAGTAGATGCAACCATAGACAGCTACACCGTAGATGGTAAAGAAATAGCAGAGAGCAACGGCAATCCCGACCATAGTGTCACAATCTTCCTCTCAGAAGGAGCAGTGCTTATGCCAATGGATAAAGGTTCACTCTACTACCGTATCCCTGCAATCACCGTAACACGCGACGGCAAACGCCTTGTAACACTTACCGATGACCGCAAGAACCACAATAGCGACCTTCCCTCGCACTGTTACCTTGTAGCGCAATATTCCGAGGATAACGGCCGCACCTGGAGCGACCCTGTCACAGTGGCAGGAACAGCCACCACAGGCGGTAACTACGGTCACGGCGATGCTTCGATAGTTACCAACCGCGACAATGGCGAGATTGTCGGCATTATGACAAGCGCCGGCACCTACGGTCACGGATTCTTCGCAGGCACAGCCGCCCAACCTCCCCGTTGGAAGACCATCACAAGCCGCGACGGAGGACTCACCTGGGATGCTCCCGTAGACCACACCGACGACCTCTTTGGTGCCAACTGCCCGAACCCCAAGACAAAAACGTGGAAGAGTGGTTTCTCGGGTTCGGGAGCTGCATTGCAGAAACGCGACGGAACACTTGTATCGAGTTTCGTAAACCGTCAGGCCGACAACAGCCAGCACTTCTATTTCTTTATGAGTAAGGATGGCGGTAAGAGTTGGTACGTTAGCGGCAACAGCGGAACAAGTTCGGCCGACGAGCCCAAGTCTTTAGAGCGAAACAACGGCGACCTTGCCATAAGCGTACGTGCCAGCGGATACAACTACTACAACTACACATCCGACGATGGTGAGACATGGCACAAACCCTCGCAGACACGTTTCACATCCGGAATCTCGGGTAACGCCTGCGACGGAGAGTATATGGTATGGTGCTCAACACTCGAAGGCAACCAGTGGGACATAGCCCTTCAGACACTGCCCCACAGCAGCAACCGTCAGAATGTAAGCATAGCCCTCTCTACCGATGAGGGAGCCACATTCGGCACACCAAAGACCATCTGTCCAAGAGGCTCAGCATATAGTGCTGCTGTTGTACTGCCCGACGGAACATTGGGCGTGTATTACGAGGAGAATGGAGTATTCGGAGGCTACACAATGCGCTTTGTACGTTTCTCTCTCGACTGGGCAAGCGGTGGTAAATACAAGTTCACCGAGGAGAATCCCTTCTACCCCATTAAGTCGACAAACACAAGCGGCATCGAGTGCATCACCTCGCCAAGCGAGAATAACTCGGGCATAATTTACGACCTCAGCGGTCGCATCGTAGAGAATCCCACAAAGGGCATCTATATTATGAACGGAAAGAAGATTTTTGTTAAGTAAACAGTAAACCGAAAAGAATAATAAAAACTTCCCGAGCAATTAGTTTATTGCTCGGGAAGTTTTTTAATGTTCGATAAAAGTTTATAAATTTCGCAGTATTGCGGGCGACCGGAAATCGCCCGCAATACCTACAAGCAATGAAACATCAATAACTTATCTATACGCTAATCCTCACGAACGATAGAGGCGTTTGACAAAGCCCAACAATCTTTTGCTCGGCGTGTAGGGGCGATTTTCAATCGCCCGAGCCTTTGCATTTTACAATCACCCGAATCAATGGCAAATTTACCGAATCATTGTGCATTGTGGCAAAAAGCCACAGTATCAACCATCACACAGTCGCAAGCTGCAGTATCACTCGGCAGATAAGAAATAGCCTTTAGGCGGCGCAGCAGCGAATCGGCAACCACATTAAATGCCGCTTTATTAGCCTCGCTGATAGGCTTCTTTGGCTGCGACTTTATAGTTAGCGGATTAATTGGCTTGCCATTCTCGTGTACACGAAAATCGAGGTGAGGCCCTGTGGAGATTCCCGTTGAGCCAACGTAACCAATCACCTGTTTTTGTTTAACAGCATCGCCCACCTTTAATCCTTTTGCAAAGCGAGAGAGATGCATATATGTTGTCACATACACACTATTATGACGAATCTTTACATAGTTTCCGCCACCGCCCGCCTGATAAGCCTTCGCTATAACCTTTCCGCTACCAATGGAATAGACCGGTGTTCCAACAGGTGCAGCATAGTCGACACCATGGTGTGCACGATAACGTTTGAGCACCGGGTGGAAACGACTATTCGAAAAACGCGACGAAATTCGATAGTAATCAAGCGGTGCCTTTAAGAAAGCACCCTCGAGGCTGTTTCCATCGGCATTATAGAAAAGTTCCTCTCCATCCTGCACAAATGGAATGGCATATACCGTACTATCTGACGCACAAAACGATGCAGCCAAGATACGATAATTCTCAAGCGGAGTATCCTCGACAAATTCACTGGCGTAGATAAGGCGGAACTCGTCGCCCTTTTGTATACCAAAGAAGTCAACCGACCAACCAAAGATGTGTGACATCTCAACAGCCAGCAGCGGCGAGGCACCACTCTCAATCATAGCCACCCACAACGAAGAGTTAACGACTCCTGCCACCTCACTCTCGCGCCACTCGGTAGGCTTACATAAGCGCACCACACTGCAACTATCGCCCAATGTAAAGAGAACATATTCTTTAGGGCTGACCTCGTAGGCAAGATAACGAGCCGTAGCTGCCGAGTCCTTATCGCACAGAAGAGCACACGCCTGTCCCGGACGTAAACGTCGCACATTAAACACTGTATCGGGACACTGTGTGAGATTGTACACCTCCTGTGCCGAAAATCCCATTCCCATAAGCAGTTCGGCAAAAGTCTGACGCTGACGAAGCGTATCGTACTTAACCAAGAAATCATCTATTGGTAAACCATATTTCATACTAACCTCGCACACAACAATCGAATCGGAATGCACCTGTTCAGTAGCCTCGGACACACCATTGCCACAAGACACTAATGAGAAAGCCACAACAAACAGACCTAATATATATTTCCAACATTTTTTCATGCCACTGATATATTTTTTCATAGTAAACTGAATATTTGAATTGCTGCATAGGACGTACAAAAAGCCCTCGTTTTTATAAGAATTTGCAAATTTAGACATAATTCCGGTGCAAAAAAGAATAAAAATTAGTTTTAAGATTTATTTAGAAAAATACAGTAACTGCGCAGAAACTGTATCTACACACACTGTTCATTCTGTAAACTCCGGCACTTAAAATAGTTTATGTTTGCATATTATTTTCAAAAGTTCTATCTTTGCACTATTATATATAAGTTGCATATTCTGCATAAATGGCAAAAGCAACAAATATTACGCAACTGTTTGGTAAAATGTGTACTACAAATTCAAAACAAACACAGTATGGCAAACGTAATTGATATAGCAATAAAATGTTTTCAGGATGAGGCCGAGGCAATCCTTAACCTTATTCCCAAGCTTGACGATAACTTCACAAAGGCGATAGACCTTATAATAAACAGCAGTGGCAAACTGATTGTTACCGGTGTAGGTAAATCGGGACATATAGGTGCAAAAATTGCCTCTACCCTTGCAAGTACAGGAACCCCCTCATTTTTTGTAAATCCGCTTGATGCTTTTCACGGCGACCTTGGAATGTTTACAGCAGGAGATGTAGTTCTTGCCATCTCTAATTCGGGTCAGACCGATGAGTTGTTACGCTTTATTCCCCTGCTCACAGACCGTAAGATACCTATCATATCAATGTCAGGTAACCCTGCATCATTGCTTGCAAAATATTCCGATTGTCACCTTAATGTATCGGTAGAGCACGAGGCCTGTCCCTTGAACCTTGCCCCCACCTCATCAACAACAGCTACATTAGCAATGGGTGATGCAATAGCTTGTGCACTAATGACAGTACGCAAGTTCAAGGCATCGGATTTTGCACAGTTCCACCCGGGAGGCGCATTGGGCCGTCGCCTGCTCTCACGTGTCAAGGATTATATGGTAAGCACCGACCTTCCCATCATCACTCGCGAATCGAAGATAAGCGATGCTCTGTTCCAGATAAGCCGCACCAAGATGGGATTGGCAGTAGTAATAGAAGAGGGTAAGATTCTTGGTGTGGTTACCGACGGAGATATACGCCGCGCTATGCAACGCGACCAAGAGCATTTCTTCGAGCTGACAGCAAAAGACCTTATGAGTCATAATCCCAAGACTGTACAGGAGAATGCCAAACTGACACAAGCCGAGGCAATAATGCGTAAACACAATGTACACTCCATAGTAGTGGTAAACTCGGACAACGAGTTCGTGGGAGTGATAGATATGTTCAGTTGCCTATAAACACTTTTTATGAAAATAGCAGCATTTGTTCCTATCAGACTGAACAGCAAACGTGTTGTAGGTAAAAATCTAAAGATGCTTGGCGACAAGCCGCTTCTGCAACACATCTTGGAGACACTTGTAAAAGTGTCACAGATTAGTGACGTATATGTCTATTGCAGTCAGGAGAGCATCATCCCCTATCTGCCACAAGGAGTAAAGTTTCTTAAGCGTGATACAGCCCTCGACAGCGACGAGACTCTTGGAAAGGAGATTTACGACGCATTTGTAAAAGACGTTGATGCCGATATTTATATGCTTGCACACACAACATCACCATTCATTAAATGCGAGACAATAAGCAATGCCATAGACAAGGTAACATCGGGCGAGTACGACTCGGCATTCTCGGCACAGAAGATTCAGACATTTACCTGGTATAATGGAAAACCTCTTAACTACGACCTTAAAGAGATTCCCCGCACACAGACCATCGAGCCTATCTACGTAGAGACAAGCGCATTCTACATTTTCCGTCGTGAGGTGTGGACCGACCTGCACCAACGAGTGGGCAACAAGCCATATATGGCAATTGTAGATGCCATAGAGGGAATAGACATCGACTACCCCGAAGACTTTGAGTTTGCAACAAAAGTAATTGACAAGGCCTAACAGATAGACAGCATCCACAAAAAAGGATGCTGTTTTTTCATACAAAATTGAGAAATTTCAAATTGAAAGACTATATTTGCAAAAAGAATCAACCAAAATGAACAAAAGATTATGAAAATACTCGAAGGAAAAACAGCACTCGTTACAGGCGCTACTCGCGGAATTGGTAAAGCAATAGCAATGAAATTTGCCGAGGCAGGTGCAAACATTGCGTTCACATACCGCCAGAAGAACGGTGCAGCCGAAGAGGTAGAGGCTGCAATAACTGCTATGGGTGTGAACTGCAAAGGATATGCAGCCGACGCGGCCGACTACTCGGCTACCGACGCTGTAATAAAGGAGATTATTGCTGACTTTGGCCGCATAGACATACTCGTAAACAATGCCGGAATAACAAAAGACGGACTGCTGATGCGTATGAGCGAAGAGCAGTGGGACGCAGTAATTACCACCAACCTTAAATCAGCATTTAATTTCACACGCATCATAGTACCTATTATGGCCAAACAGCGTTGTGGCAGCATCATAAATATGTCGTCGGTGGTAGGAGTAAGCGGAAATGCAGGACAGTGCAACTACTCGGCTTCAAAGGCCGGACTGATAGGTTTCTCAAAGTCGGTAGCCAAAGAGATGGGACCTCGCGGAATACGTGTCAACTGCATTGCCCCCGGATTCATACAGACCGATATGACATCGGCTCTTCCCGAGGAGATGCGCGAGGCATGGGCCAAGAGTATCCCCTTGCGTCGAGGCGGTACCCCCGAGGATGTTGCCAATGTGGCACTGTTCCTTGCCAGCGACCTTTCGTCGTATGTCACAGGACAGGTCATCAACTGCTGTGGCGGTATGAATTGCTAATAAACAAAATGCCACGAGATTTTTCTCGTGGCATTTTGTTTATTCTCTTGCTCGCAATTGCCAAAAAGCGACTGCGGCAGCAGCAGCGACATTAAGTGAATCGACACTATGATGCATTGGAATACGCACCACATAATCGGCCGATGCAATTACATTGTCGGCAAGACCATCGCCCTCTGTACCCATGATAATAGCAAGACGCGGCTCGGCACACAGTTTTTCATCATCGATAGAGACCGAGTTATCGGTAAGAGCCATTGCTACAGTGCGAAAGCCAAGAGCGCCGAGTGACTCGATAGGCTCATCTATCCAGGTCCACGGTACAAGAAACACCGAGCCCATTGACACACGCACCGCACGACGGTTAAGCGGGTCGCACGAGGTACGGGTGAGAAGTACCGCATCTATTCCCAGCGCAGCTGCCGAACGGAATATAGCACCAATATTGGTAGTATCGACCACGCTGTCTATGACCACGACACGACGTGCATCGCAACACACATCGGCAAGAGTACGATTCTGCGGACGACGCATCGCACAGAGCACTCCACGTGTAAGCGCATAGCCTGTGAGAGCTGCAAGTATATCCCGACTGCCGGTATATACAGGAATATCGCCTACACGTGCCATTATCCCTGCCGCATCACCTGTAATGTGTCGTGCCTCGCACAAAAGAGCCAACGGCTCGTATCCTGAATCGAGGGCTACATTAATAACCTTAGGACTCTCGGCAATAAAAATTCCTCTCTCGTCGTCGACACACCTGCGCAACTGCGCCTCGGTGAGCGATGAAAAAATCTCTACCCCCGGATGCGAGAGTGATGTTATCTCAATTATCGGCATCTGTCTGAATTTTAGTCAAATGATAGGCATCACGTGCATCTCCATTGGCAAGCAGAATAACACCGCAATATTTGAAGCCATATTTTTGCAGAATATGGTGCATTATACAATTATCGCGGTGCGTGTCGATGCGAACAGTAGCGGCACGCTCGAATGCCCAATCGAGCAGCCTGCGTGCGTATCCTCCGCCCGGAGCAGCAACAGCAATACGATGGATTACAAAGTAAGGCATCTCATCGGGCCACTCACCATCGTAAATAACTGAATATGTAGGGTCGGGACCCGGTATAAAAGCCATTGTTGCAACTATTACACCATCGTCGTTACAAACGGCATACGATACACCTGCATCAATATCATTTCGCAGAACCTCCTCGGAGGGATAGCCACTACCCCATTGGTGCATATTTCCGCTACTGCGCATAATAGCTTTTGCAGCCTCAAAGATATTCAAAA
Source organism: Bacteroidaceae bacterium (assembly GCA_045588485.1). GTDB lineage: Bacteria > Bacteroidota > Bacteroidia > Bacteroidales > Bacteroidaceae > HGM04593. Next base: position 37,261 of record JAZNEI010000031.1, on the reverse strand, counting down.
GCATAGGAATATCGTCGTATGCAGACTTGCGGACAATCATTTTTTATTTGCTTTACGTGCCATTGCCATAAGCTCACGAGGAATATGGCAATAGCCTTCGGGATTCTTGTCGAGGTAATCCTGATGATACTCCTCGGCACGATAGAAATTCTTCAGTTCAAGAACCTCTACCACCATAGGAGCATCAAGTGTTTGCGACACGCCACGACACACCTCCTCGATTATAGGTAGCTGGGAAGAGTCGCAATAATATATTCCTGTACGGTAGCGCGTGCCAACGTCGCCACCCTGACGATTGAGCAGTGTAGGGTCGATTGAACAGAAATATAGCTTAAGAAGAAACTCCAGACTGATGATATTCTCATCGAATACCACACGCACAGCCTCGGCGTATCCTGTAGCATCGGTATATACCTGCTCGTATGTAGGATTAGGTATATTGCCGTTAGCATAACCCACCTCGGTAGAGAGCACACCGTTTATCTGTTTCAGAAAATGTTGTGTACCCCAAAAACAACCACCTGCAAAATATATCTCTCTCATATTATCCACAATGGAAATATCTCTTAACCAGTTCAAGCATCTTATCATTATCCCCCTCTATTGAGGCACGCAGAGTGGCATCGCCGTAAGAGCGCAGACGTTTGATAATACCATCAATCATTGTCGGGCTGAAAACATTATGTTTCTCGAATACCGCACGCTGACGTTCGAGACAATCGGCCGAAGCCTCGCAACTATCGGGCAATTGTGCCAAGAGAGCCAACTTATCGGCATTTTCCTTTTGATGGATATTCACATTTACGTATGTACGTTCGGCAATTTCAAGCGCATTTTCAAGTTCGAAGCCATAGCGACAGGCAACAGCAAGACCTGCTATCAGCTGATAAACATCGGCCGAGCCATCGGGCGAGCGCATCTCAACAGTCTGCTTCTGTGTTGTATCATAGTTGCTATCCTCCTCAAGTGGATTGGCCAGTCGACACATATCACTCTTGGCAGCCCAACCCAACGGAACACGTACAAGCACCGAACGGTTGCGGTCGCCCCAACAGATGTTTGTGGGTGCCTCCTGATGCGGTACAAGGCGGAAATAAGAGGTAGGATTGGTATTTCCAAACGCTGTAATAGAGGGAGCAAGCTCCATCATTCCTGCAATGGCACGACGGGCAGTCTCAGAGAGTACACCACCGTCGAGCATACAATTCTTACCATCCTTCATTATACGCATATGCACGTGCAATCCCGAGCCGGCCTTTCCTGCTGTAATCTTGGGGGCAAAAGTAATATCGTAACCATATTTGTAGGCCAGATTACGGATTATCCACTTTGCTATCATCAGTTGGTCGGCAGCACGACGTGCATCAACAGGCAGAAACTCAATCTCGTTCTGCTCATAGACAAGGTCTCCTATAGTAAAGTTGCCAACCTCGGAGTGACCATACTTTATCTCACCGCCGGCCTGCGCAATATATGACATACACTCGGTACGAAAATCATTGAATTTCGCGTAAGGTGCCGACTCATGATATCCCTTCTGGTCGGTTGCAGCAAACAGCCCTGTATCGGGAGCTATCACATAATACTCTAACTCGCCCATAGCCTGAAACTCCATCCCCGTAACCTCATTAAAAGCCTTACATGCCTTATGCAGAGTGTTCTCGGGAGAACTCTCCAGTGGTTCTCCATCCTTGTTAAAATAAGAACAGAGCATCGAAAGTGTCGGAATCTGCGCAAAGGGGTCGAGAAAGGCTGTCGAGAATCGTGGCAACACATAAAGGTCGCTGCTTCCGGCCTCGATAAAGGGGAAAAGACTCGAGCCATCGACACGCTCACCGCAAGTGAGTATAGCATCAAGATATGCCGCATTGTTAATAACAAAGTTCAGTGTTTTTAGTCGACCATCACCTGCAGGATACATAAAGTTAACCATACGTATACCATTCTCGGCAATGTAACGCACAATATCGGCCTTTGTAAACTCTGACGAGGACTTACCAAGGTAGGCCACTACCCTATTAGGATTCATCTCTAACTCCTTATTCATAGTATTTTGTTTTTTAAGTTTTTTATCGTATAATATAACTACAAAACAGTTTTTGAACTATCCGTATTGTTTAATAAAGCTAAAAAGAGGTTGCTTATAGGGCAAAAATAATATTTTTAGTTTTAAAATAAAAGTTATGTGAAGTATCTTTGTAGCAGTTACAGAATAATATATGAAAAAGAGAGTATTTAAGATTGATGCAAGCGCTTCACTCATCTTAGAGGGCGGTGGAATGAGAGGTGCATTTACAGCCGGTGTACTCGACAATCTGATGGACCGAGGGATACGTTTCCCATATATAATTGGTGTAAGCGCAGGTGCCTGCAATGCCCTTTCATATATGTCACACCAACGAGGACGCTCGAAGTACAGCTACACAAAACTAATGGAGCAGTATAAATACATAGGGCTAAAGAAGTTCCTGCTTAATGGCAATATTATGGATTTTAATCTGCTGTTCCACAAATTCCCCGAAGAGATTTACCCATATAAATATCAAGAATTGGCCGATGCTCCCGAACGGTTCGAGATGGTCACAACAAGTTGCCAGACAGGTAAGGCCTGCTATTTTAACGAGAAAAGTGACCCCAAGCGTATAATAGAGATTGTAAAAGCATCGAGCAGTATGCCTTTTGTTGCCCCAATAGTTTATGTCGATGGCGAACCAATGATGGATGGCGGTGTAGCCGATTCAATACCTCTTGAACGTGCTCATTCGCTTGGATACAAGAACAGCCTTGTGGTACTCACACGTAACAAAGGCTACCGCAAGCCTAAGAAGGCAACAACAGTACCCTTCTTCATGTACCGCAAATACCCCAATCTGCGCAAAGCAATAATTGGTCGCAATGCAATGTACAACAAGCAGGTTACATTGGTTGAAGAGCTTGAAGAGAGAGGGAAGATTACTGTAATACGTCCTATCAACCCTATTCAGGTTGGACGAATGGAACGAAATACACAAAAGCTGTTGGATATATACAACGAAGGCTACAATTGTGCAGCATCAATAGAGTTTATTCAATAAACAAAAGACAATAAATATAATAACGACGTTTCTTGGGAAACGTCGTTATTGTATTTTATTACACTTCTGTGTAAGAGTTTATGCCTTGCGGCTGACTACATTCTTTAAGAAGTCCATGATGAGAGGACTGGGGTGAAGTACTGTACTCGAATACTCGGGATGATACTCTACACCAATGAACCAATCAAGTGAAGGAATCTCCACGACTTCGACAAGACCGCTCTCGGGGTTTATACCGCTACACATCATACCGGCCTTCTCGAACTCGGCAGTATATGCATCGTTAAACTCGTAACGATGACGATGACGCTCTACAATCTTATCGGTTCCGTATGCCTCGTACACTTTGCTACCGGGTGTGAGATTACAGTTGTAACCACCCAGACGCATAAGGTCACCATTATTTGCAATAGCCTTCTTCTCCTCCATCATGTCTACAACGGGATGCGTTGACTTAGGATCTATATCCGAGCAGTTGGCATCGGCATAACCAAGCACGTTACGTGCAAACTCTATTACCATTGCATGCAATCCTAAACATATTCCGAGGGTAGCAAGATTATTCTCACGGCAATATTTTACTGCGGCAATCTTACCATCGAGGCCACGCTGTCCGAATCCCGGGCAGATTACATATCCGTCCATACCTGCAAGCATCTCGGCAACGTTGCTATCGTTAATTTTCTCACTATCGATAAAGTGGCATCTAACCTTGCTATCGTGATATACACCCGACTGCGACAAACTCTCATAAAGGCTCTTGTAAGCATCGCGCAGGTCATATTTTCCAACAAGACCAATGTTAACCTCGCGGCTTGCATTGTTACGACGCTCGATGAATGTACGCCATGGAATAAGTCCCGGAGTCTCGCCAACCTCCATTCCCACAAGACGGAGGATAGCAGAATCCAATCCCTGCTCCTGCATTCTGATGGGCACCTCGTAGATAGAGGGAACGTCCGGGCTGTGAACAACACAATCGGGCTGCACATTGCAGAAACTTGCTACCTTGCGCATAAGATTGGTATCAAGGTCGTGCTCGGCACGAAGAACAAGTACATCAGGCTGTATACCGAGACTCTGCAACTGCTTCACGCTGTGCTGTGTAGGCTTTGTCTTAAGCTCGCCTGCCGCCGAGAGGTAGGGAACCAAAGTAAGATGTACACAAACTGCACGTTTGCCAAGCTCCCACTTCAACTGACGGATAGCCTCGAGATAGGGCAGGCCTTCGATATCTCCTACAGTACCACCAATCTCGGTAATCACAAAATCGAGGTTCTCCTTTTTGCTTACGAGAAGCATACTGCGTTTAATTTCGTCGGTGATATGAGGAACAACCTGAACAGTTTTTCCAAGATAGTCGCCACGACGCTCTTTCTCGATAACCTCGCGATATATACGTCCTGTGGTAAATGTATTCCAACGTGTAGTTTTAATATCTGTGAAGCGCTCGTAGTGTCCGAGGTCGAGGTCGGTTTCACGGCCATCGATTGTAACATAACACTCGCCGTGCTCATTTGGATTAAGTGTACCCGGGTCTACATTTATGTAGGGGTCGAACTTCTGAATGGTAATATTGTACCCACGAGCCTGCAACAGCTTGCCTATTGATGAGGAGATAACTCCTTTTCCAAGTGAGGAGGCAACACCTCCGGTCACGAAAATATACTTTGTGTCAGCCACGGTATAAAAAATTTAAGACGTTTCTTAATCAATCAAAAAGAGTTTCTGACGCACCGACAAAAAACTGCCAATTGTCAAAAACCCAGCTTATGCAACCATAGTCTCCTAAAATTGCGGCTCTGCAAAGATAACAAAGAAAATTAACAAAGAAACTACAATGATAAAAAAATATGCACGCAAAAGATATTTTTTTTATTAGGTGTCCGGTAAAACTTTTTCAGTCTCTCATTTAGGCTTGTTTGTTATATTCAGCCTTTCATTGTTCTTTTTCTCCTACTTTTCGTGCCGACGAAAAGTAGGCAAAAGGCTCTGCGCACGAAAATCTTAACGTAAAATGCTCACGATGTTTTTTGGGTGCTGCGGAACTCGCTTCGCTCAAACAGCCTCGCACTTAATCCAAAAAACATCTACCATTTTACTAATTTTCATACGGCGCACCAATGAACAACCTTATGATTTTATGAAAAAGTGGGCTTGCTTTAGTATTTTTGAGGTAAAAGTGGCAATATCAGCTTCGTCAATAGCCCTTTTTGGGATTATTCTATTTTTATCGGACAGTAATAATTTTTTTTATCATTGCTGCAACAGGCAGCAAACTGCATTTACAAACACATTTCAGGAGTGCTATTTGTGACGCGATGCAAGCTCTTCCTCAATATCCTTGATTGTAAATCCCATCTGTTCGTTCAATACCAGCAGATGGTATATAAGGTCGCTTGCCTCGTACAGATATCTCTCCTTGTTGTCATCAATTGCCTCGATAACCGTCTCTACAGCCTCTTCGCCAACTTTCTGAGCTATTTTGTTCGTACCCTTATTGAACAGATAGGTGGTGTAGGACTCTTCGGGCATATCTCTGTGACGCTGTTGTATTACTCCTTGAAGTTTACGTATAAAACCCTCATTTTCGGGAGTATCGAAACAAGAGGTTGTTCCTCTGTGGCAGGCAGGTCCTACAGGCTTACCCATAAGCAAGAGTGTGTCGTTATCACAATCAGGATACATTGCAACAACCTCGATATAATTACCGCTTGTCTCGCCCTTTGTCCAAAGGGCGGCGCGTGAACGACTATAGAATGTCGCCTTGCCCGTCTGCACTGTCTTTTCGAATGCCTCGCTGTTCATATATGCCACCATCAGTACCTTTAGTGTTACACTATCCTGTACCACCACAGGCAGCAGTGCATCGGAGTTCTTTGATAATTTAAAATCGGAAAATTTCATATATTTATAAGCTGTTTAAATTTCTACTATAATCTTACCTTTATACCACGTTCGTGCAGTTGTCGTTTCAATTCGCCGACAGTTATCTCGCCATAATGGAAAATACTTGCAGCAAGAGCAGCATCGGCACGCCCGTCAGATAGGACCTCGTATATATCATTAACCGAACCTGCACCCCCCGAAGCAATAATGGGAATAGAGAGTTGCTGTGATAAAGACTCGAAAAGTTCACAAGGATAACCATCGCGCGTACCATCGTGGTCCATAGATGTAAGCAATATTTCGCCGGCACCACGTTCCTGCCCTTCATGTGCCCAAGAGAACAGTTCGCGCTCGGTGAGTTTGCGACCTCCGTGAGTGGTTATGAGCCATCTGTCATCTATCTGTTTGGCATCTATCGCGAGCACTACAAACTGACTGCCATATTTCGAGGCTATCTCATCAATAAGATGAGGATTACGCACCGCAGCACTGTTTATAGAGATTTTATCGGCACCCACGTCAAGCAGGCGTGCTGCATCGTCGATAGAAGATATTCCACCGCCAACAGTGAAAGGGATATTTATATTACGTGCTATTCTCTCGACCAAAGAGGTGAAAGTATTACGCCCTTCGACTGTTGCGCTTATATCAAGATAGACAAGTTCATCGGCACCCTGCGCCGCATACATTCTACCCAATTCAACTGCATCTCCCACATCCTGCAGCCCCACGAAGTTAACACCTTTTACAGTGCGTCCCTCCTTTACATCCAAGCAAGGGATTATACGTTTAGCAACCATTTCTCAAGCTCTTTTAAAGTTATACGCCCCTCATATATTGCCTTTCCTATTATAGCGGCACGCACCCCATTCTCTCTTGCACGTTCAAGGTCGGTCATTGATGATACTCCTCCGCTGAGGGTAACATCAACCGTCGGAAAGCGTTGTTGCAGTTCGACATATAAAGGCAAATTGGGTCCTTGCAACATTCCATCCTTGCTAATATCGGTGCAGATAAGTTGCGTAAGTCCATTGGGCAATAAAGCCTCGACAAGTTCTTCGACACCGACACCGCCATCCTTAAGCCAACCGTGTGTTGCCACCTTGCCGTCCCTTATATCGGCACCTAAGATAACACGTGAAGCACCATACTCGTGCAACCACCGCGAGAATAGTTCGGGATTATCGACGGCCACACTGCCGCATATTACTCGCGAAGCGCCCGAATCAAAAGCCTGCCTAATGGCTACGGAGTCCTTAATACCTCCACCCCACTCTATATCGAGTCCGGTTGCCGTTGCCACCTTCTCGAGAGTCCTAAGGTTGCATGGAGCCTTTGCCTTAGCGCCATCAAGGTCTACAATATGCAGTCGACGGACACCGCAATCGGCATATCGGCGTGCCATATCTGCAGGGTCGCTGTCATATATCTTAGTCTGTCCATAATCGCCTTGCGTCAGACGCACACAGCGCCCATCTATTAAATCTATAGCCGGTATTAGTTCCATCATCTTATTTTTAAGAAGTTTCTTATAATAAGTTCACCTACATCACCACTCTTCTCGGGATGAAATTGGGTTCCATAGAAATTCCCTTTTGTCAGAGCAGCAGCAAACTCACGTCCGTTGCACGAACGAGCAATGCAAGCATCACACAGCTCGGGAGCATAGGAATGTACAAAATAGACAAATTCGCCATCATTTATTCCGTCGAACAAAGGTGATGACAGCCCCTTGATGCTGTTCCATCCCATATGAGGGACTTTCACTCCACTCTCTTTGTCGGGAGTAAAACGACGTACATCAGTATCGAATATCCCTAAGCATGACACATTTCCCTCTTCGCTGTAACGGCACATCAACTGCATCCCGATACAAATCCCAAGGACAGGCTGTTTCAGTTCCTTTATAACTTCGACAAGGCCACGTTCACGCAATTTATCCATTGCTGAGGAGGCTTCACCCACCCCCGGAAGAATAACTGCATCGGCCGTTGAGATAATGCCGGCATCACTTGTTACACAATATTCGGCACCGATACGTTCAATGGCATTGCACACCGAACGCAAGTTTCCCGTATCGTAATCTACCACAGCAATCATAACACCCCCTTGCTGCTCGGCAGCTCATAACTGAAAGGTTCACGTTTTATTGCCATACGCAACGCCCTTGCAAAAGCCTTGAAAATGGCCTCGGCAATGTGATGGTTGTTCTCACCCTTAGCCGAAACATGCATATTGCAACACATTGCCGCCCCCAAGGACTTAAAGAAGTGCTTGAACATTTCGGTTGGGACATCACCCACATACTCGCGTGTAAATATCACATCCCAGTCAAAGTCTATGCGTCCGCCAAAATCCATCAGCAACATTGCCCGCGACTCATCCATAGGAAGCACAAAGCCATAGCGTCCTATTCCTCGTTTATCACCAAGCGCCTTTAGAATAGCCTCACCAAGCACAATGGCAATATCCTCCATTGTATGATGCTCATCTACATTCAGGTCACCGGCAGCCTTTACCCTCAGCGAAACACCTGCATGATGCACTATCTGGTCTATCATATGATCGAGGAAGCTCAGCCCTGTATCAACCGATGATTCTCCTTTTCCGTCGAGGTCTATTGTTATTTCAATATCTGTCTCCCTCGTCTTACGAGCTATGGTTACACGTCGTTCACCACAACGCAGAAACTCGGCAATCTCTCTCCAGCTGTCTGTAACAAGCACACACACATCGGCATAAGACGATGCAGCAAGTTCATTTATACGCTCCTTGTCTGCGGTATACAGAATAGCCTTTGCGCCTAAATTACGTGCAAGCTCAACATCGGTCAGACGGTCGCCTATGACATAGGATTTGTCAAGAGCATAGCTGCCATCCATATATTTTCCGAACATACCGGTTCCCGGCTTACGGTTAGGTGAACCATCGTCAGGATGATGCTCGTCTATCAGTTGGTCATTAAACTCGATACCCTCGCCACGCAGTGTGTCGAGCATCTTATTGTGTATTACATCGAACCGTTCCCGTGGATTGGCATCCGTTCCAAGACCATCCTGATTGCTTGCAAGAACAAGCTCAAAATCGCTATCGACAATGTGCGATAGAGCACCTATCACTCCCGGCATAAATTGCAGCTGTTCGAGGCTGTCAACCTGCTCGGTCACAGGAGGTTCCCATATTATAGTACCGTCACGGTCAATAAACAGTGCTTTTTTCATTGTTATCTTCATTATAATTTATTCTCCCGAAGCTATAATCATTAACAATCGGTTGTTTTCTTCGGGCGTACCTATTGTTATTCTTAAACACTCCTCACAACCGACGACTCCCGAACGGTCGCGTACAATAACCTCGGCATTAATGAGTTTATTATACATTACCTTTGCATCGTCGAACTTTACTAGCAAGAAGTTTGCATCGGATGGATAGACATTGACAACACAAGCAATTTCGGACAAAGCCCGAGCCACGCGCTCACGTTCGTTCTTTATGCACTCTACTTCGGCCGCCACATCACGTATCAGAAGTTCTGTAGCACGCTCCATTCCTGCAAGATTAATATTATAAGGATATTTCACATTGGCAAAAATCTGCATTATCTGTGTGTGAGCAAAAGCAAGTCCCAAGCGCAATGCTGCAAGACCATACGCCTTTGAGAGTGTTTGTAAGACAATAAGATTATCATATTCGGCGAGAAGAGTCGTAACACTCGACTGCGAAGCAAAATCTATATACGCCTCATCCACAACCAATATACCGTCAAAATACTCAAGTATCCAACGTATCTGTTCAATAGAGAAAATATTTCCCGTTGGATTATTGGGAGAGCAGATGAACATCAGCTTGGTATTCTTGTCACAAGCCGATAGAAGCGCAGCGGTAGGCAGGGCAAAATCCTCGCCAAGCTGCACCTCTCGCACCTCTACATCATTTATCGCAGCAGATACGCGGTACATTCCATAGGTAGGAGCTATTGTCACCACATTATCAAGACGCGGTTCGCAGAAAATACGGAAGCACAGGTCTATAGCCTCGTCACTGCCGTTACCAATGAACATATTCTCGGGAGCAATACCTTTCAACTGCGATAGAGTCTCTTTCAGTTTGCTCTGTCGAGGGTCGGGATAGCGGTTGTAGCCGTTGTTATAAGGATTCTCATTTGCATCGAGAAAGGCACCTATCTCGCCTTTATATTCATCGCGTGCGGTAGAGTATGGTGCAAGGCAACGTATATTGTCGCGCACAAAACGCATCACATTATCTATATCCATAGTTTTTACTCTTTATCAATACATTTCAGCCTCTCTATAACAGCATTTGCGTGTGCATCAAGCCCTTCGGCACGTGCCATTGTGACTATTGTATTACCAAGTTCCAAAAGTCCCGATGGTGTAGCAGCCTGAAATGTTATCTTGCGCACAAAGCTATCGACATTTACCCCACTGTGCGAACGTGCCCACCCCGCTGTCGGAAGCGTATGGTTGGTACCCGATGCATAATCTCCTGCACTCTCGGGGGTGTAGTTTCCAACAAACACACTGCCGGCCGATGTTACACGCGCCGAAACACCCCACGGGTCGTCGGTAGATATTATAAGATGCTCGGGAGCATACATATTCACAAAGTCCAGCCTATCATCGGCATCGGAAAGCACCACTACCCTGCTATTCTCTAATGCCTTCTCGGCAATCTCCTTTCGGGGAAGTCTTTGCAACTGTTCGGCAACCTCCTGCGAGACAGCATCGGCAACAGCTGTATCCGAGCAAACAAGAACCGTCTGTGAATCGGTGCCATGCTCGGCCTGCGACAATAAGTCACTTGCCACAAACGAAGGCACTGCCTTATTATCGGCCAACACAAGCACCTCGGAAGGTCCGGCGGGCATATCTATTGCCACTCTTGTAGATAGCAGTTCTTTAGCCTTTGTGACATATCTGTTACCCGGGCCGAAAATCTTATCCACAGCCGGGATAGTCTCGGTTCCGTATGCCATTGCTGCCACTGCCTGCGCCCCACCAACCTTGAAAATTCTCTCTACTCCGCATACGGCAGCAGCAAAAAGCACCGCAGGAGCAACCTTGCCATTCTTATCGGCAGGCGTACACATTACAATCTCCTTGCATCCAGCAACCTTTGCAGGTATTGCCAGCATAAGTACTGTTGAAAAGAGAGGTGCAGTTCCACCTGGGACATATAGTCCAACCCTGTTTATCGGTACGGCACGCTGTACACAAAGTACACCGGGGACAGTCTCGACGCGCACAGGGTCGAAACGCTGTGCCAAATGGAATTTAGTTATATTATTCGCAGCCTTTGCTATTGCCTCGCGCAGCTCTTGCGGAACAAGAGCATAAGCCTCTCTGCGTTCCTCGGGAGTAACCTCAATAGCCGAAAGTTCTACCTTGTCTATTATTTTCGCGAGTGAGCGTATGGCATTATCGCCCTCGCGCTCTACCTGTGCAATAATCTCTTTTACACGCTCGGCAACTACTGCATCATCCGAAAGAGTGCGGCAGCACAGCTTTTGCCACTCGTTTCTTGCCGGCTCTATATATCTTTTTATCATACAATCCATTATAATACTATTTTTTCGAGTGAAAGGACAAGAATACCCTCGGCACCTATCGCCTTTAACCTCTCTATTATATCCCAAAGTTCTTTTTCATCGACAACTGTCTGCAACGAGCACCACCCACTCTGTGCAAGAGGAATGACAGTGGGGCTGCGCATTGCAGGCAGAATCTTTACAGCCTCGTCCAGAGCAGATGAAGGGAGATTAAGCACCAGATATTTCTTTCCGTACCCCTTCTGAACCGAGTCGAAACGCGACATAAGCTGTCGCACCACATTCATCTTCTCTTCGCATAATTGCGGAGTGCCTATAAGAACCGCTTCGGAATGTAGAACTTGTTCAACCTCGACAAGACCGTTGCTAATAAGCGTACCACCCGAGGAGACAATATCGAATATCGCATCGGCAAGGCCGGCAGCAGGAGCAATCTCTACCGAGCCTGTTATAGTATGAATCTTTGCCTCTATTCCCTTCTCGTCGAAAAAGTGTTGTAACACATTGGGATAAGAGGTTGCAATGCGCTTACCGTTGAAATAGTCGAGTCCGTCATATTGTACACTCTTAGGTACAGCAAGCGATATTCGACAACCACCGAATCCCAGTTTCTGCAATATTTCGACATCATATCCTCGCTCTGCAACCTCGTTATATCCTACTATTCCAAGGTCGGCAGCACCCATAGCCACAGTCTGCGGAATATCATCGTCACGCAAAAAGAGAATCTCAACGGGAAAGTTCGATGCACGCATCAGGAACTTGCGTTTCTCTTCCTTTATCATCACTCCTGCCTCGCGCAAGAGTTCTACACTCTGTTCATTCAGACGACCTTTTGTCTGTATGGCAATTCTAAGCATATATTTTTGTTTATACAGTTTCCGAAAAACTGTTTGATTTTTTAAAAAAATAACGGAAACCACTCCTATCGGGCCGGCTTCCGTCTATAAACTACTTTGTACAGATACACAGCATCAACCCTTCACAATAAATGAAAGATGGTGATGACTGCTATGCAACTGTAAAAATCTCATTCTCACTAATTATATTTATAAAACAATTTGCAACGCAAGAGTATCTTTACCCTCGCGCTGCAAATATATTCTTTTTTTCATTAAACAAGCAAATTTTTAGAACATTTTTTATTAAAACGCCCCAAATTACCTACTTTTTGAAAGCAACTACCACTATTTCATGTATTTTATCTTCTTTAGCTCGCTATACAGACGCTGTACCGGCAGTCCCATGACATTAAAATAGGAGCCCTCGATATTCTCCATTCCAATGTAGCCTATCCACTCCTGAGCGCCGTATGCCCCTGCCTTATCCATAGGTTTATACTTTTGAATATAGTAATCAGCCTCATCATCGGTCAGAGACGCAAAACTTACATTCGACTGCGCCACAAAACTACGTTGTTCGTTTTTTGTGGTTATTGTAACTCCGGTAAACACCGCATGAGTCTTTCCCGACATATTATGCAGCATACGACGAGCATCGGCCTCATCAACAGGCTTGCCAAGTGCCTTGCCATCGAGCCATACTATAGTATCGGCGGTAATAACAAGTTCGTCATCTGCCATAAAGGGACGATATGCATCGGCCTTTTTCTTTGATATATAAAGAGGAATCTCGCCACCTGCAAGAGTCTCGGGAAACGATTCATCGACATCGGGCAGACTCTTTACTACAAATTCGAGGTCGAGTCCGGCAAGCAATTCGCGTCTGCGGGGCGATGCCGATGCAAGAATAATCCTATAATTCTTAATATTGTCAAGCATAGTTTACCAGCCAAAAGCGTTTGCCTCGTCCATCCATTTACCCTGAGCTGCCATAATCTGCTCAATCACATCGCGTCCACAACCCTCACCACCATTTATGGGAGAGATATATTTCGACAGTTCCTTAATTTCATGTGCTGCATCGGCAGGACAGCAAGGCAGACCGCACATCTGCATCACCTCATAATCGGGGATATCATCGCCCATGTACATAACCTCCTCGGGGGTAAGTTCATACATAGTAAGTAATTCCTCAAAACAGTCTCTTTTTATAGATGCTCCGATATAAACATCTTTTATTCCAAGTCCCTGATAGCGTACTCTTACTGCCTCGGTGCGTGCACCTGTTATTATGGCAACGTGAAATCCGGCCTTTACTGCTAACTGCAGAGCATAACCATCCTTAATATTAACCGTGCGCATAGGCTCGCCGTTGGGATACATAGATATTGTCTCGCGGCTTAACACGCCGTCAACATCAAAAACAAGCGCTTTAATCTTCTTTAAATCGTAATTTATCATAATCAAATTCAGTTTTATCGGTTTTTTAGAATATAATCACTCAACATATCATAAACAGCCAGCAGCTCATCATCGAGCAAAGCACGTTGCGACTGCATCACAGCCTCATCCCCCCTGCGTGCCGGTCCGGTCTGTGCGTCCTTAGGGTGAAGAGTATGTACTTTTGCAGCCGTCTCATCGATAAGAGGCAACATTGCCTCAAAAGGCAGCCCGTTACGTCTTAGTAATTCGGCCGACATTGCATACAACGCATTAGGGAAATTACAAGCAAAAACAGCTGCCAGATGCAGAAAACGACGCTGTTCACTTGTTGCATCATAGACTCTTCCGCCAAGAGCCACGGCAATGGAACGAAGAGTCTCGAGCGCCTCTTCATCGCATCCCTCGACAAAGGTCGAGACTGTAGAAAAATCGACAACTCGCAAACGGCTGAACGTCTGCATCGGATAGAATACCCCATAGCGTATGCACCCTGCCTCGCGCAAAGCATCTATGGATATACTGCCTGCCGTATGTGCTATCAGAGAAGAAGGAAAAAGTGGTGCTACCGACGGAAGCACCTGTGGCAGCGCTTCATCGGCAACAGATACTATCACCACATCGGCCTGTGGCAGAAAATTCATATCGCAAGTATACAGAGTGTCCAAACGCTCACCAAGCGTACGAGCCGACTCAGTGGTGCGACTCCACACTCCGACGACATTTACCCCTGCCCTTTTTAATGCAATGCCCAAAGAGGTTGCCAGATTTCCTGCACCTATAAGAAGAACCGAGTTATTGTTCACCGTACTTTCCGACATACACCTTCTCCCACTGCATTTTTTCCTCATCGAAAGGCTTCGATTCACGTTCCTTATGTCCCACAGCCAAAATAGAGAGTACAGCATAGTGAGGCGGCAGTCCTAAAAGAGATTTCACATTCTCATCGGCAGGATTGCCTTCGGCATCACTACGCAAACGAATCTGCACCCAACAGCTACCTAATCCCTGCTCCTCGGCAGCAAGCTGCATAAGTATTGTGGCGATAGAACAGTCCTCTATCCAAACATCGCTTTTAGTTGTATCGGCAACGACTACAACCGCCATTGCCGCCCCTTCGAGCAGTTGTGCGCCGGCTGCTTTGCTCACCGAGAGCGCCCGCAACACATCCTTATCCTCTACAAGAATAAATTCCCAAGGGTTGATACGGTGTCCCGATGGAGACATAAGTGCTGCACGCATTATATTGGCTACAGCCTCTTTATCTACAGGCTCGTCGGTGAAACGACGGCAACTACGTCTATTTTTAAGCAATTCAAGAAAATTTTCCATACAAAAGAGTTTTTTCAACCGCGAAGATATAATATTCTCACAGACAGACAAAACGTGAAGCCATACAAAATAAGCGAAGAAACACTTTTTGTAAGTAATTTCGTTATCGAGAACAAAGATAATGCCCAATATGTTTGTTATAAAAAAAAGAGCATATATGCAACAGAAAAATAAGGATGCGCTTAAATATCATTCCGAAGGGCGCTCGGGTAAAACTGAAATTATACCCACAAAACCTGTACGTACACCCGAGGAACTTGCACTTGCCTATTCGCCCGGCGCAGTATTTGCAGCCGAGGGGATAAGCCACAACCGTTGGAATGCATACAAATACACCAACAAAGGTAATCTGGTTGGCATTATCGGCAATGGCAGCAATATTTCGGATACCAAGGCAAAAGGTGCCATGGCAGCCAAGCCTCTTTTAGAGGGACGAAGCATGCTCTTTAAGATTTATGCCGACATTGACGCATTCGACATTGAGATTGCCGAAGAGAACAGCGACAGACTTATTGAGATAATACACTCAATGGCTCCTACCTTTGGTGCGATAGACCTCTCGAGCATAGAAGCACCGCAATGTTACTATATCGAAAGAAAGTTACGTGGCCTATTAGATATACCAATCATCAACGATAACAGATGCGGCAAAGCTGTATGTTGCGCGGCAGCCATAATGAATGCAATGGAATTTGCCTGTAAGAAAAGCGAAGAGATAAAAGTTCTCCTTAACAGCAACGAGTCTGCTATAACAGAAATGCTGCTTCAAATAGGTATAAAGCAAGAAAACATAACAATTTTAGAGAATAAAAAGGAGTCACTCTTATCAAATGCAATTAAGAACAGAGATATATTCATTGCTGTTTCAAAAGAGAACATAATAACAGGAAACGACCTCTCGGCCATGTCTCACGACCCCATCGTCATACTTCTCTCCGATGTCTCTATTGATACAGAGCCTGATAAAGCAAAAGGAATACGTTCCGATGCCATAATTGTCACCTGCAACGAGAATACTCGCAATACTATAAATGATGTCATTGCTTTCCCATATATTTTCCGAGCAGCACTCGACACGTATGCAACATCCATAAACGACACTATGCTCTTTGCCGCAGCTAAGGCAATAGCACAATTGGCACAGCGTCCGGTTCCTGCATCGTTGCAAAAGATGTACAAAGGAGAGCACCGTTACAGCCGGGAGTATCTTCTACCACTACCCAACGACCGTCGTCTGGCAACAGAAGTATCGGTTGCCGTGGCCAAAGCTGCAATGAACAGTGGGATAGCCCGTAATCCGATTGTTAATTGGGATGAGTACTGCAATACACTTCTCAGCCGACTCGAACGAGAGTACCGTTTCTATCGAGAAATCTTCTACCATCACAGAAGCAGCCCTAAGCTGCGTCGCAGATACAACCGTACAATGCCAAGCATAACACTATAGCCTACATACAAGGAGAGTATCTTATCAATACAAAAAATACGCACAATCGTTATGATAGTGCGTATTATGCTTTATTTCGAAGCAGCTTTCAACCTTTTTCTCTTCAGTTCTTTCTTGAAAGCTTTTGGAAACTCATTCAAGATAAGCAATATTCTTTTGGACTGCTTTTTAGGTTCTACAAAAACTCTATGCAACCATTCCAGCCCCATCTTAACCATCCAACGAGGTGCTCTTTTAGGAACAGAGTCAAGACCACTGTAAAAATTGAATATCGCACCAATGCCCAACATTACCCCACGCTTTAGATATGGCTTCAGACGATACATAAATTGTTCCTGCTTGGGCGCTCCCAAAGAGACCCACAAAATATCGGGAGCATCATCATTTATCATCTTTGCAATGCCCTCATAATCAAATTCATCCACATTACAAAAAGGAAGTTCCTCAAAGCGCATATCAGCAATAGCCGGATCTAGTTTTATCATCTCTTTCTTTAATCCATCAAGTACCTCGCGCGAAGAGCCCAAAAAGAACTGCTTATATTTACGTTTTTTTATAAACTTGAAAAAAAGATCGGTAGCACAATAATTTTTATAATGTGTACCATACATACAGTTTATTATTATTGGCAACCAAGTACTATCGCATTCATTTACAATAGAGTTATTAATAACTGTCAAATGTTCCGAAGAGCGTTGTGCTGTAGCGAAATTATTTCCATCGAGTGCACAGACATATCCCACTTTATTCTCGCGAATACAGCGTTCAATAATCTCATCAACTTTATGATGTTCAAATACAAACTTTATACCAAAGTATTCTATCATTGTTCTGTTGGCTCTACGGGTCCTTTATAAAAGGTTCTTACTATATTATTATTTCTTCTCTATTTATGACTTTATCCAATCATAATACCTTGTAAGGCCATCACTTAAAGAGGTTTTAGGTTTCTAACCTAATACATTCTTAGCCTTAGTCCATCGGCACAACGGGCCTTGTCCCCTCGGGTTTCGTTGAATTGCAGAATGGCTCAACATCTTTTCCCGATATTTTAACAAAGTCCGCAAAATTAAACATTTTTACATACATATCCAAAAATACAATAACAAAAATCAAATTTATAAACTAAAATGCAATACGATATACCTAGTTCCCTTTATTTAATAAGATAAAAAAAGAAACAAAAAATCTCGGGCATTCTTTAACAATATTCAAACAGATTCTAAATTTCTTATAAAAAAAATCTTATAATGAAATTTGTTTTAATTTATATCGTTATTTTTGCGACAATTTATCATAGAATGACATTTTAAAACATTAATAATATAATATAAGCAAAACAAATAT
This sequence comes from Bacteroidaceae bacterium, assembly GCA_045588485.1. Lineage (GTDB taxonomy): Bacteria > Bacteroidota > Bacteroidia > Bacteroidales > Bacteroidaceae > HGM04593. Next base: position 19,321 of record JAZNEI010000031.1, on the reverse strand, counting down.
GACACTCAGTTGGTTTGAATGTAAAGTAACATACGAGCGTGCAGGCGAGAAAGGACTTAACACAAAAGTCAGTGAAGTATATCTGACACAAGGATTTACTTTTACCGAGGTTGAGAAACGTCTTACAATGGAGATTCAGCCTATGGTCACAGGCACATTCGATATTATGAAGATGGAACGTACAAAATACAATGAACTAGTCGATAGCACCGAGGAAAATGCCGACAAATGGTTCAAGTGCAAAATAGTAATGGTAACCATCGACGAGGTTAGCGCAAAGGAGAAAAAGACCTCTGCCATTATTTTGGTAAAGGCTGAAGATGTGTCGGGAGCCGTCAAGAACCTTACCAAACACATGGAAGACTCAATCATGAACTACGACCTTGCGGCCGTAAACGAGAGCAGCATAGTAGATATCTTCCCCTACGAGGCTGTTTAAGCTATTTTCCTAAACGATGCAAGCAGATATAAAAAGCAATATAGAGCGTATAAGTGCTACCCTGCCCAACGGGGTAACACTTATAGCTGTATCCAAATATCACCCTGTTGAAGCAATAGAGAAGGCATATAGTGTGGGACAACGTCATTTTGGCGAGAGTAAAGCGCAAGACCTGCGTATAAAACAGCAGATGCTCCCAAACGACATATACTGGCACTTCATAGGACATCTGCAAAGCAACAAAATAAAATACATAGCACCATACATATACCTTATACATAGTATAGACTCGCTGCGCCTGCTGCAAGAGGTAGACAAACAGGGTGCTAAAGTAGGACGCACCATAAACTGTCTTTTACAGATACATATTGCCCAAGAAGAGACAAAATTTGGTTTCACCCCCGAAGAGTGCCGTACAATGCTTGATGCAGGAGAGTGGCGCTCACTAACACACATTAAGATACGTGGACTTATGTGTATGGGCAGCAATACCGATGATGTGCAGCTGATTCAAAAGGAGTTCCACACAGTAAAAGAGCTTTTCGAAGAGATACGTGCCAAACATTTCGCCGACAATAATAACTTCGATATACTATCGGCCGGCATGAGCGACGACTACCTGATAGCCGTCAAAGAGGGCAGTACACACGTACGCATCGGCTCCGACATATTTGGAACACCACAAAAGTAAATACTGCATCATTCTTCAGCCGCCATTGCACATTTTTTCATTTTTGTGCAATTTTCTTGTTTTTTTCTTGTTTTTCACACTTTTTTATTATTACCTTTGCACCTGAAAAGTAAAAAGGTCGATTAATTGTGAGCAAAATTTGCTTTTGCTATATCAATATACTATTTTTGCTTTTGGGTGAGAAAAAAATGCAGACTCGGCCGGTCACCTTGTTTGCAAACTATTTCACCGGTGGTAAAACAGACAACAAACAATCTACAAATACAAACAATTATGTCTAACAATCAAAGTTTCATCGGGCTTTATGCAACATCATTCAAGGAGAATTGGTTGCATAGTGCCCTTACCGATTATAAAGGTGTCTCTTACACCTACGGCGATGTTGCAAGCGAAATTGCCAAACTGCATACATTCTACCGTCTAAGCGGCATAAATCCCGGTGACCATATTGCACTATGCGGTCGCAACTGTTCTCGTTGGGGAATAGCATTTTTGTCGATAATAACATACGGTGCGACAGCAGTACCAATCTTGCACGATTTCAAGGCCGACAATGTACACCACATTGTAACCGACTCCGACTCGCGTCTACTCTTTGTTGGCGATTCGAACCGCACACAGCTCAACTACGACGAGATGCCGGCGCTTAATGGAGTAATCCGCATCGAGGATTTTTCGCTCAATATGAGCCGCAGCGAGAGAATAAGCGAGGCACACGCAAAAATGAACGACGAGTTTGCCAAGAGCTACCCCAAAGGCTTCAGCGCAGCAGACATCAACTACTACAAAGACAGCCCCGAGGAGCTTGCCATAATAAATTACACATCGGGCACAAGCGGATTCTCGAAAGGTGTACTCATCCCTTATCGTGCGCTCTACAACAATATGATGTTCGCCACGGGAGTACTTGCAATGAAGCCGGGAATGAATATGCTCTCAATTCTTCCTATGGCACATATGTATGGAATGGCATTCGAGTTTCTGTATCAGTTGACACGTGGTGTACAGGTATTTTTCCTGACACGTACTCCCAGCCCTCGCATTATATTCGATGCTTTCAGCAAGGTGCGTCCCACAATCATCGTAGCCGTTCCCCTTATCATCGAAAAAATCATCCGCAAAAGCGTAATGCCCAAGCTGCAAAAACCGCTTATGCGCATAGCTACAAAAATCCCCGGGATAAACAATATCATCTACCGCAACATACGCAAAAGAATGCTCAAAGCCTTTGGTGGTAACGTAGTAGAGATTATCATCGGAGGTGCTGCATTCCACCCCGAAATTGACGCTCTGCTGCACAAAATAAAATTCCCCTACACTGTAGGATACGGTGCAACAGAGTGCGCCCCCATCATCTGCTACAGCGATTGGCAAGAGACAAAAGTCGGCAGTTGCGGAAAAGCGACATTAGGCATGGAGGTAAAGGTCTTGAGTGACGATCCACAGAAGAAACCCGGTGAAATTATCGTGAGAGGTCCAAACGTAATGTTAGGATACTATAAAAACTCTGATGCAACCAAGCAGGCACTCGACAAAGATGGTTGGTATCATACAGGCGACCTTGGCATAATAGACAGTGAAGGATTCGTATTCATCAAGGGACGTTGCAAGAGCATGCTTCTTAGCGCTAATGGACAGAATGTCTACCCCGAGGAGATTGAAGCAGTCATAGACTCACTCCCCTGCGTAGCCGAGTCACTTGTCATACAGGACGGCGAACGATTCGTAGCACTGATATATCCCGATAACGACGTACTTCAGGCCGAGGGGGTAACAGATATTCCTGCCAGAATGGAGCAGCTACGCAAAGAGATAAACAAGATTATTCCTGCGTACGAACACATTTCAGAGATACGAGTAATGAAAGAGGAGTTCGAGAAGACACCCAAAAAGAGTATAAAACGCTATCTATACCAATAACACCAAGCGACAGACCTTCTATTTGGTCTGTCGCTTCGTATTTAGAAACCGTGATTACAAATTCCTCTTAACAGCATAGCCCAATTCGACAAAGGCAATAAACACAAACGGCAACCAGCATAGAGTATCGGAAACAACCTGCGGTTCATCGAACGTAATCAACCCCACATATTCTACACAAGGAACAATACCCGAAGCCGGAAGTATTGCCAAAAAAGCAGGAGCGAACAAAGGGAAAAGACTGCACAATCCCCTCACCACATCACCTATGCTACGATAATATCCGCAAACCGAGCCATGCATAAGCGAAACGGCAAGCGACACAATAAGAACGATAAAAATCCACCCTTGCACGATAGCCGAGGTACCCCAATCCTTTGTGACTCCCGACAAAAAGCGCCAAGGAGAGACCGAAGCCGTTAGCAGCAACGCCACAGCCAAAATAAATATAACCAAAGAAAAAAGACCGGCATATCGTCGTATCGCAGATAACCGGCGAAACAATAGCACATCAATGATTGTAGAGCAAATACCCGAAGCTGCAACCACTCCTACTGCAACAACAGCTATCACAATTGCGCCCCATGGTGCGGCATCTACAGATTGTAAAGCCGTATAAAGAGTCCAACGTACCCCCTCACCCGAAAAGAGACTGCTATACTCCCCCTCCAAGTGTACAAACAGCCCAACAAGGCCAAGCACCCATGAGGTAACCCACAGAATCAACAAGAATAGTGAGTACACAATAAACGGCAGATATCTATACCCTGCTTTATTCATCTGCTTCAAGATTCTCAATATCAATAATATGCAACTCTATTGCACGTACCACCAAACGTGTCACATTCACCCCCCGTTGTTCACCTTCGGGGAAAAGACGCGAGACGAGGTCGGCCTGCCGCTTCTCAAGCGATTTTACGCCAAAAGGCATTGAACGTAAATTAGCAATCATATCCTTTGTATACCCAAGAGCAAGATGACGCAAGAAACACTCATCGTAACGGTCAATATCATACTCTATGAGCGAACGACGACGCACAGCCTCACGCATAACATCCTCCCTGAAACGTTTTGTTATAGCCTCAAGAACAGGTTGGTTAAAGACAAAACGTTTACCTGCCATGACACTGCGAATCTCATATTTTGTAAGCAGTTCTCCACTTTTAAGCACTATGCCATCGGCACCTGCATCAAGCACATCAACCCACAGTTTTTCATTAAGCAGCTCACCCGTAAAGATAAGAACCTTTACCGCAGGATATTCGCGTTTGACTCTGGCGCATATATCTACACCTACAGTGGTAGAGCCGCCCAAGCCTAAATCTAGCAGAAGCAGATTAGGCAACTCCTTCTCGAGCAAAGGATAAAGCTCGACCTCATTCATTGCCACGCCTATTATATCGGCTTCAGGAATCTCGGTACGGAAAATCTCCTCGGTGCCTTTCAACTCCAGCTTGGCATCCTCAACAATTATAACACTGAATCTATCACTCATAATAAATAACCATTTGCAGTTTATACTCTTTTAGGCAGTGTAAAGAGTATTACACAGCCCTCTTTATCGTTACGTGCAACAAGACGCAATGCACGCCTATCCATAAAATCCTCGTGCATACGCATTATTTCGCGTGCAATCAGCGGCTCCATTGACACCGATTCCTCACATTGCGGAACAAAATATCCGGCACAGCGCTCGGCATCAAGATGCAATCCCTTGCCTAAAATCTCGACCCTTAGAAGCTCGCCTTCATCTTCTACCGACAATTCTATTCCTCGGGCACCCGATGTAATAAGCGAACCCACCAACGACTCAAACATATATTCGATAAGTAGCGCATCACCCACTGCTACAGCCTCGGTCGACCGAGCCACAAAAGATTGTTCGACCCCCATCTTTGCTGCTCTACGCCTTACATACCCTCTCATACGAGAAAAGACATCGGCAAGAGGAACCAATGAGACCTTGAAATTGGCATCATCCATCTGCCGCGATGCACAAGAGGTCAGCACCTTGAAAATAGAGCTGTAATAATCCATCAATTCGCACATCGAAGCAATCTTCTCGTTCCACTCTTCGCACGTAAAAGAGCCATTCCGCAGTTGCAGCAGCAGCTCGTGTATACGCCCCGGATAGTATATTGTCTCATGCTTTATAACCGAAAGGCAATTATCAATTACCATGTTACGCACATGCAAACGATTCTCCTCATATTTTACCCTTTCGGCCTCTTCCTCAATCTCGTTCAAGTCGTTATACTCCCTTGTCAACCTAACTATAGAGTGATACACTGCCGAGGTCAAATAACCCGATATAAGTTCAAGCAGAGCAGTCTCACCCTCATTAAGTCTGCGTTCTGTAATAACCGCAAGTTCACCAAGTTCACCAACCTCATCTAATGAGGGCAATGTAAGACTGAACCTAGTTGTATATTGTTGCGATGAAGTATCAACATCCTGCGGTTGGGTTGCCACCTGCGACTCGTTGCCGCTTCTCAGTGCAAGAGTCACACTCTTCACACGCAGATAGTCGCGCAACACCAAATAAAGTTTTTGTGCCAAGACCTGTGCCAATCCATCGGCACCGTGTATGCTACTCACCACACTCAGTACACTGCTATTTGCCTGTAGAAGAATATCACTGTTCATTCTCTCGGCCACTACACTGCGCATATACTTGACAAGAGCAATAATAAAGATGAAAAGCAACACCGTGACACACAGCACGACAGCTATCCTGCGATAGTTGGCAACACTCTGCATATACTCGTAGTAGTTTACCAATTCCTGATCTTCGTGTACAAGACGATAGAGCTGAGTATATATTGCATTATTATACCTATATGTCGACCAGTCACGCATTGCAAGTGCTGCAACGGCAACCTCGTTGCGCATATCTAACAGGTTGTAGTAAATTGTCTCGGTAAGAGAATCGGCAAAAAATCGGCCGCGCCACCATATAATTTCGGACGAAGGAGCCGAAGAGAGCGATAAGGTATCGGTTCCACCCACAGAATTACGATAAAACAAATTCATTTCGGATATAAGCTCCTGAGCATAGTCAAGCGCCCTTGCATAATCGCCTTTAAGATTAGAAGAATATACCGAGTCGGCAAGGGCTTCCACATCGTTCCCTGCCCAAGCAGCAGGAGGCAACAAGCATAGAAGCACAAGCATCAGAACCCGTCTGACACCCTTCGGCAAACGGAACGAAAATCGGCTGCCTTTTCCCGGGACACTCTTTATATCCATACTACACACCGAGAACAACTCGTCGGTCTTACGATACTTCTCTATTATACCCTTGCAGTTCATCAATCCGAATCCCCCGCCCTTATAGGCCGCCATACTACCTGTGCGTCCTATCTGTGAGGCATCATACACCTTTGAACCTAGAATTTTCTCAACCTCTTCGGCGGACATTCCCACACCAGTATCTGTTACTGCAATTTCCACAAATGAGCCGCCGTCGAGAGCTTCGACAGTTACTCGGCCACCCGTCGGAGTGAACTTACCCGCATTATCGGCAAGAGTATTTATCATAAACAGAGTGAGTGCTTTATCTGCCTTCACTACAAGTGAGCTATCACTCACCTCGAGCGTGATTCCCTTCATTTCGAATGCAGCTACACTCTTCGAAATAATCCCAAGCACTTCGGACAAAGCAAAATTCTCTATATGCAGACTCAGTTCGCCACGACGCATCTTAATCCAACGTGCCAATACCTGATTATACTCTTCTATTGCCGATGTAAGCTCCTGCAAATATTCCAGATGCTTACACTCCTCCTCACCGCATGAAACCGAAAGAGAGAGACAACGCAATTCATTCAGCATACGGTCCATATAAGGGCGCATACCTCCAACAACCGACAAGGCGACACGCTTATTTACATTCTCTCGTTTATGCTCATCAAGATATAACGAGTAGGAGAGACGCTGCTCTATCAGCCTCTGACGTTCGCCTCCAATATCAGCCACTCGCCTACCCTCGTCTATCGCCGTAGCTATATATGGCAAAGCAACCTGCAAAAATCCCATTTTCTGCACCGACAAACGCTGTTCGGTAACGATGTAAAGATTAACATGAGGTTCATCAAGAGTAAGCAACTGCATACAGCACACATTACCCTCATCAAAAGTTTTCTCTGTTGATGACAGTATAAAACGGCTGTCTCCTGCAAAAGAAGCCAATTCGCTGTTCAAAATAGAAGCAACCGCCTCATCGACCTCATCAATGGTCGACAACTCTTTAGGCAACGAGGCCATCAATCTTCTACAGAGATTCTGCAAAGCCATCAGGTCGTCCAGATACTCTTTGTTACGCCGATTCCATCTCTTACCTAAACGATAAACAGTAAAACCGGCGGCAAGAAGAAGTATAACGAGCAACAACACCCATAAATAAAGTTTCGAGGCGCTACTTTCAGCCGCTTTTATTCTGCTCTCCATCTGCTTGTTGAGCCTCGTGGTACGTAACAGGTCGAGATAACCGTTACGATTAATATCCGAGAGATATTTATTACCTACACCCGAATAGGCACAACTTGCATCACGGCGCACACTTAGCAGACACTCATATATATTGATAATGCTATCATTAGTCAACAAGGCATATTCGGAATCACTACCTGCCGATTCAAGCGTGAGTTCTGCATCCAACTCGGGATAAGAAACAGCATAATAATTATTGACCAGAAGCACTGCATCCTCGAGTAATGCCAACGCCTCGGCAAAACGGCCGTTCTGTGTGCAGCATGATGCTGCTACCGAGAGTGCTTCAATAAGCATATAGTTATCTCCGTAAACTCTGAAGCCATTGGCAGCCTGCTGTGCCAGATATAGAGCCAGCTCTCCCATCGGCATATTATCACTGTTTATCAATGCCAACTGTAAAGGTTGCAGTTTATCAAGCAGTTCACCCGAGCGTAGGAGCAACGAAAGCATCAGCCTACAATTGGCTGCAAGCCACAATTCACCCTCAGCTTCGGCACGAGCAAGTATTTTTATCAACGACTCTATACGTTCCAACGGAGGAACACCCGAACGGTAATTCAACAGCATACGGCCATAAAGCACTTGTGGCAGTTCGGTAACCGCAGCAATATATTTCTCAAGATAAAAAGCAGAATGCTCTACCTCGGCAACCATTCCAAGATTTGAGAAATAGCACAATGATACCGAAGCCATCTCAAGACAGGCCGAATAAAAGCGCTCCCGTTCATCATCGGGCAGCATTGCCTCTTCTTCATTTATGCGACGTATTCTGTGTATTGCATCTGAACGATAATCGAAAAAATCCCTATTCGCCGAAGTGCGATAACAGATAAGCATCATACCTACATCGGCAACAAGACGTTCTATTTCGCAATCGGCCTCTTCAATCACATCAGCGTAAAGTATCTTGGCCGAATCGTAGTTCATCTTCATAAACTCGGAATATGCAATAGCATTAAGAGCCACGGCAACATCTTCATTACTTGCTCCTTCATACTCATGCAGTTCCTGCGCAACCGAGCGCATCTTCCTGTAATCACGATAACGCAGTTCACCTATTTTCGATGATAGAGAGTCGGCCAGAAGGTCGTGTTCTGTTTCTATACGCGACATTCCACACGATGCAAGAACGAACACCGCGCAGATAGCCATCAAATATTTTATATACATTTTCAACAGTTCCTCTATTTATGCAAAATAGCAACTCCTCGTAATAATCAATTACAAACTTAATAAATTTGTTGGTAATAATAAGCTACTACCCGATTTTTATGCTAAAAACAGATATTTCGAAGCAGTTCACTAAACATTCTCGAGAAGAGATTGTTACTTGTATACAGATGATATCCTACTGATAAATACTTTTTCTTAATCATTCAATTCCCCCGTGCAGCCCTCCGTAGTGATACGTGGGGCTGTTTCTTTTTTTCAGACCTACAACACAAAAAAAGTGTCGCGACCCTACCAAGGGTCACGACACTTTTATATCAATAGGACTAAATAGTCTATTATTCAGCAGCAGCCTCCTCAGCCTCAGCAACTACAGTGAAAGGAACCTTTACTGCAACCTCTTTGTGAAGCTTGATTGTTGCCTCGTAGCTACCAACAGCCTTAACAGCCTCTACGTTGATAATCTTACGGTCAATCTCGAAACCAAGCTTAGCCAACTCCTCAGCTACCTGAATAGCACCTACCGAACCAAAGATAGTACCGGTTGCGCTCACCTTTGTAGCAATTGTCAGAGCAACGCCCTCGAGCTTAGCAGCCAACTCCTGAGCATCAGCCTTAATCTTAGCGAGCTTGTGAGCACGCTGACGAAGATTCTCGGCCAATACCTTCTTTGCCGAAGGAGTAGCAATAACTGCCTTGCCTGTGGGAATCAAATAATTACGGCCATAACCGTCCTTTACCTTTACAACATCGTCCTTGTAACCAAGGTTGATAACGTCTTCTTTAAGTATTAACTCCATAATTATTTCCTCCTTTTTTATTTCATCATATCAGTAACAAAAGGCAGCAGAGCCAAGTGACGTGCACGCTTAACGGCCTGTGCAATGCGACGCTGGAACTTCAAAGAAGTACCTGTGATACGACGGGGAAGCAACTTACCCTGCTCGTTCAGGAATTTCTTGAGGAATTCAGGATCCTTATAGTCGATATACTTGATACCGTTCTTCTTGAAACGGCAATATTTCTTTTTCTTGACATCAACCGAGGGAGGTGTCAAATATCTGATTTCTGAAGGTGTCTGTGCCATAATTAATCCTCCTTATTTGCTTTTAAACTTCTTCTTTTTGCTGCATACTCTGCTGCATACTTATCCAACTTAACAACCAGTGAACGTATTACACGCTCGTCACGACGATAGTTGAGCTCGAGCTTAGCAATTACGCTGGGAGCTGCATTGAACTCGAACATTACATAAAATCCGGTTGTTTTCTTATCAATGGGGTAAGCAAGTTTCTTAAGTCCCCAATTCTCCTCATTGACAATCTCAGCACCTTCAGCTGTGAGAATGCCTTTGAACTTCTCTACCGCTTCCTTCATCTGAGAATCAGACAAAACGGGAGTTAAAATGAAAACGGTTTCGTATTGATTCATTTTTGTTAATAAATTTGGTTAAACATTCCGTTTATCTAAACGCGGGTGCAAAGATAGGAATATTTTTTTATATGGCAAAACTTTAACACTAAAAGATGTGCAGTCTGTACTTTTTCAGGTAGGAAAAAGTGAATTTATATAAAAGAAAGGAGTTGAAACACAAAATTTAGCAAAAAAAATTTCATTATCAGAATATTTATGTGTTACTTTGCAGTCAGAATATAAATAAATAATATATAGAATATGAAAGCTCTCAGTTATTTTGGAATGGCTCTTGTACTTCTTGGAGCAGCAGCACTTGTCCTTTACTATTTTAGTGGTTTGATTAACAACAACCTTATCATTTGGGGCACATTCGCTGCAATGTTAGTAGGTATCATTGTATACGTTTTGGCAAGCAAGAAATGTCTTGACAAGAACTAACATCATAAAGTTAAGAAACAAAAAAGGTTCGGAAGATTCCGAACCTTTTTTTGTACCCTTTGCCGAAAATTAAGCCTCGGTCTCGGGAGCAATGAGTTTATAACCCTTACCATGGATATTGATAATCTCGATAGAGGGATCGGCTTTCAAATGCTTACGCAATTTTGTGATATAAACATCCATACTACGTGCATTGAAATAGTTATCATCTATCCATATTGTCTTTAAGGCAAAATCGCGTTGCAGAATCTCATTTGCATGCGCACAAAGCAGCGCCAACAGTTCCGACTCTTTTGTTGTGAGTTTTGTCTGCTGTCCGTCTATTGTAAGAAGCTGTTTCTGAGTATCGAACATAAATCCTCCAATCTTATAGAGCGTATTCTCTTTACTCTTCTTGCCGCATACACGACGCAACACAGCCTCGATACGGAATACAAGCTCTTCCATACTGAAGGGTTTTGTAATATAGTCATCGGCACCAATCTTGAATCCCTCAAGGATATCCTCTTTCAAAGCCTTAGCAGTAAGGAATATAATAGGAACCTCGGAATTAGCGGCACGAATCTCCTGTGCAAGCGTAAAACCATCCTTTACAGGCATCATAACATCAAGCACGCATATATCAAATTTCCCCTTGAAGAAAGTTCTGTAACCAACTTCACCATCGGGACATAACTCGGCATGATAACCTTTGGCCTGTAGATACTCTCTCAGCAACATACCAAGATTCTCATCATCCTCGCATAGCAAAATACTCTGTTTCTCTTCCATAATACTTTTTATTTTAAAGGTAATACAATTACAAATGTTGTTCCAACGCCAATCTCACTCTCGGCGCGAATTGTTCCTCCGTGTGCCTGAATTATCTGCTTGACGTATGCAAGTCCCAATCCGAAGCCTTTCACATCGTGCACATTACCGGTTTGCACACGGTAGAACTTATCAAATATCTTTTTAAGATCCTCTTTACGTATTCCAATTCCATTATCTTGCAACGAGAGCATAAAGTGTCCGTTGGCATTCCAGGTGCGCAGAGTAAGATTCAGAGGCTCATCACGTTTCTTATATTTGAGCGCATTATCCATCAGATTAAAGATAACATTGGTAAAGTGCATCTCATCGACATATACATACGGGTCATCGGCAGTAGGTTCCCACTCGATGTGTCCTCCACTCTGTTCGACCTTTACTGTAAAAGTATTTATTACACCTTTCAACAGTTCGTGCGAATCGAGTTCCTTCATTTTCAGCGAAGCAGTTTTACGGTCCTCGAACATCGACATCTGAAGCACCTTGTCGACTTGGAAACGAAGCCTCTTAGTCTCGCTTGATATAACGCCCGACAAACGTCCGAACATAGCCGGCGACTTTGCCACCGACTGGTCTTGCAACATCTGCGCTGCAAGTGATATTGTCGATATCGGTGTCTTAAACTCGTGCGTCATATTATTTATAAAATCATTCTTTATCTCTGTTAATTTTTTCTGTCTCACAATCATATAAAGCGTAATAACGAATGTCACCAGCAACACGATAGTGAAGAGAATAGAAGGAATCATAAATTTAACCGAACTATAAATATAATTGTTCAAAATATCTGTAGGGAAATTTATTTCAAGAACGCCCATTCGTGTAGGAGGGTCGTTCTTAAATATAAGTTCCTTATAGACATTATCATCTGCAGTACGATGATAGTCGGAACATTTATACACCTCTTTGCCATCGGCACCAAGAACTCTGAAGTGATAAGAGAGACTGATTCCGTTGTTTGCCAACTGCGACTTTATATTCTGGTCGAGTCGTCGGAAGTTGATTCTCTGAGCCAATGGCTTCTCACTTGCCTTATAAATCATTGTATACACAACCTCATCGAGCATTGCACGCTGATATTGGTAGCGCTTACTAAGCATCTCAATCATAAGACGCTGCTGCTCTTGCATAGAGAGATTGCCGCTATTGCCCTGATGTTTGAATTTAGGCAACAGAGCCGCACCGGCCTCGGTATTAACCTTGGTACTTGTCTCTACCATCAGTTTGTTATTATCGCCCGAAGAAATCATATACTTATGCTCGAGCATAAGGAAACCATCCTTTATCTGCGAACGGTGAAAATCGCGGCGAACATCCTTCTTTATATCATTTACAAGGTAACTGCGTGTCTCATCAAGTTCAAGGTCATAAGCAGCCTGGTATAGACTGCGCTTTACGCCCTCCTCGAAATGCTGTTTGCGCATACGCACCATCGCCTCGATGTAGCTTACCTGCATATAGATAAGACCAAGGCAACAAGCACCCATAATAATTCCTACTAACCAAATTATATTCTTTTTCATAGTGTAAATATAAGAATAACCTTTAAAACAGACATAATTTATTAACTCAAATTAAGCTATATTTTTCAATTCTTAACAATACACCAATTTTAAGTTAACAAAATAACAATTAGAAGTAATAATACACAAAAATTGTCTGCCACGTAGTACAACGTGGCAGACAATTTTTATATGGACTTTCCTTAAGTGGGATTATTCGTCATCCTTAACAGCAAGTTCCTCAACAAGTTTGTTCTGAACATCTGTGGGAACAAGTTCGTATGATGCAAACGACATAATGAACGATGCGCGACCTCCGGTAAGCGAGCTCAAAGAGGTTGAGTAAGAAGCCATCTCTTTCAAAGGCACCTTGGCACTTAGTTTTTCGTAGCCATTCTCACTCTCCATACCCATAATCATACCGCGACGACCCTGAATATCACTCATCACATCACCCATCTTGTCAGAGGGAACGAATACCTCGACATCGTATACAGGCTCAAGTACCTTGGGACCTGCATTGCGGAATGCCTCACTAAAGGCATTACGTCCTGCAAGCATAAATGAGATTTCGTTTGAATCTACCGGGTGCATCTTTCCATCGTAAACAATTACGCGAACATCACGAGCATACGAACCGGTAAGAGGACCACGTTCCATTCTCTCCATTATACCCTTGAGGATAGCAGGCATAAAGCGTGCATCAATGGCACCACCCACGACGCTGTTCACAAATACCAGTTTACCACCCCAATCGAGTGTAACCTCTTCGCTTCCCTTGGGAGTAATCTTGAACTCCTGATTACCGAAGCGATAAACCTCGGGCATTGGTTTACCCTCTTCGTAGGGTTCTACGATAAGATGAACCTCGCCGAACTGTCCTGCACCACCCGACTGTTTCTTGTGACGATAGTCGGCACGTGCAGCCTTAGTAATAGTCTCACGATAAGGAATTTTGGGCTCCTCAAATTTTACCTGCATCTTCTCTACGTGCTCGAGTCGCCATTTAAGTGTACGCAAGTGGAACTCACCCTGTCCGTAAACGATGGTCTGACGCAACTCTTTAGACTGCTCTACAATCCATGTAGGATCCTCCTCATGCATACGATTGAGAATCTGCATGAGTTTCTCCATATCCGACTCGTTAACGGGCTTGATTGCACGTGAATACTTTGAAGCAGGATATTTAACGAGTGAGAATCGATGGTTAACATCCTTGGCATTAAGAGTGTTACCAATCTTCACATCTTTCAGTTTTACAGTACAGCCAAGGTCGCCGGCTTTCAACTCATCTACAGCAACACGGTTGGCACCTGCACTGCAATAGAGCTGAGCGATACGCTCCTTTGAACCGCGATCGGCATTAACGAGGTCGTCACCGGGTTTCAATGTTCCACTGATAACCTTAAAGTAGTTAACCTCACCGATATGAGGCTCAACTGATGTCTTATAGAAGAATATAGATGTGGGAGCCGAGCTGTCATAAGATACAACCTCGCCATCAACATTCATAGGCTTGGGCATGTCATCAACCTCGGGAGCTACGTTGGCGAGGAACTCGAGCAGACGACCTACCGCAACATCTGTCGCAGCCGAACAGCAGAGAACAGGGTATACACTGTCGGTAGAAAGACCCATACGTGCGCCCATACGAATCTCGTCGGTTGTAAGTTCCTCCGACTCGAAGAACTTATCCATAAGACCCTCTTCGTTCTCGGCAGCCTTCTCTACCAACTCCATGTGAAGAGCCTTAGCCTTGTCATACTCCTCGGCAGGGATATCCTCTACGATAGGAGCCTGACCCTCACCGGTATATGTAAGTTTCTTCATAAGAAGAACGTCGATGATAGTAGTAAAGCCGGGACCTGCATTCAAAGGATACTGAACGGGAACAACCTTTGAGCCATAGATAGACTGCAACTGCTCGATTACTGTGTCATACTCACATTTCTCATGGTCGACCTGATTTACAACGAACATCATGGGCTTCTTCATCTTCTTGATGTAACGGAAGCAGTTTTGTGTACCCACCTCAACACCATACTGGCCATTGATAACCATCATCGCAAGGTTACACACCTCCATTGCACACACCATACTACCTGCAAAATCATCCGAGCCCGGGCAGTCGATAAGGTTCAGTTTCTTTCCGGCCTGTTCAATCTGGAATACTGTCGAGAATACCGAGTATCCATACTCCTGCTCAACAGGGAAATAGTCGCTGACTGTATTCTTTGCAGCGACAGAGCCTCTACGTTTTATAATACCACCCTCATAGAGCATAGCTTCAGTGAGAGTGGTTTTACCTGAGCCTGAACATCCAACAATTGCGATGTTCTTGATTTCGTTAGTCTGATAAGTTTTCATAACTATTTTTGTGTTTTAAAGATGTAATGGAAGAGTCTCGGACAGCGATATCTTATCGTCGGAAACCAAGGCTTCTACCACGTACCATCCTATTAGGTTAATTAAGTTTTTTCAAAAGCGGCAACAATATATGAATTATCACAAAGAAAAGCAAATAAGTTTGCCCACTTTTTTAAAAAACGAACAAAAAAAGTTATCTTAGCCGCAAATTTTGACACTTTTTCACAAAAATGGCAGGAATTTATATACATATTCCATTCTGCAAGCAGCGCTGCCTTTACTGCGCATTCTACTCGTCGACTCTGCACAGCCGACAGTTGGAGTATTGCGAGGCTCTTTGTCTCGAGCTGAAGATGCGTAATAATTATATAAAAGGAATAGTAGATACGATATATTTGGGAGGTGGCACCCCTTCGACACTCACCCGGAAGCAGCTCAAAAAGATTCTATTAACCATTAGTGAGAACTACACACTCTCACCTTCGGCCGAGATTACCATCGAAGCCAACCCCGATGACCTTACCCCCGAATATCTTGCCACACTGCGTTCGCTATCGTTCAACCGTCTGAGTATGGGTATCCAGAGTTTCGACGATGGGCAACTAAAAGCACTCGGCCGCCGCCACACTGCCCAAAAAGCCCGACAAGCAGTAAAAGACGCAAAGGCCGCCGGATTCAACAATATCAGCATCGACCTGATGTTTGCCCTGCCATCATCTACATCAAAACAGTGGCAACAGAGCATAGAGGAGGCTATCGAACTACATCCAACCCACATCTCGGCCTACAATCTTACATACGAAGAAGAGACACCACTCTATCGTGCGCTACAACAGGGTAAAATAGAGGCCGTCGATGAAGAGGAAAATCTAAAACAGTTCGAAATATTAATAGAGCAACTGACAGCAGCCGGATATCGCCACTACGAAATATCCAATTTTGCACTACCCGGATACGAAAGCCGCCACAATAGCAGTTATTGGCACGACATTCCTTATCTTGGATGCGGCGCAGCAGCACACTCTTATAATGGCGAGTCGCGTCGATGGAACATTGCCGATATTACCCGATATATTGATGGAATAAACAGTGGCAGACCACTCTACGAGACAGAGCAACTTACAATAGCCGAACAATACAACGATGCCATACTCACCCGACTGCGTACAGCCGACGGTGTTCCCGTATCTCTGATAAAAGAGAAATACGGAAACAAGCTCGTCGATTACATGCATAGAAATGCCATGCCACACATTGCAGCCGGCCGACTGAAAGAGAAAAGCGGCTCTCTTGTACTCACGCGCGATGGGCTGTTCATAAGCGATGCCATAATACGCGACTTGATATATGTAGAGTAACAGAGCAACACACAACTCTACTATAGTCAAAATAGCCAACACCTCTCAGCCGATACCCGCAGGTTTCATCTCACAGTAGCGTTCGTACCACTGCCGTTTCTCGGGAGTGTCAATAGGGTCATACTCACTGATGATGCAACCCGTCGAGAGGTCGTCGGCAAGAGCAAGGATAATCTCTGATAGTTCAAGAGTATCTTCGAGATTGCAGCCCTCCGGACAGAAGATGTTGCGCTCCTTGATATGCTCGTAGCCATAAATTGCACCCATAATATTACCGCAAACCGAGCCTGTCGAATCACTATCGCCATCGTGGTTGACCGAGGCAATAATCGCATCTTCCACACTGTTGATATGACGAATAGCCGAGTAGAGTGCAATTGCCCAAGTCTCCTCGGCAACCCAGCCTTCACCAAGTTCACGAATAGCGTCTGCATCTGAAAGGTCGGAGTGAGCCAACCGTACAGCCTTGTTCGTCAGCTCCTTTAGGTACTGCTTGTCGGCTTCATACTTGCCTTTGTAGATTCGGTCAAGTATATTCACAGTATCAGCAACGATACTATCAAACTCCTCGCGAACATGCTTTGCTGTCATAGGCGCAACTTTATACAACAGCACAGTGAGCAATGAAGCGGGCAAGAAACCGAGTGGGTGCTTGTGGGTAACCTCTGCTATCTTACCACCGGCCTCGGCAAGTTCTTCGATATAATAGCCATTTTCGTTTCTTGATGCATATCCGGCATCGAGTAGAGCCATAGGAGCAACACGCATAATGCCACCACAACCCTTGCTGTTGTTAACCACCCATTCTCCTCGCAGCATACTTTCACAAGCATTCAAACAGGTATTGCCCGGAGCGCGAAGATGTGCCATTACGGGCAGGTCGCGCAACCAAGTAGGGTGCCAATCGCCCAATAGCATTTCGCGTTTCTTGCCTGTCTGCGTGTAATACCAATCAAGGTACGCCATATCGACATACTGTTCGGGGCAACCACCGATACCACGCATATATCCGCGAGTAAGCCCCATCAGCATACCATTCGCTGTAAATAGCGTCATCTGCGTATCATCGCTTATGAGTGCCTTGCCATTGCGGTCAAGAGCGAACTTTGTGATGCCATTCTCTCCAAAGCGAGAAAGAATAGAGCGACGGCTCATAAACTCGACCTCGTAGCCGAGTGCATCACCCGCAGCACCGGCCATCAGCGAACCGCGAATAGAGTCAACAACCCTCTTTTCCTTCTCATCCTTATACGAAGAATTTGCATTTATAAATCGTGCAATAAAGTCAACTTGTTCCTTAGTTTCGGGAGTCTCCCTATAGGCCGATTTTGGCATCTCAGAGAAGCTTTCGCGAAGCACCTCTAAAGTTTTATTCAAATCGGGTTCTTCCACATTTTGAGACAAATAACACGCAACAATCGTTCCGGTGCGACCTACACCACCCCAGCAATGTACATACACATAACCATCCATCTTCTTTAGTTCCTCGATGCGCAACAATAAGCGTTGAACGCTTTCTATACTCTTAGGCGCACCACAATCCCTGATTGGGAAGCGTGTGTATGTGGTGTCAGAGGGCAACAAATGGTTGTAAGGATGCAGTTCACCCTCCTCAGTAAGATCTATGAAATGTCGGATGCCAAAGTGATACATCTGCTTCAATTTTTCCGTAGCCTTCTCACCATATTTGTCTCCCGGATATTCACCGGCATATATAATTCCGTTGCCAGAGACTTCGTATGACTGATTCAAAGGGCGATTGATAAAAGCCAAGAAACGGTCGTTTATGTCCAACAAGTCGGGAGGAAGTAACTCACGACATTTATCTTCAATCTCGTGCGATAGACTGCTACTGCTGATAACATGAGGTCTCTGAGTTGTTGCAATAGATGCTGTCATACAGCCTATAGTGTCGGAATCGCCACCCATTGACACTGCTAAACGAATAGCCTCTTCCGCACGATACTGCTCTTGCAGATATGCCATAATAGCAATAGGAACACTTCCTTGACAAGTGACATCAAACGTGTAGTCTTGGCGAATCTCCCTTAAGTCAATATCAAGGTTATATCCGAAATGATTTTCAACAAAGCGCTTGATTTTGCCTTTCACATCAAACATCTCGGTTCGCTTCAGATAGATAGCGGCAGCTATTGCCTGCGCACCCTTGATACCCTCGGGGTGGTTGTGACTCACTGATGCCGTGATACGGGCAAGTTCCAAAGCCTCTTCCATAGAGTTAGCATATAGACCAACAGGACTCACTCGCATAGCCGAGCCATTGCCAAAGCTATTGTATGGCTTAGGATTGTCGGTTACGAGCCACCTGCGGAACATTCCGCCATAGCCTGCATTGGGATACTTGCGCCCCAATCGTTGCATACACTCAACAAGACCTCGCTCGCTATGTGCAGGGTCGGTCATTAACCATTCGGCAACTGCCAATGTCATCACCGTATCATCGGTAAAGCGACTACCATCAGGGAATAACTCAAAATCCTCTGTTTTGACATTGTTCCATTCACGGGTGGAGCCAATGATATCACCGACAATTCCACCTAATATTTTATTGTAATACATATTAGTTAATTTTTACAATTATAACTCACGTTCTAGCAACAACACCAATCTACCAAACTGATCTACACCATATATCTCAAAATATATTTCTTCTCCGGTTGCCGGAACTGCTAAAATATAGTTTCTATCTGACGTG
>JAZNEI010000030.1:0-9513 GCA_045588485.1 Bacteroidaceae bacterium | reverse complement strand
ACGTTAAGATTTTCCGTGCGCAGAGCCTTTTGCCTACTTTTCGTCGGCACGAAAAGTAGGAGAAAAATAACAATGAAAGGCTGAATTTAGCAAACAAGCCTAAATGAGAGACTGAAAAAGTTTTACCGGACACCAATAAATTAGCAATTACGATTAATGGCGGCAAATTTGCCGCCATTAATCGTAATTGTTATTCGTATCTTATAGCCTCTATCGGGTCGAGTGCCGCAGCCTTTTTTGCAGGGTACCATCCAAAGAATACTCCGGTAAAGGTACATACCGCAAAACTAAGAACTACGCTCCACGGCTGCACATATACAGGCCATTGGAATATAATGCCGATGAGATATGAGAGTCCTGCACCAAGCAGTACACCTATAAGGCCACCTGTGACGCTTATCAATATTGCCTCGATAAGAAACTGACTAAGAATATCTATTCCCCTTGCACCTACCGACATTCTAAGACCAATCTCCTTGGTGCGCTCGGTGACCGATACATACATAATATTCATAATTCCAATACCGCCGACAATAAGCGATATTCCGGCTACACTGCCCAGCAGAACCGAGAGCATATCAGTAGTAGTGTTCATCATCTCGCTCAGCTCTTTTTGCGAACGTATTGTGAAATTATTCTCCTGCTCGTCCTGTAGCTTATGATTACGTCGTAGTATTTCGGTAATCTCCTCGATAGCATCCTCGGTGATTTCCTCGCTTATTGCCGAAGCATTTATTCCCTGTATGTGGTTAATTGCCAGAATACGTTTCATAACGCTTGTGTAGGGTGCAAGAACCATATTGTCCTGGTCCATACCCATACTGTTGTATCCTTTCGATTCTATTGTACCAATGACTGTAAAGGGGATACTGCCGAAGCGTATTACCTTACCAATAGGGTTCTCGCCATTAGGGAACAGTTCGTCTATTACGGTTTTTCCAAGTACACACACTTTTGCAGCTGTCTTAACTTCGTGCTCACCAAACATCACTCCGTCGTCAATCTTAAGCTGTCGTATCGTAAGGTGCTCCTCGGTTACACCATACATTGTCGATGGGGTGTTGCGATTGCCGTATATAAACTGTCCGCCGCTGTTTACGCTGGGACTCACAGCCGATAGCAACTGTGCCTCGTTGCGTATGCTCTCGTAGTCCTCGCGTCTGAGTGTTTGCATATCGCTGCTGCTCTGTCGCACTCCGCCGCGACGATCGCCGCCCGGGTGAATCATTATCATATTCGAACCCATCTCGGAAATCTGTGCCTGAATGCTGCGCTTCGACCCCTGTCCTATGGCAAGCATCGTAATAACAGAACAGACACCGATGATTATTCCCAACATTGTAAGAAAGGCACGCATCTTGTTACCTGCTATTGCGCGAAGTGCTATTTTAAAAAGGTTTATGATGTTCATTTTCTTTACGTTTTTAGGTATTACTCTTCCTCGTTAACGGGGAGCGATGCAAGAGTCTCGGCTGCCGACAAAGGGGTATCGTTTTTTGTGTCCGATTTTATCTTTCCATCCTTGAGTACGATATTTCGTGTGCTGTACTGCGCAATCTCGGGATTATGTGTAACAAAAATGATTGTGCGCCCCTCTTTATGCAGTTGCTGAAAAAGCGTGAGAATCTCGAACGAGGTGCGTGTGTCAAGATTACCTGTCGCTTCGTCGGCAAGTATTACCGAGGGGTTGTTTACAAGGGCACGTGCTATTGCTACACGTTGCATCTGACCGCCACTCATCTGGTTGCTCTTGTGCATAAGACGGTCGCCCAAGCCTACAGCCTGCAGTGCTTCTGTGGCACGCTTGCGGCGCTCGCTGCTGCTAACCTTTGAATTGTACATTAGTGGAAGTTCTACATTCTCTACTGCTGTTGTCTTTGGGAGCAGATTGTAGCTTTGGAATACAAAGCCTATCTTGCGCATTCTCATTCCTGCACGCTGGTTTTTACTCATCTTGCGTACAGGAATACCGTCGAGACGATATTCGCCGCTTGTCGGGGTGTCGAGGCAACCCAATAGGTTCAGCAGAGTCGACTTTCCCGAACCCGAACTGCCCATTATGGTCACAAATTCGTTCTCGTATATTGTAAAACTGATGCCGCGTAATGCACGTACCGTCTCTTCACCGACGATGAATTCCCTGCGTACGTCACTCAGTTCTATAATTGGTTTCTTCATATTCATTTATATTGAGTATGATGTTTTATTTCTTTTTATTTGCCGATGGGGGAGGGCCGGGAGCAAAGGGACTGCGTTCGCTGCTCTTTGCTGTTGCTCCACTGCTGAATTCAATTTCGCTGATGACTTTTGTACCCTCTTCGATACCTCCTGTTATCTGTGTCAGTGCGCCGTTGCTCGTTCCTGTGGTAATTGTATGTGCCGTCAGAGTGTTCCCATCGAGTGTCCATAGCTTGTTTTTGCTATCGACATCCTTTATAATATATTCATCTCCCAATAGTGTGGGGTTAGGAACGAAGCGCAGCGCCTTGCTGCTAACGGCAAGCACATCGCGGCACTCCATTGTGTAGATAGTTACATTTGCTGTAAGTCCCGGCTTTAGTTTAAGATGGGGATTCTCGGCCGATATTACGACTTCGTATGTTACCACGTTGCTTGTTGTAGTAGGCTCTTGACGCACCTGTGTCACGTACCCCTCGAATGTGTCGTTGGGGAAAGCATCCACTGTGTAGGTGCAGCGTTGTCCCTCTTTTACGCTACCTATATCGGCCTCGTCAATATCGGCAATCAGACGCATATCGGCAAGGTTAGCAGCAATGGTAAAGAGGGTGGGTGTGTTGTACGAGGCGGCTACTGTCTGTCCCTCCTCAATGGCTTTGCTAAGGACAACGCCGTCAATGGGCGATGTGATTGTGGCATATCCTAAATTGGTACGCGCCTTCTCGACACTGAATTTTGATGTCTTGTAGCTGTTGTTCGCCTTTTGGAAAGAGAGGTCGGCTGTTTCGTATTCGTCGCGGCTTATGAGTCCTTTGTAGAACAGGGTTTTCATCCTTTCGAGATTTCTCTTCTGATAGTTGTATTCGGCCTCGGCACTGAGCATATTATTCTCGGCACTCGATAGTTCGCTTATAAGATTCGTGCGGTCGAGTTCGGCTATTATATCGCCTTTATGCACGATGCTGTTGTAGTCGACATATATCCGGCTTATTATACCCGAGACCTGTGTGCCTACCTCTACCTTTGTAACGGGTTCTATTGTTCCGGTTGCTGTTACACCGCTGCTTATATCTTTTTTCTCTACATTGGTGAATTCGAAATTAACGGCTAATTTCCCCGATTCGCTGCTTCGGTTCCAAATAATAAATATTACTGCTATGGCAAGTATTGCAGCAACAATAATCTTGTTTCTCTTGCTTTTCATTATTGTATTTGTTTATTTTCGTTGATATTTGTTTGTTTTTATGAACTATCAGAATAAAATATCACCGCCCATATAAAAGTTCAAAAGCTGATTGCTGAGTATGGCAGTGTACTTTGCCTGCAGAAGCTCTTGTCGGGCGCTGAGTAGGGTGTTACGGCCTGTGAGCAGGTCGGTTGCACTCTTTAGTCCAAGACTGAACTGCTCGCTCAGCAGATTATAGCTTGCCTCGGCACTCTCGACGCTGCTGCGGGCTGCCACGAAACGCTTTTGGGCGCTATTGGCATCCTGCCATAATCCCTCTATGGTGCTGTACAACTGTTTGCGTGCATCGCTCTCTTGCAGTTGTACCGATTGGTGTTGCAGCTTGGCTTTCTGTATGTTGCTGCGATTGTTGCGGTTATCGAATATGGGGATAGAGAGCGATAATCCAACCGAGAAACTAAGATTGTATTTCATCTGATGGCCGAAACTCTTGTCGCTGCCGTCGTTGTTGCTTGTACCTGCTCCCGCATTCAACGACAGAGTTGGAAAGTACCCTGCTTTTGCCTGCTTTACTGATAACTCGGCCGATTGTGTGTTTAGGCGGCTGCTCTCAATCTCGGGTCGCTGAGTAAGTGCTGCATTATATGTCTGTTCTACCGGTGTAAGTGGAGCAAGGGCAAGTGCGTCGGAACTCTCTGGAGCAATAATCTCTATTTGCCTTCCATCGGTAATCTCGAGTAACTGTTTCAGTTGCAGTTTATAATTAGCCAGTTGTGCCTGTGAGTTGACCAACTGATACTCGGCACTGTGCAGTTGCGACTGCAACTCAATTATTTCGCTTTTTGCAATTTTTCCCACTTCATGTTTTGCTTCGCCGCTTTCGAGGTTCTTCTTTGCACTCTCCACGGCAGCAAGACTCACATTTATAGCTTCACTGCTGTAAAGAATTTGTACAAAAAGAGTTGCAATTTCTTCTCTCAAGGTATTCTCTTGCTCCTCGATACTGAGACGGGCAATATCGCTGTTCAGTCGTTGCATGCGTATGTTGCGCCAATTCTTTCCACCGTTGAAAAGCATTACTCCTGCATTCAGTCCGTAGCTGCCCGAGTAACTGAAATGGTCCTGTGAACTGCTTACTCTGCTTCCTCCTGTACCGTCATCTGTGACGAAACTGCCATTACCATCCTCGAAATAGGGTTGGTATCGTCCGTTGTGGCTTGTACTGAAAGAGAGGCTTGGGAAAAGCGCCGCTTTTGCACTCTTGACATCAATTTCACTCTCTTCAAGAGTCAATTTGTTCTGTTTCAGGCGAATATTGTGCTCGATAGAGTAGTCGATGCAATCTTTCAGAGACCACCTCTGTGGAAACTGTGCTGTCATTGTCGAGCATAGAAACAGAAACATTGTCAATAACTTGTCTCTTTTTGTCATAGTTAATATTTGTATTATATTAATTTTTATCTTTAGACTATCTGCTGTAAATACTGTTTACCGGTATTTATGCCTTAGTTTGATTGCAAATGTCATAAAAAGATTAAGAGTGATATGTTAAAAGTTGTATAATTATTTCTAATAAAAATAAAAAAGTGTATTTTCTTAACAAAATATTTTACTAAGAAACTGTTTAAATTTATGTCCTTGAAATTTTTATAGGTCTTTTTTAGGATGTTTTTTCATTTTTCAAAGGCGCATAGCGGGCTATGTAACTGCGAAAAAGGGGAAAACAGACAAAAAAGAGCATAAAAAGGCAAGCACAACTCGCGGTCAATGTAATCATTTTTTTCGAAAGAAATTTAAACAGTTTCTAAATACTCTTTTGTAAATACTTGGTGGAATTTGTTAAAGTGGAGCAGATGCATTATCTTCGCATCATTAAATTATTTAATTTGTTTAATGTAAAAATAATAGATATGTTTTCAGGAATAGTAGAGGAGTTTGCAACAGTAGTTAATATAGTAAAGGAGCAGGAGAATGTACATTTTACCCTCAGTTGCTCTTTTGTCGATGAACTTAAGATTGACCAGAGTGTGGCGCACAATGGTGTTTGTCTGACAGTGGTTGCAATTGAGAACGGTTGTTATACAGTAACGGCAATGCGTGAGACTCTTGAACGCTCTAATCTCGGATGTCTGCAGATTGGTGACAAGGTAAATGTAGAGCGCAGTATGATTATGAATGGTCGTCTTGACGGACATATTGTGCAGGGACACGTCGACCAGACTGCCGAGTGTGTTGACTTACAGGATGCCGAAGGTAGCTGGTACTATACATTCCGCTATCCCAAGAATATTGAAATGGCCAAGAAAGGATATCTTACAGTGGATAAAGGCTCGGTGACCGTTAATGGTGTGAGTCTTACAGTATGTAATCCCACAGATGATTCGTTTACTGTGGCTATTATACCTTATACCTATGAACATACCAACTTCCACACAATAAAAGTGGGTACTCGTGTGAATATCGAGTTTGATATTATTGGTAAATATATAGCACGTATATCTGCATTATGAAAAGTTTTTTAGAGTTGGCACAGGAGCGTCAGAGCGATAGAGCATTTGTTCAGGGAAAAAAGATTGAACGCGAGGTGCTCGAACGCATTATCGAGGCGGCTCGTCTTGCGCCATCGGCATGCAATGGTCAGCCGTGGCATTTTACTGTTATCACTGACGAGGCGCTGCTGCCCGAGGTTGGCCGTGCGACATCGAGTCTTGGAATGAATAAGTTTGTAAAGGATGCAGCAGCTCTTGTGCTCATTACCCATGAAGGAACAAACCTCACCTCTAAACTCGGTAGTGGCATTAAGGATAAAGATTTTCCCATTATGGATATTGGCATTGCATCGGCATACATAACTTTGGCGGCCGAGGATGAAGGTGTCGGCTCATGTATATTGGGCTGGTTCGACGAACCGAAGGTTAAAGAACTTGCCGGAATACCACAGAAGAAGCGCTTGATGCTTATTGTGGCTCTTGGATATGCTGCCAAGCCCAAGCGTAAAAAGGTGCGTAAAGAGTGGGGTAAGGTTGTCTCGTTCGAGAAGTATTGATTAGATACTAAATATAAAATACGATTGTTTGGATTTTTAAAAAGAAGGTGACCCAAAAGTATTTTTTACTTCGCGAGAATTGAATATTTGAAAACATTATAATACAACACAATTGAAATAGTTGCCAATCTGATAGTTGTATATTAAATAGGATGCACGCTGTAAAATGTGCATCCTATTATATTAAGCAGTCGGCCTGTAAGCCGGGTTCTGTGCCCCTTGCGGGGTGTCTGTCATTCATCTATACCGTACATCACTGCACGGCTAAAGCGTTCTACCCTCCGACTCGGACGAGCAACCCTCAAACGCCGGTATACGCGAACTTGCAGCTTCCAAGACACACGGCTCGTACGTCACCGCACGACCGGTGGGCTCTTACCCCACCTTCTCACCCTTACCTCTTGCGAGGCGGTTATTTTCTTCTGCATTACTCTGCCTTCGCAGACAGCTTTCTGTTAGGAAGTGGAATGCTCTGTGCTGCCCGGACTTTCCTCCTTTACCTTGATATTGGCAACGGCGACAGACCGTCCGACTGCATTCTGAGTGCAAAGATACAACAAACGAGCGAAAAATATAAAGCTTGCTTTAATATTTTTTACAGCGAGTGCAGTACATCTTCTCTAAAGATACAACAAACGAGCGAAAAATATTACAGCGAGTGCTGTCACTGAATTCATAGCGAGTAGGAGGGTGACCCAAAAGTCGAAAATTCACGAATTTGAGGTTGATTTATTCGGATACCTATCTGATATAGTTTTCAAATATTCAATTCTCGCGAAGTAAAAAATACTTTTGGGTCACCCTCGTGTGTTCACACTGCATAATTACGCAAAAAACACATTGAGATTATAAACTTCTGTCGGACACCAATAATATTGGCAATTATATGTAAATATAGAATGACAACCATGTGTAAACTGCCATATAATTACCTGATATTATTATTGCTTAATGGCGGTTCTTTTTTTAAATAACAGACTAAAAAGTGAAAGTATTGTTAAAATAAAGGTGTTACTGTTAAATAGAACCAAAAAATAGTTTATTTACTTACAATTCTAAATTGTTGACTATATATTTGCATCAGATACAGTTGTCGGTACAATTATTTGTATTGATGGGCTGTTTGTTAAAATTGGATGATGAATTAACGAAAAGATGTATTTTAGTTATGAAAAAAGTTGTTAGAAGGTTGTTTTTTGGCTCGGCGGTAGTACTTCTCAGTGCTGTAGTGGCAGGAGTGACCGCAAACAGTGTGGCCGGTAACAGAGGCGAAGAGAATACTGCTTTTGCCGAGAAGAGTGGAGGGTTTATGACTCGCTTGGCATCGTTTGACGGTGGTGATGGACTTACACGCACCGATCTTACCGAAGCTGCGGAAAAATCGGTACACGCAGTTGTACATATAAAATCTACCGAAAATAGCAAGACACGTACGGTGCGTCGTGCTCCCGATATTTACGATTTCTTTTTTGGTGACGGTACTCCACGTGAACAGACAATAAGAACACAACCTCGTGTCGGTTTTGGTTCGGGTGTTATATTGTCGAAGGATGGATACATTGTTACCAATAATCATGTGATAGCCGATGCGGATGAGATTACAGTGACACTGAATGATAATCGTACACTTCAAGCGCGTCTTGTTGGTGCCGATGAAAAGACCGATCTTGCACTTATCAAGGTCGAGAGTGATACCGACCTCGACTTTTTGCCGGTGGGAGACAGCGATAATCTGAAAGTCGGTGAGTGGGTGCTTGCAGTCGGTAACCCATTCAATCTGACCTCTACAGTGACAGCCGGAATAGTCAGTGCAAAGGCACGTTCTTTAGGTGTTTATGATGGTGGAATAGAGTCTTTTATCCAGACAGATGCTGCTATCAACAGAGGCAATAGTGGTGGTGCGCTTGTAAATGCCCGCGGCGAGCTTGTTGGTGTTAATGCAGTACTTTCGTCACCTACAGGCTCGTATGCCGGCTACGGATTCGCTATCCCTACATCAATAATGACAAAGGTTGTTGCCGACCTTAAGGAATTTGGTGCTGTTCAGCGTGCGGTGCTTGGAATTATCGGTGGTACGGTTACTTCGGAACTTAATGATGAGAAGGACCTTGGTTCGGTAGATGGTGTATATGTGAGCGAACTTGTTGCCGATGGAGCCGCTGCTGCTGCCGGTATCGAAGCCGGTGACGTGGTGATTGGTCTTGATGGTAAACGTGTGAAGACAATGGCCGAGATGCAAGAAGAACTTGCAAAGCATCTGCCGGGTGACAAGGTAAAGGTCAAGGTGCTTCGTGACAAGAAAGAACGTGAATTTACTGTAGAACTCAAGAATGTTCAAGGTAATACCGATGTTGTAAAGAATGTTGATCTTGATATTCTCGGTGCCGAGTTTAAGGAGCTTGGCGAAAAAGAGCGTCGACAATATAATGTGTCGGGTGGACTTAAGGTTACCGAAGTTAGAAACGGACTCTTTGGTGATGCAGGAATAGGCAAAGGCTTTATCATACTGAAAGTCAATGGTACCTCGATAAAGAGTATCGATGAATTGCAGAAAGCTGTGAAACAGGCAAATAATTCAAGCGAACGTGTGCTCTTTATCTCGGGTATAACTGCATCGGGACGCAAGGCATATTTTTCGGTTGAACTACAACCCGAGTAAGCCTCTCGAATAGGTTATAAGATTTTGTTTCTGCATCGGGAAATTCCCGATGCAGATTTTTTTTTCTGTCTCTTTTTTGAATTTTTTATTGCTTTTTACTATATCATTAGTGGTTATTTAAGTTAAACAACTTCTAATGCAAAATGATATCTACTGTTTGCTTTTTTGATAGAATACATTTGAAAGAATCATCTATGTATTGATGATGATATTAAATGCGATTCAGTGCGATTCAGTGCGATTCAGTTAACATTATTTTGTGTCGATTTTTCATCTCTAAACTTGCTTTTTATGTTTAAATGTTATATCTTTGCAAATTGAAATTGTACGAAGCACAATGAGACAATTAAAAATTACAAAAAGTATCACAAACCGCGAAAGCGCTTCGCTCGACAAGTACTTGCAGGAGATTGGCCGTGAAGACCTTATTACCGTAGAGGAAGA
>JAZNEI010000029.1:0-10594 GCA_045588485.1 Bacteroidaceae bacterium | reverse complement strand
GCCTTTATAGCACTGACAACAGCCGTACCGCTTACATTGAATACCTCAGCAATTTCCCATACCGTCATCCATATTCCGTTACCCAATTCGTTATCTATATAGTTACCTGTCGGGGCAGTGGTAACGATTACCGCTTTACTCTCTATTTTTATGATGTTCCGTTTCATAGCAACCTCCTTCTATAAAGCATTAGCAACATACTCTTCGATATTTCCCAATCGTGTACATAGGTTTTCCATATCCTGATTGAGTTTCTCTTTTGTAATTTTGGCGTAAATCTGTGTAGTGGTAATGTTCTTGTGTCCGAGGATAGAACTAACTGTTTCAATGGGCACGCCATTGGTTAAACAGATTTCAGTTGCCATTGTATGGCGGCTCATGTGCCAGGTAAGGTGCTTGGTGATCCCGCATCGCTTGGCTACGGCACGAATGCCGTACAGACAAGTCATGTAATGAGGTACGCTGAAAATCTTGCCGTCTTCACGGAGTCCACGATACTTTTCCAAAATCTTCTTTGGAATATCCAGCAAGCGGATATTGGATTGTACTCCTGTCTTTTGTCGATTGATGCTTATCCAAAGGTGTTCATCAAAATAGGTGCGGATGTTCTCTTCCGACAAGTTACGCATATCCGAGAAACTCAATCCTGTGAAGATGCAGAACACGAACAAATCACGATACAGTTCCTGCTTGGCGTTCTTTAATTTCCCGTCCATCAGTTGGCGGATTTCATCTTTGGTAAGGAAACCTCGTGTTGTCTCTTCCTTTTTAATTTCATATTCACGGAACGGATCTCGTGTCAGCCATTCGTTGTTGATAGCTATTGAAACCATTGTACGGAGTGGGCAGGTGTAAATCCAAACAGTGTTGTTGCAACAATGTTTTTCTGTTCTGAGGAACATATCAAAATCGGTAATGAAAGCAGGTGTCAGTTCTTTCAATGCAATGTCCTTTATATGATAACGCTGATAGAGAAAATCTTCCAAATGCTGATAGACATTCACATACTTCATATAGCTGGACTTTGATTTCAAGCCCGCTTCATATTGTTTCTTGTAGTCTTCATTGTGTTGTTTGAAGACTTGCATCAGTGTATGGCAACGATGTTCCAAACCGAGAAAGGCATTCTTCACTTTTTCGGCAGTGACATAGTTATCCCTGTCCATAATCTCACGGTAGTGCTTGTTGATGCTCACACGCATATTGTCAAGCATACGGTTGGCTTCGATAGCGGCTGCACTGCGTCCGATGGCACGACCACTTTTTGTATCCCATACCTTTGGGTCAATAGTAATCTTGCAACTGAACTGCGTTTGCGTTCCATCTACTGTGATTCTACCCATTACGGGTACTGTTCCGTCTTTTCTTGCTGCCTGTCTTTTCAGGTAGAAGATAGTTGAAAATGTACTCTTCATAACTGCTACTTTTTTTAGGTTCAAAAATACTTTCAGTAGAGTTATGAGCCATTACGCAAAATATGTCGGAACATCGCAAAAGAAACGGTAATGGATGAACATTAACCGTAACCCGTCATTTTTTAGGAACAATTATCAAAAATCGCTATAAAGCAATAGTTTATATTGCTGAACTTCCGTATTTTTTCATCTGTTTCATGTGGTAACGGATAGGTTACTCAGCTTTGGAATAACTTGGCATTACGTTGGTTTTTACTGGCATTCCTCCAGAAATCAGAATTTCACAAAACCCCTGTCTGCCAATTATTTTGCCCCAAATTTCTCAATTCAACGAATTATATGTAACTTTGCATCACAAAGAAAATATTGATGAAAGAATTTGTAATTTCCACATCCAAAAAGGAGACAGCAATACTCGTAGGAATAATAACATCCACTCAGAACGAGCGTAAAACGAATGAATACCTCGATGAACTTGAGTTTCTGGCACATACAGCAGGAGCCGAGGTTGTAAAACGTTTTACTCAGCGT
Organism: Bacteroidaceae bacterium; assembly: GCA_045588485.1. GTDB lineage: Bacteria > Bacteroidota > Bacteroidia > Bacteroidales > Bacteroidaceae > HGM04593. The sequence continues at coordinate 8,648 of JAZNEI010000029.1, read as the reverse complement.
ATAGAGCATCCGCACCCTGTTACATACGTCGGTAGCGGAAAACTTAAAGAGATATCCGAATATGTCGAGATGCGCAAAGATACCGATGACGAGGTAGGAATGGTAATCTTCGATGATGAATTATCGGCAAAGCAGTTGCGCAATATCGAGAAAGAGATAAAAATCAAGATACTCGACCGTACGTCGCTTATACTTGATATTTTTGCCATGCGTGCACAGACAGCGCACGCAAAGGTACAGGTCGAGCTTGCACAATATAAGTATATGCTTCCCCGTCTGCAACGTCTTTGGACGCACTTGGAGCGTCAAGGTGGCGGCTCGGGTAGCGGTAGCGGAAAGGGAGGCAGCGTAGGATTGCGTGGTCCGGGTGAGACACAGCTCGAGATGGACCGTCGTATAATCCTCGGACGTATGTCGTTGCTGAAAGAGCAGCTATCGCAGATTGACCGCCAAAAATCAATACAACGCAAGAATCGAGGCCGATTGATACGTGTCGCCCTTGTCGGTTATACAAATGTGGGAAAATCCACACTTATGAATCTGCTGGCCAAAAGTGAGGTCTTTGCCGAGAATAAGCTCTTCGCAACACTCGACACAACGGTGCGCAAAGTGATAATAGAGAATCTGCCATTTCTGCTATCCGATACGGTAGGGTTTATTCGTAAACTGCCCACCGACCTTGTCGAGTCGTTCAAGTCTACCCTCGACGAAGTTCGTGAGGCCGACCTGCTATTGCACGTTGTTGATGTGTCGCATCCCGATTTTGAGGAGCAGATTGAGGTGGTAAACAAGACTCTTGCCGACCTCAACTGTGGAGATAAGCCAATGATGGTACTTTTCAATAAGGTCGATGCCTTTACATATACTCCAAAGGAAGAGGATGACCTTACACCTAAGACACGCGAGAATATCAGCCTCGATGAACTTAAGAGCACATGGATGGCAAAACTCGAAGATAACTGTATATTTATATCGGCGCGTGAGAGGCAGAATATAGATACACTCAAAGATATAATCTATAAACGAGTGTGTGAACTACACGTACAGAAATATCCTTATAACGATTTTCTCTATCCTACTATAGATGAAGATGAACAATAAGAGACAGTTTATTCAAACCTAAAACAAATATTTATGGCAACAAAACCTGAATTCAAGTATGCCCACATGTTCCAGCAGGGCACAGACACTACCGAGTATTATCTCCTTACAAAAGAGGGCGTATCGGTAGGCGATTTTGAGGGTAATCCCATCCTAAAAGTTACCCCCGAGGCATTGACACTGCTTTCTCGTACAGCTTTCCGTGATGTTTCGTTTATGCTTCGCCGCGAGCACAACGAGCAGGTTGCAAAGATTCTTACCGACCCCGAGGCAAGTGACAACGACAAATATGTTGCACTTACATTTCTGCGTAATGCCGAGGTTGCCTGCAAAGGACAACTCCCCTTGTGTCAGGATACAGGTACAGCAATAATTCATGGCGAGAAGGGACAGCATGTGTGGACAGGCTTCTGTGACGAAGAGGCACTTGCACGCGGTGTCTTTGATACATATACCGAGGAGAACCTGCGCTATAGCCAGAATGCTCCTCTTACAATGTATGACGAGGTAAACACAAAATGCAATCTCCCCGCACAGATTGACATCGAGGCTACCGAAGGCATGGAATATAAGTTCCTTATGGTAACAAAGGGTGGTGGCTCGGCAAACAAGACCTATCTTTATCAAGAGACAAAAGCACTTTTAAATCCCGCGACACTTGTTCCTTTCCTTGTCGAAAAAATGAAGAGTCTTGGTACAGCTGCATGTCCCCCTTATCACATCGCGTTTGTGATTGGTGGAACATCGGCCGAGAAGAACCTTCTTACAGTTAAGTTGGCTTCTACACACTACTACGACTCATTGCCTACCACGGGTGATGAGACCGGTCGTGCTTTCCGTGATATCGAGCTTGAGAAACAGGTTCTTGAAGAGGCTCACCGTATAGGTCTTGGTGCTCAGTTTGGTGGTAAGTATTTTGCACACGATGTTCGCATCGTCCGTCTGCCCCGTCATGGCGCAAGTTGTCCCGTTGGAATGGGCGTAAGCTGTTCGGCCGACCGTAACATTAAATGTAAAATTAACAAGGATGGTATTTGGATTGAGAAACTCGATGATAACCCCGGCCGTTTAATCCCCGAGGAACTGCGCAATGCAGGCGAGGGCGAGGCAGTGAAAATCAACCTCAACCAGCCTATGAGCGATATTCTTAAGGAACTTAGCAAATATCCTGTCTCTACACGTCTTTCGTTGAATGGTACAATCATCGTTGGTCGTGATATTGCACACGCTAAGCTGAAAGAGCGTATCGACCGTGGTGAGGGGCTGCCCCAGTATATTAAGGATCATCCCATCTACTATGCAGGACCTGCAAAGACCCCTGAGGGAATGCCTTGTGGTTCTATGGGACCCACAACCGCAGGTCGTATGGACTCGTATGTCGATCTTTTCCAAGACAATGGTGGCAGCATGATAATGCTTGCGAAGGGTAACCGCAGCCAGCAGGTAACCGATGCTTGTCAAAAGCACGGAGGTTTCTATCTTGGCTCTATCGGTGGTCCTGCAGCAATCCTTGCGCAGAACAATATCAAGAGCATCGAGTGCGTCGAATACCCCGAGCTTGGAATGGAGGCTATATGGAAAATCGAGGTTGAAGACTTCCCCGCATTCATTCTTGTAGATGATAAGGGCAATGATTTCTTTAAACAGATTAAGCCTGTTTGCCTGGGTAGTTGTAAAAAGTAATAGTTTTTTACATAAATCAAGGAGCTCTAAGGTTGCTTAGGGCTCCTTGTTATATAAAATTAACAAAAATAGTCTCATTTTTTCTGTTCAAATATTTGTGTGAATCATATAAAATAACGATAATTGCACAGATTTTATAACACAATTACAAAATTAATTTTAAGATAAAATTATGGAAAAGTCACTTAAAGGTACAAAGACCGAAGCTAATCTTTGGAAAGCATTTGCAGGTGAGAGCCAGGCACGCAATAAATATACATATTATGCAAGCAAGGCCAAGAAAGAGGGTTATGAGCAGATAGCAGCTATCTTCCAGGAGACAGCCGACCAGGAGAAAGAGCACGCTAAGATGTGGTTCAAGTATGTGCACGGTATCGATGGTACAGCCGAGAATCTTGTAGATGCTGCTGCCGGCGAGTATGAGGAGTGGACAGATATGTATCCCACAATGGCAAAAGAGGCTCGCGAAGAGGGCTTCGAGGAGATTGCAATCCGTTTTGAGTTTGTAGCAAAGGTTGAGAAGGCGCACGAGGAGCGCTATAAGAAGTTGCTCGAGAATGTAAAGGGTAACCTTGTATTCAGTCGCGATGGCGATTGTGTATGGCAGTGCCGCAACTGTGGTCACCTTCACTTTGGAAAGTCTGCGCCTGAGATTTGCCCCGTATGTGTTCATCCCAAGGCTTACTTCCAGATTAAGCCCGAGAACTATTGATTAAAAGCACTATAAATAATATCGCTGACCTCGTAAAGAAGTCGGCGATATTATTTTTACCAATGGAATAGATACATATATAATAGGTATACCACGATGCCTATTATTGTGAGCAGAATGCTCTTTTTTATTATGTGCAGCAGCTTCTTCATACTTTGCAAAAATTAAAGAGGGCGCATCAAAATTGTATTTTGACGGCCCTCTTGTTTCATTCGGCGTTGCCGGTAAGCGTTTATATTTCTTATTATCCCTCGATAATAGCCTCTGAAGGACAAACGCCTGCGCAAGTACCGCAGTCGATGCAGAGTTCGGGGTTAATAGAATACTTCTCGCCTTCTGAAATTGCGCCCTGAGGGCACTCGTCGATACATGTACCGCAAGCAACGCAGTTGTCTGTAATTACGTAAGCCATAGTTGTAAATTTTAAATTTGTATTATCCGCTGCGAAGATAGTGTTTTTTGTAGATATGGCACTTTTTTATAACATTTTTAACATATTTTTAGGATTTGTGATAGGCATTATACCCCTATTGATATTCATCAGTGCTCTCTATCGTAAAATATCAACAATTTTATGCACTTTTGCAATATCTTAGTAAAATGTACGTTATAAAAGGGAATGAGTAAAAAGAGATACATATACATAATTATGCTGTTGCTGATGTTGCCTGCGGTGATATCGGCTCAGGAACGCAAGGTGCAGAATAAACCATATATAGATTATCGTCGTCTGCACTACGGCTTTTTTGTTGGTGTACATATGCAGGACCTCGAGTTAGTTAACAATGGTTTCGTAACTCCCGAGGGACAGCAATGGTATGCCGATGTACCTTCATATAGTCCGGGATTCAGTGTAGGCGTTCTTGCCGACTTGCGCATAAACAGCTTTATCTCTCTTCGTCTTATCCCGACAATGCATTTTGGAGATAAGACAGTGGTATTCCGTGAACAGAACAGTGGGGATATGGAGCGTCAGCAGATAAAATCGACATACGTGTCACTGCCCATCGAGGCCAAGCTCGCAGCCGAGAGGTTTAATAATTATCGCCCATACGTAATTGCAGGTGTCAGTCCTATGCTCGACCTAACAGTAAAGAAACAACGTCCTATTCTTGTAAAGCCCTTCGATCTAATGCTCGAAGTCGGCCTTGGATGCGATTTTTACCTTCCGTTCTTTAAACTGAACCCTGAGGTTAAATTTGCTTTCAGCATACTTGATGTGCTTGATAAGGACCGTAAAGATTTGCTTGATGCAAACTATCTTAAATTTACTCAGTCACTCGATAAGGCGGTTGCCAAAATGATAGTTTTTTCGTTTTATTTCGAATAAAAAGATAAATTATTCTTTGTTTTGTTTGCAAAATATAAAATTATGCGTATTTTCGCGCAGTAGAAGAATAAGAACTCAAATGATAAGGAAAATTAATGCTCTTTGGTGGTGGCACAGCTCGGGATTTAATCGTGAGCCGTAACCTTGTGTGCCTAAGTTTATAATCTTTTGAGTACTGCGGTTTGCCTCACATTTGCGGCAAGCCTTTTTTATTTTAAAAATAAATTAAGAATATATTATGGAAAAGAGACAAAAGCGCTACTTCCTTGACGAGAATGAGATTCCCACAAAGTGGTACAATATTCAGGCAGATATGCCGAATAAGCCGGCTCCTATGATAAGTCCCGAGACACGTGAGCCTCTTACGGTAGAGGAACTTTCAAAACTCATTTCATTAGAGGCTGCACGTCAGGAATTGAATACCACAGACTCTTGGATTGATATTCCCGAGCCTGTACTCGAAATGTATCGGTACTACCGTTCAACTCCATTAGTGCGTGCTTATGGTCTTGAAAAGACGCTTGGTACTCCGGCACATATATATTTCAAGAACGAGAGTGTCAGTCCGGTGGGTTCACACAAACTAAACTCGGCACTTCCGCAGGCCTACTATTGCAAGCAAGAGGGAGCAACCAATATTACAACCGAGACGGGTGCAGGACAATGGGGCTGCGCACTCTCTTATGCGTCGAAGGTATTTGGACTCGAGTGCGCTGTTTATCAGGTAAAGATAAGTTACGAGCAGAAACCCTATCGTCGTAGTGTAATGCAGGCTTTTGGCGCTCAGGTAACACCGTCACCATCTATGTCGACACGTGCAGGAAAGGATATTCTTACAAAATATCCCAACCATCAGGGTTCGTTGGGAACTGCAATTTCCGAGGCAGTAGAGCTTGCCCGTACAACTCCCGGCTGTAAGTATTCGTTGGGTTCGGTGATGAGTCACGTCAGTTTGCATCAGACCATCATCGGACTCGAAGCCGAACTTCAGATGCAGAAAGCCGGTGAATATCCCGATGTTGTCATAGGCTGCTTTGGTGGAGGTTCGAACTTTTCGGGTATTGCCTTTCCTTTTATGCGTCATAATATTTTAGATGGCAAAAAGACACGTTTTGTTGCAGCTGAACCCGAGTCGTGTCCTAAGCTTACTCGTGGAAAGTTCTGCTACGATTATGGTGATGAGAGTGGGTACACCCCTCTTATGCCTATGTTCTCTCTTGGGCACAGTTTCAAACCGGCCAACATTCACGCAGGAGGTCTTCGCTATCATGGTGCAGGTGTTGTTGTGTCGCAGTTGCTTAAGGATGGACTTATGGAGGCTGTAGATATAAGTCAGCTTGGTTCTTTCGAGGCAGGATTGCTCTTTGCCAAGGCCGAGGGTATAGTCCCTGCACCCGAGTCGTGCCATGCTATTGCTGCAACGATAGCCGAGGCTAACCGTTGCAAAGAGACAGGTGAGGAGAAAGTCTTGCTCTTCTGCCTTTCGGGGCACGGACTTATGGATATGTCGGCATACGACCAATATATCTCGGGTAGTTTGGGCAATTATACCATTAGTGATGAGGATATCGAACGTAATACCTCACAGTTGTAGTTTACTATGGATGAGTTTGTAAAGATACTTTATGTGCATGGTTTTGCATCGTCGGGTAACTCGGGTACTGTGATGGCATTGCGCCGCCATCTGCCCGAATGTAGGGTTATAGCTCCCGATCTTCCTCTTGATCCTTTCGAGGCGCTCGAACTTCTGCACTCTATTGTCAAGGATGAGAAGCCCGCCCTTGCGATAGGAACTTCTATGGGTGGTATGTATACACAGCAGTTGTGGGGATTGCCACGTATTGTGGTGAATCCATCTTTTGAGATGTCGCGTTCGCTTCTTTTTGGTAAAATGGGACGTAACAAGTATATGAGTAAGCGCAAGGATGGTGCAACTGAATTTAGAGTCGATAAAGCACTCGTAGAAAGGTTCAAATTGATGGAGAAGAGTCAGTTCGATGGTATAACAGCCAAAGAAAAAGAACTTGTCGTGGGGCTGTTCGGCGATAAGGACCCTGTTGTGCATTTTAAGCCTTTGATGGAGAGTCTTTATGGTGCCGACCGTTGTCATTGGTTCAAAGGCGAACATAGGCTTAATGATAAGATAGTGGACGGAGTTATTCTGCCTCTTGTGCGTAAAATGTTGTCCGAGAAGGAATAGTTGTGTTTAAAGTTGTTTTTTACGATTATTAACGCTATTTTTGCAAAAATGGATAGAGTCGGTTGCTTTTTAGGCCTTTAAATGTATTATATCATTATTGTGGCTTACTAACATTGAACGAACTGACGGTTTCTACCATCTTTCTTTTGGAAGGATATCAATAATATAAAACTATGAGTAAGAAAGTATTTGTCTCGGGGTGTTATGATATGTTGCATTCGGGACACGTCGCATTCTTTAAGGAGGCCGCTTCGCATGGCGACCTATATGTAGGTATCGGCTCCGACGCGACAATTCGTGAACTTAAAGACCGTAAGACTATAAATACCGAGCAGGAACGTCTTTATATGGTAAAGGCTATCCGCTATGTTAAAGATGCATTTGTCAATTCGGGTAGTGGTATCTTGGATTTTGCCGAAGATGTTATAAAATTAAAGCCGGATATTTTCTTTGTAAACAGCGATGGTTACACTCCCGGAAAGAAACGTTTCTGTGAGGAACACGGCATTGAACTCGTGGTAAGCAAACGAATTCCCGAGGCCGGATTGCCTGTTCGCTCAACAACTGCTTTGCGTAAAGAGTGTAATATTCCTTACCGTATCGACCTTGCAGGTGGATGGCTCGATCAACCATACGTCAGTAAACACTATCCCGGTCCCGTGCTTACAATCTCAATAGAGCCAGATTACGATTTTAATAGTCGAGGAGGAATGAGTACCTCTTCGCGTAAGGCGGCCATTGAGATGTGGCATATTGACATACCTGAAGGTGATAAGGAGACTTTAGCCAAAATGGTGTTCCGATTCGAGAATCCCCCCGGCTCGCCTTATATTAGCGGTTCACAGGATGCGATAGGTATTGTTATGCCGTGTCTTAATCGTCTGAATTATAATGGTGGCTATTGGCCCGAGAATATCGAGACGGTAAAAGATGCAGATGTTCTCGATTTTATAGAAAAGAATCTGTGGCTCATTCCTATGGCACCACGAAACAGTTCTTATGATGTTCTGGAAAATACCAACATAGATGCAGAGGGTGCCGAGCGCTTGGCACGTGCCGCCATTGAATGTTGGGAGGCTATAAAAGCAAAAGATGTCGATGCGTGGGGAAAAGCTTGTACCGAGTCTTTTATGGCGCAGATTGCAATGTTCCCTAATATGATGGCCGAGCACGTTGTAAAAGCCATTAATGAGTATAAGGACAGCGTCAAGGGTTATAAGATAACAGGTGCCGGCGGTGGCGGTTATCTTGTGATAATAAATGATACCCCTATTAAGAATGCTATTCAAATAAGAATAAGACGCAAATAAATTGCTGCTTTTGCATATACAAACAAATAATGCCGACCCCTTGCAAGGGGTCGTCATTATTTGTACTATCCTCTTAGAGGTTCTTCGATTCTATCTATAGTAAATTATTACTGTCCGATGAAAATAGAATAATCCCAAAAAGTGCTATTGACGAAGCTAATATTGCCCACTTTTTCATAAAATCATAAGGTTGTTCATTGGTGCGCCGTATGAAAATTAGTAGAAGCTGTTTAAATTTATATCGTCAAGTTTTTTATAGAGCAAAAATTGGATGTTTATTTATATTTTAAGGGCGCATAGCGGGCTATGTAA
>JAZNEI010000028.1:0-78591 GCA_045588485.1 Bacteroidaceae bacterium | reverse complement strand
CCGTCTTGATTGATTCACTTATTCAGGCGATTGATAGCGTCGGGGATCCACCTCTTCCCATCCCGAACAGAGAAGTTAAGCCCGACAGCGCCGATGGTACTGCATTAAGTTGTGGGAGAGTAGGTCATCGCCACTTTTTTTGAAGGACATCCTATCAAGGGTGTCCTTTTTTTTATTTGTATTTTACTTGCTGTTAATCCCCTTTGTTCAGCCTGGGCCGATGGTACTGCATTAAGCCACAGGTAGAGTAGGTCATCGCCACTTTTTTTGAAGGACATCCTATCAAGGGTGTCCTTTTTTTGTTTATGCAACTATTATCATTGCTCGTAGGGGCGATTTCTAATCGCCCGCCACCGCGTTTATGGGGCTAAGCAAAAAGTTTAGTCAATCTTAAAATCGGGATAAACAGGCTCAACGTAAAATTCTGAGGGATTTTATTTTCATGCATACAATTTTGCTAATCCATATCCCAACGACCTTGTTCGCGATGATAATCCTTTGTGGCTGTTAGGAATACCGCCTTTTAGTGCCGAGACAAACCTCTTTGTTGCAGACCTGTTCTTGCAGCTTGTTAATGGCTCAGATTGGTCGGCACAAGACAAATTTTATGGATACAGTTGTATATACTTAATAAACCTTCTACGTATGTGGTAGAGAGACTTAAAAAGTCTCCCGTATGGATTAACGGTCGCTTTTATAGATATAAACAGAAATTGGCTAAGATGGTAAGAATATGGTGGAACGAACGTATGGATGATAATCCCGAAACTACTTTGCCAAAATTGTTTGATGACTATATTAAGGAACGGTGCAGAAATATTAAAGTATACTAGCTAATATCGGGTCAATAATAATATTAATTTTAATCTTATTATTGTTGATTAAAGAGGAATATAGTTACGTAAGAATAAGAATTGTGTATGTAAATAAAATTTACCATTATGGGTGAATGAATTCAAATTAGATTTTCTAACGTAGGGTGCTGCTTAGTAAAACACAACTTCCACCATCAGGATTAGTTCTGATGGTGGAAGTTGTTATTGTCATTAAGCTCTTTGTTCTTATTTCATCAGTTCGATGCTGCGCTTTACAAAGTTGCTGAGTGCCTCACCTGTGAGCATATTATTCTGCAATAGGGTAATATCGATAAGCTGACGTACCTGGGGATTGTTTGCTGCGTATGTGGCGAGGATTGCTTCACGGTTGCTCTTTGCATCGGCAATCTTCTTCTCAGTGTCGGCAAGGTCGTCTTTCTCACTCTGAGGAATATCTTCAATCTTCTTATCCTTACTTGCTTCGTTAAGTTCGCTACGATGTGCCTCAAGAGAGTCTATCTCGCTGTTTACCGGTTGTAACTGCTCGTTGCAAGAAGCCTCTGCTTCGGTGAGGATGCGTTTAACTATTGGGTGTTCCTCATTTAGCATTACATTGAGCATATCGGGCATTTCGCTATAAAATGCCATTCCTGGTTGTATTGCTGCCATCTCTTTCATACGACGCATATATTCGGCCTGTGTTATAACAACGGGGGCGTTGTTTTCGCCAAGAGCATGAACCTGAACATAAAACTCTTTCTTGTCTATCTGAGGTAGCTGGCTTTGGAATATTCCTGTTAGAATATCACGCTCTGTCGATGTGAGTGCCGATGCTTTCTGCTCTTCCTTTACAATGAGGTTGTCAACTACGTCGCTGTCGACACGTGTGAAGCGTGTCTTTTCGAACTTACGTTCGAGAAGGCTGATTAATGCAACATCGAGTTGTCCATCCATGAGAAGTACGTTGTAACCCTTTGAGGTAGCTGCCTCAATAAAGCTGTACTCCTTTTCGCGGTTGTTGCTGTAGAGGTAGATTATATTACCCTCTTTGTCGGTTTGTTCGCTGGATACGAGTGTTTTATACTCCTCGTAAGTGTATTTTTTACCCTCGGTATCCTGTAGCAATGCATATTTGCTTGCTTTGTCGTAGAAACTCTCTTCGGTGAGCATTCCATAGTGAATGAATATCTTAAGATCGTTCCATTTCTCCTCGAACTCTTTACGGTCGTTCTTGAAGATTGATTGCAGACGGTCGGATACCTTTTTAGATATATATGATGATATCTTCTTTACATTAGAGTCGCTCTGAAGATATGAGCGCGAAACGTTAAGAGGAATATCGGGTGAGTCTATCACTCCATGCATAAGTGTGAGGAAATCGGGTACGATGCCTTCTACCTCGTCGGTAACATATACCTGGTTGCAGAAAAGCAGAATTTTGTTTTTCTGCAGGTCGAGATTGCTCTTTACTTTGGGGAAGTAGAGTATTCCTGTGAGGTGGAAGGGAAAATCTACATTCAAGTGTATCCAGAAAAGAGGCTCGTCGCTCATTGGGTAGAGCTTGCGATAGAACTCCTTGTAGTCCTCGTCGGTGAGGTCACCGGGCTTACGTGTCCACAGAGGAGTGGTGTCGTTGATTATATTGTCTTCGCTTGTCTCTACCTGTTTGCCATCTTTCCACTCTTTTTTCTTTCCGAATGCGATGGGTACGGGTAAGAAGCGGCAATATTTGTTAAGGATTGCTGTTATACGTTGCTCGTCGAGGAACTCTTTACTCTCCTCGTCGATGTACATTATTATGTCTGTTCCGCGTTCGGCTTTTTCAACCTCTTCGATGGTGTATTCGGGACTACCGTCACAACTCCATTTTACAGCAGGTGCATCGGTATATGATTTTGTCACAATCTCGACTTTATTAGAGACCATAAATGCCGAGTAGAATCCAAGACCAAAGTGTCCTATAATACTATTGGCTGTGTCTTTATACTTTTCGAGGAAGTCTGTTGCTCCCGAGAGAGCTATCTGATTGATGTATTTCTCTATCTCCTCGGCAGTAAGTCCTATTCCGTTGTCGCTTACGGTAATTGTCCCGTCGCCAAGTGATACAGTGACTTTAAGTTCGCCAAGCTCGCCTTTATACTCGCCTTTCTCGTAAAGGGTTTTCAATTTCTGTGTTGCATCAATGGCATTAGATACAATCTCGCGCAGAAAAATCTCGTGATCGCTGTACAAGAACTTCTTAATTACGGGGAAGATATTTTCGGTTGTTACCCCAATGTTTCCTTTTTGCATATTCTTTTATTAATTTGGTTTATTTTCTATTGTTGTATAAGGTAGGTAGGAGCCTACACTTTATATAAACAAAAAAAGTGCCAAATTATTTAATGTGCCACCTTTTTTTTGATTTTGTAAAGAATATGACATTTTGGCAGTGTTAAATGGCTGTTCTTTCTGACAATCATATATATGCTCTGCCTATTTAGTGTATATATGTACACTTGGAACAGTTGAGGGAAGATAGTTAATGCCGTACCAGCACATCTGCAACGCAAGGAACGATAGTATAAGAACTAAATAAAGTATCTTGGAATTTACTTTGTTTAAAATACGTAAATGTATATAAAGTAGGTATAACATCCAGGTAATCAATGCCCAACTTTCTTTGGGGTCCCAACTCCAATATTCACCCCATGCCTCTTTTGCCCATATAGCACCTGTTAACATTCCAACGGTGAAGAATGCAACTCCTGTATATACGAGTGTGTCAATAGCATTTAATATTTCGTTTTTAGATGTTGTGAGTGCGTATATAGATAGTATGAATGATACACCTAAAAAAGCGTATGAGAACATATATACAGTAACGTGTGGGATGAACCATACACTCTGCAATGCCGGCATCAAGGTCTTGTCATGTATTTCGGGATTTAAAAGTGTTATAGTAAGGAATACAGTCGACATTATTGATGAGAATAGTAGTATCCATCTATATTTCCATTTATTATATGTGAAGAATCCGGCTACAAGCATAAAAAATGAGTACCATAGTCGTGTCTCACCCATCGTTCGAAGTGGTGGGCGGTCGAGCGATAGCCATAGGCCGCAAATGAATGTACATAATACTATAATCCCTGCAACTGTCAGTAATTTTGCATAATTCTTGCGTGAATCGAAAAATAATGCCGAAGCTCCTCCAATCAAGGAGAGCTGTATGGTTAGAACAGCAAAATATGGGAAACTATTCCATGTAATCATAACTTTTCTCTTTTAGGACCTTGTAGGAACAGCATTGCAGCACCACACAACATCATTAATATACCAATAAACATAAAATATTTCCATGGTGAGCTTACTATCTGTATATTACAATAGGGTGTATCCTTTCCGCTATTGGTATCATACCCTGTCAGATAAATATCTTCGATAAGGGTACGTGAATATGGATGATTTACTTTAAGCGTGGCAGTGTCTCTGTCTATAATAACTGTAGCTTCAAAATCTATAGGTGTTCCGTTTTGCGACGTTTCGACTTTGAAATCGTGTAACATCAGCTTGTAATCGAGGAAACAACTTTCTCCATCTTTTTGAAAAGCTTCGTTGTTTGGAGCGTTCCTATATACTATTACATCTACATTAACAGTGTCTGCTGCTCCTATAAAACCCGAAAAGAGTAACAACCATAATCCAACGTGGTTCATTACGAAACGCACTCGAATCCCGTTTTTATCTTTGTATCCGCGAAGTATAACAAAGGTCAGGTTGCTTAGAACATATAATAAAATAGTAATGAATATAGTCGAGGTGCTGAAGTCGGGAATAAAAGCAATTCCTATTGCACCTATGATTATCGCAATTATTGAAATAATTGTTGCGCAAGGAGACAGCATAAACACTACGGCAGGTCTCTTTCTGTGTTTGTTGTACAAAAATATCAATACTGCAAGCCATATTGAGGCGACGAGGATATTCATCGGGAATGCCATATATTGCAGTATTGATAGGTGTGTCATGACTCTATAGCTCGTATTGAAATGTGAATAGTGGCGGTATCTTCCGTAAAGTGTACTCAAACAAAAAAGAAACGGTCGTCAAGACCGAACCTCAACAACCGAATAATGCCGTTTCGACCGGCTCTTCGCTTTCTGCGGAAGAGAAGAGTTGCATTTCAGCCGCACAACCCAACGGTGAGCCTACCGTTTCTAACAACGAAAGTACTGCATCTGTTTCTAATTCGCAAGAAAATCCCGTTAAAAGTGGCTAAAATACCCAAAATGAGGACGAAAAAGATGTCATCGAGGAGATGAGGGAGCAGAACTGTGTAGCCGAGGAACGCGAACAGCGTGCAGGTGTTCCCCCGCGCCCAAGTGATTACTCTACCCGCCAACGTATCCTTGAACTTGCGCAGAAAAAGAATTGGAACCTGCGTACTAATGATTTAAATAGCAGAAACAATACTCGTATGTCTTTATAATTATATAATAACAAAATTATATATAATAACAAAATTAGATGTTTTTGTACTTAATGCAAAATTATAATCAAAAAAATGAGTATAAGATGTATTTTGCTCTTGTTCTGTTGTCATTGTTCGTGAAAATACACTAATTTTGTAAGGACGGAAACAAAGTAAATAATCGTTTTTGTGTTCTAAAATTGAATGTAATGAAGCATACGATATACATATTTCTAATTCTGCTCTCTTTTATGGCCTGCTCGGACAAAGGGTGTGAAGTGCTGCTTGATGCAGCTCAGGATATAGTAGCAGAATACCCCGATAGTGCGTTGAATCTTCTCTCCGGGATTGACGAAGCGGGAGTACCATCGGGCAGCGAATCGTATAGATATACACTGTTGCGTGCGTTGGCACTCGAAAGGGTAGGAGCTGCTCTTCCAAGTGACTCATTGATGACTCGTGTAGTGGCACATTATGCATCGGGAGAGAATGACGAACTCTCTTTTTTGTCTTTATATACTCTTGGCCGTATTTATCATAGAAGGGGTTACAATGCTAAAGCCATGCTTAACTATATTAATGCCGAGCATATTATTGACAGAGTGAAGAATCCCGTCAGTGTAGGGCTTCTTTATATGGCAATAGCCGATGTCTTTGCCGATTCTTTCGACTATACTCGCGCTCTCGACTCTTATCGTAAGGCACAACTCTATTTCCGCGTTGCAGGGGCAAACCGTTTGCAGCACACTGCACTTGTGAATGTGGCACAGACGCTTATGGAGCAGAAAAAATATGACGAGGCCGAACGTTGTCTCATCGAGGAACTGCAGTGGGGATACGGTAATAATGATAAAGATATCTGCCAAAGCTCGATAGAACATCTGTTGGAACTGTATCATAGAACCGACTACCCGTCTAAGTCCGATTGGCTGTTGGGTAGCGAATATTTCTTGCTGTGCGATACTACGCTGCCTGTCGACCGTTCCATTGCATATATGTATGCTCTGAGTGGTGACTATGAGTCATCTGCAAAATATATGCGTCGTGCCTGGACAAAATCAAACTCCATAAGTGATACGCTTGCCAATCTTGTGCAGATGTATGGCATAAGTCGTATGAGTGGACGTTATTCCGAGGCTCTTGATATTTTAGAGAATGTACATTATATTCACGACACAATAATGCGTAGTGCATTGCAGCAGCCTGTAATGTTGGCTCAGCGCGATTTCTACCGTTCTCAAGCCGAGTTGGGTGCCTATCGTCTGGCATCGGCCAAACGTCTTGCTGTTGCTGTTATTGTTGTTGTGGTGTTGCTTCTTGTCATTGTCCTGCTTTTCATAAAAAACCGTATGGCAGTCAAGAATGCCGAGATTGAGAGATATATGGAGCTTGCCGACGAAATGGGGCAGTCGCTTTATGTCAAGAGTGCCGAGGTCGAGGATATTTCATCCAAATTGCAGGCGCACACTGCACGTATTGCCGAGATGGACCGACAGCTGGCTACATTGTTCAAGAAACAGTTCGAATTGCTGGATGAACTTAGTGGTACTTTTTATGAGACACACGATATTAAGAAAGATAAGGATGCCATTTATCGTCAGGTACGCGACAATATCGAAGCATTCATGAAAGACAATCGCTCGGTTGAACGACTCGAAGATATTGTCGATAATTACCGAGGTGGTTTAATGACACTTTTGCGCACCGAGGTTCCACAACTCGGTAGCTCGGAGTTGCGCTTTATGGCATTTGTATATGCCGGTTTCTCGTCAAAGGCAATAAGCATATTTATGCAGGAGAGTGTAGGCAATGTTTACACAAAGAAGTCAAGAATAAAGAGTATTATCTCGCGGTCGGATGCCCCCCATAAAGAGCAATTAATAGAGGCTATGAACTGATGGTTACAATTCACTTGCAACCTCGTTGTATATCTCCTCTATCTGTTTGTTAATTACATCAATATTAAATGTGTTATTAGCAAAATATAGAGATGCTTTTTCTATCTTATTAAACAACTCCTTGTCTTCGATAAGCTCTTGCATACATTCTGACAGTTTATCTGTATCTCCGGGTGTAAATACAAGCATATTTTCTTTGTGTTTGGCAACATCGGGTATGCCACCGACGGGTGTTGTTATTACAGGTAGTCCGTATGACCATGCGTCCAACACTGCCATTGGGAATCCCTCGTGATAGCTTGGCAGGCAGAAAATAGAAGCCTCTTCAAATGCTTTCTTCTTTTCTGCACCGTTTACCCATCCCAAGAAAATAGATTGCTCCTCTATTCCAAGTTCTTTTGCAAGTTTTTTACCATTCTCAATCTCGCCATTGCCGGCAAAGACTATTTTCCAATCTTGGAATTTAGATGCAATGTTTGAGAATGCACGTATCATATCGGCATACCCTTTTCTTGCGTTTACAGTTCCTGCATAAAGTATATGCTTTTTCTTGGAGTATTGTATATCTTCTGCTTTTGTTGTGCATGGATTGTATACAACCTCTATATTATTTAAATCAAAGGCATTATATACGTCCTCTTTCCATGTATTTGATAATGCTATAACCTTTTTTGCTCTGCTGAACATAAAGCGGTACAACCAACTGCTGTTACTCCTTATTGTTGTATCGGCCGAGAAAGCATGAAAATGTACTATTATGCCTTTTTTTAGAAAGTAGGCAGGAGCAAAGAATAATAATTTCCTTAGTGCAGATGTAGGTTGGCTCAAGTGAATATGAAGTATCTGTGCTGATGGCAGGTTGAACAAGAACTCGACATATCCCTTTAGAAAATAGCATATCGACATGAATTTGTTTGTATCGATATGTGTCTCAATCCATTTGCAGTTGTAATCATTCCATTGTTTGCCTTTTTGGTGTGCTTTTACAACAGAGGTAATTCCACCGCGAGTCTTGCTTGAGGTTGCTATTACTAATACTTTTGCCATATTGTTGTTGTTTTAGGGGTATCTGTTTATGTTATATTTGAATTTGGTATTGAAAATATTTGTTCAGATGCCGAGCCTTTCGATTTTATGCCGATTATTCCGAACGGAATTGCTGTTGGTAGTATATCTCCATTAACAATTCGCGACTTTTCATTACACGCATTAGCGAATCGTAATTGCAGCCTTGGGGTGCAAGAATCTGCTTCTCGTTGTAACTGAAATACTCGCTGTCGATTGCTGTCGTATCCAAAAGATTATGGCCTATATTCAAGTAACGTGTACCTTGTCTCAATGCAAGCGGAGCTATTGTCGAGAGTAGGTCGTAATGCGAACCGTAGCGTTGTTCTATTCTCTCCTTGTTGCTGTCGGATAAAGCATATTGTGGTGGCAGATAAATGTACAACGGTACCGAGAAACGCTGCTCGGCAGGGACTTTCTCGTAATCGAGTATGCTGCGTACATTATGGTCGCCTGTTACAACAACTATGGTGTTCTGTGCAAGTGGCGATGCCTTCAATGTTGTGAGAAAATCGCCTATGCTTCTGTTTGCATATTGTGCTCCAAGACCATACTTGCGCAGTACATCATCGTTTCCTGTGAGATATTCCGATTTGTACCATTCGTCGTTCAGCGGTGGCAACTGCATATTGTCGGGGTAGGTAAAAGGCGGATGGTTGGTCGTTGTCAGCGCAAGCATAAATTGCGGATTACCACTCTTGTCGTTGCTCATACGCTCGAAGATATACTGCATAAGAAACTCGTCGTACACTCCTATGGCGCTTGTTGTACTACCCTCTATACTATGCAGAATATCCTGTCGGCCTATTATGGTGTCGAAACTCTGGTAACCGAGTCCTTCGAGTACATTCTCCCACGTTGGGTCCATTCCGGTAACAAATGCGGTACTGTAGCCATTTTGCTTGAAAGGGTGGGCAATAGAGGTAGGAAGACTTTTAAATCGGTAACGTGAATTAAAGAAACGAATATAGGGCATAGTGAGTGTAACCGCTTCGATAGAATAAATGGTTCCGTTGCGCACCGACTGAAAATTCTGCAACAGAATATCTTCTTGCAGATGTTTGCGCATAGAACATAATAGGTCGAGTCTCTCGCCTTTGTCCATTGTTGTGAGGAAATTGCTCCAGCTCTCACTGAGTATAAGCAGAACATTGGGCAAGGGTAGTGTGTCGCTGCCATAGCCCGGTGCGCTGCCAAAGAGTGCCGATTCGCATTTCTCGTTGTTGCTGCCATCGGTGAGAGGCAGTCCGGCTGTCGTTATTGCTTCGTCTATACTCTTGAAACCTTCCCGTGCAAGTAATTGTTCGTCGCTGTAGAGCTTGAAACTGTTTGCTCGCTCCTTATATGCTTTCTTTAGGAGATATACGGCATTGGGCACCGACTGGTTTATGGTCTCATCGGTAGATACCATGAAAGCCTCTACTTGTAGGGTATATCTTGTTACCGAGCCACGCATAAAGACAAATGTAACTCCTGCGATAGCTATAGTGGCCACAATGGTTGCAACTGTCCCGAAAATTTTTCTTTTTCGTATCCGTATTTTCGAGATGTAACGACCGATTATAAAGATAAATACTCCCAAAGCTATTATTGCTAATACTATTCTTGCAAACGGATAGTCTTGCCACATTGTTTGCAGAAGTCCCCAAGGACCCTCGTCGAAAAAATCGAAAAAGACTACATTATAACGGCTGTTGAAATTGTCGAAAAAGAAAAACTCGGCTGTAACAAGAGCACTCAAAGCTGCCAACATTACAGCATAGTAGTAGCGTATAATATGGCTGCACTTCTGTACTGTGGCGCTACCAAACCATGGGACTATAAGTGTGGCAAGCAGTGCCGGCAGAGATATGTATGTCAATGCCTGTGTGTCGAAACGCCATGCATTCCAAAGCAGCATAGGAATGCTGTCGGCATGTGCCGCTATATTTTCAAGAGTTGTTTGCCCTAAAAGATAGATAATGCGTGCTACGGCAAAAATACCCAATCCAATAATCTGATACAGCCATATATGTGCGTACAGAGTGAGTATTGATGCTGTCGATTCCTTTCTTTTCTCTTTTTTGCTCATAAGTTTTAAAGAAGAGTATTAGCTATTCCAAATTTCCCACGATGCAAGTGCTTGCAGATACCACATTTCGTATCCACTCTTTGTCTCGGCACCCTGCTCGGCTCCTTTTTTTAGGAAGAGTGTCTGCCCGGGATTATATACTACATCGTAAAGCAGATGCTTAGGTGTAAGCTGCGAGTAGGGAATATCGGGGCATTTGTCTACACCGTGTCCAACCATTCCAAGCGGAGTGCAGTTTACAAGAAGTGTGTGGCTTTGCATAATATCGGGCGTAATCTCGTCGTAGGCTATTGCACCATTGCCACTCTTGCGTGACACGAAAAGATACTCTATACCTAATGTTCGCAGTGAGTATGCTACAGCCTTTGAAACGCCTCCTGTACCCAGAATAAGAGCTTTGTTGTGTCGACCTTTGGTAAGAGGTTCAAGTGAACGTGTAAAACCTATTACATCGCTATTGTACCCGTACAGGTGAGGTGTACCATCGGCATCATGTGTCACTTTTACAACATTTACAGCCATTATTCCTTTTGCCTCGTCGCTCATATCTTCGAGATATTCCATCACTTGTAGCTTGTAAGGTATTGTAACGTTGAATCCGCACAGGGTAGGGTGTCCTGCCAATATTTCGGGCAGTTTCTCGATATTATCAATCTCAAACGGTATATACTGTGCATCGATACTCTCATCGGCAAATTTTTTGTTGAAGAATGCCGGCGAAGCCGATTGGTGCAGAGGATAACCGATTATTCCAAACTCTCTTTTCATATTGGCGGATGTTTTATTATTTATTATTTAGGTAATTATATGTCAATTTACACAATGTTGTCATTTCGACAACCCCGTATGGGAGGAGAAAAATCCATGAAGAGTTAATTAGATCTCTCACATACGTTCGAGATGACAATCTTTTATTCGGGATGAATCTTTACATATTGTGTAATTTTGTATATAATTGCTATTATCTACTCTGAAAATATTGTAGTACAACCTAATTATGCTGTAAAAGGATATATGGTGCCATGGCACCATATATCCAATATCAGACAATTAACGATTCTATCTCTTACTTGGCAAGATAGTCGGCGATATTCTTTTCTATACGCTCGCACAGATTCTCGGTGTCGGCTTTTACGAAAGGTTCTCCGACGATGTGCTCATAAAGCTCGATGTAACGCTCCGAAACGCTGTTTACGTATTCGTCTGTCATCTCGGGAACCTGCTCGCCCTCGCGTCCCATAAAGCCATTCTCGATGAGCCACTGACGTACAAACTCCTTTGATAGCTGCTTCTGAGGCTCACCATTCTGGAATTTCTCCTCGTAACCCTCGGCATAGAAGTAACGCGATGAGTCGGGAGTGTGAATCTCGTCGATAAGATAAACCTTGCCGTCGCGCTTTCCAAACTCATACTTTGTATCAACAAGAATAAGACCCTTCTCGGCTGCCATCTTGCTGCCACGCTCGAAGAGTGAGTATGTATATTTCTCAAGAAGCTCATAATCCTCTTTGCTCACGATACCCTGTGTAATAATCTCCTCTTTCGAGATGTTCTCGTCGTGCCCTGCATCTGCTTTTGTAGTGGGAGTGATGATAGGTGTAGGGAACTTCTCATTCTCGCGCATTCCATCGGGTAGCTTTACTCCGCAAAGTTCGCGGCAACCATTTTTATACTCGCGCCAAGCACTTCCTGTGAGGTATCCGCGGATAATCATCTCAACGCGGAAACCCTCGCATTTCAGACCCACAGTTACCATTGGGTCGGGAGTTGCCAATTTCCAGTTGGGTACAATATCGGCTGTTGCATCAAGGAATTTCGATGCAATCTGGTTCAGTACCTGACCCTTGAAAGGTATACCTTTGGGAAGAACTACGTCAAATGCCGAAATACGGTCGGTTGCCACCATCACTAGCTTGTCGTCGTCGATGTCATATACGTCGCGTACCTTACCGTGATAAACACTTTTCTGCTTCTCGAATTTAAATTCTGTGTTGGTTAATGCTTTTGCCATAGCTTTATGTTTTTATTATTGTTTCTTAATAAAGGTTGTTTTATTCTTTACTCTCTTTTTCCTCTTTTTTCTCTTTGTCGTAAGCGTCGTATGCCTCTACAATTCTTGTTACGAGTTTATGGCGCACAATATCTTTCTTGCCCAATGTAATAAATCCTATTCCGGGAACATCCTTCAGAATGTTAAGCGCCTGTATCAGTCCCGATGCCTGTCTTTGAGGAAGGTCAATCTGTGTAAGGTCGCCCGTGATTATCATTTTGGTGTTGTTGCCCATGCGTGTGAGGAACATCTTTATCTGCTGTGGGGTGGTGTTCTGCGCCTCGTCAAGAATAACTATTGCATCGTTCAGTGTGCGACCACGCATAAAGGCAAGCGGTGCAATCTGTATTACATTTGCATCCATATACTCCTTTAGCTTTACAAGCGGAATCATATCCTCGAGTGCATCGTAAAGAGGTTGCAGATAAGGGTCAATTTTATCGCGCATATCTCCGGGCAGAAAGCCCAATTTTTCACCCGCTTCTACAGCAGGGCGGCTCAGAATAATTTTTCTTACCTCTTTATTCTTTAATGCACGCACTGCAAGCGCAATTGCGGTATATGTCTTTCCGGAACCCGCCGGACCAACCGCAAACAACATATCATTCTTTGCAAACTCCTGCACTAGACGACACTGATTTTCGCTTCTTGGGTATATAGGGCGACCGTTAATGTTATATACAATAACATTGCTGTCGGTGCCCTTGTCGTTGCGCTTGCCATTTACCGCGTCGATTATTGCTTCCTCGTTTATGCTGTTGAATTTTGTACAATGTTCGCGTAACAGTTCCACAACTCTGCCAAAGCGCTCAAGTTCATCCTCGTCGCCCATAATTTTTATTATATTGTCGCGTGCTACAATGCGCAACTTCGGATGCAGTTTTTTCAGCATCTGAAGATGTACGTTGTTTGCCCCGTAGAACGCTGCGGGGTCTATTCCTTCTAGAACTATATGACGTTCAATCATTTAACTTATATGCTCGTGTGTGTAGAGTTGCTAATTGGTATTTATCTTTGCGAAGATAGTCAAATATTTTTTCTCGACCAAAATATTATAAATTCTTTAATGAGTTGTATGATGAGTTGTGTGAGTGTTGTGTTGCTATTATAATAACAATAGGATATACCCGGGCGTGAGTATATCCTATTGCTGTTATCTTCTTTTTCTAAGATATTATTTCTTCTTAATCTCGGCATCGAAGCGGCGGTTGGCCTCGCCATTCTCCGAGCAAGCGCAGGGACCTGTGATACATCCACCGGGACACGACATAACCTCGACCATCTTACCGGGGCACTTTCCTGTCTTTGCGTATGCCTTAAGCAGTGCAATGTTCTTCTTGTTAAGGTCGGCAATGACAAGGCCTTGAAGGTCGGTAGCACCAAGATGGTTCTGTACGGCTGTGAATACACCGCCGGTCTTTGCGAATCCGTGAGCATCCTTGCCTGCTGTCTCATCGGGAGTGTAGGGAGCGCATCCGTCGATGCTTATCTCCATTCCCTCCAATACGGCCTCAATCTCGCGGAATGTGAGTACAAAATCAACAGTGTCATATTCGCGGCACTCGGCTTTTTTGGAAGCGCAGGGTGCAATGAATACGTTTATTCCATCGGGGTGTTTTTCGCGTGCATACTGCGAGGTATATACCATGGGCGATGCTGTTGTAGATACATATTTAACAAGGTCGGGTATATGCTTGCGTGCAAGGTTTACGTATGCGGGGCAGCAGCTTGTTGTCATAAAAGGCTCACCCTCTTCTATACGCTCGACAAACTCGGCCGACTCGCGACGTGTTGTCTCTTCGGCACCAACGGCAACCTCTATGACATCGGCAAAGCCAAGCGCTTTAAGTGCGCCGTAAACCTGCTCGATGGGCTTGCCAAACTGTGCAAGCACTGCAGGAGCTACCATGGCGATAACTTTCTTACCTGCTTTGATGCGCTTGAGTACATCGAATACGGTACACTGGTCGAAGATGGCACCGAAGGGGCAGGCATTCAGACACTTACCGCAATAGATACACTTCTCGGGGTCGATGTGCTCTATGCCGTACTCGTCCTTAGAAATAGCCTTTACGGGACAAGCCTCTTCGCAAGGAACGGGCATATAGACGATTGCGTGATAGGGGCACGACTGATGGCATTTACCACAGCTGATACATTTCTCATGGTCGATGTGCGCTTTTCCCTCGCGGTCGTATGTGATGGCATCCTTGGGGCAGTTGGTGTAGCAGGGACGTGCAACGCATCCGCGGCATAGGTGTGTAATCTCATAGTTAATCTTCACACACGATGAACAGGCTTCGTCCATTACACTCAGGATACCGCGCTTGTCATCGGGCATCTCGCGGTCGTACATACGCTGTACGTAGCTGCTCAGACGTTCACCCTCGTCAACCTCGTCGCTCATATCAAAGCCCAGCATTGCCATAGTCTTGTATTTCATCACGGCGCGTTCTTTGTATACACAGCAACGTCCCTTGGGATTACGTTTGCGAGGATACATCTCAAGAAGCATCTTGTCGATGTTGCCCAATAGCTCGTCTTGTTTCCACATTTTCACCAACTTTGAGAGAAGCTGGTATCTCACGAACATTACATTGTTGTTGTATGCCATAGTTGTTTAAAGTTTGGTTTTGTCGATTGTTTATATCTGAACTGCAAAAATAGTTTATGATAATGCCACTATATTCGCAGTTATCGGCAAAAATAGATAAAAAAATCATAAATTATATTATGAATTTATAAATATTTATATCCGATGACAAATAAACCTTTTTATATAGAGCTTAATTGCTTGTTTTTTTGCAAATTTGTAATTTTACAGTCGAAATTTAATATTGTTGAGCACTGTGAAAGTCGCATTTTATGAATTTTGAGGATTTACAAAATATTATTGACCGTGTTATCGGAGGAGCATCACTGAGCCGTGACGATTGGCGCTTCTTGTTGTCTTCGGCAGGAAATCCCGAAGCATGTGAGAGGCTTCGCAGCGAGGCTTCGCGCATAGCGGTAGAGAATTTTGGCAAAGGGGTGTTTGTACGTGGCCTTATAGAGATAAGTTCTTATTGCCGTAACAACTGTTTCTACTGTGGGCTAAGGTGTAGCAATAAAGCTGCAATGCGCTATCGCCTTACAAAAGAAGAGATACTCGATTGCTGCCGCGAGGGGGCTGCTTTAGGGTTCAATACGTTTGTGTTGCAGGGTGGCGAGGATGTGAAACAGGATGATGCTTGGGTTGTGGATGTGGTACGCTCGATAAAGGATATTTTTCCCGATAAGGCTGTTACCTTGTCGGTGGGTGAACGCAGTGCCGAGGGGTATCGTGCGATGCGCGAGGCTGGTGCCGACCGCTATCTGTTGCGTCACGAGACACGCTGCGACGAACATTATGCCAGGTTGCATCCGCGTGCCATGAGTGCGGTAAAGAGGCGCGAGGCACTACAAACACTGAAAAACCTCGGCTTTCAAACGGGAAGCGGAATGATGATAGGGTCGCCCTATCAGACAATAGAGAATATTGTTGATGACCTTATTTATATTGATGAACTAAGGCCGCAGATGATTGGCATAGGACCGTTTATTCCTGCCGGAAATACTCCGTTCGAACAATTCTCTGCCGGTTCGGTCGATTTTACAATTCTTGTTGTATCTTTGCTGCGCCTACGCTTTCCGAAGGCTCTGATACCGGCAACAACAGCGCTGGCAACTATTGACGAGAATGGCAGGGAGCGTGCCATCCTTGCCGGTGCAAACGTTGTCATGCCTAACCTGTCGCCACCCGAGGTGCGCAGTAAATATAGTATATATAATGGTAAAAAGAGCTTGGGCAGTGAGTCGGCTCAAGCACTCGACGAACTTGCGAAGAGGCTTGCAACAATAGGTTACCATATAGATTTTGGACGAGGAGACTATAACGAAAAATAACATAAACGACAAAAGAAAAAGATGTATAATGTAAAATCAACCGTCGCCGAGGAGTTTATCTGCGACAACGAAATACGCGAGACAATGGAGTATGCTGCACAGAATCGCAGCAACCGAGAACTGATAAAGTGTATTATAGAAAAAGCACGTGCCTGCAAAGGTATAGACCACCGCGAGGCGGCAGTACTCTTGGAGTGCGACCAACCCGATCTCACCGAGGAAATGTTTGCCCTTGCACGCGAGATTAAACACCGTTTCTATGGTAACAGAATAGTGATGTTTGCCCCTCTTTATCTCTCGAACTACTGTATAAACGGTTGTGTATATTGCCCCTATCATGCAAAGAATAAGAGCATAAGACGTAAGAAACTTACGCAAGACGAGATACGCGAAGAGGTAATTGCGCTTCAGGATATGGGACACAAGCGTTTGGCGCTCGAAGCGGGAGAGCATCCGCTTCACAATCCGATAGAGTATATATTAGAGAGCATAAAAACCATTTATAGCATTAAACATAAGAATGGTGCAATACGTCGCGTGAATGTAAACATCGCTGCAACAACCGTCGAGAATTATCGTCGTTTGCGCGATGCAGGAATAGGAACATATATCCTTTTTCAAGAGACATATAACAAAAAAAATTACGAGGCGTTGCATCCCACGGGTCCCAAAAGCAACTATGCCTATCACACCGAGGCTATGGACCGTGCAATGCAGGGTGGTATAGATGATGTAGGTATTGGAGTGCTTTTTGGACTCGAGACCTACCGATACGACTTTGTAGGTCTGCTGATGCATGCCGAGCATCTTGAGGCAACATACGGTGTAGGTCCCCACACGATAAGTGTACCCCGACTCTGTATGGCCGATGACATCGACACAGCCGATTTTAAGAACGCTGTTCCCGATGATGTTTTCTTCCGCATTGTTGCAATTACACGTATTGCTGTTCCCTACACAGGAATGATAATCTCGACACGTGAGAGTCAGAGCAGCCGTTCGAAACTGCTCGATTTAGGTATTAGTCAGATAAGCGGAGGTTCACGTACAAGTGTCGGTGGTTATGTACACGAAGAGAGTGCCGAAGAGAATTCGGCGCAGTTTGATGTTGCCGACCATCGTTCGCTCGACGAGGTTGTCGGGTGGCTGCTCGACCTCGACCATATTCCAAGTTTCTGCACGGCTTGTTACCGTGAGGGACGAACCGGCGACCGCTTTATGTCGCTCTTGAAGAGTGGACAGATAGCCAACTGCTGTCTGCCTAATGCGCTGTTGACGCTTAAGGAGTATATGCAGGATTATGCGTCGCCGGAAGTACGCGAAAAGTGTGAAGCGATGATACAGCGACTGCTTAAAGACATTCCAAATGAGCGTGCACGTGCCACTGCCGAGAAATATCTTGGTAAGATTGCCGAGGGCGAGAGGGATTTTCGTTTCTAACCTATCTTAAATGCATATAGTGATATGAGTGATACACCAAGAGCGAATCGCTACCATATTGCCATTTTCGGCCGCCGCAATGCCGGAAAATCGACCCTGATAAATGCTCTTGCCAAGCAGGACGTATCGATAGTCAGCGATGTGGCAGGAACTACCACCGACACGGTGTGGAAAAATATCGAGTTGCCGGGTATCGGTGCAGCTGTAATAGGAGATACTGCGGGATATGATGATGTGGGAGAGCTTGGCGCTTTGCGAGTAGAGCGTACCATAGCTGCGGCAAGACGTATCGACCTTGCCGTTATTCTGCTCTCGGATAGTACCGATTCGGCATCATTGGAACTGGGCTGGAAGAGCAGGTTTCAAAAATCGGGAATACCGGTAATATTCCTTCTTGGCAAATGTGACATTTGCGACAGTGCTCATCTGCAAGAGTGGAGTACTATACTGGGTTGTGAAGTACTTCCTGTTTCGGCACACAAAAGTAGCGGAATCGATTTATTGCTACGACGTATGGCCGATATTCACAAACTCGATGACAATATCGAGGATATTACCCATTCGTTGGTAAAGGCAGGAGATACCGTAGTACTTGTGATGCCACAGGATGCGCAGGCACCAAAAGGACGGCTTATACAACCACAGGTGCAGACATTGCGTAATCTGCTTGATAAACACTGTCTCGCGTTATGCTGTGCCCCCGAAGAACTACCACAGATGTTGTCAAAACTGCAAGTTCCTCCTGCACTTATAATTACCGACTCGCAGGTATTTGCGCAGGTTAAGGCACTGACTCCTCACGAGACTCGCCTTACCTCTTTTTCGGTGCTAATGGCACGCAATAAGGGAGATATTGATGCTTTTCGTGCAGGTGCCGATGTGCTGCTTAATCTGCCATCAAATGCGAAGATTCTTATTGCAGAGGCTTGTTCGCATATTCCACAAAACGAAGATATCGGGCGTGTTAAGTTGCCACGTCTTTTGCGTAAACGTTTAGGCGAAGAGCTTAATATCGATATTGTGTCGGGTAACGATTTTCCCGAGGATTTGTCGACATACGACCTTATCATTCATTGTGGAGCATGTATGTTCACACGCCGTCATGTGTTGTGGCGTGTACGTCAGGCAAAAGGTCAGAATATCCCGATAACTAATTACGGTATTGCCATTGCAGCCCTTACAGGTATATTGGATAGGGTTGTTTATTGATGATTATTTTAAATGTGACATTTTTTTACTATCTTCGCGCGGCATAAATAAAACAATACGATGAGTAATATAGAAGATAGAAGAAGGGAGGCGTTGGCCAACCTTAAAGATGATTTTAAACTTTTTGGAATAGCGTTCCAACGATTATGGCGCGATATTGTAGAACTGATAAAGTGTATAAGAATTGGAAAAATCGAGTTCGGTAAGGTCAACAGCCGTATATTGTTGATTATTTTCTCTGTTGTGGCTGTAATAGCTGTTCTTTTCTTTACACTGCGTAGTTGCGATAATACAGATGATATAGATGACCCCGAGTCTACAGAAGTGCGTCCTCCGTATGTATTTAACCGTAAACCTGCGGTTCAGCGTCCCGAGGTAAAGCATAAGATAAGAGGGGCGAGTATAAGAAAGTATTTCAACGACCTTAACGATACGCATCTGGCGGTAGCACAGAAGTTGGGTATATCTCCTTTAGCTTCGCGCGAGGCGGTAGATAATGCAAGCCGTAAACTTGTGGAACTTAATGACTCCGATGCGTATATCGTTGATAAACTGACACACTCTATTCCTTTCCTTGTTCCCGAAGCTGCTGCTCTTCTTAAACGTATTGGTGAGAACTTCCAGGATTCGCTTGTGATGAAACATTTACCACCGTATAAAGTTATTGTCTCATCGGTATTGCGTACTCAGAGTGATGTTAAGAAATTGGGAAGGAGAAATGTCAATGCATCAAAGAATTCGGCACACTGCTATGGAACAACGGTTGATATTACTTATAAACGCTTCTTCTCGGAGTATGGCGAGGAGATTGACAAGACCGGTAATCTTAAGAATGTTCTTGCCGAGGTGTTGCGTGACCTTAAGCTACAAGGATGCTGTTACATAAAGCACGAGAATAAGCAGGCGTGCTTTCATATAACAGTGCGGCGTGCACCAAAGGATTAGGTTATAACTTATTATTGGTGCTGATAGTTTTTTTGAAGAAATACAAAATAGGGTTGAATCTATTTGTAAATTGCCCCCAAAAAGTTTTTGTCTAACTTTTTGGGGGCAATTTATTCTGAAAAAGGTTACCCTATATTATGTTAAAGGTATTTAGTTGAACAATTCGTCGCGCTGAACGTATGCGATGATGTCGCCACGGTTTACATGGGCACCCTGTTTTGCACAAACTTCAACTACACGTCCGCCAAGGCCTGTGGCTACGGGTTGTAATTCGCCCCATGAGGTGATGATTGTACAGAACTCTTCGTCGGCAGCAAATCTCTTTCCGATAGCAGGGGGCAGAGAGTCGCCTTCGGTAGATACCTCCCACAGAAGCTGTCCTTTTACGGGTGCTACAATGGGGTCGGCCTTTGCGTGCTTGATGGCAATAATCTCTTCGGGGCTGACACCTTGTTTAGCCAACTGTGCCTCTTTAGCTTTCTCGATATCGGCGAGAAAACGTTCTTTTGCAACACCGCTTCTGAAATCGCGATACTGGCGGTCGTGCATTGCAAACTCGAACAACTCCTCGTCATCTTCTCCTGTATCCCAACCAAGCTCTTCCATCTCTTTACGGTATTTGTCGAGTGCATCGGGATAGAAGCTCTGTGGGTCGGCTGTTGTGAATTCGTAGCCTTTCTCTTTGGCGAGGGCGATGATTTCGGGTGCAAGTTCACCGGGTAGTTTACCACTCTTACCAAGAATCATGCCCCACATACTCTCGTCCATACGGCTGAATCGAGGCTCGTCCTGTGCATTACTCAATAGGTTCATTAGGGCGATGTTCTTTACATATTGACTGAACGGGGTAACGAGTGGGGGATAGCCTACGCGAGGCCATACGTATGCTACCTCGTTGAATAGCTCAACCATAAGCTCGTCGAGCGTGTATGTGGGCTTTCCTTTACTTGCGAGGATGCCGTTTATTCCTTTATGTACTCCTGCGAGGTCGGACATCATCGAACCCATCATACCTCCGGGAAGTCCGCTGGTAAGCAGCAACGAACTCATCAGCTTGTTGTTGTTATCCATAAAATAACCCATCCATTCGTCGATGAACTGCTGCGTCAAACTGCGAGCTTTCATATATGCGTTCATGTTGATTTCCGGGACTTTAAAGCCTGCATCCTTAAGCATTGCTTGAACGCTTATAATGTCGGGGTGAACCTTACCCCATGATAGTGGTTCGATAGCAGTATCAATTATGTCACAGCCGTTTTTGCACACCTCGATGATTGAAGCCATTGACAATCCGGGACCACTGTGTCCGTGGTATTGTATTACGATAGAGGGGTGTTTCTCCTTGATGCTCTTGGTGAGGCGGCCAAGGAAGTCGGGGCGACCTATACCAGCCATATCCTTAAGACAGATTTCGGCAGCACCTGCAGCAATAAGTTCATCGGCCATATTGCTATAGTACTCTACTGTATGTACAGGTGACGAAGTGATACATAGGGTAGCCTGCGGTATCATTCCTGCTTCGAGAGCATATTTGATAGAGGGTATAATGTTTCTTACGTCGTTAAGACCACAGAAAATACGTGTTATATCGGTTCCTTGTGCCTTTTTAACCTTG
This sequence comes from Bacteroidaceae bacterium, assembly GCA_045588485.1. Taxonomy (GTDB): domain Bacteria; phylum Bacteroidota; class Bacteroidia; order Bacteroidales; family Bacteroidaceae; genus HGM04593. The sequence continues at coordinate 57,106 of JAZNEI010000028.1, read as the reverse complement.
TACATCAGGCGGCGTACGTCGGCCGGTACGGGGAACATGCGCAGTGCGTTAAGGGCACGGTCGAGCATGTGTGTCTGTATGCCGGCTTCATTGAATGTCTTTGTGAAGCTGCGCACAGCCTTGTTGGGATTCTCGCCTGCCATGAGGTTTACCTGCTCAAAAGCTCCTCCGTTGGTCTCGACACGGGCAAAGCATCCCATCTCAACGATAACGGGAGCAATCTTTTCCAACTGTTCAGCCAGTGGCTGGAACTTACCCGACGATTGAAACATATCGCGGTAGACCAAACTGAATTTTATCTCTCTTTCCATAGTTAGAAGTTTTTTTGTTTTTGCATAGAGTGGTGTGGCTCTATACATGTTCTTATATTCTTTCACCGCAAAGTTACACGTATTATTTAATTTTCATAGCTTTTGGCGCTTAATTTTATTTTTTTTGAAAAATTGTTGCGAAATGAATTTCTAAGCTTCGCAATAGTATTATGCCGAAGAAGCAAAGAGAGATTTTTTCCTTGTTTTTTTATAAAGACTCATTGTTTAAAATCGGTTAGTGTATATAACTATTCGATTTTAGATACGGCCATTATAAGCCCTCTTTCTATAAATCTTTTTAGTACAATTTTACAGAAAAAGTATCTTTTTATCGGATAATTTTTACCACTATATGTGGTATTTCACCACAAATAAGCTATTTTTGCCACTATAGAGGTGTTTATATCTTAGAAAAATGAAAAAATGAAAAGTTAGTGTTTCCTTTGTAAAGATATGCAGCAGAATCCCTGTCTTGCAGTTCTAAATATAGTATTAATCTTTGAAACAAACAATCATTATTATAATCAATAAAAACTACTATTATGTTGACACATTATTTGACTTTTATCAGCGAGGCTATAAAAACCAATTGGGATAAGCCTGGTATAACCAATTATGGTGCCAATACATATACTTTTGGACAAATAGCCGAGGGTATCGAAAAAATGCACATCCTATTAGAAAAGTGCGGTATAAAAAAAGGTGATAAAATTGCAATAAGTGCCAAGAACTCGGCCGAGTGGTGTGTGGTGTTCCTTGGAATCGTTACATACGATGCTGTTGCTGTACCTTTGTTGGCCGATTTTCTCCCTCAGAATCTAGCCGACCTGACAAAAATCTCTGATAGCCGATTGCTGCTGCTCGACAAGGGTGTTGCAAGCAGTTTTTCACGTAACGGAATTTTTGAACAATTCGAAGGTCGTGAGGATTTTTGTGGAATAATAAACTTTATAAATGGAAAAGTTGAACTCGATGGCGGAAATCTTCAAGGTATAGGTAAATATGTAGATGAAACATTTGCACAACGTTATCCCAATGGCCTGACCGCCGATGATGTAGATTACAGCAGAGGACCTGAAGCACTCGAAGATTTATCGTTAATTAGTTATACATCAGGCACAAGCAGTGCCCCGAAGGGAGTAATGCTTCAAGCAAAATCGCTCTCGGGAAACATACGTTTTGCGCGTGATTATGTACCTACTGTGCCTAACGGAAACACATTCTCTATTTTGCCTTTAGCGCATATTTTCGGACTATCGCTCGATTTTCTGTTTATGTTCTCAAAAGGCTGTCACATTCACATTTTCAGTGCTAAGCCTGTACCAGCGCTTCTTTTAAAAGCTCTTGCCGAGGTTAAGCCTTTCCTTTTCCTTACAGTACCCTTGTTGATAGAGAAAATCTTCAGAGCCAAGGTTATTCCCGTGCTCCGCAAGCCGGCGATGCGCATCCTGACTGCAATTCCCGGTGTACGCAATCTTATATATAAGAAGATAAGAAAAACAGTTCTTGATGCATTCGGTGGTAATTTGCACATAGCAGGATTCTTTATCGGTGGTGCAGCCATAAGCAAGGATGTGGACGAGATTATGCGCAAGGTGAAGATACCCTATGCCGTAGGTTACGGAATGACTGAGTGCGGACCGCTTATCAGTTATAAAGGATGGAATCATCCTGCACTTAAGAATAATGCAGGTATAATACGTCCCGATATCGAGGTTCGTATCGATTCATCGTCGCCTGCCACCATTCCCGGTGAGATTCAGGTGCGTGGTACACATGTTACAGCCGGTTATTACAAAAATCCCGAGGCTACAAAAGCTGCTTACACCGATGACGGTTGGTTCAAGACTGGTGATATGGGTACAATGGATGCGAATGAGTATGTGATTATACGCGGTCGTTGCAAGAATATGATTCTTACAGCCAACGGACAGAATATATACCCCGAGGAGATTGAAGAGATTATCAACCAGCAGCCTCTTGTTCTCGAGTCTCTTGTTGTTGGTCGTAAGCATGGTCTTGTAGCACTTGTGGTAATTAATCAGGATGCTGCCAAGAGTATGGGTGTTAGTGGCGAAGAGCTTAAGAAAATTATTGAGGATAGCGTCTTCGCTATGAATGAGCAGCTTCCTATATATAGTCGTATCGCAAAATGTGAATTACGTGTAGAACCCTTCGAAAAAACTCCAAAGTTGAGCATTAAACGATTTATGTACCAATAAATTATAGTAAAATAAAAAGTAAGAATGAGGCATTTTTTGTATTATATCGGAGAGTCGATAAAAGATAATTGGAACGCCCCCGCGCTAAGTAATTATGGTGCAAACACCTTTACATACGGCGACGTTGCATCTTTTATAAAGAGATACCATATTCTTTTCGAGAAATGTGGTATAGTAAAAGGTGATAAGATTGCATTGTGTGCAAGAAATTCGGCCGAGTGGTGTGTGGCCTATTTTGCAATTGCAACATACGAGGCTGTTGCAGTGCCTCTGCTTCCCGATTTTCTTCCGCAGAACGTTCTTGATTTGACAAGACTTTCGGATAGTCGTCTGCTATTGACCGATACCTCAATTGTAAATGGTCTGAAACGCGATGAAGTGCTTCATCAGTTCGATACGTTAGATGATTTTTGCGGAGTAGTGGACATTGTGAAATTGGAGTCGATTCCCGAATGCAATTGTGTAGTTTCCGATTTGCACGACGAAGTTGACAAGTGCTTCAAGAGTCGTTATCCCAATGGGGTAACTCCAAAACATATAGATTTTGGAAAAGGCAGCCTTGATGCAATATCAGTGATAAGCTATACATCGGGTACAAGCAGTGCACCCAAGGGGGTAATACTGCCTGCACGTGCAATATCGGCCAATCTTGAATATGCACGTTCACAAATGTACGCCGAACAGGGATATACAATATTGTCGATACTTCCTTTGGCACATATATTTGGACAGGCATTCGACTTTATTTTCCCATTCTCGAAAGGTTGTCACATATATATATATACCGAGAAGCCTATCCCTGCACGTCTGTTGAAGGCACTTTCCGAGGTCAAGCCCTTTATGTTCCTCACGGTGCCTTTGTTGGTTGAGAAAATCTTCCGTCTTAAGATTATGCCAATCCTCGAAGAGAGGACGATGCGCATACTTACATCTATCCCCTTTGTGAAAGGAATTATATATAATAAGATACGTACAAAACTCATTGAGACTTTTGGAGGAAACGTCGATAAGGGAGGACTTCTCATAGGAGGTGCGGCTGTAAATAAAGAGGTGGAAAATGTTATGTGCCGTATTAAGTTTCCTTATGTGATAGGTTATGGAATGACCGAGTGTGCTCCGTTGATAAGCTATACACGTTGGCAGGATTTTATTCCTCATACTTGCGGCGCTGTTGCCCATCCTTCGGTAGATGTGCGTATTGACTCGGAGAATCCTGCCGAGGTTCCCGGTGAAATTCATCTTAAAGGTGATGCGGTTACAACAGGATACTATAAGAATCCCGAAGCAACGAAAGCTGCATTTACAAAAGATGGATGGTTCAGGACCGGTGATATGGGTACAATGGATGCAAAAGAGAATATCGTTATCCGTGGCCGATGCAAGAATATGATTCTTACAGCTAACGGACAGAATGTATATCCCGAGGAGATTGAAGAACTTGTCAACCAGTTGCCCAATGTCGTAGAGTCTTTGATAGTAGGTCGCAAACACGGACTTGTAGCTCTTATAGTTCCCGACTATAATGCTGCTGTCGAGTCGGGTGTAAACAATGAGGAACTTTGCAAGCAGATTAAAGAGCTGGTATTTGATATTAATTCGAAATTGCCTGCATACAGCAAGATTACCGATTGTGAGATTATGAAAGAACCTTTTGAGAAGACACCCAAATTAAGCATAAAGAGATTTATGTACAAATAATAGTTTTATTGATTGTAGATTGTTAGACCCCGATTTCCCCAACAATATTTTTGTATTGTTGGGGAAATCACTTTTTTAAGTAAATTTTCATAATGGATGTTAATTCTGGTGATAAAAAAACCTTGGTTTGTTCAAAAGGGTACGTCTGAAATGTTAATTTTATGCCGAAATATTCTTTAAAACAAAATATTTAAAGATATTTGTAGTCGATTATGGAAAGAATATAAAGATTGAATTTATATATTATTAAAATATCAATATTATGCAGCACTATTTAACCTATTTGAATAATGCCATTAAGCAGCATTGGACTAAACCCGCATTCAGTAACTTTGGTGGTGAGACATATACATACGCTCAGGTTGCCGAAGGAATCGAAAAGTACCACTTGTTGTTCGATGCTTGTGGATTGAAGAAAGGCGATAAGATAGCCTTGTATGCTCGTAATTCGGCCGAGTGGGGTATTGCCTATTTGGCAGTAGTATCTTACGATGCAGTTGTGGTTCCTTTCTTGCCCGACTTCCTTGCAAGTGCAGTCGTTGAACTAAGCCGCTTCTCGGAGTGTCGTATGATGATTTGCGACAATGTAGCATTCGATATGCTTAAAGCCAATAAGGTTCTGCTCGATGAGATGAATGCAATAGAAAACTTTACATGCACTATAAATGTAAAAGACATCTCTCTATTTAATACCGAGTGCAAAAAGTGTGAAGAGGCTGCAAATGCACTCAATGCAACATTTGCGGCACGTTTCCCCGAGGGTGTGAAACCTGAAATGATAGACTACTGCAAAACAGATATGGAGGCGGTTGCAGTTATCAGCTTTACATCAGGTACAACAAGTGCTACCTCTAAGGGTGTTGTGCTTCCTGCACGCAGCTTGTCGGCTAATCTTGAGTTTGCACGTCGTGAGATTCCAATGTGCGAGGGTAACACTATCTTCTCGGTGCTTCCTATGGCGCACATGTTTGGTCAGACATTTGACTTTTTGTTCCCCCTCTCGGGTGGCTGTCACATAACAATCCTTAATGGTAAGCCTGTGCCTGCACGTCTGTTGGCCGGATTGGCAGCCGTTAAGCCCTTTATGTTCCTTACTGTGCCTCTTGTGGTTGAGAAAATCTTCAAGTCTAAGGTATTCCCTACATTGCGTAAGCCTCATATGCGTGTACTTATGGCTATCCCCGGAATAAACAAGATTATCCTTGGTGCAATACGCAAGAAACTTGTTGCGGCGTTTGGTGGCGGACTGACAACCGGTGTCATCATCGGTGGTGCTGCGCTTAACAAGGAGGTCGAGGACCTTATGAAAAAGATGGATTTCCCCTATTGTGTAGGTTATGGAATGACCGAATGTGGTCCTCTTATTTCGTATAGCGACCGTTCGACATTTGTCAAGAACTCATGCGGTCGTCGTGCCGAGCCTCTTGAGGTTCGTATCGACTCAAAGGACCCCCGTCGTATTCTTGGTGAGATTCAGTGTAAGGGTGACGCTGTGATGATTGGTTACTACCGAAACGAGGAGGCAACAAAGGCTTCATTTACAAAAGACGGTTGGTTGAAGACCGGAGATATGGGTATCATCGACAAAAAAGGCAATATCTTTATCAAGGGACGTTGCAAGAATATGATTCTCTCGGCAAGCGGACAGAATATCTACCCCGAGGAGATTGAAGATAAGATAAACAATCTTCCTTATATTACCGAGTCGTTGGTCGTAGGCCGTAAGAATGCTCTTGTTGCTCTTGTTGTTGCCGACTACGAGGCCGGTAAGAAGGACGAACTTGACGAGGCTGCTGTAAACAAGGCCATCAGCGAGAATATTCAGGCACTTAACAAGGAGCTTCCTGCATATAGTCAGATTGCTACAACCGAGATTCGCATTGAGCCTTTTGAGAAGACTCCCAAGCAGAGTATTCGTCGCTTTATGTATTCATAAATACTCGTAAAAGCAGCTAATTATTGTCATTTTAGGCAAAAACAAAAAATCTTCAGAAAAAATTCTGAAGATTTTTTGTTTTTTTGTGTTCACTTTTGCCACTTTTTGCGTCTTATAGATGTAACACGTCAAAATTAAGGAGCATTTGTAGAAGCAGAATAATGAGTTTCGAGGAGTTTTATAAAACAAACTATATAATATTATACCGTATAGCAATTGGAATGCTGCACAACGAAGAGGATAGTCGAGATGTGGTAGCAGATACATTCAAGAGATTATGGCAGGTGTGGGATAGTGTCGACGACCCGTCGGCGCTGTCAAAGTCGATGTTGCGCAATGCCTGTGTCAGCCATATAAGACATTTAGAGGTGCGTGAGAGGTTTAAGAGAAGAACTGCATCGGATAGTGGAATAGATGAGAGTGCCGACCCCTGTCACGAGAAACGTATCGAGTTGCTGCGTCTTTATATAGCAACCCTTGAAAAAGAGGAACGACGTTTGATACATCTTGTAATATATGAGAAAAGAACTCTTAAAGAGGTTGCCGTAATGCTTGGGTGCAGCTATGCTACGGTGAGGCGGCATTTTGCTTCGTTGATGTGTACTCTCAAGGAATATATCTCGGATTGTGAAATTAGATGATTATGGAAAAGATGGAAAAAAATAGCAATATAGAACGTTTGTTGCAGGCAGTAGAGATGCCCGAACTATTCGACAATGCAGAACTCGAAGCGGTTATGGAAGGTGAAGAGACAAAAGAACTTTACTCGCTGCTGAGTGATATTGAGACAGTAGGGGCTATAGATAATGCTCCGCTTCCCGATGTCAACACCGATTGGAGCAATTTTGCACGTTGGATGCGTAAACATCGCACAATTCGTACTACCGGCAGGTTGCGTAAGATGCATAATTTGCATGCATATATTTCTGTGGCTGCGGTTATTTTGTTTGCGCTGTTTATAGCTACACCTTTAATGTTTATCGATTCACAAGGAGATGCAGCTTCAACTGTTGTTGCCTCAGAAGAGGTAGTCATAGGCTCAAATGTTACCGACGTACAAATGGCAGATGATTCGGGGGCTTTGGACAATGGCATATATATTGATTATACGATTACTCCGGCACACGGTTATACACTGCCTGAAAGTTGTTTTGATTTTGATTTTGCAGGCAAGAGTGTTTTAGGACTGTCGAGTGGAAGTCTTGAGTATCTTTTCGATAATTTCGGCGTATTTAACGAATTTAAGCCTTTTATAATGGATATAGGTAAATTTGCTCCAAAAGGATGCACGCAAATTGAAGTATTTCCTGCTCGTTTTGTAGAATGGTAAAGACTTTACGAAGGGGGAAACTGCTTCTAGAAATAATATAGTATATATTTTCCCGTTAATGTAAAGGATTTTGAATTACATTTACTACATTTGGTCGTTCTTATATAAAAACAATTTAAAACATAAATTAAACTCTCTTGAAGAGGGAAATTCCTGTATATGATGAGACGCTTTTGTATTTATAGCATTTTGATGTTTGTCGGTGTTACGCTTGCGGCACAGAATTATGCAATTTCGGGTAAGATTGTCGATGCTGAAAATAATAAAGAGGTATTACCATTTGCACAGTTGCGTGTTTTTGTAAAAGATACAGTTCAGGTTGCTACGGCTGTATCGGAGAACGATGGCAGTTTCACTGTTAAACTGAACAATGAGGGCGACTATCGTCTCACTGTATCATTCTTAGGTTATGTGACTCTTGAGAAGGGTTTCAAACTGACAAAGAAAAATCCTAAACTGCGTATGGGCAAGCTTCAGCTCTCTCCTGACAGTAAAATGCTTAGTGAGGCACTTGTTACGGGTCTTGCCAATGAACTTACTATAAAGGCCGACACATTCGTGTATAACAGCAGTGCCTATCGAGTTCCCGAAGGGGCTACAGTAGCGGTGCTGATAAAGCAGTTACCCGGTCTTTCGATGGACAGTGACGGTAATCTGACATTTCAAGGGAAAAAGGTTGATAATATTTTGGTAAACGGTAAGCCTTTCTTTGGAGATATGAAAACAGCAATGTCGAATATGACAACAGAGGCGGTGGATAATGTGCAGATTTATAAAAAGAGCAACGAGGATAGTGACTTTGCCGGTAAACACGATACAAATAAAGCAACCGTTATTGACCTTAAAATAAAAAAGGAGTATATGAGTTCGTGGAGTGTCAATGCCAATATGGGTGGCGGTACAAAGGAACGTTATATGGGTAAGGTCTATGCTTCTAACTTTAGCGATAAGTACCGGGCAGCGGTATTTGCACAGGTAAACAATATCAGTCAGGACGAACAAGTCGATGAAAATGGTAATTGGTACCATTGGGGTGGTGGAAACGGTTTTTACACCTATCGTAAGGCGGGAACGGTGCTCTCGTGGGATAATGGACTAAAAAATAACGAGGGTGGTTATATAAGAGGCAATTTCAATGTTACGGTATCACACGACAACAGTAACAGAAATACAATAAATGAAACCGAAACATATCTGTCACAGGGTTCTCACTTTGGATATAGCAACAGTAACAACAACGGTCGCGACCGAGACATTTATGCATACGGCTCCCTTACGTGGAACATCGATACTCTTAACCGAGTGAATGTTGGTTTCAATTATGGTTATAACGATAGTAACAATAGTAATAACTCGAAAAGTTCGATATATAAGAGTGCACAGAGTATGCAGGATGCTTATTTGGGGCTGATAGGCGAGAATATCGACAATGCATTGCGCGATCAGGGAATAAACTCGACATTGGATATTGGCGGTAGCAGCTCGCGCTCAATAAATGCACGTGTAAATGCCGATTATACACACCGCTTTGGCAGTTCGGGAAATTCTCTATCGTTGAATGCCTCCTATTCGGTTAATTCGGACAGGAGTAGTGGCGACCATCTTTCGCATTATCGCTATTTTAGTCCCGATGCTCCAAAAACCGAGTATCTTATGCGAAGATACACACTCTCACCCAATGACAACAGTAACTATGATGCCTCGGCAAATTTCTCGGGAAAAATAACCGATGAAATTCAGTATCATCTGAGATACTCGTATGCTCATAACAACAGAAACGGTGTGAATAGTTTGTACGACCTTAACCGATATGATGGATATAATACGCCGCTGTTACCACCGGGCACACATCCATCCACTGCCGATTCCCTGCGTGCTGTAATTGATATTGCAAACTCATATAATTCGTCAGAGTACAGTAATAAACACTCTTTGAATATGGGAGTGTCGGGACGATGGGAAAAATTAGAGACACATTTTAATGTTACCGCTGCACACAAGAATGAGCATCTTTACTATAGTCGCGATAACAATCATTATGCACCGGGACGCAAGTTCATCGACTGGAACGTAAATTATGATGTTATTCTAAGACCAGTGAAAAACGGTGAACTTAACATCAACTATTATGGCTCTACAAGCCGACCATCACTTGTGAGTCTCCTGCCACTCACCGATACATCGAACGAGATGGTTGTGTCGGTTAACAATCCCAATCTCAAGACCGAGTGGAATAACTCAATAAATATGCACGGTAACTGGTTCAACGAAAAACGCGGTGATAACTATAGTATGTTTGGATATATCGCTTGGAGCCAAAATGCGGCAACATCAATATCGCAGACCGATGAGACAACAGGTAAGCAGATACTGACGACAAAGAATGTAAATGGTAATTACCAGACTTTTATGTTTATGTCAACCGAACAACCGTTGGATACAGCACGTCATTGGAGTCTAAGACTTTCGGCGCATATAAATCATTCGCACCGTAAGAGTTTCGTTGGTTCTATGGGTGATGAGCTTGGACTCTCGGTGGTTAACAACTATACTCCTACGGCGCGAATGACGCTTAAGTGGAGAAAAGATATATGGAGTGTAAGTCTCAGTTCGTCATACAGCAAGGAGATTACACGATATAAACACAACAAACAATATAACCAGTCGGGTAGTGTCTTCGAATTTAACTTTCAACCGCAGGTTGATTTGCCTTTCGGATTGAGAATAAATACCAGCTTCGGACTCTTCGACCGTTCGGGTTACGACTCTGATATTCTTAATCACGGACAGTGGCTGTGGAATGCGACAATATCGCAATCGCTGCTCAAGAGTAAGGCGCTTACTTTGCAATTAGAAGCGGTAGATATTCTGCACGAAAGAACTTCGGAGTGGAGCTATTCAACAGCTGCCTCAAGGAGCTTCGGACGAATAGAGACTTTCCATAGTTATATAATGCTGTCGGCAATATACCGTTTTTATCTTGGTGAGGGAAAATAAGATATAATTAAGTAGTTAAATGCTCTTTTTTAGGCGTAAAAGGGGGAGAAATTAAATTTTCTTCTCCTTTTATGCCTTAACTTGCCATTTTTTAGACAAAAAGCAGTATCTTTGCAATTCTTTAGCAAAAAGGCTATTTTTTGGTGTAAAAAAGTAAACATTTAAATAATACTATGAAAAGAGACAACACTGTTTTTCAGTTGATTGAGATGGAACAGCGCCGACAGCTTAAGGGTATCGAACTTATCGCGTCGGAGAATTTCGTTAGTAACGAGGTAATGCAGGCTATGGGCTCTATCCTCACAAATAAATATGCCGAGGGTTATCCCGGCAAGCGCTACTATGGTGGCTGTGAGGTTGTAGATGTTGTGGAAGATCTTGCACGTACACGTCTTAAAGAACTTTATGGAGCAGAATGGGTGAATGTTCAGCCCCACTCGGGTGCGCAGGCAAATGCAGCCGTTTTCCTTGCAGTGCTTAACCCCGGTGATAAATTCATGGGTCTTAACCTTGCACACGGTGGTCACCTCTCGCACGGTTCGGCTGTAAATACATCGGGTCTTATATATACTCCCGTAGAGTATAACCTTAATCCGGAGACAGGCCGTGTAGACTACGATCAGATGGAGGAGATTGCTCACCGCGAGCAACCTAAACTTATCATTGGTGGCGGTTCGGCTTATTCGCGTGAGTGGGATTACAAGCGTATGCGCGAGATTGCCGACAGCGTGGGTGCATTGCTTATGGTCGATATGGCTCACCCTGCAGGTCTTATCGCTGCAGGCCTGCTTGACAATCCTTTGAAATATGCTCACATTGTGACATCTACCACACATAAGACTCTTCGTGGTCCTCGTGGCGGTATCATTCTTTTGGGTAAGGATTTTCCCAATCCCTGGGGTAAGACAACTCCCAAGGGCGAGATTAAGATGATGTCGGCACTTCTTGACAGTGCTGTGTTCCCCGGTATTCAGGGTGGACCTCTTGAGCATGTTATTGCTGCTAAGGCCGTTGCTTTTGGCGAGGCTCTTCAGCCCGAGTTCAAGGAGTATCAGGCACAGGTTAAGCTGAATGCAGCTACACTTGCAAACGAGCTTATGAGCCGTGGCTTTGGTATTGTATCGGGTGGAACAGATAACCACTCAATGCTTGTAGACCTTCGCAGCAAGTATCCCGACCTCACAGGTAAGGTAGCCGAGAAGGCCCTTGTTGCTGCCGACATTACAGCCAACAAAAATATGGTTCCTTTCGACTCACGTAGTGCATTCCAAACATCGGGTATCCGTCTTGGTACACCGGCAATCACAACACGTGGTGTTAAGGAGACTCTTATGCCCTTCGTAGCAGAGATGATTGAGACTGTTCTTAATGCTCCCGAGGATGAGAAAGTAATAGCAGCTGTTCGTCGTCAGGTTAATGAGACTATGGCCGAGTATCCTCTCTTTGCATATTGATAATATATAAGAGAATATATAAAAATATCGGCACAACATCCTTTCGAGGGTTGTGCCGATATTTTTATATGCTATGCTTAGTGATAATTTTGTATTGTCTTTTTTAGAAGATAATTCCAAGCGAGAAACTGAGCAGGTTGTCGCTGCGCTTTGAGTAGAACTCCTCGCCACTCTTCCTTGATACAATACCATAGGTGTTGCTGTTGAGACCTACATCATATACAAAATCGAAGCAGACATTGGATATTTTTACTCCAAAGCCAAGCTCCCAATAGTAGACAACATCACGTAGAGACTCTTCGAGGTCGCTGTATTCAAAATGTTTGAATCGTTGCTTGTCGTGTCCGGTGAATACGAATTTTGCTTTGGGGCCTGTGAAGAAACTCATTCCGTATGGGCCGCTGTCTACAAACTTATAGCCAAACAGAAAGGGAACCTGCATACAATAAGTAGTCAGATCATACTGTGGCTTGCCACCTCCTTCTAATGACTCGTTGTTTTTGCCTGCAACCTCATTAAATTCGAAATTGTGACGCGATAGGCTGAGTGTGGCCTCGGTCTGTATATAGTATCTGTTTTTTGAGAGACGTATGAAGGGGCTTATAGAGTAACCTATCTTATTACTCTGTATTACCCGGTCGTCGTACTCGTAACCATCAATCTCGAAAGTTGTGGTATTATATGTGGCAGCATGAAATCCCACCTTAAGTCCGAAATTGAGGTGTAACTTTGTATCCTTTTCCTGTGCTTGAACGAACAGTGGCAGGAGAAGAGCAGCTATTATGGTTACTACGGTATGACGCAAACGCATATTTTACTTCTTTTTTGTTGTCTCTTTTTTTACGCTCCAACCGAACTTTCCTATAAACTCGCCAAGATGGAAATATTTCCCATGGGTATATACCAATGGGTCGGCTGCCGAAAGATCCCATTCGCCTGTTTCGGGGTTCAGCAGGCTGTCGTCGGCCTGTACATTCACAACTTCGGCGAGGAACATGTCGTGCGACCCAAGCGGAATAACCTGTTTTACACGGCACTCGATGCTCAGTGGTGATTCTACTATTATAGGTGCTTTAATCTCTTTTGATGGACCGTATGTTAGCCCGGTCTCCTTTCTCTTGTCGTAATCCTTACCCGAGCGTACACCGCACCAATCGGTAGCGCGTGCCATTGCCGCTGTTGTCAGGTTTATGACAAATTCACCTTTCTCTTTTATTATAGGGTACGAGTGTCGTTCGGGGCGAACAGATATATAGCACATTGCCGGGTTGGTACATACAGTGCCGACCCACGATACGGTGAGCATATTGTAGTTTTCGGGAGAATCGCCACAACTTACCAATACGGCAGGCAACGGATATATCATTGTTCCGGGCTTCCAATTAAGTTTCATTCAATACAGCTTTAGAGTAGTTCTATATCTTTTACATTCTTCTCTTTTTCGCAATAGTGGCATTTCAGTGTGCCTTCACTGCGGTTAACAAGATGAAAACGGGTTGCCATAGGCTCATTGTTTGTGATGCAGTTGGGATTGCTGCACTTTACAATATTAAGCAACTCATCGGGCATGTGAACCTCCCGCTTCTCTACAACTTTATAATCCTGAATAATGTTCAGTACTACGTTGGGAGCAACCAATGAAATGCGGTTAACCTCGTCGTCGGTGAAATATTTATCGGCAATTTTTATAAGACCTTTTTTGCCGAGTTTCTTGCTCTCGAGGTAGTTTCCTATGGTTACATTGCTCTCCATTTCGGGGAGATTCAGCAGGTTGACAACCTCGAATAATTTGTCGGCAGGAATATGGTCTATCACTGTTCCGTTGCAAAGTGCCGATACCTGCAATGCGGTTTTATTCTCTTTCATAATTGTTTCTCTTTAGATGTTAATACCTAATACGTCGCAGATAAGAGCTTCGCGTACATATAGGCCATTCTGGGCCTGCTGGAAATAATAGGCTCTTGGATTATCATCGACATCGTATGCAATCTCTGTTACTCGGGGCAGCGGATGCAGTATGCGCATACTCTCCTTGCAATCGGCAAGCATCGCATTGGTGAGACGATAGCAGTTTTTTACCTTCTCATACTCCATCAGGTCGCTGAAACGCTCGCGCTGCACACGTGTCATATATATAATGTCGGCATTTGCAATAACCTCTTCGTTGAATTCGGTTGTCTCGGTGAATGCAATATTGTTCTCGCGACAGAATATGCGGTACTCCTCGGGCATCTGAAGCTCTTGGGGAGCAATAAAATGGAATGTGGGGCTGAAGTGACGCATCGCGTGCAGAAGCGAGTGTACGGTGCGGCCGTATTTTAGGTCGCCCACAAGATGTATATGCAGATTCTCGAGTGTACCCTGTGTCTTTTGGATAGAGTATAGGTCGAGCATTGTCTGTGAGGGATGCTGGTTGGCACCGTCACCTGCGTTTATTATGGGTACGGGCGATATTTCGCTTGCATAGCGTGCAGCACCCTCGAGACGATGACGCATTACAATAAGGTCGGCATAGTTCGATACCATCATTATTGTATCTTTTAAAGTCTCGCCTTTGCTTGTAGAACTTGTTGCTGCATCACTGAATCCGATGACACGTGCTCCCAGACGCATGGCAGCTGTTTCGAAACTAAGTCGTGTACGGGTCGATGGTTCGAAGAAGAGCGAACCTATAACTTTTCCTGCAAGAATGTCGCGATTGGGCTTTTCTTCGAATTTCTTTGCTATATCAAGCAACTGAAGAATCTTTTCGCGCGACAAGTCGTTGATTGATACTAAACTTCTCTTTTCCATATTGGGCGGTTTACGTGATAGAACTGAATAATTTCCCGTAAAGGTATATAAAATCTCTAAATAAATGTGTTTCGGAACGGATATTTGTGCTAATTTTTGATAAGTTGTTTTAGTTGCCCGATTTTATGCAGATGTTGATTCGTTTTAATTTGTATCATATCATTGTATTTGAATTTTTATTATTAACTTTGCATTTTAGAATATATTGGGAGAGTGGGGCTTCATTGTCTATAATGCAAACTTTCGGGGTCGGCTTTCCTTGTTTTTAAACTGATAATTCGCGACAATCTATGATAAAGAAAATATTGATAGCGTTGTGGGTAATGCTTTTGGGTGGAATATTATCGGTAATTCTTATATTTTATGCCATAGCAAAAGGATGGATAGGATATATGCCCGATATGTCGGAATTGGAAAATCCATCGTACAAATATGCAGCACAGGTGCTCTCGGCCGACGGAAAGGTTATGGGTACCTGGTCATATAGCAAAGAAAACCGCACGCTTGTAGAATATAACGAGATTTCTCCCAACCTCATAAAAGCGCTTATTGCAACCGAGGATGTCCGTTTCGTTGAACATTCGGGAATAGATGGACGCGCTCTTTTGCGTGCTATTGTAAAACGCGGATTATTAGGACGCGAGAGTGCCGGAGGTGGCAGTACAATTACACAACAGTTGGCAAAATTACTTTATACTCAGGTTACTGCCGAGGACGAGATGGAGCGTCTGACACAAAAACCAATCGAGTGGGTTATTGCCGTCCAGTTAGAGAAGCGTTATACAAAGGAGGAAATTATAACAATGTATCTGAATAAATATGATTTCGGATACAATGCCGTTGGAATACGAAGTGCAGCTCAGATATATTTTGGCAAACACCCAAAGGACTTGAATATGCAAGAGGCTGCCATGCTTGTGGGAATGTGCAAGAACTCGTCGTTGTATAATCCCCGTCGTCGTCCCGAAAAGACAAAGATGCGTCGTAACGTGGTATTCGGACAGATGGCAAAGGCGGGATATATCACCGAGGCCGAGGCCGATAGTCTTAAACAGACCGAACTTGCATTGAACTTCCATTCATCCGACCACAAGGCCGGTCCTGCTCCCTATTTCCGCGAATATCTTCGTCTTATGATGAATGCGAAAAAGCCCGAGAAGAAAAACTATCGTGGTTGGGAGATGCAGAAATTTTACGAGGATTCACTCGATTGGGAGAATAATCCGCTGTTCGGATGGTGTAACAAGAACAAGAAGGCCGATGGCACCAACTATAACCTTTACACCGATGGATTGAAAATATACACAACAATCGACTCGCGTATGCAGCAATACCTCGAAGAAGCTGTAAAAGAGCACGTTGCCGATTATATGCAGCCACGCTTCTTTAAATCAAAGAAGGGTCAACGTACTGCTCCGTTTACCGATGAGCTTACAGTTGAAGAGGTAAACAAGATTATGGACCGTGCAATGCGTCAGAGCGACCGCTACCGCATAATGAAAAAGAATGGGGCAACCGATGAGGAGATAAAAACGGCATTCAATACCAAGGAGGATATGCAGGTGTTCAGTTACGACGGTATGATTGATACTGTCATGACCCCTATGGACTCACTGAAGTATTACAAATATTTCCTTAGAACAGGTGTTGTATCTATGGACCCGCATACAGGCGAGGTAAAAGCATACGTAGGTGGAACCAATTACTACAATTTCAAATATGACATGGCTTTTACCGGTCGCCGTCAGGTGGGTTCGACAATAAAGCCTTATCTCTATTCGTTGGCAATGGAGAACGGATTTACTCCTTGTGACGAGACACGTAACGTAGAGCAGACACTGCTCACCGAGGATGGAAAAATATGGAGTCCCAAGAATACCTCTAAGGCACGCTATGGCGAGGTGGTGACATTGCGATGGGGACTTGCTAACTCGAATAACTGGATATCGGCTTATCTGATGAGTAAACTCAATCCTTATTCGTTCAAGAAACTGTTGCACCAGTATGGTCTGCGCAACAAGGAGATTGAGCCTACTCCTTCGCTCTGCTTAGGTGTCTGTGATGCCTCGGTAGGTGAGATGGTTAGTGCTTACACTGCATTTGTAGGCAAGGGAATACGCACAGCACCGCTGCTTGTTACACGTATTGAGGATAACGTGGGTAACACCGTTGCTACATTCACAGCACAGAAAAACGAGGTGATAAGTGAAGAGAGTTCATATAAAATGATAGAGATGTTGCGTGCCGTGATAAATGAGGGTACAGGAGGTCGTCTGCGTCGTATATATAAGCTCACTGCCGATATTTGTGGTAAGACAGGAACAACACAGAATAATTCGGACGGATGGTTTATGGGCTTTACCCCCTCTTTGGTTACAGGATGCTGGGTAGGTGGCGAAGAGCGCGACATTCACTTCGATCGTATGAGTGACGGACAAGGTGCATCGATGGCACTACCTATTTGGGGAATATATATGAGCAAGGTGTATGCCGACAAGAGTCTGCCATATTCACAGGAAGAAAAATTCGATATTCCCAAAGGTTGGGACCCTTGTTTGGGGCAGATTTTTACAATGACCGAAGAGGGTGATACGATAATGCTCAAGGATAAAGATACCCCGGTCGTTTCGCCATCAACTACAGGGGGCTTTGACGACCTTTTCCAATAATTTAGAAGTATTAATAGATAAAAACAGGATATTATGAAATTTGCAGGAATTATCCCGGCTCGTTACGCTTCGACACGTTTCCCCGGCAAGCCATTGGCTATGCTTGGTGGTAAGACTGTTATCCAGCGTGTATATGAGCAGGTAAAGGATTGTTTCGATATTCTTTATGTTGCAACAGATGACAATCGTATTGCCGATTGTGTCAAGGCTTTCGGTGGCAATGTGGTTATGACTTCCGAGGATTGCAAAAATGGCACAGAGCGTTGCTTGGATGCCTATCGCAACCTTAACCTCGATTGCGACGTAATTGTAAATATTCAGGGAGACGAGCCTTTTATACAGCGTAAGCAGGTTGAGGCACTTATTGCCTGCTTTGACTCGCCCGAGACCGATATTGCCACACTCGTTAAACCCTTCGAGAAAGAGGATGGAATAGAGCGTCTCGAGTGTCCAAACTCGCCCAAAGTGGTTATGGACATAAACGGCTTTGCAATGTACTTCAGCCGTTCGGTAATACCTTACCTTCGCGGAGTAGATAAGTCGGAATGGCTCGAAAAACAGACGTTCTACAAACATCTTGGAATATATGCCTATCGCGCCGATGTGCTCGAACGCATAACAACACTGCCACAATCGCCTCTTGAGATATGTGAGTCGCTTGAACAGCTCCGTTGGCTAGAGAATGGCTACCGCATCAGAGTTGGAAAGACCGATATTGAGACAGTGGGTATTGACACTCCCGAGGATCTTGAGCGTGCAAAGGAGTTTGCAGCATCGATAGGTCTCGACTGGAAATAGTCAGACTATGATACAGCCGCCAATAATAAAAAAAATGGAAAGACCCTGTTTGATAATGCCGCATAGGACGGTGTTATCAAATGGTGTGCCCATTTATATTATAAAAGGAGGTTCGCAAGATGTGTTACGCATAGACCTCCTTATTCGTGGCGGTTATTCTATACAAGAGCGTCCGCTTCAGGCTCTTTTTACAAACCGTATGTTGCGCGAGGGAACATCCGATTACAAGGCTGAGGAAATTTCGCGTATGCTCGATTATTATGGAGCATGGATAGAGATGTACTCGCTGCAAGAGTGCAACAGAATAACTCTATACACCCTTGGGCGCTATTTAGAGCCAATGCTGGATATGTTGGAGTCGATGGTGAAACGTCCGCTTTTCCCTTCAAAGAATTTAGAGACGATAAGAAACAACAACAAGGCATTCTATCATATAAACAGTCGTAAGGTGGATGTTGTTGCACAACGCCATTTCGAGCAGGCAATTTGGGGAAAAGGGCATCCGTTAGGACATATTGTCTGTTCCGAGGATTATGATGCAATTACAGAGGAGTGTTTGAAAGAGTATCATGCATCGTATTATGGTTCACGGAATATGGCATTCTTTATCTCGGGAAATGTCAATGATAAGAGTGTTATGGCAATAGAGAAACGTTTCGGTGATTCTTGGGGTAGCAAAGAGGGTAAAGAGGCATTTATAGCACCTCCTGCGCCAATCTTAGGCTCTTCAAAGGTTACTATTGAGGGCGTTTTGCAAAGCGGGATAAGGGTAGGGCGAATGGTTATGGATACCTCGCATCCCGATTTTCATCGTTTCCGCTTTTTGACGGTTATATTAGGAGGCTATTTCGGCAGCCGACTTATGAGCAATATACGTGAGAGCAACGGTTATACCTATCACATCGAGGCCGAAATTGATGCATACGGCAACAGAAACGCATTTATGATAAGTACCGAAACCGACAATGAGTATGTGAAGCCGTTGCTCGCCGAGGTTGACAAGGAATTGAGACGTTTGAGAGACGAAGACGTTCCTAAAGAGGAACTTGAACTTGTGCGTAACTATACCCTTGGCGAACTGTGTCGCGAATATGAGGGAGTACTCCCAAAAGCCGAGGTGTTTATCAGTCTTTGGCTCTCGGGACAACCTTTCGAGGCTGTCAACGAGTATCTTGATACTGTTTGCACCGTCTCTCCGGCTGAGTTGCGTTCATTGGCACAGGAGTACCTCGCTCCCGAATCAATGTCGCAAATTGTTGTAGGTGCATAATTCGTTAAAGTCAATCGGATACTTTTTTTTGAGGTTATCTAACCTCGCTCTTTTTGTATAAAACAAACTGTTTGATAGTCTAATTTGATAATATTTATATAGAAATTCGGACTGTTTCTTAAAAACTCTCATTTTTTTTGTCATTTAATGAGTATATTCGTATATTTGCTGCAAGCAGCGAATATATACTGCACTTGCTGTGAAATATTGTGGCCTGCAAAATGCGGCATATAAACACAAAATGACAAAAATGAAAAAAAATATATATTTAGTTCTCTCTATTCTGCTTCTTTCGGGTGCGACAAATGCCAAAGTGCAAGGTTACACTACAACCGACACCCGTAATACAGAAGCAATGTTGTCGGTATCCAAAGACGACAAAAAAAACGATAAATCGCAACAAAATATAAAAGTACTACGTCTTAAAGACGGTTCTTCGTATATCGGCGAGGTTAAAGGCAAACGTCCTCACGGCGAGGGTAAACAGGTCTTTCCCAATGGCGATATCTACGAAGGCTCTTTTGTAAAGGGTAAGATGCAGGGTAAAGGAAAGTACCGTTTCCACGATGGCGAGTCATACGAGGGTGAATTTTTCGAAGGACGACAGCATGGAAAAGGCGTTTACCATTTTTTGGACGGCAAATGTTATGATGGCGAGTGGTACTGCGACTATCAGCAGGGATACGGCAAGATGACCTATCCCAATGGCGATGTATATTCAGGCTCATGGGTCGAGGATAAACGCGAAGGTTCGGGCAGTTATTTCTATGCCAATGGTGCCTCATACGTGGGTGAGTGGAAAAACGATGTTCACGAAGGAATGGGAACATTCATCTGGAGCGACAACAGCAAATACATAGGAATGTGGAAAAATAATCTGCGCGAAGGCGAGGGGACATATACCTTTGCCGAGGGTGCTACATACGTTGGCGACTGGAAAAATGATATGCGCCATGGCAAAGGCAAATTCACATTTCCTAACGGCGACACCTATGAGGGTAATTATATAAATGGCGAATGGCACGGCGAAGGTATCTATAAAAGTGTCTCGGGCGAGACATATACAGGTCATTTCGAGTATGGCAAACGCAACGGCAAAGGTACAATGACATTCGAAGGCGGTGCTGTTTACGTTGGCGACTGGAAAGATGACATGCGTCACGGAAAAGGTAAATATACCTGGGCAAATGGCGACGTTTACGAGGGCGATTGGCAGAACGATACAATGCACGGTGCAGGAATATTGCGTTTGTCGAGTGGTCTTAAATATCGTGGTGGCTATTTCGATGGTAATGAACACGGTACAGGAATTGCAATAGACGAGAACGGCTATCGCTACGAAGGTACATTTTCCGAAGGACAACGCCACGGACTCTTCATTGTAAAGGATAGTACCGGAAATGTGGTAAGAGAATGCGAATACGACCTCGGACAGCAGGTCGAAAAGAAGAAAAACAGCAAAAAATAATTTGTTAAACAGATTCTAACTTAAAATCAACAGATATGATACTCGATTCATTAGAAAACATCAAGGCCTATGAGGCTATGAACCCCAATTTTGCAAAAGCAATAGAGTTTATACAGAATACCGACCTCGAGGCGCTTCCTTTGGGACGCAATGAGGTGTGTGGCGACCTTGTATTTGCCAATGTTATGGAGGTTGGTCCCCGTTCAAAAGAGGAGGCCCCCATTGAGATACACCGCAAATATATCGACATACAGATTCCTCTTACAGCCGACGAGGTGATGGGTTACATCGCCAAGAACGAGCTTCCCGAGCGCGAGTATGACGAGGCTGGCGATGCTTCGCTCTATCCTTTAGGAATGTTGGCCACCGATTATGTAAATGTAAAACGTGGAATGTTTACAATGTTCTTCCCACAGGACGGTCATGCACCTGCGGTTACCCCTATAAAACTGAGAAAGGTGATTGTAAAGGTAGCCATCTGATAAACAACTGCAAATAGAGATAGAATAATAAAATTATTAACTAAACCTTATATCTTATGCTAAATCTTATAGCACGTGACAGCTACCTTGAGCCCTACACGTTGGAGATTGACGGACGTTATCGTTATTTCCTGCAAAGAGAGAAAGAGTTAACAAAGAACGGCCGACAGACACTGTCGAGTTTTGCATCGGGTTATCTTTATTTCGGATTGCACCGCACATCAACAGGATGGTGCTTCCGCGAGTGGGCACCAAATGCTAAAAAAATTGTGCTCGTCGGAGACTTCTCGAATTGGGAAGAACGCCCCGAGTACGAACTGAAGGCCCTGCCCGGTGGAGTGTGGGAGCGTCGTCTTCCACGTAAAGCACTTGTACACGGTCAGCACTACAAGATGAAGGTATATTGGGACGGTGGCTGTGGCGAACGTATTCCGGCGTGGACACGTCGTGTGGTACAGGACGAAGAGACAAAAATCTTCAGCGCACAAGTGTGGTGTCCCGAGGAGGAGTATAAATTCAAACACACAAAGTTTGCTCCAAAGACGGCACCTCTGCTCATATATGAGTGCCACATTGGTATGGCACAAGAAGAGGAAAAGGTTGGTACATACAAGGAATTTCAGGAGAAGATTCTTCCTCGTATAGTCGCCGACGGATACAACTGTATTCAGATTATGGCTATACAGGAGCATCCTTATTACGGAAGTTTCGGTTATCACGTATCGAATTTCTTTGCCCCCTCTTCGCGCTTCGGAACACCCGAGGAGTTGAAAGAACTTATTGATACAGCACACGGAATGGGCCTTGCCGTTATTATGGATCTTGTTCATTCACATGCGGTTAAGAACGAACTCGAAGGACTTGGAATGCTCGATGGCGACCCTGCACAGTATTTCCACTCGGGCGAGAGACGTGTTCACTCGGCATGGGATTCTCTCTGTTTCGATTATGGCAAGAACGAGGTTGTACATTTCTTGCTCTCGAACTGTAAATATTGGCTCGAAGAGTACAAGTTCGACGGTTTCCGTTTCGATGGTGTAACATCTATGATATATTACAGCCATGGTCTTGGCGAGGCATTCTGTAGCTATGGTGACTATTTCAATGGTCATCAGGATGGTGATGCAATCTGCTATCTGACACTTGCCAATCGCCTTATACACGAGGTTAACCCCAAGGCAATTACTATTGCCGAGGAGGTATCGGGTATGCCCGGCCTTGCAGCTCCCATCGAGGACGGCGGTTACGGCTTCGACTACCGTATGGCGATGAATGTTCCCGACTATTGGATTAAGGTTATCAAAGAGTGTCGTGACGAGGATTGGAAACCTTCATCTATATTCTGGGAGCTAACCAACCGTCGTAAGGATGAAAAGACTATTTCATACGCCGAGAGCCACGACCAAGCACTAGTGGGTGACAAGACAATTATTTTCCGCCTTATTGATGCCGATATGTATTGGCACTTCAAACGCGGTGATGAGACAGGTACCGTAACACGCGGTATTGCGCTGCACAAGATGATACGCCTCATTACACTTGCTACCATAAACGGTGGTTATCTGAACTTTATGGGTAACGAGTTCGGCCATCCCGAGTGGATTGACTTCCCACGTGAGGGTAACGGATGGAGCCATAAGTATGCACGTCGTCAGTGGAGCCTTGTTGATAATCCCGATTATTTCTATACCGTTCTTGGCGAGTTCGACAAAGAGATGACAAAGATTATCGGTGGTGCAAAGAATTTCCAGGAGCGTCCAGTGAAGGAGATTTGGCACAACGATGGCGACCAAGTATTGGCATTCTCTCGTCGCGACCTTATCTTTGTATTCAACTTCCATCCCACACGTTCGTTCACCGACTACGGTCTGCTTGTTCCCGAGGGTGACTATTCAATTGTAATGAGTAGCGATAACGAGCGTTTCGGAGGATATGGACTGGTTGATGAGACACAGACACACTTTACGCAGTACGACAAACTGCACGCACGTCGCAAGAAAGGTTGGTTGCAACTCTATCTGCCGGCACGTACAGCTCTCGTATTGAAGAAAAACCGCAAGAACAGTAAATAATGAGAGAACAGCGAGGCGAAAAGAAATTGCAACGCGGCGTAAGCCTTATGTGTGCGTTTGTATTTGCTATATTCTGTTTTACGTTCATAGCAGTATATCAATCGCCACTGCTTGAGGCTCTTTATGACAAAGTTGCAACAGGAAAACTAAACTATAATGGATACGTGGTGGCTGCATCGGCCACCACTATCCTGTTACTATTATCGTGGTGGATGAATAGGATAGCACGCTTCCAACGTGAATGGACTGCAATGTCCTATCTGCCGGCGACCCTGTTGCTGGCATTCATGACCGACATCGACCGTGGCATCTACACAGGAGAGGTCGAGTATCTCTCTTGGACGATAATACTTCTTGTCGGATTCCTTGTATATGCCTTTTTTGCCTTTCTGCTGCAAAGAATACTGTTCGCAAAGATAAAGAATCTGAAGATGGAGGGTAACAGAATTATATGGCGCAATATGTTGCTGTTTACAATGATGTTCCTTCTTACAGGATGGCTCTCCAATGGACACGAGAGTATAAAATACGAGGCAACAGCCTACAGCCGTTTCAAACAGGGAGATATCGAGGGTGCGCTTAATGTGGCAAGCCGTTCGCTCAATGCCACACACGAACTTACAGCAGCACGTGCCTATTATCTGTCACAATGCGATAAGATGGGTGACAAACTATTTACCTATCCGCAATATTATGGTGCCGAGGGACTTCTGCCGCCTATGCAGCAGTTGACACCCTTGTCGCCCGATAGCGTATATGCCGCTATAGGAGTTAAGCGTAACACTGACGAAGATGCTATGGAGTATCTCTTTAGGGTGGTGCAGACCGATAGTGTGTCGCACGTTGCAGCCGATTATTTCCTATGTGGATTACTGTTAGAGAAGCGTCTTACCGATTTTGTCGATTATCTCCCCCGGTTCTATAATCTTGAACAGGGCGACAGTCTGCCGCAGCATTATAAAGAGGCACTTATATATTATGCGACAGCAATGTCAGACATTGAACTGCCGTTCGACTCCGAAGCTCTGCGTGCAGGACTCATTACTATGGGACTTATGAATTGGCAGTATGGCGATGAACTGCCCAAACATTATATCGAGGCTTTCAGAGATTTTGCTATTCCAACAGATAAATTGGCCAAACTTTTCGACCTTGAGTCTCTTGGCAAAGAATTTGCAGCAATGCTTGAACTGGAACGCGAACATCCCGAGTTGCAGGTACGTTCAAATTATATAAGAAAGAATTTCGGACACACCTATTGGTGGTACTACGGCTATAGCGAGTAGAATAGGGAGGCTATTGCTTTTGTGTAGCTATGTTGTTTGCCCACCTTTTTCATAAAATCATAAGGTTGTCCATTGGTGCGCAGAGCCTTTTGCCTACTTTTCGTCGGCACGAAAAGTAGGAGAAAAAAACAATGAAAGGCTGAATTTAGCAAACAAGCCTAAATGAGAGACTGAAAAAGTTTTACCGGAAACCAATAAAAAGATATAAAAACATAGTGTGTAAATTGTCCAAAATAACTTTTTTGCAATATTTTTCTAAAGAAAATCTCTCTAAGGCTTGCAAATGTGGAAAAAAGTTTCTACCTTTGCATCGCTTTTCCACAGAAAAGCAGACATTTTAGATGGTGACTATAGTTCAGTCGGTTAGAGCGTCAGATTGTGGTTCTGAATGTCGTGGGTTCGAATCCCACTAGTCACCCAAAATAATTTCCTTGATAATCGAAAGATTATTGAGGAATTTTCTTTTATGTATCTGACTATATTATTATCTTCGCACTATAAATTGATCTAAACAACTGAATATGAGTATTAAGAGAATATTTTTCTTGTTGTTTACAGCTTTTATGGTTGTAACAACAGCAAACTCTGCATCTTTCTTGCCCGAGATTCAGAAGAAAAAGAAAGACAAGATAGAGATGCCGAGATTTCCTACAGGACAGCGTGGCTTGCAGAAGTATCTTTTAGAAGAGGTGCAATTTCCTGCCGAGGCCCGTCGCAGTGGTGCCGTTGGCGAGGTTATCGTAGGCTTCACAGTAGAGGCAAACGGTGTGATAACAGGTGTCAGAGTATTACGTTCGGTATCGAAAGAACTTGATGCCGAAGCGGTTCGTGTGGTAAAGAATATGCCCGACTGGAAGCCGGGAAAGAAGAATGGCAAAAGGGTGCGCACCGAACTTACAATGCCTATAAATTTTAAAGTCATTATGGATAACAACCGTACAAACAGTGACTCGAATATTCAGCAGTTCTGGGACGAGAATGTATTTCGTTAATTAAACAGTTTCAAAGAAAACAGGTGTTATGAAAAGCAATATAGTAGAGCGTTTGGCGCAGTTACGCGCATATATGCAAGAGAACTCTTTGCAGGCATTTATAGTAGTGAGTAGCGATGCACACAGCAGCGAGTATGTGGCCAATCATTGGAAGTCGCGCGAATGGATAAGTGGATTCGATGGCTCGGCAGGAACGGCTGTCATCACTCTTGACGATGCACGTCTGTGGACCGACTCACGCTATTGGCTGGCTGCCGAGGAACAGCTAAGCGGCACGGGTTACACCCTTATGAAAGATGGTGATGCCGACACGCCCTCAATGATTGAATGGCTGTGCAATACATTAGGCAAGGGTGATAGGGTTGGCATCGACGGTACAGTGTGCTCTATTGCCGAGGTAAGTACCTGGTTCGAGGCTCTGTCGAAGAAAGGTATTGATATTGACGAGAGCAAAGACCCCTTTGTGCAGTTGTGGAACGACCGTCCTGCCGTTCCTACAGGCAAGGCTCATATAATGCCTCTTGAGATAGCAGGAGAGTCGGCAAAGAATAAACTCGCTCGTCTGCGCAACAAGTTATCCGAAAAGGGTGCCGATGGAATGATGGTGACAATGCTCGATGAGATTGCTTGGCTCACCAATCTACGTGGATGTGATGTAGAATACAACCCTGTGGTTGTATCTTATATGTTGGTAACAAACGATAGTGCCACACTCTTTGTCGGCAGTGAAAAGATAGACAAAGCGGTTACCAAGTATCTTGCAGCTGAGGGAATATCTGTTTTACCATACGAGAAAGTTTGGGCTGCACTCGAGTCTTACGACAAGGCCACAATCCTTGTGCAACCCCTACGATGCAATGCCGCAGTGAGTCGAAGCCTAAAAAATAGCGTTGAACAGCTATTTGCTGAATCACCCATTGCCGAGATGAAAGCAGTGAAAAACAGTGTCGAGATTGAAGGCTTCAAAAAGGCAATGCTTGCCGAGGGCATTGCAATGGTTAAGCTATTGCATTGGTTGAAGCCTGCTGTAGAGAAGGGTGGAGTAAGTGAACTTGACGTAGACCATAAGCTGACCGAGATTCGCAGCGAAGATGAAACATTCCGAGGACTTAGTTTCGCAACAATATCGGCTTACGGAAAGAACGGAGCCATCGTACACTACGAACCAACCGAGGAGAGCAATGCTCCATTGCATCCCGAGGGATTCCTGCTTCTCGACTGCGGCGGACAATATACAGGAGGAACAACCGATATTACACGCACAATAGCACTTGGCAACCTCACACCCGAACAGTGCGAGGATTACACACGTGTCTTGCGCGGACATATATCATTGGCAATGGCAAAATTCCCCAAAGGTACCTGTGGTACACAGCTTGATGTGCTTGCACGTCAGTGGTTGTGGCAGGCAGGCGAAAACTATCTGCACGGAACGGGTCACGGAGTAGGACATTTTCTCAATGTTCACGAAGGCCCCCATCAGATACGTATGAACCATATGCCGGCACCGCTTCTTCCCGGGACAACCGTTACCAACGAACCGGGGCTTTATAAGGCCGGCCGTCACGGAATACGCATAGAGAACACGATGCTCGTAGTGCCTCATTGTACAACCGAATTTGGCGAGTATTGTGCACTGCAACCGCTTACTATATGCCCCATAGATAAGACTCCCATCGTGCCCGAAATTCTGGGAATAGAGGCAATAGAGTATCTCAACAGCTATCACGCTTGGGTGTTCGAGTTGTTATCACCTTATTTCGAGGGCGAGATGTTCGACTTTTTAAAGATGCAATGCGCACCGCTTTAAAGACACTTATGCTTCTGTTGCTGCCGATTCTTTTCTCGTGTAGCAACAAAG
The DNA here is from genome assembly GCA_045588485.1 of Bacteroidaceae bacterium. GTDB lineage: Bacteria > Bacteroidota > Bacteroidia > Bacteroidales > Bacteroidaceae > HGM04593. The sequence goes on along the minus strand of JAZNEI010000028.1, from coordinate 29,467 downwards.
AGGTATCCAGCGGATACAAGCTTATTGCGCATGCAGGTGGAGCAATAGATGGAAACATATATACTAACAGTCGCGAGGCAATGGAGCAGGCTGCTAAGAAGGGCTACCGCTTCATTGAACTTGACCTTGCAATGACTGCCGATAGCGTACTTGTTGCAGCCTACGATTGGGGAAAATTCAATGCTATCAGCGGTTATGCCTGTAAAAAAGACACCGCACCCACGCTGCAAGAATTTCTGTCGCGACGCATATACGACCGTTACACCCCTGTGACAGCCGCCGACGTTTGTGAGTTTTTTCTTGCAAACAACCACCTAACTCTTGTAACCGATAAAATCTCGGATGCCACGATTCTGGAGCGTTATTTTGCTCCGATAAAATCGCGCATGATGGTCGAGGCATTCACACACGACGATTATGTAAGTTTACAGGGCAGGGGATTCGGCAATGTGATGTACTCGTGCATTGCAACGGACATTGATGAAACACTTGTTAAGCACCTGCTTCTGCACCGTCTCTTTGGCGACAAGATAGAGACATTGGCACTGCATACAAGCGCTGTCGATTATCCTGCTTTTAAGATTATTGATGCTCTTTGCGACTACCGCGTCGCGCTCTTTACTATCAACGATACAACCAAAATTCCCGAAGTGCTAAAAAAACGCATAGACTATATTTATACCGATAGCTTGGGATTACAATGAAGGACTTGTTTCATTATCTTGCGATTTTTAATCGCCCTTCAAAAAAAAGGTCTTTGGTGTTCTTCATGCTATTAATTGAACATATTTATATTAACAGATTTCTGAAGTATTTATTATTTTAGATTGCGATTATAATTGATATATCCCAACGTTTCTAGGTTATACCTAAGTTAAACATAATCAATGATTTTGTCTGTATATATATTATAATACTCTTCTTCGTTCATACTATGAACTGTGTCCTTGAGTAATTGTGCCATATCCTCTCGTAAGAACGGAGAAATAAAATCACTATAACACTCTTCTTCAAAATAGAAGTGGCATAAATACTTAATTGCTTCTGTTGGATATTCTCTGCCTTGCAACTTAAAACCTCCGACATGTTGATTAAATAATCTTAGATGTTCAGGAAATATTAATCCACAATTTCTTATTGTACCTAAACGTAACCAACAATCATTCTGGAAATCAAATGGTTTATCCTTTGATGGAAACCAATGATGTACAGAAGGACATTCTATGTTGCAAAGAGTATTAGGCATGAGAACTATTTTTTCTTTGAGTGCACTAAGTTTCTTAATTGCATTTAGTGAACGATTAAATGTATAGTATAAAATAATATAATCATAATTACTGAAATCTCTTTTAAGGATATTCCTTTGTAGCTTTTGGACTAGACTACATATAACTAAAAGAGATGAATCGTAATCTTTAACTATTTTCGCATTATTATCGTTTGCAATAATGAAACCAGATGCACCTAATTGGGTATAATAATCAAGTTGCTCAGTCGAAATAATGCTATTTCGATCTTGCCAAAGTACAACAAAGCGCAGATTCGCGTGGCGAACAAAGAATAAATGCCTTTCATATTCTTCGCGACTTTGAGGCATATAGCAATGTCCTTTCACTTTGGTCTGTATCGAAGAACGAGTATTTAACAAATCATCCTTATAAGGTGGTATATATAAAAAATTTATGCGGTCAGCATGTTTCTTATAATACTTTATTAATTCTTCATCAAAATTGTATGGAACTTCAAACAACTTTTTCATAATCTTTTGTTTAGCAGAAGTCTGGAACAGATGCGAACCAGACTTCTGTAGTTCAGACAAACTTATACGGATTCTTTTTGAGAACGCAGCATTATAATAATGTCAGTATGTTTGGCATTTTTATAGATTATCCTTTATACCAGGAACTATGCCAACAAGTACATCCACTTTTTAATCTGCTCATTGTTACGATTGGTTTGTCGAACTTTTTGGGCTTAATTTCAATAGTCATTGTGAGTTAATTATTTAGTTATTACCTCTGAAGCCACTAATCTTATTTCCCAAGAGAAGGCTTCTATTCCTCTATGAGCTACTAATTTGATTCTTCGTCAAATGAAGTGAATAGATATTCATTGCTTTCAACCATTAACTTGTAGAATCGTTCTTTGGTTGAGTTTGTACAAATTCGTGGAGGTATTTCCTTGTAATTGATATTCTCAAACGATAAACGTTTTACTAATTCAGGAAACTCTTTTGTTCTACAACCACCGCCGCAAATATACTTTAGTTCGCATTTGTTACAAGGCTGAAGATTTTGTACATCTGTCATATTTTCAGCTATTTGAGATAGTTCCCAAATTTCGGTAAATGGTGTTGTCCTTATGTTAGCAACTGGTAATAAATTGCCAAGATCTGGGCAGAAATATACGTCACCTGTTGACGAAATGGAAAAAATGCCAAACATACAATTATTTAGGATTACATCACGGCTCATGGTATCAACAAATGTAATAAGATCGTATTGTTCTCCATAAATCTTTTTCTGAATGCTATTTATAATTGCAGAATATTCTTCGTTCGATTTGTCTGAAGGCTGTATATTTCTACCAGCAGAAAGACCTTCTGCGAATTTGACCTCAAACGGTTTCCCTTCATATTTGGCCATCATTTTTTTTGCAAAGCGAACAAAACCATCAGGATTTCCGCGAAGTGATTCTAAAGAAGCTGTAATAGCTATTGATGTTTCTATTCCATGATTTATGAAGTAATCGACAGCATTTAGGGCTTTACAAAAGTGCTCAGCACCTCTGATTTGTTTATCTGTTTCTTCCGAGTAGCCATCAATGCTAATTTGAACTGAGCTTATATAACCTGCAATAAGCTCTACTCGTTCTGAAGTCAATAATGTCCCATTCGTTAACAGTTTTACTTCAAAACCGAGGTTTGACGCTATGCGAACTATTTTATCAAAATCAGTATGCACGGTTGGCTCGCCTCCAGACAAAGTAAGTCGTGTCCCATGTGCTATCGTTTTATAATCGTGTAATAAATTAATTACCTCCTCTGTCGTTAGTTCATTTTCATTTGCTTTCCCTGAAAACATATAACAATGCGGACACAACAATTTACACTTGTTGGTTAAATACAAGTGTAAATTACGGCTGCCTTCAACCGAGCTATGGACGTGCTTAGTACATAATCTTCTTGCTTCTATCTGAGACACGACATAGTTAATATCGTTATAATTAAATTGTGGATTATCAATAGCTTCCTTAATTGTTTTACCTTCAGCTAGGTATTGAAAAACAGATAACTGTTTATCTGAAAGAAGTACAATCCAATTCGCAAATTGAGTCGCAATTACAATAATATAGCCATTGTAGTTGATAATGCTCAGTTGCGAAGGAAAAGAGTAAATTTTATCAATATTTATATCATATTTAGGCATTATGAAATCTTTAATTTATGAAGTAAATGTTAACACATTTTAGAACTTATATCTGATTATAGTCAAATCGTGATATATCTGCCTTAAATCGTGGATTATCTCAGAAGTTACTTATTAATTAGTTCGATTGCCTTAGCAAATAATGAACCTTTGTTCGTCTTCGTAAAAAGAGAGAAAGCTCCAACTTGTTTACCTATTGCTAAAGTTGCAACAGAAAGAATTGAACCGAGGATTGGTGATGTCACTGCAAAAGCGCCAAGAGGTGTTCCTGCAGCAATATTACCAAATTGGCTATTTGAATCTGTTGATTTTGTATTTGATCCACTAAATAATGATGTTAGGGCTTGCTTTGCACTACTTGCGGTTGGCTTTTCTCCTTCTAATGTCATGTAATATGATACTAAGGCTTTGAAAAATGGAAAGGTTGATTCTATATCTATAATTCCTGATTTTTCTAATTTTATGTATTCTTCTTTAGATTGTACATCAAATAGAAGTGAAATAGCTTCATTCTGCGTGAATGCCGCAAGGTCTTGTTTCGTCCAATTCTCAATAGACGATACATTCTTGGATTTTAGTAACGAAGCGACTTCTTTAGCCAGAAAATTTCGCTTTGAGTAAAGTGACAGGTTTACGCCTATCAAATCAAAACTTTTGTTTAAACATTCAATAGATAATGACCCTTTTTCTCTTAAGAATATGCTCATTTGAGAAGGAGTCGCAGAAACGCATTCTGCAAATTGCGCCTGTGACATACCCATTGAGTCCAGTCTTGTTTGAATAGTCTCTACAATATTTGTGCTCATATCTAAAAAAATTATGTACAAAGATAATATGTTTTTGTTTTATAAACAAAGTTTACTGTATATTTTAGCATTAGTAAACGCAAAATGGTGTAAAATATGAAGATATTCTACATATTTCCTTGTTTGTTTTCGGTTTTATTTATAATTTTGCATCGCGATTAGTAATAGTGCAATCGAAATTTTTAAAATATTATGAAAAAGAAGAATTATTCAGATAGTGTAAACGGTGTTGCTTCAGTTGCTTCTACCAAGTGTATTAATAACCAGCAGTGGACAAAATACCACACAAAAGGTGGACACGGCTTTGCAGCCGAGGATGCCAATGCCCAGTGTGATAAGTGGCACGGTAAACGTATCGATAAGGTTGGTGTTGGCAATGCCAAGGACGGTGCGGACCGTATTGTAAATGGTGTTTGTGTTCAATCCAAGTACTATGCTTCGGCAAGCAAGTCTATTGCATCATGCTTTGGCAAGGATGGGATGTTCAGATATTCCGGGCAGGTTATCGAGGTTGCCAAAGACCAGTATGAGCAGGCAGTCAACCTTATGCGTGAACGTATAATTGCAGGAAAGGTACCAGGAGTGTCAGACCCCAATATGGCAAAGCAGATGATTATCAAGGGGCATTGTACCTATAGCGAGGCTGTTCGTATTGCCAGAGCTGGTAACTGGGATTCAATAAAGTTCGATGTCCGTACTCAGGCTGTTGCTTCGCTTTCTCTTGCGGGCTCTCTTTTGCTCTCAACTATGCTACGGCCAAATCTAATGGCGCTAGCCACGAAGAGTCACTCAAATGCGCAACAAAGCAGGCTGCGAAATCAGGTATAACAACTATGATTACAGGTGTGGCTGCACAGCAACTTCTTCGTACTCAGTTTGGACGTAACTTTGCAGCGGCTGTCACAAAGGCTATAAAACCTGCTGTTAGTGCTATGGCAAGGACTGGGGTCGGTAAGCAGATGGTTGCCAAGACAGCTTCGGTTATTGCCGGAAAACAGGTAGCTGGAGCAGCGGCGACTAATGTTGCAACCAAAGCTCTTCGCACCAATGCCGTGGTCGGTACTGCCATGTTTATTGTCACCACACTTCCTGATACTATCAAGTTCTGTCGTGGCAAAATCTCCGGTCGCGAGTTTGCCGAGAACACAACATCTAATGCCGCAAGCATAGGTGGCGGCTGGGCTGGAGCAAGTGCCGGTGCAGCTGTCGGTTCTATAATATTCCCTGGAGTCGGTACAGTTATTGGTGGAATTGTCGGTGGCATAAGTGGCGGCATAGGGGCTTCAATCGGAGTTAAAAAGGTCTTTTCGCTTTTTAAGTGAGAACAGCTTTCAAATCCCCTTTATTTTGAATTGTCTAACTTTTTAACTTTATTCCATATGAGAGCAGATTTTGACCTTCAGTTTCTTCAATACAGTGATAACGAGGACTTGGTTTCACTTTGCAATATTCTTATGTTCGATAACAACGGTAAATTGCGTTTGAGTGAAAAGTTATCCAATAGCGATAGTTGGCTTGAGTGTTTTCCTTATAGAATGCGAGATATGTGGGAGGACCTCGCATATGAACTACAAAGTTTTGGTGGCAATACTTTGCTTAATGTCTTTCGCAACGGGCGAGGACCGTCGTATGAGAGTATTGTCTATGATGTCTGTAAGCAACTTCGTGTAAAAGGGATATCTAAGCACGACACGGCCGAGGATATGGAACAGAAACTACTTGTTGCTGTTTCCACCAAGGCTATTGGCGAAATGTCCGAAGAGCAGGCTCGCGCCATTATGGAAGAATGCGGTATCAAAGGATACAATTATTCGCGTGCAGGTCTTGTGGCTGCTGTAATTGCATTGCAGATGATTAATCGCAGATTGTTTCTTGCGCTCATCAATAGCGTAATGATGATGATTGGGAAGATGCTTATTGGTCGTGGTGTTATGATGGCTGGTATGGGGGTGATTTCTCGTGGAGTCAGTGCTATGTGTGGTCCCATCGGTTGGATCATTCTGGGAGGATGGACTGCTTGGGATATGATGGGGCCTGCTTATCGTGTGACTGTTCCGGCAGTTATACAGGTGGCATATATGCGTATGAAGTATCAGGCAATGTTGAATTCTCAAAAAGTTGCTGTATGATGACTGCTAAAGATATAATGCATCCTAATGACTTGAAAACAATTCAAGTCCTCAAATCCATACCTTATTGCGACACTATTTGCAGAAAGATTATGGAATATGGTTATGAACGTGTTTTTCATGGTGAGAACTTGGGCACTATGGTCAAAGCAAGCGATAAATGCCTAACCAGGGTGTATAAACTTATGCAAAAGACTGCAAGATGCGTTGGAATTGCAGTTCCGGAAGTATATGTCTATAACGACCCGGTGATGAATGCTTTTACCTATGGTGAAACCAATCTGTTTGTCTGTATCTCAAGTTCCTGCGTGGAAAAACTAACCGATGATGAACTTGTCTGTCTTATGGCTCATGAATGTGGGCATATATTGTGTAAACATACATTATATAATAGTGTCGTAAACTTAATTCAGATGTTTGGAGAACAGTTGGGGATTATTACACGAAGTATGTCTAAACCTATATATATTGCACTTCAATATTGGTCAAGACAAAGTGAATATTCTGCCGACAGATGTGCTGCAGTTGTTGCCGGTGAAAAAGTATTTCAGCAGATGACAATGAAACTTGCATCGGGACTGGAAGATGTTCAAGGTGACCCCTATCAACTTGTTCGTCAGGCGAAAGAGTATAATGATTTTGAGGAGCAATCGTTATGGGACAAAATTCAGCAGAATTGCCGTATGGCATTTTACTCTCATCCGCAGATGGTCAATCGTGCTAAAGAAATTGACTGGTGGAAAAACTCCTTTGTATATAAAAAACAAAGGCTTGCAATAAACATTAATTGATAATCTTTTAAAAATAATTATTATGAAAAAATTTGAATACACGACTATTAGAGTTAATACTGATTATGGCTATGAGGATATTGATGGAAGATTCAATTCCTTAGGCGAAGATGGTTGGGAACTTGTAACAGCAGCCAGTGACAATACTATGGACGATGATGGGGATACATATACTGAGTCTATTTGGTATACTTTCAAACGTGAGATTCAATAAAACATATTACTATGGCGATTTTGAGTAAAGTAACCGGATTTTGGGATGGTTTTTCATTTGTGAAAAACGTAAAGAAGATGCGTGAAGCGTTGATAGAGTATTTTAAGGAGGAGGGGATTGCCTGTGAGATAAAAGATGGTTCGCTTCTTTTTGAATATGATGAGTGCCATTATACTGTAAATTTTGCAGCAGGTGATGATTATGCCGAGTGTGGCATTATCTATTCCATAGAGGATGAGGCATACACTGCATTGGAACTTGGTGACAAGACTTTTATTGCGGCAAAAACAAATAACGAGGTTGACAATCACGCAATTGTGTATGTCTATAACGAGAGTATTAAATTGGCATCGACATTCTATTTTACATCTAAGAAGATGATGCTTGAACTATTCATAAAGCATTTCAATGAGTTAAGGGAGTGTACCGCTACTGTCATTGAGCTTACATTGGAACATATAAACAGTGCGCAGGATGCAGCCGAGGATGCCAACCGCCCTAAGCGTGTGGGGTTCTGTGTCTCTGAACAGAACGAGAATGTAAATGGCAACGATGTTGCTGTGGTAGCGAAGAAATAAATATTATTTCTATGAATATCGACGCACTTAGGAAACGTATTCTATGCTAATAACATATATGCCTACTAAAAATATTGCACCCATTAAATTGGATGCAATATTTTTTATTTTATTGTGCAACGTTAAAAAGCAAGACCTAACCTGAAACCGATATTGTTCAGTGTACTCTGTTTATAGCTCATAAGGTCGCATTTGTTGGTGGCGAAGCTATAATATATTGCCATATGGAAACCTACACCGTTGGCCCAGGGGTAGTAGTTGAAGCCAATCTCGGGCGACATAAAGAATCCCCATCGGTTCTCATCGGTCATAAAAATATAGTAGTAGTTACTGAACTGCGAGTAGCACATACCAAGTTTCATTCCTACGTAGGGCTGGAAATCGGCTTCTTGGAAACGGTAGCGGGCAAGTAATCCGAATGGCAGGGTGAACATCTGGTGCTGCTGGTCACTGTTCATCGACAGGGTTTCGTTTATGGCGATGGTTCGGCGCGAGAAATACTCGTTGTTGGTGTGGAAACTCAAAAATCCACCAACTGCAATCTGGGGAGTGACATAGTATCCACCTTCGAAATTCATACCCCAACCGCTGGCGGTGCTCGAAAAATCGTTTCCCAATGGGATGTTGAACTGCCAGTCGATATTATAATAGGTATCCAAAGATATCTGTGCCTTGCCGGTCGAAGGCATCGCTGCTGCGGCAACAAATAGTACCGCGCATATAATATTCCTTAGTCGTTTCATACTGCTATTGTTTATTTGTTGGTAGATGTTGTGAGATAGGGCGACTGCGTAAAGGCTTGGTTGATGGCGCTTAGTGTGCGCGACATACTAAGGGTGTTGCCGTTGAGCAAGCCGCAGATATAGGAGTTCCATATAACCGTGAGTTTGTCTTTCTCCACTGCCGAGGGAATTGTGTTCACAAGCTCGCCGATGATGGAGCCGGTACTGTAGCTGTAGAAGAAGGAGTAGGGGTAGTACCAGCCCCATCCGCCCCAATTCCAGTAGCCGGGGTAGCTGTTCCACCATGGGCCGGGACCGTAGTTGTTGAAATAGTAGGTGTTGTTTATGTAGCTTAGCTGCAGCACCATATCGGCCTCTAAAGGATTCTCTACAGGTATATAGCCACGTCCTTCGAGGTTGCTCACGTATGCATCGATAATGGTCCTTGAATTGTTGTTGTTCCAATAGGTGGGCTTCGACTCGTTACCGATGATTAGGATACTGTCAATCACATGGAATGTCTCCATTGTGTTGAACTGTGTTCCCTTGTCGTAATTGGTGTACACCAGATAGTCGTTGTCGAGCTTGTCGGTGTCGGGGTCTTTCTCGCAAGAGACTACTCCTAACAGACAGGCCGCAAAAAGGGTAAAGATTGCACTCTTTTTCATAAGACTTTTGATAAATGGTTAATACAAAGGTTATTTTGCTTCACTTGTTTTTGTTGTTGGACGGTGCATAAGACGATGCTTGGGACTTTTGGATGTGGGTTGCATATTACCATCCAAGCGGGTGAGCGAGCTATCGCTGTTTACCATAAGGTTAATCTTGGGATTGTTGTTATACGATATAAGCTCGTATATTATTGCTGTGCTGTCGTTGGGAATGCCTATCAACACCATTGTCTCGCCACTGTCGCTGTTGTTCACACTGTTGTTGCTCTCGTCAATATATGAGGTGTTGATGGTATAAGTACCGTCCTCGTTCAAGTCAACTGTCTGTATGGTCAGTACAGTGTTTCCTACTGCACCGTTGTCAAGCGGCATAAGTCCCTCGAACACGAATGTCTGTTTGTCGGCGATGGTAGAGTCGTTGAGCATATACAGACTGTCTGTCTCGCTTTCAATTACAAGCGGTGGTTGTTGTGTGCCTCCGCACGAGTTACACGCTGAAAAGGTCAGCACTGCAGCTGAAGCTGCCAATGATACAATTTTTTTCATCTCTCTTTATTTTATGGTTATTTAGCAAAATAACACATGAAGAACGCGACGGGTTTTTAAACTTTGTTTAATAAATGAAAAAAAATGTGGATACATCATTTTTGTTGATGCATCCACATTTTGTTATGCTTGTAATATGTGATTATTCCATAGGGGGCATTGTGCCGTTGAGCATTATATACAATGTACTATAGAGTAGTGATTCTCTTATATCGCCAAGGCTGTAAATGACAGGAAGCGATAATTCGCTTATTTCGTAATCTACAATCTGTCCTTGGGGCGAGAGGGGAGTACCATCGGGGGCGTATATATAGGCTACAGCAGGATTTATTGTAAAACCGAATGCAGACTCCATAGGTTGTGTGTACAAATTCTCTCCTGCTGAGGTTGTACCTACAAGAACTATTCTATCACTGCCGAGAGTTGTTTTAAGGGCTGCGATAAACACCTCGGCTGTGCCACGTGTGGCATCTGTTGTTATTATATACACTCTCCACAGGTTCAGTGTTGTTGATGGTGCTGCAAACATTATACTGCTGTCTTTGCTGCTGTTGGCTTCATTATGTCTTAGGCTGCAAAAAATATTGCCTTGTGCTTCGGGAACGATGGATGATGCCAATGTCGCAGCTGCCTGCAACGAACCGCTGTTGCAATAACGCAGGTCGACGATAAGGTCGGTGACAGCCTCGCATGCGAAATTCGAGATGGCCTGCTGCATATTATCAGTCTCTTCTAAACGGTTATAGAGCATATATCCAACTTTATGACCGGGTACATTGTATATAGTATCCAAAAGTAGGGCGGATGGCTCAATTGTTGTGGCGGCATCAATATCTATTGTATCACCTGCTTCCCAAATGTATTCTGTGCCCGTCGAGTCGGGAACAATTTCAGATGTGCATACTGTTGTAGCCTCTCCTCGTTCGAGATAACCGTAGTTGCTTGATGTAACATCACTCTTGCCGATACGTGATATCCACATTCCGCGCTTTACGCCTGCCTTGTCTGCCGATGAACCCGGCTCTACAAAAAGCACAGCTGCATAGCTCTTGCTTGGTTTTATGGCTAGAGGGTCGCGTACTAGGGAGAATGTTACTCCGTAACTTGTGCTAAATGCCGAATCGCAGAAGAACGATGCATTATCTCCTTTATTCAGTAGTGACTCGAAGAAAGAGGAACTCGATGCAAAAAACTTATTTCTTGCAGGCTGTTTCAGAGTGTCGCCCCAAAGATAGTTGTTCTGCATCTGAGAGAAAATCCATTGGTTCTCTTCGGTCAGCTTATAATATTCGTATGTTCTGTCCTCGCCACAAGCGATGAATATAACTGCTGCAACAAGAAGACTCAGTCGGTTAAATAGTCTCATAGAAAATTTTAATATACATACTTTTGCGAAGATACTCCAATTTAAAATACCTGCAAAGTGTGATGCGCAAAAAATAATCGTTTTATGCTGCTATATTATCAATAATTGTATAAAGGGCATCGAGCGTCCCTATTTTCTCTCGTCTTAAGCCTCTGTTATGCAATGGATGCATCAAGAACACACCTTTTTGCTGATGGGGGGGCGTAATATTGCGAGCGATTAGAAACAGCCGATTAAGCGAGTGCAAAGGTTCGGTGATTAAAAATCACCCCTACACACCAACCAATCTGTCATCCCGAACCTTGTGTGAGGGAACTCAAAACGAAATGCGAATACAAAATGTCAAAGAGCGCTTGCCGAAGGAGACAAAAAAACGGACAGACTATCTCCTTCGAAAAGGATTTTAGTCTGTCTGTAAGTTTTTTGAGCTTGTGCCTCTACGGCACTTTATTCGAGGTTTGCTCTATTAAGCCTCTGCGGGAGCCTCTGTTGTCTCCTCTACATTTGCCTCTGCTGCAGCAGCTGCCTCAGCCTCTGCCTTTGCAAGAGCCTCGGCTGCCTTCTTGTCAGCAACCTTCTTTGCGATAGCTACGTTAACCTCTTTCTCGGCCTCGAGACGAGCTTTCTTCTCGTCGCGCTTAGCCTGCTCGTTCTTGCTCTTTACACCGTTGAGAGCGTTTGTCTTCTCGGCCTTCCATGCGTCGAACTTAGCCTGTGCAGCAGCCTCGTCGAATGCGCCCTTCTTAACACCACCCTGGAGGTGCTTCATAAGATATACGCCCTCGCGAGAGAGGATGTTGCGTGCTGTGTCGGTGGGAGTAGCACCGTTGTTTACCCAATAGAGTGCACGCTCGAAGTTGAGCTCAACTGAAGCGGGGTCGGTGTTGGGGTTGTAAGTACCGATTTTCTCAACGAACTTTCCATCACGTGGAGCTCTCGAATCTGCAACTACGATTGAATAGAATGCGTAGTGTTTACGACCTCTTCTCTGAAGTCTGATCTTTGTTGCCATTTTTTAATTGTTTTAATGGGTTAATGATTTGAGTTATCCGATATCTCGTATCGGCGGCGCAAAAGTACTGCTTTTTTCGGTAATATGCAATAATTTAGCCTTTTATTTGACTGTGAAAGGCTGTTATTTACTTTTTATTTCCATCTTGCTTCGGAATTGTGGTGCGAAATGCGTTTCTCCTCGGGGGGCAGCTGCATATAATTGCCATAATTTGCTTTCAGATATTGGTCGTAGCCCTTTGCTGCGCGATACTCTTTTCCCTCAAAAGACAACAGAATGTAGTCGTCGAATACAGTGCGTGGCAATATCTCACGCACAGCTGTACGCGACATAAGACTGCACACATTCTCGCTATTGTCATATTTACAGCGTGTGGCTATGGCTTTTATGCGTTTTAATAGTGTCGAAAGGCTTATAGGCAACAATATCAGTTTTGTTATTGCAAGGCGCAGTTTACGTGTTAAGGACATACTTTTTAGAAAGACGGAGTTTTTTACGTGCATCAGACGGCGCAGCTCTCCGCACTCTTTTGCTTGTGCCTGCGACTCGACACCATCGAGAGGAAAAATATCTATATATACTCCAAACACATCGGGCTTAAAATGAAACTCCTCTACAATGGTCTCGGGGTAGTGTACTTTGGCAAAGGGTACCCGATAACGGCTCTCGCTCTCGGGCGATACGACCTTATAAAGCGACTCGGTAGCATTATACTCTTTAAGAAGCCGTTCGTAGTCGGGACGCGGCATGTGAATGTCAATATCGTCGTCCCACGGGATATATCCTTTATGGCGCACAGCACCCAAAAGAGTACCGTACGCCAGAAAATATCGCAATCCCCGCTTCTCGCAGAATTGTGTTACACTATCGAGAATATCGAGCTGAATCTTTTTCAGTTCTTCGCTTTCTACAATCTTTCCTGTCACTGTTTACAGCTTTATTAGTTCGTATTCGCGGCTGCCTAATCCAATCTTTGCTGCGTGTTCGAGACACGACTTCCACTCCGACTCGGGTGTCGAGTTGGTAAAGTGGTCGTGATGGTCGCAGAATCCCGGTGCATGGATATGTTCGTGCAACTGGCTGCCGGGCATCGGGGTGGCGGCAAGGCAGGCATCGACGCAGGCTTGGTCGAGAGCCAACGGGTCGGTACTGACAAACATACCGATATTGGGCAAGATGGGCGCATCATTTTCGCAGTGACAGTCGCAGTTGGGCGATACATCGACAACAAGCGAGATGTGGAAATGCGGACGACCATCTACAACTGCCTTGGCATACTCGGCCATCTTGCGGTTAAGCAACTGTGGAGCGTGGAAATTCTCGAAATTGATTGCGTCGAAGTTACAAGCTCCCAAACAACGGCCACAGCCGACACAATGCTCCTTGTCGATGTGCATTTTCTTTGTTGACTCATCGAATACAAGGCCGTTGTTTGCACACTGAGCCATACATTTTTTGCATCCTCGGCAAAGGTCGGCATCAATCATCGGCTGTCCGCTGATGTGCTGTTCGGTCTTTCCTGCACGCGAGCCACAGCCCATACCTATGTTCTTTATGGCACCGCCAAAGCCTGTCATCTCGTGTCCTTTAAAGTGTGTGAGGCTGATAAATACGTCGGCATCCATTACGGCACGACCAATTTTTGCATTTTGCACATATTCGCCACCTGCAACGGGAACCTCAATATCGTCGGTGCCTTTCAGTCCGTCACCAATGAGAATAGGGCAGCCGACTGTAAGCGGTGTAAAACCATTCTCCCAAGCACAGTAAAGGTGTTCAAGAGCATTTTTGCGACTGCCGGGGTACATTGTGTTGCAATCGGTGAGGAAGGGCTTTCCACCAAGCTCCTTTACTACGTCGACAACTGCGCGTGCATAGTTAGGGCGCAGATAGCTTATATTGCCAAGCTCGCCGAAATGCAACTTAATGGCAACAAATTTTCCATCAAGGTCGAGATTGGCAATGCCTGCTTTTTTCATCAGTTTCTTTAATTTTGTGGGCAGACCGTCTCCGTTGGCTTTGGTACGGAAATCGGTAAAATATACTTTTGACTTTTCCATAATGCAATTTTGTTTTGAAGTTATTTGTGGCAAAGGAACGGATAAAAAATGGAAAATCAAAATACATTTTAATTGTTACCATTATTATCCGCATTTTTTTGTAATTTTGCATTTTCATAGATAATGAATTATGGGCAGCGAAGAAAGGTCATCTATTCTAATTATTTATACGGGTGGTACCATAGGTATGATACGTAACTCGGTTACAGGAGCGTTGGAGTCGTTCAATTTCGAACATCTGGTGCGTCGTGTCCCCGAGCTTAGACAGTTTAATCTGAATATATCGTCGCGTGCTTTTAACCCACCTATCGACTCATCGGATATGAATCCTGCCTTGTGGGGTAGAATAGTGGAGATAATACACACCAACTATGATAAGTTCGACGGCTTTGTCATTCTGCACGGAACCGATACGATGGCCTTTACTGCATCGGCGCTCAGTTTTATGCTCGACGGGCTCATGAAGCCTGTTATCCTCACCGGTAGTCAGCTTCCTATAGGTGTATTGCGAACCGATGGCAAAGAGAATCTTCTTACAGCAATTGAGATGGCTGCTGCAAAGAACGAGGATGGTACGCCCGTTGTGCCCGAGGTGTGCATATACTTTCATCAGAAACTTATGCGTGGCAACCGTTGTACCAAGACAAGTGCCGACAGTTTCAATGCATTCAACTCGCCCAACTGCCCCTATCTGGCAACGGCAGGAATGGAGTTTCAGTATAACCGACATATCATAAAGCCCTACGATGCACATGTAAAGCTCACTCCTAAATACAAGATGTCGAGCGATATTATCATCTTCTCGCTTTTTCCGGGAATACAGCCAAGCGTGGTCGAGAAAATACTCTCGGGTAAGGAGTTAAAAGGAATCATCTTCCGCACATTCGGTGCGGGAAATGCGCCGCAGGCTCAGTGGCTTGTCGAGGCGCTCACAAATGCCACCCGTCAGGGCAAGGTAATAGTTAATGTGACACAGTGCAGTACCGGCAGTGTTAAAATGCGTCTTTACGAGACGGGATTACAGTTGCTTGATGCCGGTATAATAAGCGGTCGCGATATGACGGTAGAGGCTGCTCTCACAAAGATGATGTTCTTGCTTGGTCAGGAATTGCCTGTCGATGAGGTACGTAAACTTATGAAGAAAGACTTAGCAGGTGAGATTACCTGTAGTTGATTGTTATGCAATGTTTTCCCCGTGTGATGGTTGTGTTTCTTATTTCCGCGGACAGTAGGGGCGATGTGTAATCGCCCGCAACACGCTTGCAACCAAGGTAATGAGTAAAGCAATGATTCGGGCGATTGGAAATCGCCCCTACACGCAATGAGTTTTTTCAATGAATATAAAGTGTTTATCACGCGGACAGTAGGGGCGATTTGTAATCGACCGCAACATCCCCGGAACCAAGGTAATATTTAAAAAAATATGGAAAACAACTTGCCACAACGTAAACCATTACGAGCAAAATGGTTGGATTACAATGAAGGTTTGTATTTCATAACTGTTTGTACGCATAATAAACAGCATTATTTCGGAGAAATAAATAATGGCGAGATATTTCTATCCTCATTAGGCATACATTTATCATCTGAGTTAGAGAAAGCATCATTATATCAGTCCTGTATAAAAGTTCTTCAGTATGTAATTATGCCAAATCATTTTCATGCAATATTAAAAGTTTCAGGAGATGATAATTGTTGTTATATGATAGAATCACAGCAGGTCAATACGCTCTCGAAATACATAAAAGCAGTAAAAGCATCAGTAACAAAATTTGCAAATAAAGAAAAAAAACAATTTGCTTGGCAAAAGAGTTATCACGACCATTTCATTCGAGGAATTGATGACCTTAATAATATTTCTGACTATATTTCAAATAATGTTCTTGCGTGGGAAAGTGACTGCTTTTATTAATTGCGTGTTTATTTTCCTGCAATGATTCGGGCGATTGGAAATCGCCCCTACACACAACGAGTTTGCAGCAAAGATTTAGGTTTAATAATTCCGCAACACGCAGCGAGTTTTTTCAATGAATATAAAGTGTTTATCACGCGAACAGTAGGGGGCGATTTATAATCGCCCGCAACACGCTTGCAACCAAGGTAATGAGTAAAGCAATGATTGGGGCGATTGGAAATCGCCCCTACACACAATGAGTTTTTTCAATGAATATAAAGTGTTTATCACGCGGACAGTAGGGGCGATTTGTAATCGCCCGCAACACGCTTGCAACCAAGGTGATGAGTAAAGCAATGATTCGTGCGATTGGAAATCGCCCCTACACGCAACGAGTTTGCAGCAAAGATTTAGGTTCAATAATTCCGCAACACGCAGCGAGTTTTTTCAATGAATATAAAGTGTTTATCACGCGGACAGTAGGGGCGATTTGTAATCGCCCGCAACACGCTTGCAACCAAGGTAATGAGTAAAGCAATGATTCGGGCGATTGGAAATCGCCGATTAAGCGAGTGCAAAGGCAAGTTTACTTACTTTGCCGAGCGAAAGGCTGTTGGACTTTGTCAAATCGCCCCTACACGCAACGAGTTTGCACACACTTTAAAACTACAAAAAATAATGTCCGATTTTATTCAAGGTGTCCATTATCGGACACCTTGAATCTTATTTACACTATTGATTATCAATGAACTGATTCTTTGGCACGCTTTTTGATATTACATCGGTGTATAAGTTTTAGTAAATAAGTAGTAAAGAATTTTATGGATCGGACAATTCCAAAAGAGGTTCAAAGAAAAAAGATGGCGCTGCGCCTGCTGAAGATTGCAGGCGCAGCAGTGGCAGTGGTGCTTGCAGTGGTTGCAGTTGTCTCCTTATCGCGCGACAGTGTATATGAAAAACATCTCGAAATTTGCACAGTGACACGCGGTAGCATCGAGACGAGTGTAACGGCATCGGGTGAGGTGCACCCTGCATTTGAGGAGGTGATAAATTCTCCAATCTCCTCACGTATATTGGAGGTATATAAACAGTTGGGCGATACGGTGTCGATAGGAACACCATTGCTGAGTCTCGACCTTGAGAATACGCTCAATAATTACAGAAATATGCTCGACGAGAAGGAGATTAAACAACATCAGTTGACACGGTTGCGATTGAACAATGCAACATCGCTCGAAAATCAGAAGATGAGCATTGCGATTGCCGAGATTGAGTTTGAGCGTCTGCAAACCGAACTGCGCAACGAGCGTTATCTGGATAGCATAGGTTCGGGAACTGCCGACCGCGTGCGTCAGGCCGAGCTTGCCGTTGCAACAGCACAAATGCGACTCGGCCAGCAACGCACACAGTATGCCAACGACACACGCATCAAGGAGTCGGATATTAGAGTGAGAGAACTGGAGTATAATATCTTCGAGAAGAAACTGAGTGAGATGAAACGCACACTCGACGAGGCTCGTATCTTATCGCCCCGAGTGGCCACACTTACATTCATAAATAATCAGATTGGTGCGCGTGTGAGTGCAGGCGAGAGGATTGCCGTAATATCCGACCTTAGCAATTTCAAGATTACAGCACAAATTTCCGACGCAATGGCCGAGTATGTAAAGGTGGGCAAGCGCATTATTGCCGCAGTAGGAAAAGAGAAGATGGAGGGTGTGATAAGCAATGTATCGCCAAAAAGCAACAACGGAATAATAAATTTCGACGTTGCACTGAAAGAGAGCAACCACGCACGTCTGCGTCAGGGACTGCGCACCGACGTATATATAATGAACGAGATTCACGACGATGTGTTGCGAATAAGCAACCGCAGCTACTATATTGGTCCGGGTGAATATAAAATGTATATAAAGAACGGCAGCGGCGAAGTTGAGTTGCGCAAGGTGCGTTTAGGTGTGAGCAACTACGACTTTGTGCAGGTCGAGGAGGGTATTGCTGAGGGTGAAGAGGTTGTAGTTAGCGATATGCACGAATATTCGGGAAAAGAGAGAATAAAACTAAAATAATCATAAACAAAAAGAGAAAAATATGTTACGACACTATTTAAGGTTGGCGTGGGCAATGATGCGGCAGAATCGCCTGTTCTCGGCAATATATATTGTGGGAACGGGACTCTCGGTGGCACTTGCAATGACGCTGTTTATTATCTTCTACATAAAATTAGGGCCCGTCTATCCCGAGTATAATCGCAGTCGGATAGTCTATTTAGACCAAATAGCTCACGTTATAGAGCACGGTAACAATTACACAGTGATGCACAGAGCCGCTTCGCAGAGTCTTTGTGAGCGTCTGCGTACCATTGAGGGTTGCGAGGCTCTTGCTATGGTGGCAGGAAATTATCGTTACGATTTTTCGGTGAACGAACTGAATGAATGTAGAGGACTTTTTGTTAACAACGACTTTTGGCGTGTCTATGATTTTAAATTCGTTGCCGGAGGGCCTTTTGGCGATACACAATCGACAGCAGTGGTTGTCAGTGCCGATTTTGCAATGGAACTTTTTGCTACAACCGATGTTGTTGGAAAAGAGGTTTTCATAAATAATACACGTAACAGTATTATCGGAGTGGTGGAGAGTCCCAGCGGCTGCACACCCGAGTGTTATGCACAATTCTGGTTACCTATAACACATACTCAGTGTGACGATGCACGTGTCAATCATCCCGTCATAGGAGGTTTTCGTGTAGCCATTCTCTGTAGCTCGGCCGATAAGACCTCATCCGTCATTGCCGAGGTGAAGAGCATCATTGAGCGCCTTGCACAGGAACAACCCGAGGGCAATAGTTTCGGGACTAAAATTGGTGAGCATTGGAAAAAGGCGCTTAATATAGAGGATGAAGAGGCTACGCTACTGGATGCCGTCTCGAAATACATTTATATTCTGCTGGCACTGCTCTTTATCCCTTCGCTTAATCTTGGAGGAATGATTGCATCGCGTATGGCTGGCCGTATGGACGAGGTTGGTGTGCGCAAGGCATTTGGTGCCACCAATGGGAGCGTGCTTTTTCAGGTGCTGTGCGAGAATCTTCTGCTCACTGCGATAGGAGCGCTATTCGGGCTTCTGCTTGCTTACTTAATAACGCTTGGTGCAAGCAACTGGATTCTGGCGCTGTTCGACGGCAAGATAAACAAGATGGCTCCCGAGAATGTAATCACGGTGGAAATGTTGTTCAACCCCACTATAATAGCAATAACAATGCTGCTTACGTTGGTGCTTAATCTAATGGCAGCCATCGTGCCCACACTCTTTGCGTTACGAAAAAGTATAACCTATTCGCTCTATAATAAAAGATAATTATGATAAAGACAATATTACATCAAATGTGGAACGAGCGCCGCTTGAACGGTTGGCTTTTCCTTGAGCTTATGGCTGTGACTGTTTTCTTATGGCTGGCCATCGACCCGCTGTTCATACTCATGAGCCGCGACAGAATACCCACAGGCTACCGTGCCGAGAATCTTTATAAGGTGGAAATGATAGCATACAAGAAAACGAACCTAAAATATCGTGCCGAGGCCGATAATGACTCGGTTAATGCTGCTGTCTTTCGCAACGCATTCGAGACGGTGCGCAAAATCCCCGAGGTGCAGTATGTGGGTACCTGTTTGATGGGTAATTACCCCTGTGGCGGCGCTTTGAGCAGTACTTATTACACTATTGATAGCACGCAAACTGCGGATGGTAAATCGAAAGAGGTCTTTTGTGTAAAATATTCAACCTCGATGGCCGAAGGAGACGATTGGCCTGCAACGTTGGGACTTATCGATGCGCAAACGGGAGAGCCACTGCACATTGTGCGCAACGAGAATGTGAATAATCTGCTTGTCTCACGTGCTTTTGCAATGGAGGCATTAGGCAGGGTAAATGTTACCGGAGAGAAAATTGGACGACAGGAAGATAAGTACAATATCTGCGGTGTATATGAGGATTTTCAAAGAGATATTTATGCTAACCCGGCCGCCAGCGTAATTGAAATTGAACCTGCACTGAGGAATGATTTTTCTTTGCTCTTTCGTATTAAAGATGGGGTGGATAGAGAGGCGTTCGAGAAACGTTTCAAGGAGGAGTATGCGCAGCGATTGGCCGGTGGAAACTTCTATTGCAAAGGCATTGTGAGCAACGAGGCTGAGCGAAAAAATTTTATTGAGAGGCGAGGCTATGGAAATACTTATCGTTTGCAAAGTGCACTCACAATGTTTGCTATGCTGTGTGCCTTCTTGGGTGTTGTGAGTACCTTCTGGATGCGTGCAAATGCGCGCCGAAGGGATATTGGAGTTATGCGCAGCGTGGGTGCTTCGTCGGGTAGGATTGTGGCGCAGTTTGTAACCGAGGCCTCGATGCTTGTTACCGCTGCTTTCATCGTGGTGCTGCCGCTGCTTATGCACAAGGTATATGCAATGGGATTCGCCGACCCTTTGGACTCTTTTCTCAGTCGCCACGATGAAAAAAGCGATTATATTCACGACGTTGCGTGGATGCATTTTGCGGCTGTCAGCTTTATTACTTATATTATAATATTATTGGTGGCGATTGTTGGCGCTGCAATCCCGGCGCGTCGCATCGCGGGAATATTGCCCTCGGATGCATTGCGCGAGGAGTAGGTGTTATAAAGCAATGATTCGGGCGATTGAAAATCGCCGATTAAGCGAGCGCAAAGGCAAGTTTACTTACTTTGCCGAGCGAAAGGCTGTTGGACTTTGTCAAATCGCCCCTACACGCAATGAGTTTGGAGCAAAGATTTAGGTTCAATAATTCCGCAACACGCAGCGAGTTTTTTCAATGAATATAAAGTGTTTATCACGCGGACAGTAGGGGCGATTTGTAATCGCCCGCAACCGAGGTGATGGGCGAAGCAATGATTCGGGCGATTTTCAATCGCCCCTACACGCAATGAATTATGAATGAGTATTATAATGGGTGTGACGAGAATATCGCCCGCAACAAAATTTAATTATTTACCCGTCTTAAACAGGAATAATATTAACAAACAAAATAAAAAATAGAATTATGATTACTTTGACCGAAATTAACAAGGTTTACAGAACCGACACAATTGAGACACAGGCATTGGAGAATATCAATCTTACAGTAGCAAAAGGAGAGTTTCTGAGTATTATGGGTCCCTCGGGTTGTGGAAAATCGACTCTGTTGAATATTATGGGACTTCTCGATAATCCCACAAGCGGAACTATTGAGATTGCAGGTAAAAAACTCGTCGGCCTTAGCGATGTGCAGATGGCGGCTTTCCGTAACCAAAATTTGGGATTTGTGTTCCAGAGTTTCCATCTGATAAACTCACTGAATGTATTGGATAATGTTATGCTGCCATTGCTTTACCGTAAAATGTCGGGCAGTGAGCGTCGCCGCCTCGCCGGTGAGGTGCTCGAAAGGGTGGGACTCACACACCGAATGACTCACCTGCCAACGCAATTGTCGGGTGGACAGTGCCAGCGTGTGGCAATAGCACGTGCCATAGTTGGCAACCCCGAGATTATCCTTGCCGATGAGCCTACGGGTAACCTCGACTCTAAGATGGGACGCGAGGTGATGGATATTCTGCACCGATTGAACAAGGAAGATGGTCGCACGATTGTGATGGTTACTCACAACGAGGAGCAGGCACGTCAGACATCACGCATCGTAAGGATTTTTGACGGCCGTCAGGTAGAGTGATTTTCTTCTTCGTTGCGAACATTGCGAGCAATGATTGTCTATAAGCGATTTAACAAAGTCAGAAAAAACAATTAAAAACAACAGAGATAAAATGAGAGTAATTCTTGTTATCATATCTTTTTTGCTATGCACATCGGCTGCGCAGTGCAAGGTACGTCACCTCACACTCGAGGAGGCAATAAACATTGCACGCTTGCAGAGCCTCGATGCAGCGGTGGCACTCGATGAGTTGCGCTCGGCCTATTGGCAGTATCGCATCTATCGTGCAGGGCTGTTGCCCGAGGTGCAGCTGTCGGCTACGTTGCCTGCCTACAGCCGCAATTACAGCAGCTATCAGAATAGCGACGGCTCATACACATTTGTACGCAACAACTATATGCAGATGAACGGCGGTCTATCGGTGCAGCAGAGTATTTGGGCAACAGGCGGTACATTGTCACTCTCTACCTCGCTCGACTATCTTAAGATGTTCAGCGGTAATAAGCAGGAACGATATATGAGTGTGCCCCTCGCCTTGACATTCACACAGCCTATCTTTGGTGTGAACAATGCAAAGTGGAACCGACGCATAGAGCCGGTGCGCTATGCCGAGGCACAAGCATCGTTCCTCTCGGCAACCGAACAGGTTACAATAAGTGCTATCAGTCACTTTTTCAATCTGTTGCTGGCACAGGAAAATGTAAATATTGCCAAACAGAATCTGTCGAATGCCGAGAGCCTTTACACTGTGGCACAGAGCAAGCATAAGATGGGAATAATAAGTGATAATGACCTGTTGCAGCTACGTTTGAATGTGCTGAATGCACGCGCCTCGCTCACCGACAACGAGAGCAGCCTAAAAAGCAATATGTTCAGTCTGCGTTCTTTTCTTATGATGGACGAGGAGACCGAGATTATCCCCATTATGCCCGAGACATTCTCTACTCCCACGCTCGTCTACGACGATGTGTTGCAAAAGGCTTTGCAAAATAACTCAATCACAAAGAATCTGGCACGTCGACGAATGGAGGCCGACTATAATGTCGCCTCGGCACGTGGAAATATGCGCAGCATCAACCTAACGGCGCAGGTGGGAATAGACGGAACGGGGCAACATCTGTCCGAGGCCTATAATCCGCTGAATGACAATCAGTATGTTAAGGTGGGTATACAGATTCCTCTGCTCGATTGGGGCAAGCGTCGCGGACGGTTGCGTGTGGCAAAGAGCAGTCGCGAGATTACCGCAGGTCGCTTGGAACTGGAGATGCGCAGCTTTAAACAGGAGATTTTTATCCTTGTCGAGCAGTTCAATAATCAGCGCCGGCAGATGGAGATTGCTCTTGAGGCCGATACCATTGCCACACGTCGCTACAACAGCAACGTAGAGACTTTTAAAATTGGAAAGATAAGCACACTCGACCTTAACGATGCACAGGTGAGCAAAGACCAGGCACGTCGCAGCCGAATATCGGAGCTTATGTACTATTGGTACTACTGGTACCGTCTGCGCAGCATCACTCTGTGGGACTATGAGAATAATTGTAATATTAACGCCGACTTTGACAGGCTACTTAAAAACGAATAAAGAACTATGATAACATTGTATTTGCGACAAGCGTGGGCTATGATGCGTCACAACCGTCTCTTCTCGTCAATGTATATTTTGGGAACAGCGGTGACAATAGCCATTGTAATGATATTCTTCATTATCATATACATAAAATTAGGACCGATATATCCCGAGTATAACCGCGACAGAATGTTGTATCTGGAGCTTATACATTTTGAGATAAACGATGGTAACAGTAAAGGATACACCGGGGCATCGCGCCATCTTTACGAGAAACTCAAAAAAGTCGAGGGATGCGACGCTGTTGGAACATCCACTATCGGAGGTCAGCTATCGGTGGAGGGGCTTAAAAACAGCACACTGCTTTTTACATCGCACACCTTTTGGCAGATATTCGACTTTGAGTTTATAGGCGGAAAGGCATTTACACAGCAGGACGAAGAGAATAATATTGCAGCTCCCGTCATTGTCATAAGCGACAAGATTGCTCAACAACTCTTTGCAACAGTGGATGCTGTTGGAAAAGAGGTGAAAATACAGAATATTCCGCACAAGGTTGTAGGAGTGGTCAAGGGTGTAAGCGGAAGTACTCCCAGCGTCTATGCCGACTGTTGGATACCGGTAAACAGCCGTTTGAACATTGAACGTTCCTACACTCGTGAACAGATTCTTGGAGGATATAAACTCTTTTTCCTTGTGTCGAAAGGTGGGGATATGGAAACTGTGAAGAACCGTATATCGGATATATTCTCACGCTTTGCACAGGAACAGCGCGAGGGTAATAAGTACGAGCCTTATATAAATACTCACCTGAAATATATGTTGGGTAACGAATATGGTGCCGAGGATTTTGGTTTTGTGCTTCTGCTGTTTATGACACTGCTCTTTATTCCTGCACTAAACCTTAGCGGAATGATTGCTTCGCGTATGAACAGCCGCATGGAGGAGATTGGAGTGCGCAAGGCTTTCGGAGCCACAAACCGCACGCTCGTATCGCAGGTGCTTTTCGAGAATCTGTTGTTTACGGCAATAGGTGCGCTGTTGGGACTGCTGATGGCATATATCTTCGCCCTTATGACACAGGAGTGGATTGTTACGCTGCTCGACTCGGTGAATATGAATGCCAACTATCCCACGGCTGTGACAATAGAGATGCTCTTTAATCCAACAGTCGTAGGCGTTACAATAGTGCTTATCCTTTTGCTTAATGTTGTATCGGCACTGATACCCACAATATACTCTTTGCGTCATAGTATAACCGTATCATTGAACCATAAAAAATAATCGCATTATGATAAAGACAATTTTACATCAAATTTGGAACGAGCGCCGACAGAATGGTTGGCTATTCGTGGAACTCGTTGCCATTGCCATATTTTTGTGGATTGCGATAGACCCGCTTTTTATACTCTTTAGCAATAAATATATCCACGAAGGATACAATGACGATAATGTCTATTATCTTGAATTCGAGGTCAAGAGTAATGTAACAGAGGAGGAAAATGCAGGCGAAGTGTGCTTAAATGATTTTGAGCAGGCTGTGAATGTTGTGCGTGTGTTGCCCGAGATTGAATCATATAGTGTTGCAAGCAGCAATAACTTCCCAAACAGTATGAGTACCAACTGTCCTAAATATGCAGTCGATAGTACAATGAATGTAAAAGGAGAGAACCATTCGATGCACGTTGCCACATACGATATTTACGATTTTCCGGCAAGCAACTATTTTGCTACAATGCGTATAGAGGGTTCGGACGGGGGAATTATGAAGAAAAACTCGACAGGCAACGGACACGGCATATACGTATCGGAAAATCTTGCAAAGAAAGCATTTGGCACAACCGACGTTGCAGGTAAAAAAATATCATACCCCGATGAGAAGGAAATATTCTCGGTTGCAGGGATGTTCTCGACTGTTCAGACAACGGAGTACATAGAGCCGATGTATCTTGTTATGCACATACACGACCGAAGCGAAATTTGCGAATATATGGACAAACGCTATATATTCGAGAATTACAGGATATTCCTGCGACTGAAAGATGGGGTAGATGTCGATGATTTTACAAAGCGTTTCCAAACGGAAATTGCTCCCAAGCTCGACTTTAAATATCGAAAATATTACTCGATGACCGCTGTAAGCAGTAATGCCGAGAAGAATGCAAACACTTTTGGAATAACAAACCGCTACCGCGTGTAGATAATACTGTCGGGATTTGCTCTATTCTGTGCTTTCTTGGGAATTATGTCAACCTATTGGGTGCGTGTATCCGACCGACGGATGGATATTGGACTTATGCGAAGTATGGGTGCAACGTCAAACCTTGTGCTGTGGCAATTCATCCTCGAAGGGTGGTTGATTGTATCGGTTGCTTTTGCAATTGCTCTTCCGTTGCTTATGCATAAAGTTTACAGTATGGGCTTCTCCGACCCGTTGCAGAAATTTACATCAATGATGTGGCAGGAGCTTATGCTTGCGAAAAACAGCGATTATCTGCACAATCAGCCGATGGCGCATTTTGTTATTGTGAGTGTCATGACCTATCTTTTTATGCTGTTTGTGGCTGCAATTGGTATTGTAATACCTACACGCAGAATTGTGAAGATACAACCATCTGAGGCGCTACGCGAGGAGTAATAGATAAAGAAACTGTTTAAATTTGTGTTTCTTTTTTGCAGAAAATAGATTTTGTACTACTTTTGAATTATGATTCTTATAGTTGACGATGATATAGCAATACGCCACAGTTTGGGACTTATGCTTAAACGTGCGCGATACGATGTCGAGGCAGTTGCTTCGCCGGGCGAAGCTATGGAGATTGTGCGTGCGACAACCCCTCAACTTATTCTTATGGATATGAACTTCTCGCTCACCACAAGTGGCGACGATGGTATTGAACTGTTGCAGAAGGTAAAGATTTTCTGCCCCGATACGCCTGTGATATTAATCACAGCGTGGGGCAGTATCGACCTTGCAGTGCGTGGAATGAGGGCAGGAGCGTTTGACTTTATTACTAAGCCTTGGAATAATGTGGTGCTGATGCAACGCATTGAGACAGCTCTAAGCCTTTCGCACAGCAAGGAGGCAGTGAATGTCCAGCAGAAAGAGGATGCTTTCGACCGCAGCTTGATAATTGGACGCAGCAAGGCTATCACCGATGTGTTATCGACGATAGAACGTATAGCAAAGACAAATGCCTCGGTACTTATCACTGGCGAGAGTGGCACAGGAAAAGAGCTGATTGCCGAGACAATCCATCGTAACAGCCGTCGCGCCAAGAACTCGTTTGTAAAGGTAAATTTAGGTGGAATATCACACACTCTTTTCGAGAGCGAGATGTTCGGACACAAGAAGGGTGCTTTTACCGATGCTTCATCCGACAGAGTGGGACGTTTCGAACTTGCTGACAAAGGCACGATATTCCTTGACGAGCTTGGAGAATTGGACCTTGCCTGCCAGGTGAAACTGTTGCGTGTGTTGCAGGAACAGACTTTTGAGGTGCTTGGTGATAGTCGTCCGCGTAAGGTTGATATTCGCGTGGTGTGTGCTACAAATGCCGACCTCACAAAGATGGTTGCCGAGCGCACTTTCCGCGAGGACCTCTACTATAGAATAAACCTTATTACTCTGCATCTGCCACCGTTGCGCGAACGCCGCGAGGATATTCCTCTGCTTGTGCGGCATTTTGCGTCACTTGCTGCACAGAACAACAGTCTGCCTAAAATTGATATTGCCGACGAAGCAATGGAGTATCTTATGCGTCAGCCTTTCCCGGGAAACGTGCGCGAACTTAAAAATCTAGTCGAGCGTGCTATTCTTATGAGTGGAAAAAACAGACTCACTACCGATGATTTTCGTTTGGCAATTGACGTTTCATCAACGTTGTCAAAAACCATTGCAACTACAGCCTTGACACTTGACGAGGCAGAGCGTATTCGCATCACAGAAGCTATGGAGAAATATGGCGGTAATATGACGCAGGTTGCAGCATCGTTGGGCATAAGCCGTCAGGCACTATACCGGCGATTAGAAAAATATGGATTAAAATAGGAACATAATGAGACAGAAAAACATATTCCTCGCTGTTTCGGTACTGCTTGTGCTTGCATGGGCAGTGCTTCTTATTATAGTGTATGATAGGTGCAGTACAAAACTGTTTTATGCAACCGAGGGGGTAGCACTCTTCAGTATGTTTTTTCTCATCTATTTTTATCGAAAAATAATAAAGCCACTCGATACAATAGCGACAGGACTCAATTTGCTGCGTGAGCAGGACTTCAGCAGCCGACTATCGCCAGTGGGACAACGCGAAGCCGACAAGATTGTTGATATATTCAATCGTATGATGGCACAGCTGAAGGACGAACGTCTGCGTCTGAGAGAGCAGAATCACTTTCTCGACCTGCTGATACAGGCCTCGCCAATGGGAGTGATAATTCTTGATTTTGACAATAGGATTACAATGATAAATCCCTCGGCAAAAGGAATATTGGGCTGTGGCAACGACTGCCTGAATAAGAAAATTGCCGAGATTGACATACCATTATGTCGCGAAATTGTATCTACCGCACAGGGTGAAACACGCACTGTGAAGATAAGCGGCATAGAGGTGTATAGTATATCGCGTCTCTCGTTTCAGGACCGGGGCTTTGCCCACCCCTTTGTGCTTATTGAGCGTCTGACCGAGCAACTGCACAAGGCTGAACGTAATGCCTACGAAAAGGTGATACGTATGATTGCTCACGAGGTAAACAATACAATGGGTGGAACAACATCTATCATTGAGACTGCAAAGGAGATGTTGCAGAGTGCAACAAATGAAACCTTTGCCAATGATGTGGTTGATATTACCGAGGCTATGCAGGTGTGCGAGGAGCGCGGACGTATGCTCAGTAATTTTATCACTCGCTTTGCCGATGTGGTAAAGATACCCACTCTGCAATTACAACAGTGCGACCTTAACGAGAGTGCTCGCTATTGTGCACGTTTTATGGAGGGAATATGTCGAAAAAAGGAGATTACCTTATCTATGAATCTGCATAACGACTCTGTCCCCGTCAGCATTGATGTGGCTCTCTTTGAGCAGGTACTTGTGAATATTGTAAAAAACTCGGTAGAGAGCATCGAAAAAAGTGGCGAGATAATAATATCAACATTAGCACAGCCTGCAACTATCATTGTATGCGATAATGGACGAGGTATCAGCAGCGATGCAGCACAACAGATATTCACGCCTTTCTTTACGACAAAAAGCAACGGACAGGGCATCGGACTTATGTTTACTCGCGAAGTCCTTTCGGCACACAAATGTAAGTTCTCGCTTAAAACCGATGAAGATGGTTACACCCGTTTCACAATAGAGTTTAAATAGTTTTGAATATTTAATTAGATGACAGCAGTAGCTATTTTGTAAGTTATTACAAACTTTGCGATATGCTCGTTTATTGAAATAATATTCGTTTCTATCCGATAGGAACTTTAAAACAAAAATTTCCGTCAATTTTTACATTGTTTAACGGAAAATAAAAAACAAACAGCTCTTGCGAGCTGTTTATCTATTGCAAATCACCTGATACTCTATGTGGATATGTGAATACCTGCTTCGAGTGCTTTATGTTTAATGCATAAACAGGCCAATGAATTGCATAGTAGTTTTGTCGTGTTTTATTTTGTGTTTGTGTTAAGGTTGCCCTCTGATGTGAATCACAGGGCAATCGTTTTTTTCTATATATTACTGTCCGATAAAAATAGAATAATCCCAAAAAGTGCTATTGACGAAGCTGATATTGCCACTTTTACAGCAAAAAGACTAAAGCAAGCCCACTTTTTCATAAAATCATAAGGTTGTTCATTGGTGCGCCATAGGAAAATTAGTAAAATGGTAGATGTTTTTTGGATTAAGTGCGAGGATGTTTGAGCGAAGCGAGTTCCGCAGCACCCAAAAAACATCGTGAGCATTTTACG